>JAEETH010000025.1 GCA_016290215.1 Bacteroidales bacterium
GCCAAAAGGCTCAATATCCCTATGGTGGCCACATTCCACTCCAAATACCGCGATGACTTCAGCCAAACTATTCCTTCCAAAGCTGTCGTGGAACAAATCATCAAGCGCATCGTCAGTTTCTATGAACACGCCGATGAGGTTTGGGTGCCTCAAGCCTCTGTAAAAGAAGTGATTAAAGATTATGGATTCAAGGGCAATGTGGAGGTGGTGCCCAATGGTAGCGACCTTGTAGCCGACTATCCAGAGACCTATTTCGCTGATGCACGAAAGAAGTTAGGCATTGCTCCCAACGATTTCGTTTGCCTTTTCGTTGGACAGCATATTTGGCAGAAAAACGTCCGTCTCATCATCGAAACCCTTGAAAAAGTGAAAGATACGAATTTCAAGATGTTTTTTGTCGGCAACGGCTACGCAGCTGATGCGATGAAGGAAATGGTGACAGAAAAAGGCCTCGAAAGCCAAGTCACTTTTGTGGGCACCGTCACTGAGCGCGAAGTTATCAAGCAATATTATGCAGCGGCTGACCTGTTCCTATTCCCCTCGCTTTACGACACTGACGGCTTGGTCGTCAAAGAAGCTGCGGCGCTGCAAACGCCCTCCGTTATGGTGGAGACTGCCACTGCGGCCTCCATCATCACCGATAATGAGAATGGTTTTCTGATTCCCAACGACTTGGATGCCTTCGCTAACCGATTGCGCGAGTTGATTCACGATCCGGAACGGGTACACCGCGTGGGTATGCAAGCCTCGCATTCCATCGTACGCTCATGGGAGGATGTAGTCGGCGAGGTGCTTGAACGCTACAACCGACTGATTGCCAAAAAGAAATTGATTGCCATACCTTAAATCATCGGAATTTTCCTTAGTTTTGCACCAAAATAACCTAGAATGAACAAAGGGAAACAAAAACACGGTTTCTGGTTTTATTTCGGCAGGGTGATGGCTAGCCTTGGCATCGCCTTATTGCTGCTGATATTATATATCTACCTCTCCGTCCCCACCTACAGCTTCAAGGAGCCCAAACCCTTCAGCGGCGAATACCTCTACAATCCCTATCAGGACATGAATCCCGACCAATGGAAAAAATACCACTTCCATTGTCATTCGCGTAAGTTTTTCGGTATCACCAACGGACGGAAGAGCAAGGAAACCACCATCGACAGCGTCTATCAAGCCTTGGGTTATGACCATTATGGCATCTCCGACTATATGGGCATCAACACACATGGTGCTGAAAGAGAGGATTATATCCCTGCCTACGAACACGGCTATGGTCTGTTCCGCAAGACGCATCAAATCTGCATCGGTGCCGAGAAGGTGTATTGGCCCGACTTCCCCTTCATGCAGAACCTCAACATGAAGCAGCATACTATCAACAAGTTGGGCGAGCGTTGCCGCTTCGTCATGCCCGCCCATGCCTCATTCACCAAAGGCTACAAGGTAAGCGACATGATTTTTTTGAGCAACTATCGACTGATTGAAGTGGTCAACCCATACGGCAACGCCTTTGAGCACTGGGACAAGGCCCTTTCTAACGGACATCGCTTGTATGCCCTCGGTGACGACGACACTCATGACATCACCAAAGCCAGCGAAGTATGCCTCAATTTGACCATGGTCAACACGCAAAACCCTGACGCAGAGAGTGTTTACAACGCCCTTGACCAAGGTCTTTGCTATGCCGTTGAATTCGACAACTTCTTCCACTACCCAATGACATTGGCCGAAAAAGTCGAGCAGGTCCATGCCCTACCCCATCTGACCCGCGCTGAACTCATTGGCGATACCTTATTTATTGAAACCTCCGCCGACAAGATGCAGGAGGTAAAGTTCATCGGGCAGGACGGAAAGGTTTTAAAAACGGAAGAGAATGTTGCAACCGCCCATTATGTCATTCAACCTGAAGACCACTATGTCAGGACAGAAATCAACGTCAATGGGCTGCAACATTTCTATCTCAATCCAGTCACAAGACACACTACGCCAACGCCCATCGACCAACGACTTGACTATGTCAACAAAGCGCAGACTTATTTGTATTGGTTCGTTTATATCGTAGCCTTTGCGGCCTTGGCATGGTATCTCTTCAAAATGGCCAAAGCCAAAAAAGAGGAAAACAAGTGAGGATTAAAGAGCAAAATATCAACAAGATACTGTTTTGGCTATTAGCCATCAGTGCCCTTGTGAGAGGCATTTTGGCCGCATGGATGGAGTTTGGCAACGATGAGGTATATTACTGGACCTACGCCCTCTATCCCGATTGGAGCCATTTCGACCATCCACCCATGGTGGGCTGGGTCATACAATTGTTCAGCCTTAACCTATTATTCGACAGCGAGTTCTTCATCCGCTTAGCCTCGATTGTCTTCATGACCGCCAGCACCTATATAATATTCCACATTGGCAAAGAACTAAAGGACACTCTGACGGGACTTTATTCTGCTCTGCTTTATACGGCCTCCATCTATGCTTTCGTCATCACGGGTATCTTCATCATGCCCGACACGCCGCTGATGCTATTCTGGTTATTAGCTATTTGGATGGCGGTTAGGTCCCTGAGCCTGTCGAAGGGCCGGTTCATACTACTTTTCGGACTCTTCGCAGGATTAGCAATGCTCTCCAAGTATTCAGGCATTTTCCTTTGGGTCGGCATGGGGCTTTACATCTTGGTTTTCAACAGAAAACAACTCAAAAACCCATATCTTTACCTCTCGCTGTTGATTTCAGCCATCTGCTGCATCCCCATCCTCTATTGGAACCTCCAAAACGACTTCATCAGTTTCAGTTTCCATGGTGCTCGTGTCGGTGGAAACAAGCTCAACTTCAGCACTTTCGGCACTGAAATTGCTGGTGAGTTTTTCTACAACAACCCCGTCAACATTGTTTTAGCCATCATCGCAGTCGTTGCAGTTTTCAAACGAAAAATCAACATCGAAAAAACCGCTCAACGACTAATTCTGTGCATTGCCCTGCCTTTGATTTTGGTCTTCCTAATTTTCTCCCTCACCCGCCCCACATTACCGCACTGGAACGCGCCAGCATACGTTTTACTCATCCTGTTATCTGCTGTGTATCTGCGAGATAAACAATCCGATACGGAGAAATTGCCAAAGTCTATCATCGCAGCGTTATCCGTGCTTGTAATTACCTTGGTGATTGGCGTTGCCGAAATCAAGACAGGTTTCATCCCGCTTGACAAACACACTGATCCTGAACAGCTTGGTCGCGATGACTTCACCTTGGACATGTACGGCTGGCGGCAGTTAGGCGAGAAATTTGCCGACTTCCGAGAACAGAAAATCGCTGAAGGCGTGATGAAACCCGAAGACGGTATCGTGGCCAACCAATGGTTCCCCCTTGCCAACCTCGACTATTACGTGGCGCGTCCTTTAGGAATGAGAGTAATGGGCTTGGGCTGGCCTGAATTTTTGCACAAATATTTATGGATCAACGATAAACGCGGTGGTTTCCATCTGGGAGAAAACTATTGGTTCCTTTCCGACAGCCGTTATTTTAAAAACCCCAAGGAAACTTACCAGTGGTATTTCAATGAAATCGAATTAATAGGTGTTATCGAAATTGACCGTTGCGGAAAGCCTGCTAAGAATTTCTTCGTTTATACCTGCAAAGACCTAATCGACCCGCCTCCTACCCTGCAAGATTTTATGGCGCAATCCGCCGAAGGAGATAGATAGTGCTGTCGGTGGCTACCGTTTCATATTCATCACGGTCGGAAAACGCCTTCTTCCAATACACAATTTTGTCAAAATAAGGCTGAGTGATCAGCACATAATCCGCATGAGGGTTGGGACGATTGTCAAGGTCGTAAACTTTTTCCCGCAATGCCAGTTGGGGAACAAACATGGAAGCAGCACTCACCGAAGCATCGTCAGGTATCTGCTTGACAAGTTGACGGGCATATTGGGCATCAAACTTGCGCTGCTCATAGTGCCGCCCTTGATAGATGCAGATTTGGTCAAAGAAAACAAAAGAACGCGGTTCACCGAGGGTATAAAAAGTGGTCAGCAGCGTGGAAAGCAATAGTGCCAACGACAAGACCAAGCGAGAAACAGGCCTTTTCAGCTTGACAATCACCAAAAAAGAGGCGATGACGATGACAGGCATGACTTCAACATTGTAATGAACCGAAACGCCCCAAAACATCGCGTCGGTGGCAAACATCTTTTGTGCCACAAGCGGAATCAGCATAAACAAATAGTTGGGTTTCAAGAAAGTAAGTGCCATTCCTGTCGCCATGGCGCACCAATAAAACTCAGCTTTGCATCCGTCAAGAGCCGGAATGCCGCTCGTGTTGGTGAACAAAATCCGCAGCGTTTCAGCAGGATGTGTAAGCAAACGATGACCAATTTCCATATAATTGCTGCCAAGATAGTCATACCTGCTAATGCCGGCTCCTCCTATCTTTGGAAGTATCAACATATTGACAACCAAGAAATAAACCAATGCAAAGACTGCATAACCAAGCAAATACAACAGCGTTTTCCTGTCTTTGCGATAGTCCCACATCAAACCGACGACGACGAAAAATAGCCAAAGCGAGAGGTTCTCCTTTCCGATGACAAAAAGCACCGCCATTAACGAAGCCCAACCAAAACGGTCTTGTTTGATGAAATAAAGCAGCCAAGGCAACATCATGGTTGTCAGTACATTAGAATGATAATCGTAAGAAAGCGCATGGAGGATGCCGAACGAGAAGAGAAACATCGCGACTGCCAATAAGGGCATACGATGGTCGTCGGTATAAAGTCCAATCAATTTGAAAATGCCCCATCCGCCCAACAGCACAGCCGCAATCTGGACAATGAGCAGGGTATAGCTGCCAAACACATACACCAACGGCGAAAGTAGCACGAGATAAAGGTCGAAATGTGCCGCCAAAATGCTCTGCGGCGCGTCCTTGAACATGCTGCAATCATCGATGCGGAAATGGGCATAGTCGTACATCGCGTGGGTATACAGCCCCAAATCGAGCGCGTAAGTCTTGAATAGGTAATGGTTGACCAAGGAAATGAGACAATACACCACTCCCGCGAGGGTGAAAACTGTCGCGAGAGTGATGTTTTTCTGTCGTTTGCTCAAGGTCAACCCCTTCATTCCAACCGCTTACTTTTCCGATTGGAACAAAGTGATGATGTTCAGAATCACCTCAGAGGCCTTCATCATGCTTTCGAGCGGTACATATTCCAGCTTACCATGGAAGTTGTGTCCGCCGGCGAAAATGTTGGGGCAAGGCAGACCCATGAACGAGAGGTTGGCGCCGTCGGTGCCGCCACGGATGGGCTGCACTTTTGGCTTGATGTTGGCCATCTCCATGGCTTTAATCGCTCTTTCCACGATGAAGAAATGAGGCTCCACCTCTTGGCGCATATTGTAGTACTGGTGCTTCAACTCAAGCTTCACCACATCACCGTATTTCTTGTTCAAGAACTCTGCTACAGAAGTAATCAAAGCCTTCTTTTCCTCGAACTTGGCTCTATCATGGTCACGGATGATGTACGACATTGTGGTTTCTTCAACGGTTCCGTTGATTTCAGTGAGGTGGAAGAAACCTTCGTAGCCTTGCGTGAATCGCGGACGTTGCTCCACAGGCAACATGCCGTTGAGTTCCATAGCGATCAGCATCGAGTTGACCATCTTGTCCTTGCCATAGCCAGGATGGATGTTGCTGCCTTGGATATGGATTTTCGCGCCAGCAGCGTTGAAGTTCTCATACTCCAATTCTCCGATTTCACCTCCGTCCATGGTGTAAGCGTATTTGGCACCAAATCTCTTCACGTCGAACTTCACCACACCACGCCCGATTTCCTCGTCAGGAGTGAAGCCTATTTTGATTTCACCGTGCTTGAAGTCGGGATGCTCCATCATATATTGGGCGGCATACATGATTTCAGCCACACCAGCTTTGTCGTCGGCACCCAGCAGGGTCGTGCCATCGGTGGTAATCATCGTTTGGCCTTTGTATTGCTGCATCTCAGGAAATTCCGAAACGCGCAAAACGATGTTCTTTTCCTGGTTCAAAACGATGTCGTTGCCGTCATAGTTCGGGATGATTTGCGGCTTGATGTCCTTGCCTGAAGCATCCGGAGAGGTGTCCACATGGGCAATGAAACCGATGGCGGGAATGTCCCTATCTACATTCGAAGGGATGGTAGCCATCACATAGCCATATTCATCGAGAGCGGCCTCGATGCCCATGGCTTGCAGTTCGTCGCGGAGCATACCCAAGAGATTGAGCTGCTTGGCGGTGCTGGGTTGTGACTCGGAGTTTTCGTCGGAGGTGGTCTCCACGGAGACGTATCTCAAGAATTTGTCTAATAGTTTTTCCATGTTTGTGCTGTTTTAACGTGGCACAAAAATAGAAATTTTTTCCATGCGGATTGCAAATCCGCTTTTCAAAAGTCGGGGATTGCAAATCCCCGACAGCATCCATGGTCAACGCTTTTCAGCGTGTTTTCTTGCTCTGTGACGGTCTTTGGCCCACAAGCCGTACACCTCACTGACGTTGCCTGCCGTTGTGAAGGCATTGATTTCATTCTTGCCAAGGTATTCCATCAACTTCGAGAACTCATCATTGGTGAGCAGGGATTCCAACTCAATCGACTTCTCATTGGTGTAGCCTCCGATGACTTCATAAAGGGTGCAGCCACGATGAAGCTCATCGATGATGTAATGACGAATTCGGTCATAGTCCTTCGAGACGATGCAAACACGTTTGCGCTGGTTGAGGTTGGCAGTGAACATATTCACCACCATGCCATTGATCCAAGTGGCGATGAGGCCGATGATGACCATCTGGAAGGGGTTGATGGCAAAAGCCGTGAGGCAGATGATGGCACCCGCCACGCTCACCGACTTACCCATGTCGAAGTGCAAGTATTTGTTGACGATCTTGGCCAAGATGTCCAGACCGCCCGTGGAAGCGTTGATAGAGAACATCAGCGTCTGAGCGGCACTGAGGATAATCACGCAGCAGAGCAGGTCGAACCAAGGGTTGCCCATCACGGAGAAAGCTTGGTCGGGAGCGACACCCATATTTACAAGGTAATCATTTGGGGTGGCGAAATTTTGCCAGGGATAAAGCCATTCACAGAACTTGGTCATGGGACCGAGAATCAAGGCGCAGTAGACCGTTTTAAGTCCAAATTCTTTGCCAACGAGGATATAGGCAAGAACCAACAAGATAGCGTTGATGACGGTAATCATCGTAGGAAGGCCGATGTTGATGCCCATGCCGTTGAAAATATTGGTCAGCACGATGGAGAGACCAGAGATGGAGCCTACAATCAGTTTGCTGGGAACGAGGAAATAATACACGCAGACACCTGTCATAAACATGCCGAAAGTCATAATCAGCAGTTCGACCCAGAACTTTTTGGAGGCCAAAGCATTGCCTATTTCCTTCATTATGTCGTTAAAGCTTTTCATAAATTGTTGATTTTAAATTTCTTAATACAATTATTACCTTTAATTTTTGCGGCTGCAAAGGTCGGAATTCTTTTTGAGATAATGAAGTGTTTTGAAGAAATAATTACCTTTGCAAAAAATTCACGCAATGACCCTTTTAGACTGGCTACCGATAACGAAGAAAGAAACCGACCTGCGCGGTTGGGATGAAGTGGACATCGTCTTCATCACGGGCGATGCATACGTCGACCACCCTGCGTTTGGGGCTGCGGTCATTGGGAGGGTATTGGAACACAACGGTTTCCGCGTGGCACTCATCCCCCAGCCCAACTGGCGCGACGACCTGCGCGACTTTAAGAAATTCGGCAAGCCGAGGCTGTTTTTCGGCGTTTCTGCGGGCTGCATGGACTCGATGGTGAACCACTACACGGCCAACAAACGCCTCCGCAGCAACGATGCCTACACTCCTGGCGGCGAGGCAGGTTTCCGTCCCGACCGGGCCACCATCGTCTACACCAACATCCTCAAGCAACTTTATCCCGATGTGCCCGTCATCATCGGCGGCATCGAGGCCTCGCTGCGACGCGTGACACACTTCGACTATTGGGGCGACTGCCTGAAGCCCAGCATCTTGGTCGATTCCAAGGCCGACCTTGGCGTCTACGGCATGGGTGAACTCACCATGGTGGAAATCGCCAAAGCCATACAAAACGGTAAGAAAATCAGTGAACTGACCGACATTCAGCAGACTTTCTTCCTGCAAGACAAAAAGCAGCCGCTTCCCGAATTTGAAGGCGAAACCATTGAACTCGTTTCGCACGAAGTCTGCCTCAAAGACAAAAAGAAATACGCCTCCAACTTTCGCCATATCGAGGAAGAATCGAACAAGAAACACGCAGCGAGGCTGATTCAAGATGTTGGCAGCCAACGGCTTGTCATTAACCCACCTTTACCGACTTTCACCACGGAGCAGATTGACGCTTCCTTCGACTTGCCCTACACCCGCCTGCCGCATCCGAAATACGCCAAACGTGGCGTCATTCCCGCCTACGAGATGATTCGCCACTCAATCAACCTGCATCGTGGTTGCTTTGGCGGCTGCGCCTTCTGTACCATTTCGGCGCACCAAGGCAAGTTCGTGGCCTCACGCAGCAAGGACTCCATCATGCGCGAAGTGGAAAAAGTCACTGAAATGGAGGACTTTAAGGGTTATATCAGTGACCTTGGAGGTCCGTCGGCCAATATGTACCGCATGAAAGGCAAGGACGAACGCCTCTGCGAGAAATGCGCCCGTCCCACCTGCTTACAACCCAACGTCTGCAAGAACCTCAACACCGACCATCACCCGCTCATCGAGATATATAAAGAGGTGGACAATAACCCGAAAGTCAAAAAGGCCACCATAGGCTCCGGCATCCGCTATGACTTGTTCCTGCACGACAGCACGCCCGAGGAAAACAAGGCTATGGGCTACGACGAATACTTCCGCCAGTTGGTGACACGCCACGTCAGCGGACGACTCAAGGTAGCTCCCGAACACACCAGCGATGCCGTACTCAAACTCATGCGTAAGCCCAAGTTCGATATGTTCGTCAAGCTGAAGAAGAAATTCGATGCCATCAACGAGAAGGAACATTTGAACCAGCAGTTGATTCCTTATTTCATCTCCTCGCATCCCGATTGTTACCTTGAAGACATGGCCGACTTAGCTGTGAAAACCAAAGAATTAGGTTACCATTTGGAGCAAGTACAAGACTTCACCCCTACCCCAATGACCTTGGCCACCGAAATCTATTATTCCGGCTACGATCCTTACACCTTGGAACCCGTCTTTTGCGCCAAAACCAAAGAAGAGAAACTCGCCCAACAGCGCTTCTTCTTCTGGTACAAACCTGAAAACCGCGAGTGGGTGAAGAATGCTTTGCGCCGCATCGGACACGCGAATTGGATTAAGAAACTTTATAAGAGTTGACAGTTGGCAGTTGTTCAGTTGTCAGTTGTCCTCTGTCCTACGTCCTACGTCCCTCAGTCAACAATTAAACAATTAAACATTCAACACTTCAACATAAATCCTTATTTTTGCAGCAAATTTCTAAAACCTAATACAAAATGAAGAGAAATTTCATCGGAGCCATCGTGCTCATCGCTGCCCTTGCTTTTGCAGGCTGCAACAACAAAAAACAAAAAGAAGAAGTCAAAGAAGAAACTACTGAAACCGTCGTTGAGGAAGTCAAACTCCCCAACCGCATGCTCATTATCGTCGACCCTCAAATCGACTTTACTACAGGCAGTTTAGCCACGGCCAAAGGTCCCGAGTCGATGGACTATCTCGCCAAAGCATTGGACAAAGGCGCTTGGAAGAACTACAGCTGGATTATCGTCACACAAGACGCTCACCCGGCCAACCACTGTTCCTTCGTTGAGCAAGGTGGTGTGTTCCCGCCCCACTGCGTGCAAGGCACCGAAGGCATGAATGTCTATCCCGCCCTTCAAGAGGTCCTGAACGCTCTAACACAGAACATTCCCGATATCCATTACATGCAAAAGGGCGACCTCGCCGAGAAGGAAGAATTCAGCATCTTCCAAAACGAAAAAAGCGGAGAAAAGCTCAGCACCATTATCAAGGAACTCGGATTTGAAGGCATCGATGTTTGCGGCATCGCCACCGACTACTGCGTCTATGAGACCACCAAAGACCTGATGGCCTTCTATCCTGCCAATCAAATCCGCATCGTCACCAACTGCCTCGCTGCCGTCGACGACAACGACACCAAGCTCGCCGACCTGATGAAGGAGAACGGTATCCAAGGCATTGAGTTTTAATCTTTTTGACGCGAGACTTCGAGACGCGAGACACGAGACTTTGGTCTTGTCCCGTGTCCCGTAGTCCCGCGTCCCGCGTCAAAAGAGTCATGAGCAAATTCAAATCATTCCTTGAGCGCAAGGGCGTCGACATGACCTGGAAAGCCTACTTTGTCGACGCTCTTGGCGCTATGGCGTTAGGTCTTTTCGCTTCACTACTCATCGGCACCATCTTTCAGACGTTGGGCGACAAGACGGGCATTGAAGCCTTTACCACTATTGCCAAATACGCCAAAGCCGCCACGGGAGCCGCCATCGCCGTGGCCATTGCATACAAGCTTGGCTGCGAAGGTTTAGTGCTGTTCAGCGCGATTGCCGTTGGCATCGCGGGTAACGAATTGGGTGGCCCGATGGGTGCCTATGTTGCCGTTATCGTTGCCATCGAGTTAGGCAAGATGGTCTACAAGGAAACCCAAGTCGACATCCTTGTCACGCCTGCCGTGGTCATCATCAGCGGCGTGCTGATGGCTTACGCGGTAGGAGCACCTATCCAAAAAGTGATGACCGCCCTTGGCACTTTCATCGAGAACGCCACCTTGATGCAACCTTTCCTCATGGGCATCATCGTCTCAGTGGTCATCGGCATGGTGCTCACCCTGCCCATCAGCTCCGCGGCAATCTGTCTCGCCATCGGTTTGGGGGGCATTGCAGGAGGTGCTGCCACAGCAGGATGTTGCGCTCAGATGATTGGCTTCGCCATTCTGAGTTTCAAAGAAAACCGCTGGGGCGGACTGGTGGCACAAGGCTTAGGCACCTCAATGTTGCAGATGGGAAACATCGTGAAGAACCCTCGCATCTGGATTCCCGTGCTGCTCACTGCCGCTATCACGGGTCCCATCTCGACCTGCATCTTCCATTTAGAGAACATCCCCATCGGTTCCGGCATGGGCACCTGTGGCCTCGTCGGGCCCATCGGCATCTACACGGCCATGCCTGAAGGCGGTGCCAACATGTGGATTGGCATGTTGCTCGTCTGCTTCGTGTTGCCTGCTGTCCTCACTTGGCTTTTCGGCTTAGTCTTCCGCAAAATCGATTGGATTAAAGAAGGCGACCTCAAAATCGACTGCTGATGGCAAAACAATCTGCCAAACCACTCACTCCTGACCAAGTTCTTGACAAGATGGCCAAGTATTGCGCCTACCAAGAACGATGTGTGAAAGATGTCCGCGATAAGCTGAAAGCTTTCGAAATCTCAGAAGAGGAAAAGACAAAAATCCTTGATTATCTGTTGGACAACCGTTTCGTCAACGACGAGAGGTATGCCAAGGCTTTCGTTCGCGGCAAGGTCAACCAAAGCGGCTGGGGTGTAAACAAAATCCGTTTCCATCTCATCCAAAAAGGCATTGACAAAGACACCATCGAAGAAGCTTTAGGACAAACCGACGAAGAAGCCTACCGACAGCGACTCATTGAGATTCTGGAAACGAAATCCAAGACCGTAAAAGCCGCCAACGATTTCGAGAAAAAACGCAAATTAGCCACTTACGCCATGCAGAAAGGTTTTGAGGGCTCGCTGGTTTGGGAAGTCTTGAAGGAATATTTTTGATAGTTATAAAACACGAATTATCAGAAATTTGCCAAAAATTGTCATCAATTCCATTTTTGTCAAATTCATGTTTAATTCATGATAATTCATGTTTATTTTATAATTTTGCCGCAAATTTTGAATACACCCAATGAAATTCCCAAAACGCCTGATAACTCAAACGCCTGAGTGCCTGACAGAACCCGTCGGGCAGGTGCTTAATGTGATTATCTCGACGTTGTTTGCGTTGGTGTTTCTGACAGCTTACGTCCCATTCTCGGAAACAGCATGGTTCCAAGTGGGAAGAGGACACTATTTCTTCATTACCGCCGCTTTTGTAGGGGCTGGTACGATGTTTTTAGTTCTTAGCCGAATGCTGATGAACTGGGTCATCCGAAAGAGCCGACATTTCCCCTTTTGGTTATACCTCTTATGGCTATTCCTCGAAATCATGATTATCGCGGTGTGCCATACCTTAATCTCCTATTTTGAGATTAGAGCCACCGACCATAGTTTCGGCTATCTCTATGCCAAAAGTGTTCTCATCACATTTATCGCTTTGGCGGTGCCTTACACCGTCACCATATTGTCCATCTTGCTGAAAGACACGCGGCAACGCCTTATGCTCACCAAGAGCGACACGGTGGAGTCGGACGACGAGGTGATGCCCGAACACACTGAGATCATCAATCTGATGGACAACAACGGCAACCTAAAACTGTCCGTCAAGCTCGACAACCTTTACTACATCAAGGCGGAGGACAACTACATCAACGTGTTTTACCAACGCAGCGGAGCCATCGCGAGTTACATGCTGCGCTGCAAGATGCAGACCATCGCCGACAACTGCGTGGATTCCAGTTCGTTGATGCGCTGCCACCGCTCCTATATCGTCAATATAAAAAAGGTGAGCGTTTTGCACAACGAAGCCGATGGCTTCGTCATCGACTTTGAGCGTGAGGGATTGGATTCCATCCCTGTTTCAAAGACCTATTCTGCGAAAGTGTTGGAGGCGTTTAATAAGAAGTAAAAATTCAAACCAGCCAAAAACACATTTTTTTATTTGATTTGGCTAAATAAAATAGCATTTATTCAGCCAAATCAAACATTTTTTCTATATTTGCGGCCAAATTAAACATCAATGGAGAATCTTATCGGAAGAAAACAGGAAACACAAGAACTTGAAAACCTGTATAATAGCAAGAAACCAGAATTCGTAGCCATCTATGGTCGCCGTCGTGTGGGTAAAACCTTCCTCATCAAGGAACTTTTTCAAGACAAGATGACCTTTTATCACAGTGGCCTTTCGCCTTTCGACAAGAAACGCAAAATTGGTATCAAAGATCAGTTGGAAGCATTCTATTCAAGCCTGACAACGTGTGGCATGAGCGAAGACCATTGCCCTAATTCGTGGGCAGAAGCCTTCCTCATGTTGGGTCGTTTCCTTGACAGTATCAAAGACGGCACTCGACAACTGATTTTCATCGATGAACTGCCGTGGATGGACACACCCCGTTCAAAGTTCATGGTGGCCTTCGAACATTTTTGGAACTCGTGGGGAGCATGGCGCAACCATGTGATGCTCATCGTGTGTGGCAGCGCAACCTCGTGGATGCTTGACAATCTCATCAATAATAAAGGTGGTCTTTATGACCGCTTGACATGGCAAATCAAGCTGTCGCCTTTCACCCTCGGAGAATGCAAGGCTTTTTTCGAAGCGAAAAACATACCCATGTCGGCTTACGACCTTGTGGAAGCCTACATGATTCTCGGCGGCATACCTTATTATATAAACTACTTCCAGAAAGGCAAAAGCCTCGCGCAAAACATTGACGCCCTGTTTTTTGGCTCTAATCCCAAACTAAGCACGGAGTTTGACCGACTTTTCGGCTCTTTGTTCACCAACCCCGATGAATTCAAAGCGGTGGTACGGCAACTCGCGAAACGACACACTGGCTATACCCGTGAGGAGTTGGCCAAGCAACTCGGAATCAATGCGGGGGGAAGTTTTTCAAAGACCCTTGAATCGCTTATGGCCAGCGACTTTATTACAAACTATCACCCTTTCGGGAAAAGTAAGAAAGAAATCAGGTATAAACTCACCGACAGTTTCTGCCAATTCTACCTGACTTTCATCGACGGACAATCCATCACCGATACTGCCTATTGGCAACACAACCAAAACAAGCCCCAACTCAATGCCTGGCGGGGTATCACTTTCGAGCAGGTCTGTTTCAACCACACCAACCAAATCAAGAGAGCCTTAGGGGTTGAAAATGTGGTTTCTTCTGAATCGGCTTGGATTGTGCGCGGGGATGAGAACCACAATGGGGCACAAATCGACATGTTGATTGTCAGGGACGACCGCGTTGTTAACCTCTGTGAGATGAAATTCTTGTCGAAGGAATACGAACCGCAGGCAGACGACGACACAAAACTGAGGGCACGCATCGCCACATTACAAGAATACCTTTCGCCCAAGCAGACCATTCATCTGACTTTAGTCACTACCGTCGGCCTCAAGCATAACGCCCACAGTGGAATATTCCAACAAATCGTGACTATTGATAGTTTGTTTTAAACAGAGAAGCCCCGCCAAACAGCGAGGCTTCTCTTCTGCTATCGTTTTCAATAAAATATAGATTCTTAGGGCCCCTGAGCCTGTCGAAGGGTCCGCGTCTAATCAGCAATTCATACCACCGCAGCAGTGGATGACCTGACCCGTGACATACGAGCTGAGGTCGCTAGCAAGGAAGAGCGCCACGTTGGCCACATCCTCGGGCGTGCCACCGCGACGCAGCGGAATCAGGCTTTCCCATTGTTTGCGAACGTCCTCAGGCAGGGCGTTGGTCATGGCAGTGATGATGAAGCCTGGAGCGATGGCATTGTGGCGGATGTTGCGCACACCCATCTCCTTGGCTGCACTCTTGGTGAAGCCGATGATACCAGCCTTCGAAGCGCTGTAGTTGCATTGGTTGGCATTGCCCGAAACACCCACAACGGAGCTCATGTTGATGACACTGCCACCAGCCTGCTTCCACATGACGGGCTGCACGGCCTTGGTAAAGTTGAACACCGACTTGAGGTTCACATTGATGACGGCATCCCATTGTTCTTCGGTCATGCGTTTCAGCGCTGTGTCCTTGGTGATGCCCGCATTGTTGACGAGGATATCGATGCGACCGAAGTCCTTGACGATTTGGTCGACGACCTGGTGCGTCTCCTCGAAGTTGGCGGCGTTGGAGGCGTAAGCCTTAACCTTCACGCCAAGAGCAGCCAGTTCCTTTTCCGTTTCCATGACGACATCGTTCAGTGCGATATCGGTGAAGGCGATGTTGCAGCCTTCGGAGGCAAAACGCATGGCGATGGCCTTGCCGATGCCACGACCGGCTCCCGTAATCAGAGCCACTTTATTGTCTAATAATCCCATAATTCAAGATTTAAAGATTCAAAATTCAAAACTTGAGGTTGTTTTCAGTTTTTTGACCATGACTTGTGACCATGACAATGACTGCTTTCACCCAAGTTGAAGCGGTCATAGTCATTTTCATTAGTCATAGTCCTATGGTTTCTTTGTATATTTTTCAATCAGTTCATACAAGTCGCCGACGGTTTTGACGTTGGCCATATCGTCTTCGGAGAATTTCACGTTGAATTCGCGTTCCAAGATCATGGAAAGTTCCACAACATCCAACGAATCGGCGCCCAAGTCGTTGAAAAGGTTCTTCTCTGGCGTGATTTCACTCTCGCTGACGTTCAGCTTGGTAGCGATAAACGCCCGCGCTTTGTCTTGAATCGTTGCCATTTTAAATTTAAGATTTAAAGATTCAAAATTTAAAATTCGAGATTCATTGTTTGTTGCGAGTGTCGGGGAGCAGGGCAAATGAAAGCTCGCCTTTCACGCACATCTTGCCACCCACGCTGAGTACAGCGGAGCAGATGTAGATGTTGGCACGATGGTAGGTCAGCGTGGCTTCCACCTCGACGGTGTCGCCCGGCTTAACGCTGTTCTTGAAACGCACTTTGTCGATGCCAGTGTAGAAGGTCAGCTTGCCGATGAGGTCGTCTTTCATCAGCAGGGCGCACGACTGGGCCATGATTTCGCAAAGGATGACGCCAGGCACCACGGGTTCGCCCGGGAAATGGCCTTGCAGGAAGAATTCCTCGCCCGTCACATGGTACTTGGAATGGGCCACATGGTTTTCGTCGAGGGTCATCTCGTCGACCAGGAGCATGGGCTCGCGGTGCGGGAGATACTGTTTGATTTCGTCTCTGTTCATATTGTTGAGTTGTTGATTGTTGAATCGTTGAATTGTTTGGCTTTAACTACGTTGAATACTTCGTATTTCAGCTCTCAGCAATCAGCTTTCAGCCACGGTGACACTAAGCTGATAGCTGATGGCTGATAGCTTTATTTCACTTTACGGATAGCCAAGCACGCATTATGTCCGCCGAAGCCCAAGGAGTTGGAGATGGCGATGTCCAAATCAGCCTTGACAGGCGTGTTGGGCGTGTAGTTGAGGTCACATTCAGGGTCAGGCTCGTCCAGGTTGATGGTCGGGGGAACGATGCCATTGTTTAATGCCATGACACTAATAATCAGTTCGATGGCACCCGCAGCACCGAGGGCGTGACCCATTTCAGATTTGGTTGAGCTGATGTGGGCTTTGTAAGCCTCATCGCCCATCGCAATCTTGATGGCGCGGGTCTCACCACTATCGTTCATCGGGGTACCTGTGCCATGGGCATTGATGTAAATGCTCTCACCTGCCTTGAATTGGGCCTCTTCGAGGGCTTGTTTGATGGCGAGGCTTTGCGTAGTGCCATCGGGACGCGGAGCCGTGCTGTGATAGGCATCGCAAGAGTTGCCGTAACCACAAAGTTCTGCATAGATCTTCGCGCCACGCTTCTTGGCATGTTCGTATTCTTCAAGAAGTACGATGCCCGAGCCTTCGGCGATGACAAATCCAGCGCGATTCTTATTGAACGGCAAAGAAGCATGTTTCGGGTCTTCAGCCTTGGTCAAAGCCTTGCAGTTGGCAAAACCACCGATAGAAACGGGGTTGATGCCAGCTTCTGAACCTCCCGAAATGACAGCGTCGGCATAGCCATGCTTGATGGCACGATAGGCTTCGCCGATACTGTGCGTTCCTGTGGCGCAGGCCGTCACGATAGGCACGCAGGGGCCTTGTGCGTTGTAGCGGATGGCCACGCTGCCCGAAGCCTGGTTGCCAATCATGGTGGGAATCATCATAGGCGAAATCCAACGCGCACCCTCTTCATAATAGGTCTTGACGCCCTTCATAATGGTATCGAAGCCACCGATGCCGGAGCCGACATACACACCCAAACGACTGGGGTCCATTTGCATGTCTTCATTGTCTTTCATAGCTTGATAGGCAGCGGCCAAAGTGTAAACCGCAAAACGGTCGTTGCGTTTCACGAAAGCCTTGTCAACGCCACAAGCCTCGGGGTTGAAGTCTTTCAACTCGGCGGCAATCTTCACGGGGAGGTCGGCGGTATCGAATGATTTGATGAAGTCGATGCCACAATAGCCCTTCATCAGGTTATCCCAAATGGTCGGCAGGTCGTTGCCAATCGGCGAAACGGCACCCATGCCTGTGATTACTACTCTTCTATTCATAATTCATAATTCATAATTCAAAATTCAAAATTCCCATTCCCAAAGGCAGGCAGCTGACACGAAACCTGCGCCAAAGGCACTCATGATAATCTTGTCACCTTCTTTGATCTTGCCCGCCCTGAGCATTTCGTCAAGCATAATCGGGATGCTGGCCGAGGAGGTGTTGCCGTACTTCTCAATGACGGTCGGATACTTCTCTTCGGGGCCACCAATGATATGGCGGATGCCTTCGATGATACGCTTGTTGGCCTGATGCAGCATGAACCAAGTGATATCTTCGTGGGTCAAATGGTTGTAGTCCAACACATTCTGGATGTCCTTAGCCGACTCCGTGACGGCAGTCTTGAATAGTTCCTTGCCTTTCATCACCAAGGGTTGACCTTTCGTATAATGCTGCTCGAAAGGTGTGGTCTCCATGCCACGCTCATAATACAACACATCACGGTCAGAAATCATGGTGAGTTTCACATCTTTAAAGGCAGTGCCTTCGGTCAGCACCACGGCACCGGCGCCATCGCCAAAGAGCACGCTACAATCACGCTCATGCCAGTCGCAGTATTTGGTGGGCTCCTCGGCACATACAATCAAAATATTCTTGGCGTGACCAGCCTTAATCATGCTGTCGGCAAGCATCAACGCGTTGACGAAACCAGCGCAAGCCACGTTGATATCGAGGCCGGCACAAGTGACGCCGATACGTTTTTGGATGATGCAACTCAGTCCAGGGGTGACGTGCTGGTTGGCCACATTAGAGACTAAAAGGAAGTCTATCTGGTCGGGGCGGAGTCCCGAGGCCGTGATGGCCTTGTTGGCCGCATCAACGGCCAAGTCATACAAAGATTCGGTAGATAAAAGATGACGGGCTTGGATTCCCGTACGGGATGAAATCCACGCATCGCTCGTGTCCAAAAAATTGGCCAAGTCGTTGTTGGTTACCGTTAGGGCGGGCAGTGCGCTTCCAGTTCCAATAATTTTCATTTTGTTTCGATTAAAATAAGAACTCGTTTTCGGTTTTGATTAAAACGCTGCAAAAGTACCACTTCGTACCATGCCAAGTGGAAAATGTGTCCAAAAAGGGATTTTTGTGGCGAAATTCGGCCATTTGTGGCGAAATTCGGGATTTTTTGTGGCGAAATTCAGAGTTTCCAATAAACCTTGTTTCATCGTTCCAGGATTTTTTATGTATTTTTGCAATGCGGATCGTATCTAAATATGGTTACCACACAAATATGGCAAAAGAAGAGACACTGCAATATGACAGAATAGAAGAATACCGCGAGGGAAACCAACTGGAGGCCAAGTCGGCTCAGGGTGGTATGCCTGATACGTTATGGGATAGCTATTCGGCTTTCGCTAATACCGATGGTGGCTGCATCCTTTTGGGCGTGAAAGAACGCGAAGACCATTCGCTCTATGTGGTGGGCTTGAAGGATGCCGAGAAGATGAAAAGAGACTTCTGGAATGCGGTGAACAACCGACAGAAGATCAGTGTGAACCTGATGACCGAAAGCAGGGTGCATATAGAAAATGTGAATGGCAAGGACATCATCGTGCTTGAGGTGCCTCGTGCAGAAAGGACCTCACGTCCCGTTTATAAAGGCATGGATCCACGTAAAGGCACTTATCGCCGCAACCATGAGGGCGACTACCTCTGCTCACTCGAAGAAGTTTCGGCCATGTTTCGCGACGCAGCACTGACCTCGCAAGATGCAAAGGTGCTCAAAGAGATGGATTTGACTGTGTTTTGTCAGGATACTATTCACGCCTATCGCCAAGTATTCCAGAACATCCATCCCAACCATACATGGAACCGATTGGAAGACGAGGTGTTTCTGCGCCGAATTGGTGCCACGGCTATGGGCGATGACGGCAACTATCACCCCACCGCGGCTGGATTGCTGATATTTGGCTATGAATACGAAATCGTGAGAGAGTTCCCACAATATTTCCTCGACTATCAGGAGAACCGCCAGATGGCATCAACACGTTGGACTGACCGTATCGTGTCAACATCTGGAGACTGGAGCGGCAACGTGTTTGATTTTATGTACAAAGTGGTGCCAAAACTAACGGCCGATTTGAAAGTGCCTTTCGTGCTAAGAGGCATGCAGCGGGTTGACGACCCCCCTGTGCACAAAATTTTGAGAGAAGCTATCACCAACGCTTGTGTTCATGCTGATTTCTATGGACGCAGGGGGTTGGTAATCAACAAAAACCATGAGGGCTATGTTTTTGCCAACCCTGGGAACATGCGCGTGGCCAAGAAAGAGGCCATTGAGGGTGGCATGTCTGACCCGAGAAATGGCGTGATGCTGAAAATCTTCTCCTTGATCAATTATGGTGAGCGTGCGGGAAGTGGAGTGAACAGCATCTTCAACGTTTGGAACCACGTCTATCACACACCTGCGGAAATCTACGAAGAAGTGGGGGTCGACCGCGTAATTGTTTCTTTGCCAAATGGCGGACATGAGCAGGACATGAAGGCGATGTTAGAACTATATGACCATCCTGAAGAACTGACATTCCCGAATACCGAAATGTCCGATAAATTGTCCGAAAACGTACAAAATGTCGACAAATTGGCGATAAAACAGATAATTGGCGACAAACTGGCGATAATACAACAAAAAGAGCCTGAAACTGGCGATAAAATTACAATAACGCCAAAAACCAACGATAATTTACCGAAAAAAGATGTAATTGTCGATAAACTCGCTGATATCATTGTGTTTTTGAGCAGCAATATAGAATCCAATTCTACGGTTATCAGTCAGTTGATAGGAAAAAGCAAATCAACCACAAAGAATTACTTGACCCTATTGGTAAGACTTGGACTGATTGAAGCCCATGGCGGCAATAAGAACAGGACATATATTATTAAGTAGATGAGCAGAATTAGTTTACCTATAGGGACGATGACTTGTGACTATGACAATGACCACCTCAACCAAGAGCTGAAATTTCAGCATTTCTGTGAAAGCGGTCATAGTCATTGTCAATGGTCATAGTCAATAAGTCCAGCGTCAAAAAGGTGTAGTTTAATTTTGAACAGTTACTTAAGAAAAAAATGTGGAGATGATGAGATAACCCATTCATCTCCACTGATGAAATAGCTGAAAGATGTGGCCTTGATCGCAAGGGAGCCACTTACATCCCGCCCATGCCCTGAGGTGCGCTGCCTGATTCACCCTCGCCTTGGCGAGCCATCTGCTCCAGTTCCATCTTGCCGAAACGGAAGGTCACGCCAACGGAGACACTGCGGCTGTTGTACTTGTAATTGGAATTGGACTGCACATACGGGCTGTAGTTGGATTGTCCGAAGCTGTTCCAATTGAAAATGTCGTTAGCGTTGACATAAACGGACAGTTTGCGGTCGAAGAAGTCGGCACGCAAACCAGCGTTGATGCCGTAGCGTGCATGGCTCTCGCTGAACAAGGTTTGCGTCGGAGAGCTGTAATAACCCGATGCCGTCACCTCTAATTTGTTCCACAACTTTGCCCACAGATTCAGGCGGAAACTGTACGACCATTTGTTGAACTCATACGGCTGACCGTTGTATTCAGTAAAGATATAAGAATTGTATAGATTGGCATAAAAGCGAAGGTTGAAGAAGCCGCTCGGACGGTACATCATGTTGTACTCCAAGCCGGTGGTGTGGCTCTTGCCCACATTGACAGGATAGGAATATTTCACCACGCGGTCGTAAAGCCAATGATATTCAGACAACTGAATAGTATTGACTTCATTGGTCTTACCACGATAATAGGCCGACAGACCAATGGAGCCAAATTTGTCCCAATATTTGGTCCAGCCCGCCTCAACGGAATGGGTATAGATGCGCTCCAAGTCAGGGTTGCCCGTGCTGTAGTTGTCCATGTGATACAAGGGGAACTTGCTCAACTGCTCTGCACTGGGCGAAGCGATGCGCATCGTATAACTCAACTTGAAGTTGTGCATCGACTTGGTGCGGTACGACAGATGCAACGACGGTCTGACACTGAAGAAATGCTTCGTGAAATCATAATTGGTGGTGTCATTGGGGAAAGTATAGGGATATTTGCCACTGACCAGCTCGCTGACAAAACGGACGCCTGGCTTCACGGTAAACCCACCAAACTTATGTTGCAAAGTAAAGAAAGCCTCGTTGTTCAAATCAGTGAAGTTGGCTTTGTAGGAGCGGTAAACATCGTTCACCCAGCCTGCGCCCACTAATGAGTCTGTTTTCAAATATTGACGCTCAGGGTCGTAGCCCACAGTGTAACCCACTGAGATTTCTCCGTTTTCGGAATATGGGCGATTGTAGACAATTTCACCTTCTGCACCTATGGAGCTATAGCTATTTTCCTGACGAAACGAATGGGTGTACGCTATAGGATCAATGAACCGTCGGTCTATATCACCGCCGTTGCCACTGCCCCAGCCCATGCCGTTGACGCTGACCGAAAGGTTGTGGCCTTTGTTGTCGAACTTGTGCATGTAATACAGGCCTCCGTTGGCAAAGAAGTTCCGGTCGTAGGCACTAGAACTCTCGGCATAGTCAGTCAGCAGGGGATCAGGCAGGAATTCCTCTCGTTTTGTCTCAGTGTAGCCGTTGCTCCTACCCCAACTCGGCCAGCAACTGAACCAAAAATTCAGGCTGTTGGCCGTATCTATCTCATAATCGAGGCTGAAAAATCCGCCCGCGTTGTATCCTGGGTTATTGTATTTCGACGAGTCGATCTCGTGGCTGGCCAACACACCTTCATCTGTGAATAAGGATTGATCCACAGAATAACGGCCTTTCCAAACGGAGTAGCCACCGTTGACGTAAGCGTTCACCGTCAGTTTTTCGTTCGACCACACATAGGAAGCCCACGGGCCGACGTAAGGGCTCGTCGAGGCATTCACGCCAAAGCTGAAGAACTCATTTTTCTGGATTTTGGCGTTGGTCACGATGTTGATGATGCCGTCGGCCTTGGAGCCGTAGCGGGCCGAGGGGTTGGTGATGACCTCCACACGGTCGAGGCTGTTGGCGGGCAGCGTCTGGATGTAGGTCTTGAGGTTCTCTGCGGTCATGTGCGAAGGCTTGTCGTTGATCCACACCTCCACGCTTGAAGTGCCGCGCAGGCTGATGTTGCCTTCCACGTCGACCTCTACGCCAGGCGCGTTTTGCAAGGCATCCGACAGCGTTCCCGTCTGAATGCTCGGGTCTTCGGCCACGTTATACATGGTCTTCTCCCCTTCCACGGCAAACATAGGCCGTTTTTCGGTGATGGTCACCTCACTGAGCTTGGTGGAGCCTTCTTTGAGTTTCAGTTGACCGAGGTCTTGGCTACCCTTGACGGTCAGTTCCTGCTCAAAGGTTTGAAAACCGATGGCCGAAACGGTCAATCGATAGTCGCCGTTGGGAGCCACAAGTTCAAAACGGCCCTTATCGTCTGAGGCCGTGCCGCTCACAAAGACGCTGTCGGCCTGACGGAACAGACCCACATTAACGAAGGGAATCGCCTTGTTGTTGGCTTCCTCGACGATGGTTCCCGTAACTTTGCTTTGGGCAAACGCTGTTGACGAAATGCACATCAAAGCGATAATGAACGATAATACAAGTTTTTTCATAGCTGAACTGTTTTACAAGGTATTAACTGATTAATTTTGCTTTTCGTATGAATAGAAACAATTATTATTACTTTTAGTGTATTAGTAAACTATCACACTGCAAAAGTACGGTTTTTTTTGATACTGTCAAGAAAAAAGTGTTTTTTTTGTTTTTTTCGACAGGTACATCATTGCGAGCGAAGCGAAGCGAAGCAATCCAGGCATGAAGCAAACTTGTTCTATGGATTGCTTCGTCGTTCCTCCTCGCAATGACGCGAAGCGACACCGTATCATTGTCGAATCAATTGTTCACAAAACGCCTCCAATTCCTCCTTCGACGACCATTCTCTCATGATGAAGAAACAGCCATTCTCAAGGTTACTCATGATTTTCCATTCCTGAACTACCACGCCATCGATGGAAACGGCACCTCTTTTTCCGGTGAGGTGCTTGGTAAATTCAAGCCAAAGTTGGCCTGCTTCAGGAGTCAGCCACACAATCATCGGAACGGAGCCGTTGCTTGGGTATTTGGGAGGTTTGGTTACATCCACCCTTTGCACTATCGGCTTGCCTTTCAAAGCCATCGAACTGATCGCCGGACCTTCCTGGGAGTTCTTTTTCAGCAAATATAGTTGCACTCCCTTGGGATTGTTTTCGTCTTGTCTCCGGCTATGCATCGCCTCATCGCCAATTTCCATTTTTTCCTCCTGCCGTGCTTCCATCAGAATATATGAATCATTATTTAAGATTTGCCGCAATTCCGGGACATCCTTTTCGGGGACGACCGTATCGGCAAAGACTTCCCAGATTGCCAGTTTCCCTTCCGTCAAATGGTCATCTGCAGCCCGTACATATTCCACGGTTTGCCACATTGGCGGCAGTTTCAGGTAGGTTCCGACAATCGTGTAAGCCCAAATGTCGAGACCAACGAATGCGACAATCATAGCGATGCAGAACCACTGCTGTTTCTTATTGAAACCTGTTTCCTTATTTGTTGTTGTCTCAAAAGCCTCAATCTGGCGGATAATCTCGTCGCAAGGCCTTGTTTTATAGCGAATTTCGGCGATTCCCAAACTCACTATTGCCACAAGCGCAAGACAAAACACAATGATGAAGGCCCCAAAGTTTGGCAGATAACCGTTACTTCCGATTTCCGATATTAGCCAGCCAACAATAAAGATGGTGACCGAGACAGCGTATGATACCACAAAAATGGCATAAAGTTTCTTGAAAGAACGCGCATGATTGGAAAGCGTTAACAAGTCGTTGTTTTCCAACGTCTTGAAGCGAACCATTTTCGTCATCCATAACTCTGCGACAAAACAAATCACGCAGAAAGCTACCCAAAACAGCCTCAATGAGAGGTTGTTGCCAAATAGCCATTTGATAGTCAACAGGCCGACAATGACCATCAAAGGATAAACCATGAATTGAATGGTTTGATACCGTTTGTAAAAATCAGTGCTGCGTTTGATAGACGATTTCATCAACCTGTCGTTGATGATTTCCTGTTGGTCGAACTGCTGTTTCAACGTTTCATATTGAGTTTTCAGTTGGTCGAGTTCGGAGATGTTATTGTTATCGTTGTTTTCCATGATGATTCCCTTTCATTCGTTTTTCGACATTTTCACCAGTTTTTCCTTGATGCGCGCCAGCCTCACCCCCACATTGTTCGGCGTGATGCCGATGATGGCCCCGATTTCATCGTAAGTGATGCCTTCGAGCCAAAGCAGGATGAGGCTTCGGTCGATGAGGTCGAGGCGCGAGATGCGGTCGTAGAGTTCACGGATTTGTTGTGTCTTGGGGTCGTCGGCCTCGTAGGGGTCAATGTCCACGGTCAGCGGCACAGTCTCGATGCGCCGGCGTTCCTTCTTGTCTTGATTGATTGCCGTGTTGAGCGCGACGCGATAGATCCAAGTCTGCGCGGTGCTGCGTCCCTCATAGTTGTCGAAGCCGTTCCAAAGCCTGATGAGGATTTCCTGAAACAGGTCGTCGATTTCGGCCTTGTTGCGCGAGAACATATAGCACACCGTGTAGATGGTCCGCTTGTGCTGCCGCACCAAAAGTTCAAACTGATGTTCTTTGTCGTTGTTCATAATGCTTTTTTCGTTGCAACGTTCATCATGTTAGACAACAAAGGTAGGGAAATATTACAAGGAAACTTTAGAAATCAAAATTTAGGGACTTCTAAAAATCAAGCAAAAGAAAACTCCTACGGAGTACAACTTGTTGAATTATTGTACTTTGTTAAGTAGATGAGCAGAATTAGTTTACTTAAAGGCAGGAGAATTTGGCCGTCAGCAGTCAGCCATCAGCAGTCAGCCTTGGTGCTACCTAGCTGATAGCTGACGGCTGATGGCTTACAGCTATAAAGCTTATAATAATGCAGTTTAATTTTGAACAGTTACTTATTAAAAGAAAGCTCCTACGGGCAATTTTTAGAAATTAGGATTATTCATTTCTATAAAACTCGATAATTTTGCAGCGGTACATGTACTCATAACGCGCTTGCAGCAAATCGGATTCCGCTTTGTAATATCTGATTTTGCTCTCGTTCAGCTCCAAAAGGGTCTTTTTCCCCATCTCGAAACCTGCATTGGCGTATTCGTAGGCGACGCGCGAAGCCTCCAAACTGTTTTCCATAGCTTCCATTTTTTGCTTTGCGGCCTGGGCGTTACCGTAGGCTTGCCGAATTTCCTTCCGCAAGGATTTCTCGGTGTTTTCAAGGTTAAGTTGCTGGTCGTCAATGGACAATTCAGTCATCTTCACCCGGTATTTGGTTTTCATTCCGCTGAAAATCGGGATGTTGAGCGACAAACCGAGTTGCGCCCTGCTATTGCGTTTCAATTGCTCGTTGGTGGGCGTGTTGGGGTAGTTTTCGCCGAAATAATGGTAAAGTCCGTTGGAATAGCCGGCGTAAAAATCCAACGAGGGAAACCATGCCGACTTGCTGGCTTTAAGGTCGTAATGGCTCTTTTGCAAGCGCAAGCGGGCGGCTTCCATGGCGGGTTGGTTCATCAAAGCAGTAGCAATGGTGGCCTGTGGTGTCCCGATTTCTTGTTCCTGATTCGCGAAAAAGACTTCGGGCGAGCTTATCTCAAAAGCAACACTGTCTTCAATCTCAAGGGCTTGCATCAAGGTGAGCAAACGCAGCGATAAATCGGTTTCGGCTTGGGTGAGTGTAGCTTGGTCTAAGGCAAGTTGGGCTTGGCTTTCGTAGACGTCGGCTTCGGCTATGCGACCGTTTTCATAGAGTTGTTGGGTCTTTTGCAACTGCTCGGCAGAGAGTTCCGTTTGTCGACGCGCAATTTCGACCTGCTCCTTGCCATAAAGCACCTGCATGTAAAAGCCCATCACGCTGACTTTCAGGTTGAGTTTGGCCGCATCATAGTCTTTCTCCGAGGCTTGCAGGTTCAAGGCATTGGCTTGGGTGGTGTTGTAGAGGTTCAAACCTTGAAACAGCGGCAATGACAGGTTGGCCCCGAAGGACGACGAAGACGAATTGTCGGACACATAAACACCTGTATAGGAAGGCGATTGGCCGAAGCCAAAGTATTCGCCTGCATTCGCATTCAAGGTGGGAAGCCAAGCACTTTTACTGGCTTTATATTGGTATTCAGCCTGTTGCTGCGCCAATTGGCTTTTGCGAATGTCGAGGTTATGCTCAAGGGCATAGTCGATGCACTGGTCAAGGGTCCACACCTTTTGGGCTTGGACACTGAGCATGGTCGCTATCAATAGCGTTATTAGAAATGTGCGTTTCATTTTTCTTCGGTTTTTTCGATTCCACGGATTTTGTCGCCTACCTGCAGCCCTTCCTTGACGACGATGTTCACGCCATCGGAAAGGCCGACTTTAACAGCTTGCTTCCCAAATTGTTGCGGAGCGTCTTCCTTGGTGCAGCGATAAACGTAGGTTTCGCCGTTCTCGTAGCTGATACAGCTTTCGGGCACGGTCACGGCGCCTTCCTCCCTGTCAAGGATGATTTCGGCGTTGGCGGAGTAGCCGGCGCGGACGAAGATGTCGTCAGGCAGGATGGCGCGGGCTTTCATCTCGAAGAACACGGCACCGCTTTCCTGTGTGCCCTTGGGCGCGATGTATTCCAACACGGCATCAAACTTGCGGTCGTTCATGGCTCCGATGGTCAAGGTCATGGGCATTCCCTCGTGGATTTTGCCCACCTCGGTTTCGTCGAGTTTTCCCTTGAAAATCATGTCCTTCATGTTGGCGATGGTCGCAATGGTGGTGCCGTCGTTGAAGGTGTTGGAATTGATGACCGAGTTGCCGACCTTCACGGGGATGTCGAGGATCATGCCCGAGATGGTGGCCTTGATTTTCGTGTTGCTGTAGCCCGTCGCGTTCTTCGAGATGCCCTCCTTGATGATGTTCAGCTGGTCTTGGGCATTGCTGTAGTTTTCCTTAGCCTGCTGGTATTCGAGCTGCGACTTCTCGAATTCCTCGGTGGAAATCAATCCTTTAGCCTTCAGGTTTTGCTGGCGTTGATAGGTCTTTTCCACGTTGTCCAAGTTCATTTTGGCCACGCGCACCTGCGACTCGGCAGCAGAGAGGTTGCTCACGTCGGGGATGACCTTCACCACAGCGATGACCTCACCCTCCTGCACCTGCTGACCAGGCTCTTTCAGGATTTCGGAGATGATACCCGACACTTGCGGCTTCATGGCCACCTCATCGCGCGGGTCGATTTGTCCCGTCACCACCGTCGATTTCTGGATGGTGTCGATTTTGGCCGTCTCGATTGCATAAACGACCTCCTTCGGCCTTGATTTCTTGTAGAGATACACGAAAGTCCAGATGACTCCAACTCCTAACAAGATGAAAAACAAGATTTTAAAGAATTTCTTCATAGCGGTAAGATTTCAAATTTCTTATTTCAAGATTTCTAATTTCGAGATTCAAAATTCAAGATTTAATATTCAAAATTCAAAGATTTAAAGATTTAACCGCACTGTATCGGCTGCCACGATGTGTCAGCCCTACATCCCCAAACCCATTAATCACCCCTCACACTTCATACCTCAAACCTCATACTTCATACCTCACAACTCAACCCCTGGATTGCTTCGTTCCTCGCAATGACGCAAAGCGGCAACTCACACCTCATAACTCATACCTCCCACTTCATACCTCCTACTTCACACCTCCCACTTCATACCTCAATAACTATCAACTATCAACTCTCAACTCTCAACTAATCACTCCTCCCTAATTGCATCAATCGCTTTGATTTGAATGGCCCTCAAAGCAGGCAATACGCCCGCCAAAAGGCCTGATAAGATGACTATAATCGTGGCCGCAACCGCCGCCTTGAAACTCATGTAAGGCTCTTGGAACATCATGTTGTCGCTCGGCATGTTGGAAGTAATCATCCCCACGATAGCCATAATGCCTACACCGATACACAAACCGACCAAGCCCGCCAAAGTGGTGAGCAACAGGCTCTCCGACAGCACTTGGCCGATGATGTCCTTGGGCTTGGCCCCGATAGCACGCCTTACACCGATCTCACGGGTGCGTTCTTTCACCGTTACGAGCATAATGTTGCTTACCCCGATGATGCCCGACATCAACGTGCCCAAGCCCACAATCCAGATGAGGATGTGGATGCCGAAAAACATGCCTTTGAAGGCTTTGAAAATCTCCGACACGTTGAATGAATTGATGGCATCCTCATCGGTGGGCGCAATGTCGTGCCGCTGCTTGATGAGCTGTTTCAGGTCTTCTTCAAAGCTCGTGATGGGCGTGTCGTCATCAGCAACGATGGCAAAGAAACGAATCTTGTCACCTAAGGCATACACCTGCTGCATGGTCGTGTACGGCAGGATGACCGACTCGTCGATGGAGCCATTGATGTTGACATTGTCCGTGTAGGAACGTATCACCCCCACCACTTGAAAATATATCCCGTTGACCTTGACCATCTTACCCAATGGGTCTTCGCCTCGCTCAAACATGGTTTCATACACTTTCTTTCCCAAGAGGCACACCTTGCGGTTGGCAGAGATGTCGGTATCGTTGATGAAACGGCCCTTCAGAATCTTCGACTTTTCAATCTCATTATATTCGGGCAGCACGCCTTTCACTGAGAAGCTGCCGCCGCGACTGCCGTAAATCACGTTCTTGTCCTCGCTCGACCACACGCTGGCCTCGGGCGAGATGGCTTTGACACATGGGAATGTTTCCTTGATGGCCTCCAAATCAGTCAATTGCATCGACCAAGAACGACCTTTTTGGTAGCCTTTGTAAGGTTCGCTGGTTTCACCGGTGAAGAAGAAAGCCGTGTTGGGAGTCACGCCTTCCACCTGCTGCATCAGGCCGTTCTCGAAGCCGTTTCCCGTCGAGGACAGCACGACAAGCAGGAAAATGCCCCAAAACACGCCGAAAGCCGTCAGCAAGCTGCGGGTCTTGTTGCGCGTGATGGTCTGCCAAATCTCGTGTATGCCGTCGAAGTCGAACATGATGCGTGGTTGTTATCTGTAATTCATTGCTTCAATAGGTTTGATTTTCACGGCGTTGCGGGCAGGGAAGAAACCTGCCAGCACACCGCAGACGATGAGCAAAGCCGTTGCCATCAGCACGATGCGGATGTCGATGCTTGGGACAATGTTCAAGGAGATTTCCTTGCCTTCCTGAACCTTAGCCAGAATATTGCCACCGACCTCAGCCGCAATCATGCCAAGCCACATCCCGATATAGCCGAATATAGTGGTGATAATCAAGGATTCGGTGACGATGGAAGCCAAAATCGAGCGTGACTTGGCGCCGAGGGCCTTGCGGATGCCGATTTCGTTGGTGCGTTCCTTCACGGTGATGCGCATGATGTTGCTCACGCCCACGATGCCCGAAATGAGCATGGCGAAACCGATGATCCAGATGAAAAGCTCCAACGTGTGGAGGATTTTCATGGTTTGCAAGTATTCCTCTT
Organism: Bacteroidales bacterium; assembly: GCA_016290215.1. Lineage (GTDB taxonomy): Bacteria > Bacteroidota > Bacteroidia > Bacteroidales > F082 > Limimorpha. The sequence continues at coordinate 29,974 of JAEETH010000025.1, forward strand.
GTCGGCTGCGGATGTAAACGGCTGACGTGTCGTCGGGGTCAAATTCGTGCAGCCCCGCCAACTGGGTTCGCAGTGATTCCGTAAACGCCTCGTTATCCTCCTTGGTTTCCAAGCCTTTGACGGTGAAATTCAACATCCAGTATCGGCTCTGCCTCGTGATTTTCTTTAAAGTGGAAAACGGGACGTAACCCTCTCCTCCATCAGAGCGGCCTTGTGCTTCACAAACACCTACGACGTTGAAAGCCATGCTGTTGATGATAATAAATTGGCCAAGTGGAGAGGTATCTTTGCCAAAGAGCTTGTCGCGCAATGTCTCATCGATGACGATGAACTTCTCGCTGTTTTTTTCGTCCATCTCGTTGACAAAACGTCCTTCCAACAGTTCTACATGGTTGATTCCCTTGAAAACGGGCCTCACGCCACTCACGAAAACACTGCTCGACTTGTCGCCTAAGGTGGCGAAACCGTTGATATAGATGCGCGGCGACACTTGGTCAACGTTTCTCACTTCAGTTTCAAGGAACCGGATGTCCTTGTCGTTGAACATGATGGAACGGTTAATGCCGTGACCTTTGAAAGGGATGGAGGTCTCGCCGCTATAAATCATATAGACGTTTGTTCTCTGGTCGCTGAACTCATCGCCGATGCCATTCATGATGCCGTTGCCGGCAGCAAGCAGCACAATGAGGATGAAGATGCCCCACGAGATGGCGAATCCCGTGAGGAAAGTCCTCAACTTGTTGCGGCTCAAGGCCATGAATATTTCGCGCCAGAAGTCCATTAGTGAACGGTTTAAATTAGTTTGAAATATGCTTTAAGGTTAGACGCGTGCCATTGGCGGCTGTAAGCTATAAGCTCGGTTACATCTAAGCTTATAGCTTATAGCTGATTGCTTAAAGCCAAACACTGTATCGCGTCCATATAAACTAAACGTACACATTTACTTTATTTCTTTGCTGAAGTCAATAAGGTCGGGGTTGTTGATTTCTATGTTTTCGATGACACCGTCTTTCAGGTGGATGATTTTGTTGGTGCGCAGGGCAATGCCTTTTTCGTGGGTGACGATGATCATGGTGATGCCGCTTTGGTTCACTTCGCGGAGGATTTGCATCACCTCGGCGGAGGTCTTGCTGTCCAAGGCACCTGTAGGCTCGTCGGCAAGGATGACTTTCGGTTGGGTCACCAAGGCGCGGGCCATCGAGACACGCTGCTTTTGTCCGCCGGAGAGCTCGTTGGGGTAATGGTCGGCCCATTCCTTCAGGCCAAAGCGTTCGAGATATTCCAAAGCCAGTTCATTGCGCTTCTTGCGACCCACGTTCTGGTAATAGAGGGGCAGCGCCACATTCTCCATCGCAGTCTTGAAGGGGATGAGGTTAAACGACTGGAAGATGAAGCCGATGGTACGGTTGCGCATGTCGGCAGCCTCGTTCTCGCTGAGGTTTTTCACCAATTTTCCGTTGAGGTAGTATTCACCTGTGTCGTAATTGTCGAGGATGCCCAATATATTTAATAAGGTGGATTTCCCCGAGCCCGAGGCCCCCATGATGCTGACCATCTCCCCTTCTGCAACCTCCAAATCGATGCCTTTCAGCACGTGCAGAGGCTGGGCTCCAAAGTAGGTCTTGTTTATTTTCTCCAATCGAATCATCGCCTTGTTAATTATCTGTTCAAAAGTAAAATGCAATCTGTTTGGACTTCGAGACTTCGGGACACGGGACTTTTTGACCATAACCATTGACAATGACTATGACCGCTTTCATGAGAATGCTGAAGTTTCAGCCTTGGGTTGAAGTGGTCATTGTCATAGTCACAAGTCATAGTCCCGCCGTCTCGCGTCATACCACCCATTTCCCATAAGTAATACGTAGAAAAACCGCTTTTGTTACATCCAGACAAAAACAATTGCCGTTTTCCGTTTCCGCTTGACAATCCGTATGTTGCGCTATTTAGCATTAGTGTATTAGTTTATTAGAACACTGCAAATGTACAACCTTTTTTGGATATGTCAAGAAAAAAGTTGATTTTTTTTGACGCTCAGTTGGCGGCCTTTTGGCTTGTGGCTTGTGGCTGTCATTAGTCGTGGGACTTGCCACTCGGTAAAGACAGCCATAAGCCATGGGCTATTGGCCATCGTCGGGAGATTCCCAAGGGAATGGAAAGTCGGTTTTGAGATAAAAAGCGGCGGCAAGTGGAGGTTCCCTTCGGGAATGGAGTATGTGGAGGGTTTAAAACAGCGGCGGCAAGTGGAGGTTCCCTTCGGGAATGGAGTATGTGGTGGGTTTAAAATAGCGGCGGCAAGTGGAGGTTCCCTTCGGGAATGGAGTATGTGGTGGGTTTAAAATAGCGGCGGCAAGTGGAGGTTCCCTTCGGGAATGGAGCATGTGGAGGGTTTAAAACAGCGGCGGCAAGCAGTGTCTACTGAGCGTAAACACCACAAGCCGCCGCATTGTAACGGGAACCTCCATTTAAGTCGGGAGATTCCCAAGGGAATGGAGTGTCGTTGTTGGGTTTTAAAGGCGGCGGCCTCAGGCATCTTACGGCTTGCAAAATCCTCAAGCCGCCGCTTTACAAATTACACCTCACTCCATTCCCCGTTAGGGGAATCTCGTTATTCCTCTCTGCGTTTCTTAGCTACAGCGTAGGCTGCGCCGAGGACCGTCAGCATGGCGATGCCGCTGCCGAGGGGAGCAGCGTCCTGGTTTTCACCCAGGCCGTGTCCAGGGGTAAGAGGCGTTGCATCGCCACCTTCCTTGGTAAAGAAGCTTCTTTCTTGATATATAGCGTTGCCGTTGTTGCCGCTATTCTCGCGGTGAAACATGCTGCTTTGTGCGAAGGTCGTCATGCTCAGGCCGAGGACGATTGCTGTTGCCATTAATAGTTTTTTCATTGAATGTTTTGCTGTTGAATTGTTGATTGTTGATTGTTTAATTGTTTAATTGTTGGTGGGTTTCCCTGCGGGAATGGAGTGTTGTTGGTGGGTTTTAAAGGCGGCGGCCTCAGGCATCTTACGGCTTGCAAAATCCTCAAGCCGCCGCTTTACAAATTACACCTCACTCCATTCCCCGCAAGGGGAATCTCATCATTCCACCACAACCTTCTGGACTTTCACGTTGTCGCCATTCGTGAGGCGGAGCAAGTAGATACCAGGGGCTGCGTCCACTGTGATGCTGGTGCTGCCGTAGATGTTCTCGCTGCTGAGGACACGGCCATTCAGGTCGATCACCTGCAAGTTGGCTTCACCTTCGTTGTCGATGACGAAGACACCGTTGCTGTAGAAGCTGAAATCTTCAGGATTGGCACCCTTCACGAGCTTTTCCTTGTAGATACCGTTGCCGTTTTTGAATGACAGGACGAAACGGTCGGCGCGATCGTAGGCACTGGCCTTGAACATGTAGTTCGGGGTGCGGAGCAGGTCGATGCTGACGTTTCTTACTTTATCCTTAAGGACCAGTGATCTCAGGTTCATATTCCTGACATCGACGCTGATGTTGTAATAGCCATCTTCGGTAGGCAAGAAGTTCACCGGGATTTCGTCTGAGACGCGGCTACGCACAACGGCATAGTCTTTACCATTCTGAGGTATGTACAGCTTGGTGTCGTTGGGGTTAAACATGAACTTGGGCAGTGTGTGGCCTTGGCCGATGCCGACGATGGCGCGGTCGATGGTGTTGCCACGGCCCTGGCTGAGATTGAGGACAAGTCCCTTATTATCATTATTAGGAGCCACGGTGGAGAATTCCATGTGCTCTTCATCTTCGGTAGCGATGACGAAGACACCTTCCATAACTTGGATAGCACCAGTTTGCTCCTCTGCCAAGACGCGAGTGCCAGTAGCATCCATTCTATAGAAGGGACGGTCGATGTAGGCTAAATCTGTGAAGGGGTTACCCACGAGGTTCCAGCCTTGGAAGTCGGCGTCTTCGTTTTCGGTCATTTGGAGGGTCACTTCTTTGGTGTCGCCACTGTAAGGCGTGCCGGTGAAGGTGAGGTCGGTGCCGTTCTTGCTGGCATAGAGGTAACCTTGGCCGTTGACCAAGTTGAAGTTGCTGGCTGCTCTGTAGTTCTGCCATTCCAAATCTTCGGCTTCGTCGAAGCTATAGAGGTCGTAGGTGCTGGTAGCGGGAGTGACATCTGTGCCGTATTCGTCGGTAATCATGCCGCCCACAGTGGTAGGAGCGACGTCATCGGCCAAAGGCGAGGCGATGAGGTAGTAGTTGTTGCCGTTGCTGCCTTCTTCGCCAGAGGCGTAACCGATGATGTGCTTGGTGAAGGTCTTCATCATAGTAACCTCCACATCGTCAACATACCAACCATGGGCATTGTTGCCTTCGTACTTGAAGGCGAGGCTGATGGTCAGGCCCATGTATGCGGTGAGGTCGATGGTCGTTTCTTCCCAACTATTAACAACTGATTCAGGTGACCAAAGTTCGATTTCGTTCTCTCCATCAAGCAGCACGACGGAGTTCTTGTCATAATCACCTACATAGGAGTTATATGACCAGAAGGTAAGTTGTACAGCGTCACCATCGGTGCCAAGTTGCATGTCAGGCATCACCAGATAGATGGGGCCGTAGTAGCCGCTATTGGCTGCTCCAGCACCAGTATGAATATTTGAGCTGGAGGTCGTTTTCGTCCATTGGCGTGTGGTTGTGCCGTCAATGTGTGGAATACTCTCCCAGCAGAGAGGAGTCCAATCACCTTCGAAGCCTTCGGTGAACGGGTTGGCGGCATCCACAACGATGGCCTCGCACTCGGTGGCAAAGCTCACTTCGTTGCTCCAGTCGCTTTGGTCCTCTTCGCCGCAGTAGGCGCGCACCTTGGCAGTGTAGGCAGTGGCAGCGGTGAGGTTTTCAACTGTGAAGGGGTTGCTATTGGCTTCGATGAGGTTGGTTTCGTCGCCATTGAGGCAAATCTGCCAAGCGGTTTCATTGGCACCAGCGGTCCAGCTGAGATTAGCCGTCGTTGTGGTGGTGGCAGTGCATTCCAAAGCAGTAGGCTTTGTGCAGGTAGGAATAACATCCACTTTGACATTGTCGATGCTCAGGTAATAGTTGTCGTTAGTGCCGCCTTGATACATGAAAGCAATATAGCTGCCAGTAGGAGCTTCGGTGAACAGCACTTCCATCTCAGTCAACGTAGTGGTTCTTTCGCAGGTGAGAACAGTAGTGAAAGTAGTGGCATCGGCAGGGTTGGTCATGTATCCAACGATGAGGGTGCCGTTAGAATCGTAAATACTTTCGTTACGATAGGTGAAGGTGAGTTGCAAGCCAGCGATTTCTTCCTCAAATGCAGGAAGGACGGCATACAGCGGAGTGGTGCTGCTCGACTTGAAGAACAAGCAGTTGCCGGAAACGGGATAGCCGCTGTTGGAAGAAATGAACACTTGGGGATAGGTGCTACTATTATCGCTACGGTTCAGGAATTGCCAGCACGTCGGCAGTTCGTCGTTGGGATAGCCAGTAGGAGCTATTGAGCTTGTTGAGCCTGTGTAGGCATCAAAATTCTCGTTCCAAGGCAGGTCGGTGATGGCTTCGCAAGCGGTGGCGAATCTCACTTCGTTGCTCCAGTCGCTCTGGTCGTCAGCGCTGCAGTAGGCGCGTACCTTGGCGGTGTAGCTTGTGGAAGCGGTGAGGCCTTCAACGGTGAACGGGTTGCTGTTGGCCAGAATGAGATTGGTTTCGTCACCGTTGAGGCAAATCTGCCAAGCGGTTTGGTCGGCTGCGCCGTTGGTCCAACCGAAAGTTGCCGAAGTGGTAGTGACGGCAGTGCATTCAAAATCAGTAGGCTTCAAGCAGGAAGGCATTTGCTTAACGGCAAAGTTGTCCATGTAAGTGCTAGAACCATATAGGCTTTCACCACGCAGGATGATGTAGCAGGTGCCACTAATGCCGATGGGCAACTCGTAGGTGTACCAGCCCGAAGTGCTTTCGGCAGGAATGAGATTTCCGTCGCTTGTGGCGTAACTACGGCTGATGAAAGCCAATTCCGTGGCGCCTTCAATCTCACCGTCGGTGCTGACGAATACTCTGATACCTTCGCCATAGTTGGCAGTAGAGGTGATACGATACACATCGATGGAGAACAAGTAGTCATTGCTTGGCAACGTCATGACAGGAAGCATGAGCTTGGTCATGGTGCCGCTGTTCATGTCGCGCAAACGAAGCTGTTTGGTAGCATTGGTGCCGTTGGTGCCGCTATAAACTTCGAAGAAATAGGATCCGCTACCACTAATGTGTTCGTTCACCCAGCAAGGAGCGTTGAAGGTGATGCCAGAACTGCTGGCTTCGAAACTTTCGAAATCTTCACTCCACGGGAAGGTGGTGACGGCATCGCAAGCGGTAGCGAAGCTGATGGCTTGGCACCATGAACCGAAGTCCTCGCCGCCGCAGTAGGCACGCACCTTTACATAATACATGGTGCTGGTCAGCAAACCAGACATGTTGTATGAAGCGGTGCTGACAACTTCTTCGGTAGCACCTTCAAAGTTGCTGGCAGTGCTGTAAGCCACTTGCCATTGCGTGGCTTCGCCGCCGTTCCAACTGAGGGTGGCGCTGGTGGTGGTGATTTCGCTCACGGCCAAGTCAGTAACATCTTGGTCACAAGTTACCTTGGTGATGCTCACGTTATCGACAGCCGCAGGAGGATTGGTACCACCACTGCCATCGTTGCGCCAAGCTAAAACCATATAGTAGTTACCAGCAGTCACATTGACAGTTGCGCTTATGCTCTGCCATGCAGTAGCTAAATTCAGCTTGCTGCCGCCGTCCAAAGCAATCCAACCAGTGGGAAGATTGTCGTAGAAACTACCACTAGGAACAGAAGGAGTGCTTGTGCCAGCGGTGAGGGTCACTGAAGCGGGCACCAAAGCCACTCTCATATAGTCCCAACTACTTTCACCATTGCCATTCCAGTCGTAAGTGAATTCGTATTTGCCATCAGCAAAGGAGAGGAGCTTGGTGGCATATACCATGGCAGCGTTGGTGTTGGTATAAGCGTTGGTGGTGCCGCCGTCGTTGGAGACGTAGAGGGCGTGTGTGCCGCCGTTGTTGGTGGCGGTGCCCCAAGCCCAAGCGTTGGTGATGGTGCCGTTAATCAGCTCCCAACCACAGGTGGTGCCTTCAAAGTCATCGCTCCAGCCGTCGCCAACGTTTTGGGCCACGGCAGTGGTGCTGAAGCTAATCACATTGCTCCACTGGCTTTGGTCGCCTTCGCCGCAGTCGGCTTTAACGCGGACGTAATAGGTGGTTAAGGGTTGGAAATCATTAATGGCTTTAGCAGGAGTATCCTGTACGTTCACGGAAGTAGCATTCGTGAATTCTTCACTTGTGCTATATTGAAGCACCCAATTGGTAGCGCTTCCGTTTTCAGTCCATGAGAAAGAAGCTTGGCTATCTGTGATATTCTGCGCATCAGCCAAACCAGGTGTCGGGCAGGTGGGAGGAGTCTGGTAGCTGAATGTGGTCTTGGGCAGGAATTTATAGAGTGATCCTCTAGTGATAGCGGTGTTTTCTGTTTGGTTGACACCTAAGAAATACCAACGGTTCCAGCTGGAAGCGGCATGGTTGAGGTCAACCAAGAGGTTACCACCATGATAGAGGTAATTACTGCTGAAGGCCAATGTCAATGTTCCGGTGGAGCAATCGAAATAGCCTTGGTAAACTTGGGTAAGAGTCGTGGTGTTGTCCAATCCGCTAAGGGTGGTTGCAGTGGTTTCTCCTAATGAGACAGTCCAAGTGCCTAAACGACTGGCAGCGGTGTTGCTGCCATTGCTGGCGCTTTGGTCAATGTAGAATACCATTTGGGTGATTTCCTTGCCATTCATTGCCGAGAGGTCGGTGGCGGGGAAGATCATCTGGTTGTGTTGTGCGGCATCGGCATTGTAGCCTTCAAACGGAACATATTGGCTGTTATCCGTTCCGTTGCACACTGTCACGGTTTGTGCGTTCGCTGCCCAGGGCGCGATAAATGCCAATAGTAGCGCGAAAAGTAAGTTCTTTCTTTTCATTTTGTTTGATTTTTTAATGGGTTAATAATTAGGTGATTTAAGATTTGATATTTCAAGATTTCAGGATTTCTAATTTCAAGATTCAAAATTCAAGATTCAAGATTTCAAGATTCTTTTTCGTGCATGTTTTGTGCATGGCAGGCATCCACGATGGTAATAGTATCGCCATCGATGGTGTAGGCGAAATACCACTTATCGGTGTTCGCCATGTGATAGTTGCTCCAACGTTCCAACGTAGGCTTGCGCCTAAGAAGAGAACGTTCGACCATATAAATGGAGAATACTGCATTTTGTACATCGCGTTTCAAATCCTCCTTGTCGTAAGTATGACAGTACTTTTTCGCCACGTTGCTGTAAAACGTGAAGATTTTCCGAGATGCACGGCGCTTAATAATATATTTATAATCAACCGTTTGCATAAATTTCATCAATTTCCTCCGAAATCAACGAATACAATTGTTCAGGTGTCATGTCTTTCTTAAGCGCTTGTCTCCGGCTTTCAGCCTTACTGCGTGAATACTCCTCTACCATTAGGTCCACTTGGTGCTGAAGCCATTGTCCGATGCTCTCGCGGCTCGTGAGGCAAGGATTAATCCGTTGCATCGTTGCTTCATCTATGTTTATGCTTACCGTACACATTTGCTTTTGTCCTTTCCGTTTTTTGCGTCAAGATTTCAATATTTCTAATTTCAAGATTGGCTTTTAGCCGTTAGCTTGGCAGCAACTGGGCTTATGGCTTACGGCTTATTGCTTATGGCTTTTCATTATTCAAAGATTCAAGATTCAACGATTCTATTGTTTGTTGAGCTTGTTTAGTTGGTTCGCGGCGGGTGTCCCAAAAGTCCACAACCTCTATTACATCCCCGTTAATCCAGTAAACAATTTTGTTCAATCGGTTCACGACGATACTTCTGTATTGAACTGGCGCATCTGCAAGAAGCGGCTCTACATGCCCCAAATATGGATTTTTCGCAAGAAGTCTTTCCGTACGATAGGCTTCTTTGAGAAATTTCGTACAGCTTTTCGAACCATATTCGGTTAGTATGTAACTGACGACTTGGCGGAGCCTTTTTGCCGCTTCGGGATACCAAATAACACTCATATTGCTTCTGCGTATTGCAATTTGCTTTCTTCCAATTGCCTATCAATTTCTTCGATATCGTTAGGGTCAACCCCGAATTCCTCAAATAGGTCTCGGAAAAGGTCCTCGCTTGTCACATAATTTCCGCGTGCAATCTCTTTCCGCCCTTTTTCAGCCCTTTCCAGAAGCTCCTCAACGGTGTAAGGCTTTACATCCACTGCTATCATTTCTTCAATCATGATGTCCACTTGGTGCTGGAGCCAACGGTTGATGCTCTCTTGACTCGTGAGGCGGGGATCAATCTGCCGCATCTTTGCTTCATCTATGTTTATGCTTACCGTACACATTTGCTTTTGTCCTTTCCGTTTTTTGCGTCAAGATTTCAAGATTTCAAGATTTCTAATTTCAAGATTGGCTTGTAGCCGTTAGCTTAGTGGCAACTGGGCTTAGGGCTTACGGCTTATAGCTATATCTGAGTTATGGGCATAGTTCTCCCTTTTTATAATTAGGTGCAAAAATAGGAATAAAAATAATAACGGAGATAAAAAACAACCTTTAAATGGGAAATTTTTTAGTTTAGAGTTTAGAGTTTAGAGTTGTTCAGTTGGGAGTTGTTCAGTTGGGAGTGGGGAGTGAGGAGTTGCCGCTTTGCGTCATTGACTTCGTCGAATGCAGAGCATTTGTGAGGCACGAAGCAAATCGAAGATTCAACGGAGTTAATCCAGTGAATTAGTTGACAGTTGACGGTTGCTATGGCCAATGACTGTCCCATGCGAGCTTGGAGTCTCTTGCTTGATTTAGGTATTATTATGGGACATTTTGAAAAAAACTATCGAGGAATTGTTCAGCTGTGTAGTGAGGGCAAGGGAATTCATTAAAACCCTGCTTATCACGCGTGATGATAACATCGGCATTGGCAATGGCGGACGAAAGGTATTGTACCGTGTCTTCGAAATCGACACTTTCAAGTGCAAGAGCATGCTCAATGATTGAAGCATCAACAGGAGAAACTCCACATAACTTGTACAAGAAACGCATGCTTTTATATAGCACTTCTTTCGTATAGTATTTTTTCAAAACGTAGAATGCGGTTATGAAGCTTTGCGCACAAACCACTAATTCCAATTTACCTCTTTGGGCCAAATCGAAAAGAATAGTAGCGGGAAAATAATGCTCCCGCTGACTATCAAAATAGTCTATGATTACATTCGTGTCAAGAAAAACCTTCATTTGTATTTTTCTTCCAAAATGTTTGACAATTCGGCCTTATAGTCACTGTAAACAGACTGCCTTTTTTCAGGTGCCATGGCAAGAATCTCTGGCGACAGCTCATAATCGTCCCAAAGATGAGAAGCCTCTCGGCTTTTTCTTTCAGTCGACAATGCCATTCTGACCAAGATGGCTTCTATCTGCTGCTGCATCCACTCGGCCATGTCAACTTCACTGTACTTACTACCCCAAGCCTTATGGAGCAGGTCATCATTCACTTTTATGCTTACCGTGCACATGGTTTTGTCTTTTTGTTGGTTTTTACAGCTGCAAAGATAGTAAAATTTTGGATTTCAGGATTTCAAAATTTCAAGATTGGGAGTTATCCGTTTGCAGTTGGGAGTTTTTAGTTGTTCAGTTAGGAGTTGCTATGGCTTATGGCCTATGGCTGTCCCATGCGAGGTTGGAGTCTCAAGCTACTCATAGGACTGCCATAGGCTATTGGCTATAAGCCATAGTATATCAGTCCTTTGCATTCCGTTCTTTCACAATCTCCTCCTGCTTGTCTTTCGGCGTCGGCATGTACTGGTGGAACTCCATCGAGTAGTTGGCGCGGCCGGAAGTGAGGTTGCGCAAGGCGGTGGCATAGCCGAACATCTCCATCAGCGGGACGAAGGCATCCAGCTTCTGCGAGCCCTTACGGAAACGACGCATGGCCTCGATGCGACCACGGCGCTTGTTGACGTCGCCAGTGACATTGCCGATGTAGTCGTCGGGGGTGTTGATTTCCACCTTCATCACAGGCTCAAGCAGCACAGGGCTGGCTTTCAGGAAGGCCTGCTTGAAGCACATCTGGGCGCAGAGCTGGAAGGCCATATCGCTGGAGTCGACGGGGTGAGAGCTACCGTCCACGAGGACACACTTCACATCCACGACAGGATAGCCTGCGAAGGGGCCTTTGTTCATGGCCGCAGCCAGACCCTTTTGCACCGAGGGGATGTATTCCTTTGGAATGACACCACCCTTGGTGATGTCGACGAACTCGAAGCCGCCGCCCGGGTTAGGCTCGAAGCGGATGACGGTGTGGGCGAACTGGCCCTTGCCGCCGGTCTGCTTCACATAGCGGTAGTTGCACTCGAACGGCGCGGTGATGGTCTCGCGGAACGACACCGAAGGTGCGCCCACCGTGACCGGCACCTTGAACTCTTCCTTCAGGCGGTCGACGATGATTTCCAGGTGCAACTCGCCCATGCCAGCGATGATGGTCTCTTCCGTCTCCTCGTCGAAGTGGGCGTGGAACGACGGGTCTTCGTTGCAGAGCTTAGCCAAGGCCTCACTCAGCTTGCTGCGGTTCTTCTTGTCTTCGAGATTGACTTTCATCTCGATAACCGCAGGCGGTATATTGATGGATTCCAACAAGATAGGTTGATTCTCATCGCAGAGCGTGTCGCCCGTCTTGGTGTATTTCATGCCCACGAGCGCCACGATTTCGCCCGCGCTGGCCTCGTTGATTTCCTCGCGTTCCTTCGCCTTGATGCGGAAGATGCGGCCCACGCGCTCGCTCTTCAGTTTGTTGGTGTTGTAGACGCTCATGCCGTTGGTCAGCTTGCCGCTGAAGATGCGGATGAAGGTCTGCTGGCCCACATACGGGTCGTTGATGAGCTTGAAGGCCAAGGCCGAGAAAGGCTCGTTTTCGGAGGGGTTGCGGCGGTAGGTCTTCTCCTCGTTGGCGGGATCGTGCGCGATGACGGCACCCAAGTCGTTGGGCGAAGGCAGGTAGTCGACGATGGCATCCAATAGGAGTTGGATACCTTTATTCTTATAGGCAGCACCGCAGAGCACCGGCACCATCATCAGTTTAATGGTGGTCTGAAGGATGGCAGCCATCAGTTTGTCGGTCGGGATTTCGGCATCCTCAAGGTAGAGCTCGGCGATCTCGTCGTCGAGGTCAGCCACCTTCTCGATGAGGTTGCGGCGAGCTTCCTGGGCCTGCTCCATCATGTTTTCCGGGATGGGACCCACGATGCGTTCCTTCTCGATGAAGCGCACCGAGTTCATCTGTACCAAGTCGACCATGCCCTCAAAATCGGACTCGGCTCCGATAGGGAGATGCAGCGGCACGGCATTGGCGCCCAAATATTTATGCATTTGGTTGACCACCTCTTGGAAGTCGGCTCCCGTGCGGTCCATCTTGTTGACGAAGGCGATGCGGGGCACACGGTATTTGTCAGCTTGGTTCCACACCGTTTCCGATTGCGGCTCCACGCCACCCACAGCGCAAAACACCGCCACCATGCCGTCAATGACACGCAGCGAGCGCTCCACCTCGACAGTGAAGTCAACGTGACCGGGAGTATCGATAAGGTTGATCTGATAGCCGTTCCAATGGGCAGTGATGGCTGCCGAAGCGATGGTGATGCCGCGCTCCTGCTCTTGTTTCATAAAGTCCATGGTGGCTTGTCCATCATGCGTTTCACCCACCTTACGGTTGACGCCCGTGAAGAACAGGATGCGTTCCGAAACCGTAG
>JAEETH010000148.1 GCA_016290215.1 Bacteroidales bacterium
TCGCCTTGATGTGCCTCGTGGGTGGCTATGACGTTGGCCATGGGATTCTCGCCCTCGCGTGAGTCGGTGGTCACCATCTGCTCGTAGTCCTCGGGCGTGATGCTCTTCTTGAGGCCTGCGTAAATCTTGGCGCCCACGTCGCTCTTGATGATGTACCACATCTCGGTCTTGCCTGCACAGCCGTGACGCTCCTGTGCGAGCTTGTCGTCGGGATGCACCTGTACGCTCAGGTCCTGGCGCGAGTCGATGAACTTGACGAGCAGGGGGAACTTGTTGCCGAAGCGCTTATAGACCTTGTTGCCCACGAGCAGCCCCTTGTACTTGTCGATGAGCTGCGTGAGTGTGAGTCCCACATCGACATCGTCGATAAGGCCGCGTTCGATGGCCACGCTGTCCTGACCGGGCACGCCACTGATCTCCCAGCTCTCGCCGATGTTGGGCTGCGCGGTATAAATGCCCTTGAATGGGGCAATCTGATATCCTCCCCAGATGGTGGACTTCAGGATGGGTTCAAACTTGTATGGTTTCATTGTAGTAGTAATTAACGCCGCAAAGATAATCAAATTCGCGCTTACCACCAAATCCTAACAGGAAAAAATGACAAATCATTTCATTTTTTCTTCTCAAGACGGGTGGAAACAAACGATTGCCAACTTTGTCACGGCTTCTTGAAGTAGTCGTTGTACATCTTGATGCCAAAGATGATGACGCTACAAACGAATGTGATGAAGTTGGTGAGCATGATGTAATAATTTGCGCTGATAAGACCTTGTGTCAGAAAGCCGAAGGAGCCTACGGCCATCATAATGAAGCCCGGCAGCGAGATGCCGTCGGTGTTGCGGGTGCGAATGGTCTGAATGGCCTGGGGGAGATAACCCAGCACAAGCCCGATGCTGCCAACAAGGCCGCAGATGTCAAATAGTGATTCCATAGTCTGATTTATTAATAATGCGCCGCAAAGATGCGGATGAAAGGGGATCATAAAGGGGAGTATAAACAAAAAAATCCTACGCAGAGTATATTCCACATAGGATTTTAGTGGAGCTGGAGGGGTTCGAACCCTCGTCCAAACAGGGGGTATCGGCGCTTTCTACATGCTTATTCCAGCCTGGATTGTCGGGTGTCGCCAAGACCTGGACCACCAAGCGGCACCTTAGCCTCTAAAGGTTTCGCCAGAGCCGCGAGGCAGACCCTGACTAGTCCCGATTTACCTGCACCACCGGTTCCTCAGTCTCGGAACAAGGACCTTGGGGTGATGTCTTGTCAGCCGACCTTGTCAGCCGATTAAGCTTCAATCTACTATACTTCGATTAAGCAGCAAGAGCGTAGTTATTCTCGCCAATTATATTTTGCCATCATGGATTATAGTGATAGGTGACATCTCACTGCATGCTTACACAGAGGCCCATCCCGCTGTCAAAGCCAGTCAGCCCCAGTTTTGAGGGTGCAAAGATAAGACATATTTTCAAAAAATGCAAATTGTAGGTTGATAATTTTCAAAAAATGTTGAAGAAATAGTAACTTTCGGTGAAATTATTGCCGATTTTGGGTGTAAAATTAGGATAATTGGAGAAAAATCACTACCTTTGCGGCGCAAAATTTTCGAATTATAGGATCTTTAATTGAAATGAATAATAGAGTAGTTATAACAGGCATGGGAATTTGGTCCTGCCTTGGCTATGATCTTGACACAGTACGCGAAGCGCTCTATAACGGCAAATCAGGTATTGTTTTCGACCAGACTCGCAAGGATATGGGATTCCGTTCGGCTTTGACAGCCTTCGTAGAGAAACCCGATCTGAAGAAGCTCATTCCCCGCAATCAACGACAGTTCATGCCCGAGGAGGCACAGTACGCTTATTGTTCCACCCGCCAGGCTTTGGAGCAGGCTGGCATCACCCAGGAGTTCCTCGACCAGCACGAGGTGGGCATCCTCTTTGGCAACGACTCCGTGGCTCAGGCCACCTACAAGGCTGTGAGCAAGATTTACGAATACAAGGATACGGCAGCATGCGGCTCGGGCTCGATCTTCCAGTCGATGAACTCGACGGTGACGATGAACCTTGCCACGTTGTTCCACCTGCGCGGCATCAACCTGACCACATCGGGCGCCTGCGCTTCGGGCAGCCACGCCCTGGGCCTTGCCTACCTCCTCATCAAGGATGGTCTGCAGGACTGCATCATTGCCGGTGGCGCACAGGAGGTGAATCCCGAATCGGTGGGTTCGTTTGACGGCATCCAGGCTTTCTCGACCCGTGAGGATGAGCCTACG
>JAEETH010000149.1 GCA_016290215.1 Bacteroidales bacterium
GAGATACAGCGGTTGTTAGGCATTGACATAAATACAATTGAACCATGAACGAAACCAACGCAAATATTGCAGTACGCTATAATTTACCGGAGAATTGGGAGAAGGAGACCGCCTTTTCGTTTGACCATCTTTCCGACTTGGTGCTTCAATTGCACGATTCCGCCTACATTGCAACTGTCAAGGCCATCAATCGGTTTGCCACGGTCAGGAACTATGTCATTGGATGCTATATTGTTGAATACGAACAATATGGCAGTGACCGTGCGAAGTATGGCGATCGTCTGCTCAAACGATTGGCGGAGCGTGTCAACAAGCGTGGCGTTAATGAGACCTTGTTGAAAAACTGCCGTCGTTTCTATCTGTATTACCCACAGATACAAAGTTATCTTTTAGGAAAATGTGTGACGCTGCCGCATAAATCTGAGAAAAGTCCGATGCTGTCGGACAAATTAATTGAAAAAAGTCCGACGCTGTCGGACAAATCTTTGTCAATTTCCCCGACGCCGTCGGAGGAATTCGTCTGATTGACAAGTAAAGCCAGAATCTATGGACGCCCAACAACCCATCAAATATCCTCATGACCATTGCCGCAATTACTTGCCTCATATCGAGAACAAGCAGTACCAGATGATAACTTTCCGCTTGAACGATTCAGTGCCAAGGCATGTCGTCGAGCAATGGAAAGAAACCCTCAATCATCTCATTGGTTCTCAGGTCGGCCCGCAGGTCTCTGTGCCTGCAGCAGCTGGTCAGCAGGTCTCTGCGCCTGCGGCTACAGGTTCGCAAGTCTCCGAGCTTGCGAAAAACACAGATTCGCAAGTCTCCAATTTTGCGACGACAAATTCACCCTTCAGAACCCACCAGCAAGAAATCCATCGTCTCCTCAAACTCATCGACCAATACGAAGATGCAGGCATAGGTGAATGCCTATTGCGCGATGATAGCATAGCTCAAATCGTTCAAGACACGCTTCTATTTAATCATCAAAAAAAGTACGAGTTGATATGTTGGTGCATTATGCCCAATCATGTTCATACGCTGATTGCACCTGTGGAAGGTATGTCGTTGTCGGAAATCATGTATGATTGGAAGTCATACACTACACACGCCATAAACAAAGCGCTCAATCGAAAAGGAAAACTGTGGATGATGGAATACTTTGACCGATATATCCGCGACAACGACCATTTCCAAAAGGTGGTCAATTACATCCACAACAATCCTGTCAAAGCAGGACTTGTTGCCAACCCATCTGATTGGCGTTGGAGCAGTGCAAGTTCGCAGCTCGGTGGTTTGCAGGTCTCCGTGCCTGCGAAAACAACCGAGCCTGCGACAACCAGCCAGCAGATCTCCGTGCCTGCGCCATCCTCTGGCTCGCAGGTCTCAGCGCCTGCGTCAACAACCACACCTGTGCCAATAACCCAATCCGCCTCCAATCCAGTAATATCAATTTCGTTTTCGCCCTCGCCCGCAGGCCGGGAGACCTGCGAACCCTCCAGCGAACCCACATCCAACGAAAAACAGTAACTATGAACGCCCAACAACTTAGAAACAGCATACTCCAGCAAGCCATACAAGGCAAGCTGGTGCCCCAAGACCCCGCCGATGAGCCCGCCTCGGTGCTGCTCCAGCGCATCCGCAAGGAGAAGGAATGCCTCATGAAGGAAGGCAAACTGAAGAAGAAAGACTTGGAGAGCAAGCCGATTGAAGAGGATGAGATCCCGTTTGAAATTCCGGAGAGTTGGGAGTGGTGCAGAATAAGTTCAATTGCTTCGGTTTTAGGAGGCAAAAGAATACCAGCAGGACGAAAACTTTCACAAGAGAATACCGGTCATGTCTATATTAGAGTGTCAGATATGAAGGAAAACACAGTGTCGACTGACAATCTCCAATATGTTCCAGAGGATATTTATCCATCAATTTCTCGATATATTATAAACAAAGAGGATGTATATATTACTGTTGCTGGAACTATTGGTAGAATTGGCAAAATCCCTTCTGAATTAGATGGAGCAAATTTGACTGAAAATGCTGATAGATTAGTGTTCAGTGTTATTGATCAAGATTGGTTAATAAAGTGTTTGCAGTCTAATACTGTTCAGACTCAAATTGTGGATGTTACGACAAAAGTCGGACAACCAAAGTTGGCAATTGCGAGGATACAAAATCTACTTATTCCTCTTCCCCCTCTCGCCGAGCAGCGTCGCATTGTGGCGAAGATAGAGGAGTTGATGCCTTTGGTGGAGCGTTACGGCAAGGCGCAGCAGGC
>JAEETH010000083.1 GCA_016290215.1 Bacteroidales bacterium
GAGCCCGTGCATGAGGCTGTTCATCCGTACCGAAGCCGGCGTTGATACCCAAGCGTTGATGGAACGCTCAATAAAAACCCTCAACGACCTCGACCCGACATTAGGCGACGGTTTTTCGGTTTGGATGAGACCGTTTGAACAAGCCATTGAGAACCAGTACAAAAAGGAGCAAAACCTCTCGAAGTTGGTCAATCTGTTCACGATTTTGGCCATCGTCATCTCGCTGATGGGCGTGTTCGGCTTGGTGATGTTCGAGACAGAGCACCGCCGCAAGGAAATCGGCATCCGTCGTGTACACGGTGCCACGGTGGGGCAGGTTTTGGCGATGTTCAACTCGCGCTTCGTGAAGATTGTGCTGGTGTGCTTCGTCGTTGCCGTGCCCCTCAGCATTGTCATCATGCGGCGCTATTTGGAAGGCTTCGCCTATCAGGTGCCGCTGCATGTCTGGGTGTTTGCCCTTGCGCTTTTGGCTGTCTTGGCTGTTACGATAGCGGTGGTCACCTTGCGAAGCCTGCGAGCGGCAACGATGAATCCGGTGAAGTCACTACGGAGTGAATGATAATGAAACAAGGAGATTCCCCTGACGGGGAATGGAGATCGGGTGTGGTCGTTAACCGCGGCGGCTTGTGACATTTACTGACAGGCAATTTGTTTTTGCCGCCGCTTTAAATTTCAAAGACACACTCCATTCCCCGAAGGGGAATCTCAATTATATTTGCCAATTCAAAAAGATTTTGTATCTTTGCAACTGCTAAAATATAATCATTTAGTGGTTAAAAATGGATATAACTAATAATATATTGTCATTTGATATTGTCTCACCAGAAGGCAAGGCCATGGCTTTGGCGGAACGGGTGAAAGCGCGCCGTTTGGAGATGAACCTGACGCAGGAAGGTCTTTCCGTGCGGTCAGGATTGCCTTTGGCGACCTACCGCCGCTTTGAACGAACAGGCAAGATTTCTTTGGACGGGCTGCTCCATATCGCCTACGCTTTGGATGCCTTGAACGACTTTGACCGATTGTTTGAGTCACGCAAATACGCCACTTTGGATGAAGCACTTGATGCCACCACAACAAACAGAAAGCGAGGGAAACGCAATGAGTGAAAAGATAGTTGAGGTAACGATGGGCTCCCGTAAAGTCGGGCGGATAGCTTTGGACAGAGACGGTCGGGCTTTGTTCGAATACGATGCGGACTGGATTCGGAACGGCTTTTCCATCTCGCCGTTTCATTTGCCTTTGGAATCGAGGTTGTTCACCGCCGATGCGAAGCCTTTTGACGGCAACTTCGGCGTGTTCGACGACAGCCTGCCCGACGGCTGGAGTGCATTGGTGCTCGACCGTCATCTGAGGTCGCAAGGCAAGTCATTGGCTTCGTTGGATTTGTTGGAGCAACTGATGTTTGTCGGTAGCCGTGGGCGAGGTGCCTTGGAATACCATCCCGACCTAAGCACCGTTGACGAACAGGTCATCATCGACCTCGACCACATGGCGGAAGAGTCGCAGCGGGTATTGAATACCGACTATTCCGACGACCTCGACAAGGCTTGGCGACGCGGCGGCTCCTCGGGCGGCACGAGACCCAAAGTGTTTGTGCATCACGACGGCGCCGAGTGGTTGGTGAAGTTCCGCGACCGCACCGACCCGCCCAATGTGGGCAAAATCGAGTATGAGACCTCACTGCTGGCTCGCGAATGTGGCATTGAGATGGCCAAGACCCGACTTTTCGAAGGAAAATACTTTGGCACCAAGCGCTTCGACCGTACCGATGATGGCGGTAAACTACACGTTATCAGTCTCTCCGCCCTGATGAATCTCGGCTATCACCTGCCCACCGCTGATTACGGCCATCTGTTCTGGGCTTGCAGCCAACTCACGCATTCCGTCAAGGAGCTGTGGAAGGTGTTCCGCCTGATGGCGTTCAACCTCATCATCGGCAACTGCGACGACCATGTGAAGAACTTTGCTTTCATTCGTCGCAATGACGTTTGGCAGTTGGCTCCTGCCTACGATGTGCTGCCCTGCGAAGGCTTGGGCGGGTTCCACAGCCTTTCCGTGAATGGCAACTACAAAGACCCCGGGAAAACGGATGCCGTTCAACTTGCAGCAAAATTCAGGCTTCGGAAAGATGAGGCCGAAAAAGTGTTTGAGGAAATCGCTTCTACGGTTATAAGGAACTCGGTGATGGCGTTGAAGAAGGAGTAATCTTGGAAAAGTGTCAAAAAACCAAACTTTTTGTTTGCAGTAATCAAAAAATATGTATTTTTGCTTTCTGTAAAAAGCAGAATTAAGTAAAAATTGCTTTCTATAAAAAGCAAAAACGGCTAAAAAATGCTTTTTATAAAAAGCAAATTAAACTAAAACGCTATGGAACAGTTATTTGAGAAACAAGATGCCTTGCTCAACGCCACCAATATGGGGATTGTGAGAAACTTCATCAACCACGTCAATTGGGAGGCTCCTATGCTTTGCATACGGGGACCGAGAGGCGTGGGCAAATCGACTTTGTTGAGGCAATACATCAGGCAACAATATGGTATCGGCAACGAGGAGGCGCTGTATTGCTCCCTCGATTTCTCTTATTTTACCCAACATACTATTTTAGAGGTCGCCGAGAAGTTCTACAAACACGGAGGCAAGTTGCTGGTGCTCGACGAGGCGCACAAATACGAAAATTGGAGTCGCGAGGTGAAAGAGGTGGCCGACACCTATCCCAACCTTCAAATCATCTTGAGCGGCTCGTCGTTGTTGAAGTTGATTGACGGCGATGCCGACCTTTCGCGTCGCTGCCGTGGCTATTATATGCCTGGGCTTTCGTTCAGGGAATATCTCCAATTCTATAAAGGTATTCCTCTGCCTTGCCATTCGTTGGAAGAGATACTGGCTGCTGCCAAGGAAATCGCGGCTGAAGTGAACAGCAAGTGTCGTCCGTTGCAGCATTTCCACGACTACCTGAAGTACGGGTATTATCCTTTCTATCTGAAGAACCCTATCGATTATTATCCGCTCATCGAGCAGGTGACGAACTATGTCATCGATGTCGAGTTGCCGCAGCTTCGCAAGGTGAATCCGAGCAATTGCAGGAAGGTCAAGGCGCTGTTGAATGTGTTGGCGCAGCAGGTTCCTTTCGATGTGGACATCTCCAAGATGGCTTCGATGATCGAGTTGCAGCGTAACACTGTCATCGAATATCTGGGGCATTTGGATGACGCAAAACTTATCCATCTGCTCTACAGCGACCTTATTTCCGTGAAGAAAATGCAAAAACCCGACAAGATTTATCTTGAAAACCCCAACCTTCTTTATGCTTTGGCAACCACACCAGTGAAGATTGGCACGGTGCGTGAGAGCTTTGCCGTCAATCAGTTGAGCTATAGCCATAAGGTGGAATACGGCAAGCAGCAGGGCGACTTCAAGGTGGACGGGAAGTGGACATTTGAAGTCGGCGGCGAAGGCAAGACCTTTGACCAGATTGCCGATTTACCCAACTCCTATATCTTGGCCGATGACATCGAATCGCCTCACGGCAACAAGTTGCCGCTTTGGATGGTTGGGTTGATATATTGAGATTAAAGAGGCTGAATATCGCCCCCGACTGTAAAGTTTCTTTACACCCACTGTAAAGAAACTTTACACTTTTACAAAAGTGAAAATCGTATCTTGTTGATTTATATTGTTTTACAAATTTGGCACGGAATATGCCATACGACATACAACAATTAAACAGTTAAACAAATCGAAGATTCAACGAAGTTAATCAACAATCAACAATAATGAGCAGCTACCTGAAATTCCTCTCCCGAAACAAACTCTACAGCATCATCGAGGCCATTGGCCTGACGGTGAGCCTCGCCTTCGTGGTCATCATCTTCTGCTATGTGACACAACATATCGCCATCACGCGTGAAAACCCACATAGAAAGGAGATATATTGTGTGGCTTTGAATGACATAACTCTGTTCGAATACGGAATGAAGAAGAGCATAGGGGAAAGCATCCCTGAAATTGAAGCAATCACCGAGTGTGGCTTCATCTATGGCACAGAGATGAAGGCAGATGAGCTGACGCTAATGCCAAGCGTGTTGGGCTGCGACCGCGACTTTTTCAACTTTTTTCCTGTCCAATTGTCAGAAGGCAAACCCGAACAAATTGACGATGTTTTGACGGCTTTCATATCGGAAAAACTGGCGCAAGCCCTATCGGAAAACGGCGAGGTCGTGGGACGGACCATCCATCTTTTGGCACATGACTTCACCGTAGCGGGTGTGTTCACTGACTTGGGCACCTCGCTTTTCGATGTTATGCCCGACGTGATTGTCAATGTGGACCTCACCTATGACAGATCGTTCCTCGGTGGATTCAACAGTCCGATACGACCCGCCAACATGTTTGAAAACGTGTGGGTCTTT
The DNA here is from genome assembly GCA_016290215.1 of Bacteroidales bacterium. Lineage (GTDB taxonomy): Bacteria > Bacteroidota > Bacteroidia > Bacteroidales > F082 > Limimorpha. The sequence continues at coordinate 4,410 of JAEETH010000083.1, forward strand.
GTGAAATCGCATCCCAATGCCGACCGAGAGGTGCTGCGGGAGAAGATGGTTGTAGCTTGTCAGACATTCTATACGACAATATTGGGCAGCGATTTTTCCATCGAGTCTAAGGACTTGACGTTGATTCGACTGGATGAATTACTCTATAGCGATGCCAGCACCAACCTGAAGAAAGGCGACAAGACCATGATGCGCAGCCTGTTGGCGGTAGGTTTATTGCTGCTGATTTCCTCGATATTCAACTACATCAACCTCAATGTGGCTTTGACGAGCAAACGTGCCAAGGAGATGGCCACACGGCGATTGCACGGAGCCACCAAAGGCCGAATCATCGGGAAATACCTGCTTGAGTCGTTGGCGTTTACCACGGTGTGCATGGTGATGGGCATCTTGCTGGCTGAGGCACTCGCACCGCTAGTCAACCGCCTACTGGGTGGTGATATTGGTGTAAAGGTTTTGCTTTCACCATCCTATTTGCTTGCCTATCTGCTGATGGTGGTCGTGGTGGCGCTGTTAGCAGGCATTATCCCTGCTGCGGTGGTGTCGCGAGCCAAGCCTATCGATGTGGTGACTGGCGCCTTCCGCTTTCGCAACAAGATGGTGCTCTCGAAGGTGTTCATCGTCTTGCAGAATGTCATTGCCATCGTGCTAATTGCCTTGGTGATCACGATGGAGGTGCAGATGCGCCACATGGAGCGAAGGCCTGTCGGGTGCCGTACCGAAAACCTGTTTTTCATCGAGTCCATCTTATCGGGCGACGAGGCCTTTGAGAACGACCTGCTGGCCTTGCCTTGCGTGAAGCGGATGGGCCATTCCTACGGTTATCCGGGAGGTGCCCGTATGGGTTCAAGTTGGAAACGTCTCAACGATCCTGGCAATTGGATTCAAGTGAGATACCTGATGTGCGATACAACGGCTTTCGATATGTTTGGCTTTGACATCAAGGCGATGTATGGCCAGCTGGATGAACGTCAATGGTTGTTGACGCAGGGTCTGTTGGAAAGCCAGTTGGGGATTCCGATGGAGGACTTCAACCCTGACTCGCTTGGCGCTTGGTACAAGCGGAATGTCGGTTATGACCTGTGCGGTGTGGTGGGGGATTTTGCCATTACTGACGCGGCGCATGTGGTGGACGAGACCTTTGGTGCGGTGCAGATAGTGGGGAAGGAACCGATGTTTAGAGGCGTGACATATTCTCCTGTGCTGGAGGTTGTGGGTGATCATGCAGAGGCGCGTAAGGCCATTATGGGGGTGTATGATAAGCACATGAGTAAGAAATCCGTTTATTGGGAAGCCTCTGCCGACTTTATCGACAATATGCTGCTGCAAGATTTGCAGGGAACCAAAAACAAAATGCGCCTTGTGGATATGTTTATGGCAGTGGCGGTGTTGCTGTCGCTGCTGGGATTGGTGGCCATGAGCACGCATTTCGCCTCCGAGCGCGAGAAGACCATCGCCGTCCGCAAGGTGTTTGGTGGCACGATGCAAAGCGAGATTCGCCGCAACCTGAAGGAATACATCATCATGATTTTCATCGCCAATGTCATTGCCATCCCCATAGCAGTTTGGGTGTGCGGGCGTTATTTGGAGGATTTCGTCTATCGCATCGACCTGCATCCCTGGATTTTCGTGGTGACGGTAGTGCTGTCGTTTGTCATCGCCATCGGCTCGGTGCTGTGGCAAATCGTCTCCGTGGCCCGGGTGAATCCGGTGATGGCGTTGAAGAAGGAGTGATGATGATTCCAAAACTTTTTGTATTTTTGCACTCGAATGAACTATAAATAATTGACAAAAGATGAGCAAGTACGAGATCCCATTTCTGACAGCGTGCATCCAGGCTTTCGGGCGGCGTTTCGCTATGACACGGCAAGCAGCCTTCCGCTATCTGCATGAGCATAAGGGATTGGCTTTTCTGATTGAGTTCTATGATGTGGAGCATCTGCAATCGATGGATGAAACCATAGACGATTTGCTCATCATTTGTCAACAGAATGGAGGAACTCTCGCATGATACTCTACCACGGCACCAATCAGGACATTGAGTCGATAGACCTTACGAAAGGCTTGCGACACAAGGACTTTGGTATGGGTTTTTATTTGACACCCGATAAGGCAACCGCTACCCGTATGGCAGAAAAGAAAGCACGACTTTTCAAAGGCACGGCTACACTGATTACTTACGAGTTGGATGAAGAAGCCATGCAGTCAGACCTGAAAATCAAGGTATTCCCTGAAAAGGCTTGTGTAGAATGGCTACTGTTCGTTGATGCCAACCGCGACAGGAAAAACGTGGAACCCATACACGACTTTGACATCGTCATCGGCCCGATTGCCAACGATGGCGTAGTCTTGCAACTGACGAACTATCGCGAAGGGATATATTCACCCGAGGAAGTGGCAAAGTTGCTTCAAGACAGGTATCTCGACCAGCAGTATTACTTTGGCACGGAGAGGGCGTTGCGTTTCCTCCATAAAACAAGTGTTGAAATCCTATGAACCAGCCTACACATCATCAAATTGCAACATACTTGACCGATTATGTTTTGAGCGAGTTGGTGAAGTATGTGATGGAAGACACTGACTGCTCCATCGAACAAGCTATGGAGCGAGTGTATAACTCGCCTTTGATGACGGCTTTGCAGGATGAGGAAGGCGAATTGTATGTGCAAAGCCCAGCATATCTTTATGAATTGATGAATCTGAAAGATTAATTCCAATACACTATACCAAAAAACCATCCATTGTAAAGATTCTTTACACTCACTGTAAAGAATCTTTACACTTTTACAAAAGGGTGAAATTGTATCTTGTTGATTCATATTGTTTTGTCATTGTGGCATGAAGATTGTTTACTCACTTCCTTATTTGACAAGTTTGTCTCATCAAATTGAAATAACAACAGTATGAACAATTCAATTCTTAGACCCAAACACAAGCATTTCCTCATCAACACTTTTTGCTTGATGATTGGCATTACAGCGGCCACTTTGCTGTTCCAATGGGTGCTGCACGAGTTTTCCTACGACCGTTTTGTCGAGGACGGCGACCGGATTTACCGCTTGGTCTCGGTGGACAAGGCCACGGGCACGAGATACACCGGCGGAGTCTGCCAATTGCGCTATGACTTGCCTGAGGTCGTGCCGCAGGTGGAGGAATGTGTGAGCGTGATTTCACACTATACCAACATGAATCCCAACACGGTCAGAGATATTGAACGCAACGAATCTTTCGAGGTGATGGCTTTGACGACCAGCGACAATTTCTTCAATGTGTTTACCTATCCCGTAGTGGAAGGTGAACCTCATCACATTCTCAAACCCAACGAAGCGGCAATTTCTAAAGAGATGGCGAAAAAGCTTTTTAACGGCTCGGCCATAGGTCAGCCTTTGACCTGCTCTTATATGCACATAGAGACTGTTTACACCGTTGCCTTGGTGGTGGATGTGCCTACCAACACGCATCTGCCTTTCGAGGTGGTGGTGCCGATGGATAGCCGTCAACTCAATCTTTACCGCAACATCACTGAAAACCAGACGATTTATGTCAAATTGCGAGAAAACGCGCTGTTCAGCAAGGCGGAAATGAAACGGCTGGCTAACATCCAAACGGAGAAGTACGATAAGCAGAAATGGTTGGAATTCCAGCCTTTGCGCGACATTCATCTTCACACTGAATACAATGACCCAGAAAGTGTGGGTAACGACAATGCCTCGTATGTTTGGATTATCATCTTTGGCATTCTGCTCATCGTGGCGGTTACCATTGTGAATTGCGCCACGCTTGATGTGTCGTATGCGGTGCAGCAGACCAAAAACAGGGTCGTCAAGCGGGTACTTGGGTGCAGCGAGTTCAGGATTTTTTCGAGTAACCTATTGGAGACCCTGCTCATCACCCTTGTAGCGATGGGGCTTTCCTTGTTGGCGGTATGGGCATTACTGCCTGCGTTCCAGTCGTGGATAGGCGTGCCCGTGCAGTTGCGTTTCGACAAATGGCTGCTCTTTTTCTGCCTTGCGCTTTTGGTGCTGTTGCCTTTGGCGTCAAGCCTTTTCGGGCAATATTGCCTGCGCAGTGTGGCCTTCGCCGATGTGCTGAAAGGCAAGATGCGCCACCTGAAAGGCATCCGCATCAGCAATGCAAGTTCAGTGTTTCAGGTGGGCATTTCTTCGCTTGCCGCCGTTTTTACCGTGGTCATTCTATTGCAACTCTCGTTTATGCGGCATTCCGACAAAGGCGTTGATGTCTCTAATATCGTGTCGCTCAATAGTTTGGTAACGCCCTGCTACAAAGTGGGCCCCATTCGTGACGAACTGATGAAGAACCCTGACATTTACAGCGTTGGTCTTTGTATGGGTGACTTTTCCAAGCCTAATGGCTTTATCAACAAGGTGGAATGGGAAGGGCGAGAAGAGGGGAATGATGCTGTATTTCAGTTACTTATTACTGATGGCTATTTCCAAGAAATGGTTGGGATGGAGTTGCTGTCAGGCGACTATTTAAGCAAGGACTTGAATTTGGATGATTATTTTGAGGGCAAATACGAAGGGAATGGGCAGTATGTGGTCAACGAGGCGGCGGTCAAGGCGATGGGCTGGAGTGCGGAGGAAGCCATCGGCAGGGATTTGACGCTGACAGTGACATCGGGGAGAATCGTCGGGGTGGTGAAGGACTTCCATTTCTCCGATATGCGCAATGCCGTTTCACCGCTTATTATGGAATATGCACCAGAGGCGCAGCCGAATATAGTGGTGAAAATCGCGCCCGAAAACCGACAGCAGACCTTGGCGTATATTCAAGAAGTGGTGCGTCCGTTTAATTTTTCTGATGTGTTTTCCTATTCGTTTTTGGGCGAGAAGGAACTCTACCGTGAGGAACGTCAGGTCGGGCACTTATCGTTGTTGTATTTCCTTGCGGCGATGCTGTTGGCCTTGTTCGGCTTCTTTGGTGTGGTTTCCTATCATCTGCATCAGGAGTCGCTCAATATGGCGGTGCGCAAGGTGTTTGGTGCCAGCACCAGAGAGGTGCAAGGGCATTACCTAAAAACCCGATTGCGGATGTACATTCTTCCCGTCATTGCGGCCACAGCGTTGTCAGTCTATTTCTCGTTGCATTGGCTGCAAGGCTTTGCCTATCATGTGCCCGTTTCCCTCGTGCTGACGGTGGCCGTGTTGTCGTTCTTCGCGGCTTTCCTGCTCCTCTCGTTGATTGTTTCCGGCGTGGTGCAGGTCATTTGCAGCAAGAGGATTACAGAGGTGTTGCAGAGAGGGTAAAGTAGAATGTTTGGTTTTGCTTTCTGTAATGAGCAAAATTCTGGAAAAATTGCTTTCTGCAAAAAGCACAAATGAGAGGATGAGTCTGGTGATGGCGTTGAAGAAAGAATGAATCGTTGTCACAAAATCTTCTCTATTTCCTTTTTTTGCGACAATTTATTTGTAATTTTGCCGCAAAATATGCGACGATATTGACCGAATAACGACGCAAAAACACGGAAACATGTATATACACGAACATGAGAACTGGACGGATTTCCGTTGGTCGCTCGAAGCGGTGGCTTTGCCCTTGGACGAAGTCTGTCGCGAACAGGGGAAACTGGTTGGCCGATTGAGCAACTTGGGCTTCGACAGCCAACTGAAGGCTATGGCCGAGAACTTGACCCGGGATGTGGTCTATTCCTCCGAGATAGAAGGTATAAGGCTCAATGTGGATGAGGTGCGCTCGTCCATAGCCCGCCGTTTGGGAATTGAGGGTATGAAGTTTACGCCTTCGTCGCATTATGTCGATGGCGTGGTGGCCGTGATGCTCGATGCGATGGAGCACTTCGACCAGCCTCTTACCAAGGAGAAGCTTTGTGGATGGCAGTCGGCTTTCTTCCCGTCGGGTTTTAGCGAAGGCTCTAACATTGAGGTTGGAATGTACCGCACTCACGAGGAGCATGTCGTTTCGGGGCTATGGGGGCGCGAGCGTGTGCATTACATGGCACCTTCTCCCGACCGAGTGGAAGAGGAAATGAGCAAATTCATTGACTGGTATAATGCCGACAAGCCTATCTCTCCCGTCATACGCTCGGCCATAGTGCATCTTTGGTTTGTCTCCATACATCCGTTCGAGGACGGCAACGGCAGGTTGGCGCGCATCCTTGGCGACATGTACCTTGCCCGTGGCGACAACAGCCGTTTCCGCTTCTATAACATCTCATCGGAGATCAATCGCGACAAGAACCACTATTACGATATCCTGGAACGGGTGCAGCACGGCGACGGCGACATCACAGAGTGGATTGTGTGGTACCTTCACACCCTCTTGGCCGCCATCCGCGAAGCATCAGCCACGGTGAGCGCCGTGCTCAACAAGAGTTTCTTCTGGATGCGATTCGCCAGCGTTCCGATGACAGAACGACAGACCAACACACTGAATCTTTTCCTCGACGGTTACGAAGCCAAAATCACCTCCAAGACATGGGCCAACTTGAGCAAATGCTCAAAAGACACTGCTATTCGTGATATCCAGGACTTGTTGGAGAAGCATATCCTTATCGTAGACATCCCAGGAGCCAAACGCCCCAGCTATTCCATCAATTACGGCGGCGAAACTGACGCCATCGAGACTCGCTTCAGCAATGTTGCCATCCAAGAGGAAGCGGGAGCCTTTTATCTCACTGCAATCCTCGACGGAAAGACCAAGGTCAGGGAACGCCTACTCGCTTTGGATGCCGAGCGCTACCAGAAAGGCGACCTGCCTATGGAGCACTTGTTAGGGAAATACTGCACTTATATGTTGAAGTAAGGCATGAAAATCCTTGCGACTGTAAAGTTTCTTTACACCCACTGTAAAGAATCTTTACACTTTTACAAAAGCAAAAATCGCATCTTGTTGATTCATATTGTTTTGTGATTTTGGCACGGATTATGAAATACGACTGTCAACAATTAAACAGTTAAACAAATCGAAGATTGGCTAACGCCGAATTATCATTTCAACGAAGTTAATCAACAATTCAACAATATGTCAAGTTACATCAAATTCCTATCAAGAAACAAACTTTACACCATCATCGAGGCCATCGGTCTTGCCGTCAGCCTCGCCTTTGTCATCATCATCGGCAGTTACGCGTGGCAGCAGTACAGCATCACGCGCGAAAGCCCTGACCGAA
>JAEETH010000150.1 GCA_016290215.1 Bacteroidales bacterium
AGTCGGTTGAACAAAGGAATTCCTTTCCGACTATGCCGTTGTGGACGTATAACAGTTGGCCGTCGCCGTGATTTATCTTCATTTTACTATCTTGGCGGTTTGATATGATCTTTTCGATGTCTTCCCAAATTTTGTCCATGGGTGTCCTGTCCTGTGCAGAAATAGATACTGACAGACTGACTGATAATATTATTGTTCCTATTCTCTTCATGATTTATAAATCGTTTAATTGATAATTATTTGATAGTTATCCGTTCATTGAAACTCGCTGAATGACGCGATTGCCTCTTTCACGAAGTGCTTTTGCCTGTTCTTCAAATTGCATTCGCGGGTCTTCGTATGGAACGATGTCGGAATCCTCCACTTTTGTAAGTTCTCTTATGCCGTTATCAGGCGCAGAAACATCTATTGCCATTTCATTAGGAACGCTCTTGCTGATTCGTTTCTTACGGTGGTGGTAGGGGCTCTCTATCGTAGCCCGTGGTTCTAACACCTTCGGTTCCACTATTTTCGGCGGGTCGGAGTGTGGCTTTGTAATCTTCACCTTTGCCACCGGCTTCGTCTGAGGCTGGGTAGAAACATCATCTCTCGGTGGGCCGATGAAGACGATGAGCAAGGCCGCAACACAAGCGGCAGCCAACCAAGGCCATAGCCTGATGATGCGGGGCTTTTGTTTGCGCGCTGCTGTCATCTGGTCGAAGAGTGCCTCGTCAATGGTTAGCTCGCCAAGCATTCCGGCAATAATCTTCCAGTCTTCGGGAGCATCTTCACGAGAGACTTCCAGAGCCAGCAGCCTCTCCTCCTCGGCTGTCGTCTCGCCGTTGAGGTATTTCTGAATCAATAATTCGGTGTCGTTACGTGTCATGTTCTTAACTTTTTAATTTCTTCAAACACTTTCTTTCTCGCTGCAGAAACGATGCTTTTGACTGAAGGCTTTGCAATATTGGTCTGCTTTGCTATATCATCAAGTTCAAGACCTTCTACCTGTCTCATTTCAAACAGTCGTCGCTCACTCGGTTTCAGATGTTGCACCGCTTTTTTCACGGCTTCATGCAGTTCCTTCGCTTCCAAAACCTCATGAGGCGATGCGTCAATATCCTTGTCTGGTGGGGAAATCTCCTTGATGAACTTGCCCGATACAATGGGGCTGGATTTCCTTTTCCTAACCATATCCATGCAGCAATGTTTGGCCACCCTAATGGCAAGACCATCATGCTGTGCGCCAGACTCCATTCTGTCAATGAACCTAAATAGAGCCACCAGTCCCTCCTGCGCGACATCCTCGGCATCATCGTCATTACCGAAGAAACTGCGGCCAACCGAAAGCATCAACTCACGGAGCGCAGGGGCAATATGTTCAAACTCATCTTGTGTCATCTGCTATATAAGCGAAAGTCAGAACGAAAAGTTAAGTAGAAAAAACAGGTTTTTTGTTTATTTGTTCTCTTCCATATTCTACACCATTTTAAACACTGTACATCCAATCGGGTTGGGTTTTGAACATGCAAATATACAATTTTTTTTGAGATAACGGGGAGGAAGGGAGGAAAAATGAGTTAAAGGCAAGTTTTTCTTCTCTACGGATTAGACGAATTAGACGAATTCTTTGTCGCCTGCGGCGAGAATCAGTTTCCAAGTAGTAGGTGACAAGGGACAGATACTGTCACCCTATGTGGCCTGTCACCATCCCGTAACAGTCGGGCGAAGATGTCGCTCACCACGTCCTTGCTCTCGTCGGCATCATAGAGCATCGTCCTTGCCAGACGTTACATCTTGGCATAATGCTGACGGTATATGTTTTCAAATTCTTCTCTGGTCATAAACAGACTTTTTAATCAGTCATACACTACAAGGACGATTTTGCGAACCGAAAAACTAAGCAAAACGATAACTTTTTTCAAAATCCCTTCATCTTTTCCCGTTTATGAAATAATTTTTTTGGTGCAAAGTTAGTGAAAATTCTCCATATAGAGTTTTGTGAATACGTTTCGTTACTATATCTTGATTTGCATTTTGATGATAATATTTCTGGGTCGTATGTTGAAGGAATACAACGATTCTGAGAGGGTGCCGAAAGAGGTGTAGCGATAGTCTGTCTCGTTAAGGAGATTGGTGGCGTCAAGAGAGATGTCAATGCGTTTGGAAAGAAGCCAGCGGACAGAGGCATCGAGGAAAATGATGCTGGCGGTCTGGTCGGTGGAAAAGCGCGTGTAGTAATGCTCTGCGCCGAAGGCAATATGCCACTG
>JAEETH010000151.1 GCA_016290215.1 Bacteroidales bacterium
ACTTTGACATTGATTTCTTGCTTTATGTTTGGCGATATAAAGGTACGAAAAATTTGTCAAATATCCTAATATTTTTGCATTATAATATATTGATTATTAATTAAATAAATATAATTAAAAGTGTCTGTAATATTGACAATTTGATAATTTCCGAAACGCCCTTCCATGGACTATTCTCTATAGCCTACATATCACAGCAAAGCTACTTAAACTTAACCTGTATAATTCATAGAGGTTTTCTCATCTCTGATTTGTAGCTGTTTATCTTTTGGCATTAGCCTCACGCAACAGGATCGTGCCGGATTACGATGTGTTAAGATAAGTTTTTTTGAATTCAACATAGCGTTTCAGCTTTATTTACTGCATGGTTTATGGTGTATGGGCACAAAAGCTTCCGTCCTTGCTTGAGGACGTTTTCTTATGCCATGATTGTAGTGCTGTATTCCGTCTATGCAGCCATTCTTGTGAGTGCAGCCTCCAGCTCTTCCCGATGCCGATGGTGAGGCGAGAAACTGATCTTGATATATGTCTTCTTCTCCACGATATAGACGGCGCTGAGCATGATGCGCTTGATAAGGCTGTCCATCGTAAAGCGTTCCACTTCCGTTCCCCTGAACGCAATGTGTTTCATTCTGTGTGCCAGGACAAAGGCTGCTGCATAGAGAAACAGCCGGAAGTAGTTTGCACGATAGGAGTTACACGACATGCGGTCTGCCTTGAAATACTTCAGGTCCTTTATCCACAGTTCCATCTCACCACGTCCGCAATAGCGCCTGTAGATGGTCTCAGGTGAGTTGTTCCTGTTCTTGGTCACCACAAAGCGTATGTTGGTCCCTTCCGCACTGACCTCTATCTTTGCTATGACGCGCTGCGGGTATTTCCACGACTGGGCCTTATACTCCAGTTTGTAGTACCTTCTGATGACGATGCGCTCATGCTTGACATTGGGATATTTCAGCCTTTTGAGGGTCTCATACCTGTCGTCCTCAATATTCTGAGCTTTCAGATAGTCGTTTTCTGCACGACGCTTCTGCTTGTCAACCATCGAGAGTAGCGTGCTGTTGGCAGAGAGTCCCGTCAGATAGCGCACGTACCACTTGTCGTGTGCCCAGTCCATGAACTCATGACTTGCGAAATGGCTGTCGCCACGAAGCTCGATGACGGTATTGGGCCAATGCCCATGCAGGTATTCCACCACACGCCGCATGATACGGGCCACGCTGAGCGACTTGTTCCTGCGGCCAGGTCTCAACAGTGGAAGCATCAGCTTGCCTGTCAGTCCGTCGAAGAGCAGAAGCGGCATATAGCAGTACTCGTTGTAATAGGCGTTGAACAGCGTGAGCTGCTGTGCTCCATACGTATTGGCATTGGTATCGTCGGCATCCACGATGATCTTCTTCGGAGCCTTGTCAAACGACGATATGTATTCATCGAGGAACAGCTTCCCTATGCGATAGAGGGTCTTGCTGCCTATGTTGTTCTCCAGGCGGGTCATCGTGGGCTGTGACGAGAGGTCCGCATCAGACGGCTTGCGCCCGCAGGACATCTTCAGTGCACTGTCGCTGCGAAGGCGGTTACAGTCGTTGGCATCCTCATAGCCGCAGAGTATCTGACCCATACGCTGGCTGACCATCTCCATGTAAGTGTGGTGGATGAACTCCTTCTTCCTCTCATCGGGGATAAGGCTGCCTATTTTCCATGCCAGGGAGTTACGCATATTGCCAACAAGCAGTAAACCGCCATTGGAGGATATGTCCGGAGAGTCGAAATCAACACGGATTTTCTTGTCAGAAACAATTTCTGGAAGAGAAAAAAGCATTTTCTCTTGGTCATTTAAAGTTTTTGAAGTACCTTTGCACATAAGAAGCGTTTTTAGACCTTGTAAATTAAGCACTTAAAGGTACTCATTTTTGCCGACATGACAAAGAAAAACGCTTCTTTTTTTGTGCCTTTATGAATTATTCAGGTTAAAATGCATTATCCTCAAAAGAAAAACCTCTTCAACTAAATTGCAGAAGAACCATTTCGGTTGACAGTTTTTTGCTTATTTCCTGATGTGGTTGACAGTCGTTTTACTGGACAAGTTGACAATCTTCCTGAAATTGTTGACAGCGTTCCTAATTTCGTTGACATTTTCCTGAAAGTGTTGACACTCGCTCAGGCGGAGCCATAAACCATGAAAAACACTGCAGTGGTTTGCCAAGCGGCTGGAGGCGCAAAGCCTCCAAAGA
>JAEETH010000084.1 GCA_016290215.1 Bacteroidales bacterium
CAGCATCTTCCTGGGTGCCATGCTTTCCATGTCGTCCACAACCATCATCGCCAAGGCTTTCGATGACTTGAAGATGAAAGGGGAGCGTTTTACGGGGAGTGTTATTGGCGTTCTGGTGGTTGAAGATCTGGCTGCCATCTTGATGATGGTGGTGCTTTCCACCATGGCGGTCAGTGCGGCCTTGGATGGGAAAGAATTGATAATGAGTGTGGTACGTCTTGTTTTCTTCCTGTTGGTGTGGTACGTTGGTGGCGTGTTCCTCATCCCAACCATCCTCAAATGGGCGCGAAAGTTCATGTCGGAAGAGACCTTGACGGTGTTTGCCGTCGGCCTGTGTTTCTTCATGGTTTGGCTGGCTAACAAGGCTGGCTTCTCATCGGCTTTGGGTGCCTTCATCATGGGTTCCATCTTGGCCGAAACACTTGAGGCTGAGATGATACACAAACTCACTACGCCCATCAAGAACTTGTTTGGAGCCGTGTTCTTTGTTTCGGTCGGTATGATGGTCAATCCGGCCATCTTGGTACAATATTGGTGGCAGATTCTGGTCATCACTATTGTCGTGGTCGTGCTGAAATCATTGAGTTCGGGCTTGGGTATGCTGTTTTCGGGCGATAACCTCCACAATGCCGTTCGTGCGGGCATGTGCTTTGGTCAAATCGGTGAGTTCTCGTTCATTATCGCCACGGTGGGTATGAGTTTTGGCGTCATCGATGATTTCCTGTATCCCATCATTGTTTCGGTGTCCATCATTACCACTTTCCTCACTCCTTATATGATTAAGGGCGGAGAGCCGCTATTCCATTGGATCGAGAAAAAAGTGCCTGATAGTTGGAAAAACGGTTTTGGAAGTAAGGAAAAAGCCGTCAAGTTTACGAATGGTGAGGAAATGACAATGAAGGCTTATCTTTTGAGCCAACTGAAGAACTTTGTGCTGTATGCTTCCATCATCATCGCTTTGATGCTGGTTTGCTTCTCGCTCTGTATGTTCATTGAAGATTATGTGCCTCAGCCTATTAGTGGCTTGGTCTCACTGGCCGTTACCCTGCTGGTCATGTCACCCTTCCTGTGGGCGGTGGCCTTCAAGCACGGCATGCTGAAAACGACTAGAAAACTGATGGCAAAGAGTCAGTTCAACAAAAAATCCGTTAGGTTGATATTCATCATACGCATTCTCCTTGTATGGGGTGTTGCGGTCAACATTCACAACCATTATTTGGGTACCGAGTTTTGGAATAGTCTTGGCCTGCAAAATGCACCTAATCATTTGATTGCCTTGGGACTGTCAGTCATTTATGTCATTGTTCTTCGTGTGATTACGCCTGTGATGCATTGGTATGAGACCATTGAGCGTCGTTTCCTCGAAAACATGAATAAACGCGAAACCTTAAAGTCGTTTGTGTTGCCTGAAGTGTTGCAGGAGAATTTCACTATGGAGAAGATGGCTTTGAGTCCAAAGAGTCAATATGTCGGCAAACGCATACGCGAGACCGACTTTCGCCCAACCTATGGGGCTAGTGTAGTGTGTGTTGACCGAGCTAATGAGATCATCGACCTACCTCGTCGCGACTTCATATTGTATCCTGCCGATGAGGTGACTTTCATCGGTACCGAAGAGCAGCTGGCCAAGCTTAGGCCGTTCGTCGAGGTGGAAGATGATGTGCTGATCAAGGAACGTCCTGAGAGCGATGTAGATATCCATAACTCAGTGGTGGGACCGAACAGCCGTTATGCCGGTGTCTCCCTTCATGATTCCGACTTGCTCAATCGCTTCAATGTCATGGTAATTGCCATTCAACGCGATGATGAATTCTTCCTTAATCCTCAAGCCTTATTCGTGTTCCAACATGGCGATATAGTTTGGTTTGTCTCTACCGAAACCAACGCCAAAGCCTTGATGCAATACGCCTACGGAACTAAACAACTGTCAACTGAACAACTATCAACTGAACAACTGATAACTGATAACTGATAACTGATAACTGATAGCCATGGAATCCCTACCCGCCCTATTTTTCGACCTTGCCTTGATTTTGGTTACAGCAGGCATTACTACAGTGATTTTCAAATGGTTGAAACAGCCTGTTGTGCTGGGCTACATCATTGCTGGTTTCTTGATAGGTCCTAATTTTGAATGGTTTCCCGTCGTTAACGACCACACCAGCGTGGAGACTTGGAGTGAAATCGGCATGGTGTTCATGCTGTTTGGCATTGGCTTGGAGTTTAGCTTCAAGAAGCTGAAGAAAGTAGGCGGGACGGTCGGCATCACCGCGCTGACCGAGTTGGTGACGATGTGTTTGGTGGGTTTCTTCCTTGGCAAGGCCTTGGGGTGGTCGCAGATGGACTGCATCTTCCTTGGCGCCATGTTATCCATCTCGTCCACGACCATCATTGCCAAAGCCTTCGACGACATGAAGTTGCACCGCGAGAAATTCAGTGGCAATGTCATCGGTGAATTAGTGGTGGAAGACCTTGAAGCCGTCCTGTTGATGGTGATACTCTCTACCTTGGCGGTAAGCAAGACCTTTGATGGCGTTCAGCTGGTTACCAGTATGTTGAAGCTGGCGTTTTTCTTGGTGGTGTGGTTCATCGGTGGCATTTTCTTGGTGCCAACAGTGCTGAGGTGGTCACGCAAGTTCATGACGGAGGAAACGCTGACGGTGTTCTCTGTGGGCTTGTGCTTCTTGATGGTGGTGTTGGCCAATCTGGCGGGATTCTCCTCCGCCTTGGGTGCTTTCATCATGGGTTCGATTTTGGCTGAAACCCTTGAGGCTGAGATGATTCATAAGGTTACCACGCCCATTAAAAACTTGTTTGGTGCGGTTTTCTTCGTCTCGGTCGGTATGCTGGTCGACCCGAAGATTTTGGTGGACTATTGGTGGCAGATTTTGGTGGTGACCACGGTGCTGCTCATTTTCAAACCATTGAGCAATGTCGGTGGAAGACTGTTGGCGGGATTGGGCTTGAAACAAGCTATCCAAGGCGGTTTCTGCTTCTGCCAAATCGGAGAGTTTTCTTTCATTATCGCCTCCTTGGGTCTGAGCTATGGGGTCATCGACGACTTCCTGTATCCCATCATCGTTTCGGTGTCCATCATCACGACTTTCATCACGCCATACGCTATCAAATCTGCAGTGCCAACCTACAATTGGGTGAACAAACACATGCCTGAAAGTTGGCTGAACCATTTGGAGAATTCCGATAGGGGCATCAAGGTGAAGAGCGGCAAGAAGGTGAGCATGGCCAGCTTCATCGTTAGGCAGCTCAAGCATATCATCATTTATATCGCCATCGTCATCGCGGTGATATTCATCTGTTTCTGGGGCGGCTCCCTAATCATGATTTATGTACCTGGGTTGTGGGGCAATGCCATTGCAGCGGCCATTACCTTGGTGCTGGTGTCGCCTTTCCTTTGGGCGATTGGATTCAGGCACACTTTGGTGGGCACTACGCACAAGTTGATGGAACAGAGCCGTTTCAACAAGACAACCATCCTGCTGATATTCATTCTTCGTTTCGTCATTGTTTGGGTAGCTGCGGCTTCGGTGTTGAGGCATTTCTTCAACGAGGCATTCTGGCTGCATTTGGGCGTGGGCGCACCTTATTACCGTTGGATTAATGTGGCCATGGCCTTGGGCTTTACCATCCTGCTTCGTGTGTTGAGTCCGGCAATGAAGTTCTACAAACGCATTGAGGACAATTTCCTCGATAACCTCAACAAACGACAGTCGTCGCAGGTGTTTGAGATTCCTGAAATCCTACAGGAAAACTGCCATTTGCAGAAGATGACGCTGAGCCCCGATAGCCCGTATTCTGGTCAGCTTATTAAGGAAACCGATTTCCGCGACAACTATAATGTGAGTGTGGTGAGTGTGGAGCGCGGCAAGCAGATGTTTGAATTGCCCAACTCGAGTTTCCAGCTGTTTCCATTCGATAAGATTACTTTTGTTGGGCATGAGGACCATTTGCGGTTGCTCTTGCCGAGGGTGGAACTGTTTGACGAGCAGCTGATTCAAGAGCATGAGGAAAGCGAGGTGGATCTATACAAGGTGGAAGTGCGACCCAACAGTCCCTATATCGGTGTGGCCTTGATGGATTCAGGCTTGGCTGAAAACTTTGAAGCCATGATTATCGCCATCGAGCGTGACGGACATTTTATCTTGAACCCATCGGCGCGAATTTCCTTCCAACCTGCTGATTTGGTGTGGTTTGTGGCGCAAAAAGAAAAAGCCGATGTGCTGATGCATTATAACCCTGACGCAATTCCTAATAAAAATCCGTCTGCCACAGTGTGACAGTCCTCCAACTGAACAACTGAATAACTGAACAACTGCCAACTTAAATGATCGTTTGTATTGCCGAAAAACCAAGCGTCGCCCGCGACATCGCCAAAGTGCTGGGTGCCAACACTTCTCATGAAGGATACATGGAAGGCAATGGCTATCAGGTGACTTGGACTTTCGGCCATCTCTGCACCTTGAAAGAGCCGCACGACTATACCGACCAGTGGAAGGCATGGGCGTTGAGCCGCTTGCCGATGATACCGCCACGTTTTGGCATCAAGTTGATTGCCGACAAAGGCGTGGAGAAGCAGTTTAAGGTCATCGAGTCGTTGTTTCAGAAAGCCGACGAAATCGTGAATTGTGGCGATGCTGGGCAGGAGGGCGAGCTTATCCAGCGTTGGGTGATGCAAAAGGCCGCCGTGAAGTGTCCGGTGAAGCGCCTGTGGATTTCGTCCTTGACCGAGGAATCCATCCGAGAGGGCTTCAAGACCTTGAAAGACCAAGCGGAATACCAATCGCTTTATGAGGCAGGTCTTTCGCGTGCCATCGGCGACTGGCTTTTGGGCATGAATGCCACGCGGCTCTACACCTTGAAATATGGTCAAAACCGACAGGTGTTATCTATAGGCAGGGTGCAGACGCCAACTTTGGCCTTGATTGTTAACCGATACCATGAAATCGTGAACTTTAAGCCAGAGGCTTATTGGGTGTTGTCTACCATTTATAGGGATACGACCTTCACTGCCACCAAAGGAAAGTATGGATCGGTTGAGGACGGACAGAAAGACTTGCAAAGCGTTGTGGGAAAAGAGTTCACCGTGACCGATATTTCCACCAAGAAAGGCACGGAAGCCCCGCCAAGGTTGTACGACTTGACCTCGCTACAGGTGGAATGCAACAAGAAATACAACATGTCGGCAGACCAGACCTTGCAGACCATCCAGAGCCTTTACGAGAAGAAATACACTACCTATCCGCGTGTCGACACCACCTATCTGAGCGACGACATCTATCCCAAGTGCCCCGACATCTTGGCGAAACTGACCAACTACGCCGAATACACTGCGCCTTTGGCGGGCAAGAAACTGCCCAAGAGCAAGAAGGTGTTCGACAACAGCAAGGTCACCGACCACCATGCCATCATCCCGACGGGTGTGGTGCCGCAGGGCTTGTCGTTTGCCGAGCAGCAGGTCTACGACGAAGTGTGCCGCCATTTCATCGCCGTGTTCTATCCCGACTGCCAGTTTGCCACGACAACCGTGTTGGGCAAGGTGGAGGAAGTGGAGTTCAAGACGTCGGGCAAACAGATTTTAGTGCCTGGTTGGCGCGAGGTTATCAAACCTGTGAAACAGGAAGAGGAGAACCCTTCGACAAGCTCAGGGACCAAGGAAGGGCAGGAGGACGAGGAGAAGACATTGCCCATTTTCACTAAGGGCGAACACGGGCCGCACCAGCCGCAGCTGGGCGAGAAGTGGACTTCGCCGCCGAAACCATATACTGAGGCAACGCTGCTTCGCGCCATGGAAACGGCGGGCAAATTGGTTGACGACGAGTCGTTGCGCGAGGTGATGAAGGAAAACGGCATTGGACGGCCTTCCACGCGGGCGGCTATCATTGAGACCCTGTTCAAACGCAACTATATACGGAAGGTGCGCAAGAGCTTGGAGCCAACGCCTACGGGCATCGAGCTTATCGGTCTCATCCATGAGGACTTGCTGAAGAGCGCCGAGTTGACGGGTATCTGGGAGAAGAAACTTCGTGAGATTGAGCAACACAAATACGAGGCAAGGCAGTTCCTCGATGAGTTGAAACAGATGGTGACGGAGATTGTCACTACGGTGATGCTGGATAATAGTAACCGACGTGTTTCGACCGTGGTGCCAGAAGCCAAGCCTAAGAAGGCCGCGCCAAAGAAAAGCACTGCCTCAAAAGCCAAGAAAACTGCGGAAGGCATAGATTCCAGCCAACGCACAAACCCACGTGGGAATGACATACCTTCCAAATCGAACAAACCTTCAGAAGGCATGTCATTCCAGCATAAGGCCGTGGGAGAGGGGGAATCTATGCCTTCTGATACAAATCCAGACGCTATCATCGGGCAGCCATGCCCATTATGCGGCAAAGGCCATATTATTAAAGGAAAGACCGCTTATGGCTGCTCCGAGTGGCGAAATGGTTGTGGGTGGCGGAAGGCGTTTTAGACGCATTCGTTGGTATGTTTTCTTCAATCATCAATCTATAGAAAATCAGCCAAAATCGATAAAAATGTTTGATTTTGGCTGATTTTCTAAAACAATGATTCAAGTGTAACTATTTCATTTACATGTATTCTGTGTTTTGAATCTGTAAACCTTTTTACCCTTACTCTTTATCCTTTTAACTCTAAACTCTCAACTTTAAACTCTCAACTAATCTCCAGCGTCTTCTTGCAAATCTCAATCTCCTCTGGGTCGCCGGTGTACTTGCCGAGGTCGTCGCTGAGCTTGACCACTTTTTTCCAGGTACGTTTTTCGGTAATCTTTGCCGCCGTGAGCTTCACCACGATGTTCATGGCTTTCACGTTGTCGACGTCGCAGGTGAGGTGGGTGCCGATGCCGTAGGAGTCTTGCATCCGTCCCGCCACGGCCTCGTGGATGGCGATAGCCTCGTCGACGTTCAAGCCATTGCTGAAGATGATGGACTTCTGCGCCGGGTCGATGCCGAGTTCCTTATACTTGGCGATGATTTCTTCCAAAGCCTCGTAGTTGTCGCCACTGTCGACGCGCAAGCCGTCAAACAACTTGGCATGCAGTTGGGTGAAGTTCTGGAAGAAGGCCTTGCGCGTATAAGTGTCGTAAAGGAACACACCCAAGCTACCGGCATACACCTCCTGCCAATAATCCATGGCGAGGTAGTTGGCTTCGTTATAGCCATAAAGCGAGCAGGTCTCGATGAATTGGTGGCTCATGGTGCCGATGGGGGTGAGGTCGTATTTCATGGCCAACAGCACGTTGCTGGTACCCACGAAACAGGTCTTGGTGAACTGCTTCTGTGCCTCGATGAAACTGCGGATGACGAGATCTTGATGCTCAAAGGAGAAGCGGCGACGCGTGCCAAAGTCGCTGAACTTCACGCCGTTGCCAATGAGGCGGATGCCTTTGGCGTAGGACTTCTGGTATTCCTTCTCGGCGTCATAGTGTTCAAACTCGCCTCTGAGTTCGTGCATCAGTTCGCTGACAGTGGCAAGGATGGGCATTTCCCAAAAGACGGTGCGCCACAGCAGGCCTGTCACCTGGATGTGTAGATGACCTTCCTCGTCTTGGCTCACCTCGACTTCTGAGGGGCGCATGTGGAAGCCTTTCAGGAAGGTGAAGAACCACAAGGGGAAGTAGTAGCATTTCTGCTTCATGAAACGAACCTCCTCGTCTGTGATTTTGATGTTACCATAGAGGTCGAATTGCTCCCGCAGTTTCTCGGCGAAACCTTTGGGATAAACCGTGTTGTTGCGGTCGACGAAGGTGTATTGTCCTATGGCACGCGGGAACTTCTGCAGGTAGGCATAGCACACGCTGAAGGTGTATAGGTCGTTGTCTAATAGGCTGGTGATGATTTGTCGCATGGTGATCTTTTTTTAAGCTGTTAGCTATTAGCAATTAGCTGTTAGCTTGTTGGCTACCAGGCTTATAGCTATCAGCTAATAACTATTTATTGTAATGTTTCAATTAGTTTGTTCAACATGGCTTTTATGTCATTGACTTCTTTGTTAAGTTCTTGGTATGAATCTTTGTCCAAAAACTCTAAATCATAGGAAAGCAAAAGTTCTTCTTCGACTTCTGAAGCTGAACCTGCCGCAATGTTCAAATAATGGGCAAATTCTGCATCGCTTCTTCTGCCACAGCCTTCAGCAATATTAAAGGGGATGGAAGTTGCTGCTCGTCTGATTTGAGAAGTGATTCCAAATAGCTCTTCCTTGGGGAATTTCTTTGTTTTCCTATAGATGCTAAGAGCAAATTGATGTCCTTTTTCCCATACCTTGTAATTGTGAAAATCTCTCATATAGAATACTTTACTTTATATCTGGCAGTAAACCGAGCTAATAGCTAACAGCTAACAGCTAACGGCTAATAGCCCCTTACAATTTACTAATAATACTTCTAACTTTATCCGATATATACTTCACTGAATTGGTCGTATTTTCAAGCACCTGCACCAAGTCTTTGCGTTTGATGATTTCGGTGAGGCTATAGTTTTGTTGGAACAGCTTGCTGATGTATCTGCCGTAAAGCACGTCGTTCTCGTTTTCCAAGGTCTTGATGCCGTGACAGAGACGGGCGATCTCCTTTTTCTTGTCGTACATCTCGGGCAGGTCGCTGATGATGTTGCTGAGGTTTTCGGCGGCAAACATGATGTTCTCCGCCATGGTGTTAAGGTCTTCATCCACAGCGAGGAAACGACGGGTGAGTACGATATTGGCCGAGTCGTCGATGCGGTCGAGGAAAGTGTCCATCATCTCGGCGAGTTCGTGTACGTCGTCGCGGTCGAAGGGGGTGAGCACGGTGGCGAAAAGCTGGCTGTAGAAGTCGCGGAGCACGTCGTCGCCTTTGGTCTCACAGTCCTTGATGTCTTTTCTCAAGGCTTCGAGCTGGTCAAGATTAGTCTCCAAAAGCATCTGCCTCAAAAGTGTAGCAGCCTTGTCGATGTATGCTGCCTGCTTCTGGTAGAGCGGGTAGAACTTCTTTTCCTTGGGGACGAAAAACTGGAAGAAACTATTGAGGCTCATGGCATTCAGATGGGTAAGAGGTGGAACAACAGGTTAAGGAGACCAGCGATGATGAGCGGCACGGGGATGGTGAGAATCCACGATAGCACGATGCGTTTGGCCGTGACCCATTTCACTGACTTCATTCCATCTGTGAGGCCAACGCCGATTACGCCGCCAGTAATGGTATGCGTCGTGCTGACAGGGATGCCGAGGAACGAGGTGGCAATCAGCGTTGTGGCACCGGCAAACTCAGCCGAGAAACCTCTGACGGGTGTTATCTTTGCCAAGCCGCCGCCCATAGTCTTGATGACGTTTTTTCCGCCAATCAAGATGCCTAACGACATGATGATATAGCACACGACGGCAAGCGTGTCGGGGATGTGGAAAGGCAAGCTGCTGTCGTAGAAGTTGCCGATGAAATCCTTCATTTGGACACTGACACCTTGCGTGGTGAACACGCTGGCCATCAGCACGGCGATGATACCCATGGTCTTTGGCGCGTCGTTGGAGCCGTGGCCGATACAGAAGGCCGCTGTGGAGAAATGCTGCAACACTTTGAATATCTTATCCACGCGTTTGCGCGGGCTGTTCTTGAAGATCCTCAAGAAGATACATTCAAGGAAGAAACCCAAGAACAAGCCGATGAGCGGCGACAACACGATGAATGCCAAGGTGATGATGATGGGTGTCATGTGGAGCACTGCGCTGCCGTTGACGAACCATGCCGCCCCAATGATGCCGCCGATGAGGGCGTGCGAGGTGGAGATGGGCATGCCGCTCTTGGTGCAGATGGCTACCCAGATGGCTGCGCCAACGAGGGCCGAAAGGATGAGGTAGGGGTCGATGACGTTTTGGTCGGCGAAGTTGGCCATGGTGTTACCCACGGCAAACTGTTGGTTGAGAATCAACCGGATGAAAATGAAGGCCATGAACTCCCAGAACGAGGCCCATAGGATGGCCTGCACAGGCGTCATTACCTTGGTGGCGATGATGGTCGAGATGGAGTTGGCCGCGTCGTTCATGCCGTTCAAGAAGGTGAAGACGAAGGCAAGGACGATGGAGAGGATGATGGCTATGGTTAGGAGGTTCATCACGATTCTTTTATAATCAAACTTTTAACGGTGCTGGTCACCTCCTTGGCGCGGTCGGTGGTGTCTTCCACAACCTGGGCGATTTCCTTGTATTTCATCAACTCAATCTCGTCCTTCTCGTTCTCGAAGAGGTAAGAGATGTAGTCGCCATAGATGTCGTCGACGGCATGTTCGATAAGGGTGACCTTCTGACACATATCGCTGATTTGCTGATGGTTCTTCCCAAGGTCGTCGAGCAGGCCAAACACCTCCATGATGATGGAGGCGTCTTCGTGGATGTTGTCCACGATTTCCTTGATTTGCTTGTCGATTTTCTTGGGATTATACATCAGGATGGTCTTGGCCGAGTGGTTGATGAAGTCGAGGAACATGTCGAGTTTCATGGCCAAGGCGTTCATGTCCTCACGGTCAAAGGGCGTGACGAAGGCCTCGTTGAGCTCGATGTAGAACTCGCGCAGCAGCTCGTCGCCGGTGGTCTCTTGTTTCTTGATCATGCGGGTGAGCAGCTTGCGTTCCTCAGGGTCGTCGCTCTTGACGAGTTCCTTGAGGTATTTGGCGGCAATCTGCGCCGTCTCGGCCTGTTTGGCGTAGGTGGGGAAGAAGTGCTTCTCGCGGCTACTTCCTCTGGTGAAAAGGTTGTTCAGTGCCATCGTTCAAAATGGGTTTGAAATCGTTAGATAGGCTCCGACTAATGCAAAGCGTTTCAACGTGGTTAAATTTGTCGCAAAGGTATGGAAAAATTGAATGTAATCAAATCTTTAAGCATAAAAACAAAAAAAAGCCCCGATTGCTCGGAGCTTTTGTCGTTGTTGTCGAAGGAAATCACTTCTTGAGTTCCTTGATTCTGGCTTTCTTACCACGCAAACCACGGAGGTAGTAAATGCGTGACTTGCGGACTGCACCCTGCTTGTTGAGCTCGATGTTCTCAATCATGGGGGAGGCAATCGGGAAACATCTTTCAACACCGATGTTGTTGGAAATCTTGCGGATGGTGAAAGTGCCGGTCTTGCCTTGGCCGCTGCGCTTCAGGACGATGCCCTGGAACTTCTGCAGACGCTCTTTTTGTCCTTCGATAATCTTGTAGGTCACCGTGATGGTGTCGCCTGTCTTGAACTTCGGAAAATCTTTTACAACGATTTGATCTTCAACGAATTGGATTAATGCGTTTTTGCTCATTTTTATATATTTTTGTATATTTTTCTCCAAAAAGTGGGTGCAAAAATACAAAA
>JAEETH010000085.1 GCA_016290215.1 Bacteroidales bacterium
CAATTTCTTGGTGAAGGACGAAACTTCATTCTTCTTGGCATTCACTGTTACTGTTGTCATATTGTCTGATCTTTTTAAATTTTTCTTCGTTGTAAAACTTGGTGGATTTGATGTTACCTTCGGCGATGACTTCGGAGGGCATGACACTGTTGTCGATGAACAGAAAGTAGTCAACGACAGGGCAGTAGAGGTGAAAAAGGTTCTTGATGCCCGCTTTGTAACGCCTGCGGATGATGCTGTCGTCCACATGATGACCGCCGTGCTTCACTCGTTCCGCCACGCGCTTGATGGCCAACTCGGGGCTTTGCAGCCAGAAGTAAACCAAGCTGGCTTTGTAGCCTTGCTCGCGGGCTTTGATGATGAGTGAATGATAGGATTTGGCGGCCAAGGTGGTCTCGATGGCAAAGTCGGCTTTGTCAGCGATGAGGGTTTTGATGCGCGACAACATCAGGCGACCTGCGGCAACCTTGGCACCGTCGGGGTTAAGCGGCGACAGACCCTTGGCGATCTCGTCGCAGTTGACGAACTCCTTGCATTGCAAGGTCTCTGGCAAAACCGTCAGAGATGCGGTCGTCTTTCCCGCTCCATTACAGCCTGATATGATATATAAATTCGGCATCAAATAAAAATTCTGCTCGTTTGATACTGCCATTTTCATGCCAGAATCGCCTGCAAAAATACAAAAAATGTGAATGTGTCAACAATTTTCCACACTTTTCCACGATATTTTTGGAAAGATTGTTGGTAAATAGTTGAGAATCAAATGTAATTCAATTCGTTTCTTATTGTGCCTAATTTCCCAAAAAGTTGTATTTTTACCGCCTAAAACAAGAGCAATGAAAATAAAGTATCTTATCGGACTGCTTTTCATGGCTTTGACGATGTTGGCCTGCCAAAAACCCGTCGAGTATCCCATTGAGCCGAAGATTGCCTACGAGGGTTTCACTTATTTGTTTGACCCTGATAGTACCTTTAGCGGCGAGGGTGTTATCTCGTTCACTTATACTGATGGCGACGGCGACTTGGGCCTTGACGACAGCGATACCTTGCCGCCTTTCGGCCCCCATGACGCACATTATTATAATATGGAGGTGGATTACTTGAAGTTGGTGGACGGTGTGTTTGTGAAGACACCGCTGCTGAGTCCGCATGTGCCGACCAATCCTGCTGACACGCTCGTCTTGTTTGATACGGTCACTTTCAACGCCCGTTTTCATCGCCTGCGCGACAACGACGACCCCATGGCCATCAGCGGAACGATGGACTACCGACTAACGGTGCAGAATCCTTTTTCGCCGAATGACACCATCAAGTTCGAGATACGTATCCTCGACCGCGCCTTGCATGAGAGCAATACGATTCAGACCGAGGCGATTTACACAGGTCGTAGAGACGCATTGAATGCGTCTTCTGAAAACGATAATTCTAATTCTGAGACGCATTCAAAGCGTCTATACAAACGTTGCCTATAAAATCTTACGCAATGAAAAAAATATTCCTTATCCTAAGCATTTTGCTACCCTTTGCACTGAAAGCCCAAACGCCAGGCGAAAACATCGACGTGACGCATTACGAAATCCATGTTTGGGATTTCGAATTCACCAGCCACACGATGCAAGGGGAGACGTTTATTGACTTTACTGTTACCAGCTCCACAAACACCGTTGTATTGGAACTGAAGAGCCTTGTCGCTTCCGACGTGGCTTGCGATTTGTACAGCGTGGAGAGTTTCAGCCAAGAAGGTGATTTTTTGACGGTCGTTTTTGACGAGCCCATAGAGGCGGGCGAAAATGCCGTCCTCGATGTGCGTTATGGCGGCTCGACCTTCAGTGAGTATTGGGGCGGTGTGGAATGGTGGCCCAATTGCGACTATGTCTATAATCTCGGCGTAGGATTCGAGAGTCAACCGCACAACTTGGGTAAGACCTGGTTCCCCTGCGTCGACAACTTCACCGATAAGGCAACCTACGATGTCTATGTCACTGTGACCAACGACATGAAGGCCATTTGTGGCGGCAACCATGTGGAGACCTTTGACAACGGCGACGGCACCTCCACTTGGCATTGGAGCACCCCGCAGGAGATTTCCACTTACCATATCTCGTTTGCCATCGGCGACTATGAGCTTTGGGAGGATGTCTACCATGGTATCGAGCGTGATATCCCGATTGAGGTCTATGCCAAGCCTGCGCAGATGAACAGTGTTCCAGGCACTTTCGTGCATATTAAGGAAATCGTTTCGTTCTTTGAAGAGAACCTCGGGGCTTATCCTTTCAACCGCATCGGCTATGTCAGCACAAGCAAGGGCTGTATGGAACATACCGACAACATCGCTTTTGCTGCCAGCATCTTCGATGGCACCACCACAGGCGAGGAGTATGTGGCCCACGAGTTGTCTCACATGTGGTCGGGTAACTTGGTGACCTGTGAAGAAGCGGGCGACATGTGGCTTAATGAGGGCTTTGCCCAGTTTTGGGGCGCTTTCTACGAAGTGGGCGTTTATGGCGAGAGCCATTTCCAACATACTATGAGTTCGATGGTGGAGGATGCAGTCAATTGGTGTAACAATTTCGTCAATTGGATACCGCTCAACAACATGCCGTTGGATATGACCTACGACAGTGATGCCGTTTATAACCGTGGTGCGGTCATCGTCAACACGATGATGAACTACATGGGTCGCGAGAACTTCCTCACTGCCATGCGCCAGTATTTCCAGCAATATGCCTATCAAACAGCGACTTCCGAACAGCTTTGCGAGGCTTTGACACAATATTCCGGCATCGACATGCATAGCTTTTTTGATACATACGTTTATTCGAGTGGCATGCCGCATCTCTATGCCAATATGCTTTCGGTGCAACCTGTTGGCAATCAATATGAAGTGGCGCTCGACTTGCGCTATCAGCACATCGGCGACACGCACATCGGACAAGATAATGCATACGAAGTCACTTTCATTGGTCCCGACTTTCAATTAGCGACCGAAAAGCTGCATTGGGATGGCCTGCATAGAGAGGCTACCATAACCCTCGACTTTGAGCCTGTCGCTATGGTCAATGACATGAATAATGGTTGGCTTGACGGCAAGAACCAGATGAACTTCATGCTTAAAACGTCGGCACAACAGAGTTTTGCCAATGTAAAAATGAAGCCAGCTACGCTCACCGATTCTGTGTTCGTCGCCATTGAGAACCATCTGGTCGGCCCATACAACGACCCGCTGATTCCTTATCTGACTATGTCGACGAAACATTTTTGGACCATCAACCGTTATGATTTCGGTGAAGCCGATGTGACGGGCATGTTTGATTTTACCAGTTCGTCGGAAAACGACATCATCCATTCGGAAAACGACTCGGCCACGCTGATGTATCGTCGCAATGCGGCTGAGGCTTGGCACGAAATTGAGCATACCGTGTATCCGGGCAGCACGTGGCGACATGGCCGTCTCGTCGTTGAGAACTTCCCTCCAGGCGAATATGCCATTGCCGTTTGGGACAAGGAAGCCTTAGGTATGGAAGAGTATGCGAATCCTGTAAAGAGAGTGCAACTCTATCCTAATCCTGCTGAGGGTCAGGTGCGTATGACTTGGGATGGTGCTTTCGAGGGTCAAATTTGCATTGTCGGAGTGGAGGGCAAGGAACTGAAAAGAATGAGTTTCTCACCAACCGAGAGCGTGGAGTTTTCTACCGCAGACTTGCCAAAAGGTTGTTACACGGTGATGTGTCTCGATAAGGAAGGCAAGGTGATATTGATGGAAAAGCTAATCGTTAAGTAGATGAGCGATTTTAGTTTACATATAAGACGCGAGACAGCGGGACTATGATTTGTGACGATGACAATGACCACTTCAACCAAGAGCTGAAATTTCAGCATTCCCGTGAAAGCGGTCATGGTCATGTCAATAGTCATGGTAAAAAGTCCCGTGTCAAATGAATAAGTAGTTTAGTTTTGAACAATCCCTTAAATAAGAAATACTATGAAAAAGATGAGATTTTTGCCTTTGGTGCTTGTGTTTGGCCTTTTGTTGTTCTCTTGCAAGAAGGACGAAACAAAGGAATGGAAGCAGTTTTATGATTTTACCCTCGCGGATATCATGGGGACGTACACCAATTCCAATGTGTCGGGTGCATTCGACGCTTTGACGGAAAATGATTTTTGTCATATTTGTGAGGATGCCGTGATCAACATGTCGCCTTATTTGGGGAGCAATAGTTCCATCGAGTTCAATGTGAATTGCCAGAAAGCTAATTTTAATAAGTCGTTCACGGGGCGTCCTGTTATGAATGATGACAATTTCCTTATCAGTATGTCAATGCCTGCTACTTCTATCTATCCAAACTATGAGGTGACGGCTTATGTCTATAAGAACGACAAGGGGAATGTCAGGCTACATGGGTTCGCCAGGCATATTTATTATGAAAACGTCGTTGTCGACTTTGACGGCACAGAGCATAAGGATGTCAAGTCGATGGTCAACTATTATTTCGATGTCTTGAAATGATAAAACTGTGTTGCTATGAAAAAATCAGGTATTGCTTGCTTGTTGCTCTTTTTGGGTATCGTAATGGTTTCCTGCAACAAGGAAAAGAAAGGTTACACTATTGATGACATTGTTGGGGAATACATCTTCTCCGATGCTGCCGACGCCTTTGACGGTTTGGAAGCGGATGAGTACACCTATCTCTGTGACGATGCTGTCATTACCATCGCCCGTGATGGAGAGAATTCCGTGGATTTTTGGCTCTCATGCCCCAATGAGGACATCCCTTGGGCCCCTACTAATGAGGGACACAAAGCCCATTTTAATGGTGCGCCTTTCCCGAACGAGAACGATTCCATTATCAGAATGTCGTACGATTACGGTTATGACAAGTACCCGCCCAGTGAGAGTACGGTGACTGCCAAGGTCTCAAAAATGGATGGTAAGATTCGATTGCAAGGTCATCATTACTTTTACAGTGGCACGTCAGGCAATGTGTATATCTGGTATTTTGATGTGGTTAAGAAGTGAGGGAGACAAGCTTTACAAAAATCCCCTGGCATTTGTCGGGGGATTTTTTTGTTTACTTCTTTAAGGTAATCCTGAACGTCGTCCCTTCGCCCACCACGGAGGATTTGACGAAAATCTTGCCCTTGTGGTAGTCTTCGATGATGCGCTTGGCCAACGAGAGGCCGAGGCCCCAACCGCGTTTCTTGCTGGTAAATCCAGGCTTAAACACCTGCTTGATTTGTGACTTCGGGATGCCCTTGCCCGTGTCGCTTAGGTCGATGTGAATATGGTCGCCGTCGTCGATGAGGTCGAGGGTGATTTTGCCGTGGTCGCCCATGGCATCAATGGCATTCTTGGTCAGGTTTTCCAAGACCCAACGGAACAAAGACGGAATCAGGGGTATGATTAATTCACCTTCGGGCAAATTGATTTCAAACTCGAACTTCTTGGAGAACCGTTTTTGCAGGTAGTCCATCGTGTCGCGGATGAGGTAGTTGACATCGGTGGGCTCGGGCACGGGCACGGAACCGATTTTCGAGAAGCGGTCGGTGACGATTTGCAGACGTTCGATGTCTTTCTCCATCTCATGGGTGCCCACGAAAGGCTCCTCTTGCATCTTCAACAGCTCTATCCATCCCATCAGCGAGGAGAGGGGCGTGCCCAATTGGTGCGCAGTTTCTTTGGCCATGCCAGCCCACACTTGGTTTTGCTCCGAACGTCGGGCATAACTGAACAGCAGGTAGGCAATCAATAGGAATAAAGCAAACACAACAAACTGGATGACAGGGTAGTAGCGCATTTGTTGCACCAAGTCGGTGGTGCGGTAAAAAATGGTGGCTTTGCCCTTGTTCATGAACTCGATTTGCAGCGGGTCGTTCTCGTCGCGCATGATGGCAATTTGTTGCTTGACGTAGTTGGTGTCGCGCATCATGAGGGAGTCGAGGTTGCCGTAATTGAGGATTTGCGTTTGGTCTTCGTTGGTGACGATAACAGGTACACCCATGGAATTGAGCGTGATCTCCTCCATGAAGTGGTCCGACATGTCTTCCAGAACGGTCTTTAGGTCGGTATAGATGCGCGACTCATTATAATAAAGGTATTGCACGATGCCGTAGCCTGGGTCGATTTTGATGGGTGGGAATTTCGAGTAGGCGCGTTTCATCTCAGCGTCGAAGAACGTTTTCTCTTCTTGGTCGGGAGGCAGGTTGTTCGACGAGATGATGTTGCCTTTCCCGTCGGTAAGCACCAGTGGGATGCTGATGTTGTTGCGGATGATGTCGACGTAGGTGGCGGTGTTCTCGTTGGATGAGATGTCCATGATGCGGCGGTAGGCGTTGGCCAACAGCTCGACGCGGAGTTGTTCCTGCTCGTTCACCTTATTGAAAAACTCCTCTGTCGATTTCATCATCACGGCATGTTGTTCCATGGCGGCGGCCCACATCTTCACCTGTTTGACTTCCTGTTCGGCGATGGATTTCACAAGGTGGTTGGTGTACCACAACGACACACCGATGATGAGCATGGCGATGACCGCCAAAGCCCATTTCCAGCGTTTTTTGTTTGTATAGAGGTTCGATTTCACAACCTTATCAACGGAGTTTTCGCCTTATTATTATATAGGTTTGGTCGGATTTGTAATCCGACCAAATTGAAAAGGGGATTTGTAATCCCCTTAAAGTCAAATCTTTTTCCTCATTCTTCCCACAGGAATGCCAAGTTGTTCCCTGTATTTTGCCACGGTGCGTCGTGCGATGGGATAGCCTTTTTCTTTGAGCACAATCATCAGTTGTTCGTCGGTCATCGGGTTCGACTTGTCCTCGCTTTCCACGGCATCCTTGAGGATTTTCTTGATTTCGCGGGTCGAGACTTCTTCGCCTTCATCGTTGGTGATGCCTTCGCTGAAGAAAAATTTCAACAGGAAGGTGCCGTAAGGCGTCTGCACATATTTGCTATTGGCCACGCGTGAGATGGTGGAAATGTCGAGTCCAACCTTGTCAGCCACATCCTTGAGAATCATGGGCTTGAGTTTGGTCTCGTCGCCAGTGAGGAAATATTCTTCCTGAATGTCGACGATGGCTTTCATGGTGACATACAAGGTGTTTTGTCGCTGGTTGATGGCGTCGATGAACCACTTGGCGGCGTCGATTTTCTGTTTCACAAACTGCACGGCTTCCTGCTTGTTGCGGGTGTCCTTGCTGTTCGAGAATTCTTCCAGCATCTTAAGGTATTGCTTGCTGATGTGGAGTTCTGGGGTGTTGCGGCCGTCCAACGATAGCTCCACCTTTCCGTCTCTGACGAAAACGAAGAAGTCAGGGGTGATGTAATGGATGTTCTTTGTGCCTGAGCTTGAGGCGTCGGCAGGCTTGGGGTTGAGCTTCAGGATTTCGTCCAGAGCGGCTTTTAGGTCGCGGTTGCTGACTTCTAATTTCTTGGAGATTTTGTCGTAGTGCTTCTTGGTGAACTCTTCGAAGTAGTCTTTGACGATGGTTATGGCGAGGCTGTAATCCTTGTGGAAGGGGTTGTCTTCTTGAAGGCGCTTGAGTTGTATCAATAGACATTCTTGAAGGTCGCGGGCGGCGATGCCGGGTGGGTCGAGTTCCTGCACGATGCTGAGCACCTCGGTCACTTCCTCTTCTGTCGTCGATAGGTTCATCGTGAAAAGCATGTCGTCGACGATGTTGGGGACGGGTCGGTTGAGGTAGCCGTTGTCGTCAAGGTTGCCGATGATGTATTCCCCGATTTCAAGTTGTTTCTCGGTGAGGTCGCGGTAGGCTAACTGTTGGTTCAGATAGTCTTGGAAAGTCTCCTCGTTGACGATGGGCGCTTCATAGTCGTCATCGTCGCAGCTGTAGTTGTTGGCTTGCAGTTTATACGAGTAGTCTTCGCGGTCTTCTTCGGGCAGGTAGTCGTTGATGTCGAATTCGTCGTCCTTGCTGAAGTCGACCTCGTCATCGTTGTAGTCGTCGTTTTCGCCGTTGTCGGACTCGTCAACGGTTGGCTCATTGTCCTCGTAATCGTTCTCACGGGTGTCCTCCAAGGCGGGGTTGATTTCCATCTCCTCCTTGATGCGTTGTTCGAGTTCGATCAATGGCAGTTGCAACAGCTTCATCAGCTGGATCTGCTGCGGAGAGAGCTTCAGCTCCTGCCGCTGGGTTTGAGTCAATCGTTGGTTATTCATTTCAGTTGTCAGTTTGGAGTTGTTCAGTTGTTCAGTTAGTGTCGTTCATCAACTGAACAACTGAATAACTGAACAACTGACAACTTATTTAATACAAGCAGTTCTTAGGTGTGCGTGGGAACGGGATGACATCGCGGATGTTGGTCATGCCGGTGATGAAGAGCAGCAAACGCTCGAAGCCAAGGCCGTAGCCCGAATGTGGCACCGAGCCGAAGCGACGGCTATCCAAATACCAGTCCATGGAGGCCTCTGGGATGCCGACTTCGTGCATGCGGTCAAGGATCTTATTAATATCGGTCTCACGCTCTGAGCCACCGATGATTTCGCCGATGCCGGGGAAGAGCACGTCCATGGCGCGGACGGTCTTGCCGTCTTCGTTCTGCTTCATGTAGAAAGCCTTGATTTCTTTCGGGTAGTCGGTCAGGATGACGGGCTTCTTGAAGTGCTTCTCGACGAGATAACGTTCGTGCTCCGACTGCAGGTCGACGCCCCAGCCATCGACGGGATACTGGAACTTGCCCTTCTTGTTGTAGTTGGAGTTACGGAGGATGTCGATGGCCTCGGTGTAGGTCAGGCGGACAAACTCATGCTCAAGCACAAAATGCAGCTTGCTGATGAGTTCCATCGACTTGTCTTCCTCTTTCTTGCCCTTCTCTTCGTCTTGCAGGCGCTTGCTGAGGAACTGGAGGTCGTCCATGTTGTTGTCCAAGGCGTATTGGATCAAGTATTTCAACATTTCCTCGGCAAGGTCCATGTTGTCGTTGATGTCGTAGAAAGCCATCTCAGGTTCAATCATCCAGAACTCGGCCAAGTGGCGTGTGGTGTTGGAGTTTTCGGCACGGAAGGTGGGTCCGAAAGTGTAAATCTTGCCCAAGGCTGTGGCTGCCAATTCGCCTTCGAGCTGACCCGAAACGGTGAGGTTGGTCGACTTGCCGAAGAAGTCCTGCTTATAGTCGACGTTGCCTTGCTCGTCGCGAGGGATGTTGTTCAAGTCTAAGGTAGTCACCTGGAACATTTCGCCGGCACCTTCTGCGTCGGAGGCGGTGATGAGCGGCGTGTGGATGTTATAGAAGCCTCGCTCGGTGAAGAACTTGTGGATGGCGAACACCATGGCGTGGCGCAGACGCATGACAGCACCAAAGGTGTTGGTGCGGAAACGCAGGTGGGCGATGTCGCGCAGGAACTCCAAGGAGTGTTTCTTGGGTTGCAGCGGGTACTCGTCGGGGTTGGCGGGACCGAACAGGCCGATTTCCTTCACGGAGAGTTCTACGGCTTGGCCGCTACCCATCGAGGCGACCAAAACGCCCTTGGCCCACAGGGAGGCACCGGCGTGCATGAGTGCCAGTTTTTCTTCGGGGATGACGTTCAGGTCGATGACCAGTTGCAGGTTATTGATGGTCGAGCCGTCGTTGAGGGCGATGAAGGCCACGTTCTTGCTGCCGCGCTTGTTGCGCACCCAGCCCATTACAGTAATCTCATTGTCAGAGGCTTGCATTTGCAAGGCTTGCTTGATTTCTACTCTTTTCATATTATGATACTATTCTTTATCGAGTGTTATAAATAATGTGCAAAGTTACAAAAAAATGCAATCATTAACCGAAAAAATGTATATTTGCAGGTCAAATGAAGCAATCATGAAAGCACAAGTGATTTCCCAAAAATCGGCACAAATGCCGTTTGAAGCCAAGAAAGTAGCAAAAAAAGATAGCGTAAATGATTCTATTCCAGAAGGATACGTGTCTTTTGATACTTTCGTTGAGGTTTTTGATAGGAAATTAAGGGAACAGTATGCAAAGTTATAAATTGGTCGTTAGCCTTGCTGCTTTGAACGATTTGGATAATGTCGTTGCATACATTGCCTCAATATATCGTTTGGAAGCAGGGCTAAAATACAAAGAAAGAATAGTCGAGCAAGTCAAACGTCTGAGTTATTGTGCTGATTGTTTTCCTATTAGTAAAAAAAGAATGATAAAGAGAATTCATCCTGAAGGCAGACGAATGCTCATTATGAATAGGAAATGGTGTGTAATCTATCATATTTCAGAAGGTTATGTAATGATAGATAGATTTGTCCCATCTAAATTTGTTTATTGAAATGGCTTCTTCTGTTTCCTGGTTTGGTAACTCCGATTCTTCTTTTTTCATCGCCGGCCCCTGCAGCGTGGAAAGTGAAGCACAAATCCTCGCCACGGCGCAAGCCCTATCCCAAATCCCGCAAGTGACCATGCTGCGCGGTGGCATCTGGAAGCCCCGTACCCGCCCCGATGCCTTTGAGGGTAGGGGAGAACAAGGCTTGGCTTGGCTTCGTGAGGCAAAGCAAGAAACAGGCTTGCCCATCATCACCGAGGTGGCTACTCCCGACCATGTGGAGTTGGCTTTGAAATACGGTATCGATGCCCTGTGGATTGGTGCCCGAACGGTGGTCAACCCGTTCTCGGTGCAGCAATTGGCGGATGCATTGAAGGGCGTGGATGTTCCCGTGTTCATCAAAAACCCTGTCTCGCCCGACTTGCAGCTGTGGATTGGGGCCTTCGAGCGTTTCCAAAAGGCGGGCGTGACGAAGTTGGCGGCCATCCATCGTGGCTTCTCGCATTACAAGGAATCGCCGTACCGCAACGCCCCCATGTGGGAGATTCCCATCGAGTTGACGCAACGCCTGAATGTGCCCATCATCACTGATGTGAGCCATATCTGCGGCAACCGTGCATTGTTGCAAGCTACCGCCCAGAAAGCCCTCGATCTCGCTACCGACGGTTTGATGATAGAATGTCATATTAATCCTGATGCGGCACTGACTGACGCCAAGCAACAAATCACGCCCGATGCGTTGGAGGCACTTTTGGCCAACTTGACCTTCCGTTCCAAACATTCAGGCATTGTGGAGCGCGACCTTGCAGGACTTCGCAACGAGATTGACGACATCGACAACGAGCTGCTGCAGCTGTTGGCACGTCGCATGGAGGTAAGTGCCCGTATTGGCGAATACAAGAAGCAGAATAATGTCACTGTGGTGCAGATGGACCGCTGGAAGAAAATCCTTGCCGAGCACGTTGCCATGGGTGGGGATTTGGGCCTCACTCCTGAGTTGGTCAACGAGGTGTTTGAAGCCATCCATCAGGCTTCCATCGAGAGACAAAGTCGCATCATGGAAACGGGG
>JAEETH010000152.1 GCA_016290215.1 Bacteroidales bacterium
GCAAAGGCATGGGGAACAACGGATGGGAAAGTGAGGTCGGGAAAAACCTCACTTTCTCTTTGGCCGTAGACGTAGGTTTTTTGCCCGCCGCAAGGCAGTTCCTTTTATCGGAGGCGGTAGCCTTGGGTCTTTATGAAGCCATAATCCCACTGATACCTGTAGAAAAACTTCATATCAAATGGCCGAATGACATTTATTATGAAGGCCACAAACTTGCCGGCATTCTCATCAACAGCACGATTAAAGCCAATTTGATGGACGTTTCCATTATCGGCATCGGATTGAATGTCAACCAAATACAGTTTCAAGACTGGCCCACCCATCCAATCTCATTGAAGCAAATCACAGGAAAAGAATACGATTTACAGCCGCTATTAGAGCAAGTCGCGGAAAGTATATATAATAAGGTGGAAGTTTTGGTTTCTTTTCCATCGTTGTTTTGTTTTTGTTGTTAAACCTCATTCTTTTTATCAAACATTGTGCAAAAGTCGTCATTTTTCCGCAAATTGTCATTTCATTCAACGGGTTGTAACCTTGCAACTTGACAAAAAACAAAGAGCCGCCTCTAAGAGCGGCTCAATGACCATGAAAAACAAAACATTACTACTATTATTCTCTACAGAATTCAATACTTTTTCACGACAAACTTTTCGGTCTTCACAGCCTGTCCGTTGACAAACAAGTTGCAGAAATAAATGCCATCGTTGAGGTCGGCAACGGAGAAGCTCACCACACCTTGGATGTTATTCAGCTGCTCGCGCATCACCTCTTGACCAAGCAGGTTATACACTGCCGCGGAAACATTGTCGGCTGCCGAAAGGTTGTAATCGAAACGCACCATCGACGAAGCGGGATTCGGATAGGCATGGCTAAAACTGATGCTGGGTTTTTCTGATACGCCTTCGGCATTATAGGCAAACCAAACTTCGATGCAAACCTTGTCCTCTTCATTGTCGGCGGGATAAGCATAGTACTTCACGACGGAAGTGCCTACGGCGTAATTGCTCGGATCACTAGAATAAGTCGGGTCAAGCAATTGATGGAAAGAGAGAAGTCCCTCGACTGAAACAGCGCCAGCATCCATTGTTACAGGCCTACTGCTCACATCTACCGTAGGAGCAAAGCAATTGCCCCAGCAGAAAGAGTTCTCAGTGCCATCAACCATTTGGATAATTTCCCTCTTGACCATGACCTGAAGCGAGGTTGAGGTAAGATTGCGAATCTGCATCTCTTGAACCAGCTCTCCCATATCTGACACTGAGTCACAAATAATGGACTCGCCATTAGCATAAACATGACCTTTCAGCTCAAACTGCAATGATTGCGCTGACACACAGGCCATTATAGCCAAAAACAAAAGCGTAAAAATAGACTTTTTCATCATAGTGTATTATTTTAATTGTCTTTCTATTATTTCAACTTGCAAAAATGCAAATCTTTTTCCAATCTTGCAACAAAAATATTGCCATTTTTTGAAAAATGCCTACTTTTGTGCAAAATTATCAGTTAAAACCTTATTCAAATGAAAAGATTTACCATTCTTTTTGCATCAATCATGATGCTGTTTTCAATGAAAGCCAATGCACAAAACCAACGTGTTTTATTGCTCGAAAGCTTCACCAACACCGGTTGTGGCCCATGTGCTGCCTACAACCCCGCCATGGATGCACTTATTGCCAACAACGCTGACAAAATTGCAGCCATCAAATACCATGTGAACTGGCCATCTTCAGCCGACCCCATGTATCTCCACAACACTGCCGAAAACGGTGCAAGGACAAGCTATTATAATGTGACTGGCGTCCCGCAAGTCGTCATCGACGGCACCCATTTTTCAGGCAATCCAAACAACGTAACCCAAAGCATTATCGACCAGTTGTATGCTATCGAGTCACCTTTGGAGCTGCTTTTGACTTACGAGGTGAATGAAGCGGAAAACACCATCGCTGTCCATGTGATGGGCCGTGCTTCAGCTGAAATCGAAAGCGAAGTCAAGCTTTATGTGGGCGTCATCGAGAGAGAAATCCACTTCAATTCCGCCCCAGGTCCCAATGGCGAACGTGACTTCTACAGCGTGATGAAGAAGCTCCTTCCGAACTCGAACGGGCAAAGTCTCGGCACCCTTAAAGCCAACGATTATTTCGCCTACTCGTTCACATGGGAACTGGCCA
>JAEETH010000026.1 GCA_016290215.1 Bacteroidales bacterium
GGTGCTTCTTGTCGGGTGACTGGCCTGTGGTGTACAGTTTCTGTAAGTATTCCTTGTCAAAAGTTACCTTCATCTTGCCTGCAAAGATAATGCAAATAATCCGATATTCGCAAAAAAAGTGATATTATTTTGTAATGAGCTGAAATTTTGATGATTATTTTTCGTTGAAAAAACCATCAGGTTTTATAAATATACCTCGAAAAATTCCTATTTTTGCAAAAATGAAACGCAACCCAGTGATGACCGTCATCTGGGCATAGTCTTGCGACTTCCTCTCAACGCCTTTCAAGGCCTCCATTTCTGTTTCTCTGTTATAGAATTTCATGGATTTCAACGTTTTAATTTTGTAACACATGTTACTGTAACAGCCGTTGCAGTAGTATTCTGCTGCAAAAATACACTTTTCCTGACGAGTTTTTACATAAAACAGATTTTTTTGACGACTATTGTACGATTTTAATGCCGGTGGCTTCGGTTTATGAGTTAGGGGCGGAGTTGTTTGGATAGGGGAAACAAATCTTACATAAATCTTTCGTAAATCATCAGTTCCAGCGGATTTGCAATCCGCTCGGCTTGAATATAAGGATTTGTAATCCGAAAACAAAAAAGCGAAACTATTCGGATTGCATATCCGACCGAACGAGAAAACTATTATTCTTCTAAATTTGCATCAAACCGTACAGGGACTATGTATTCGGCGTCCTTTTCCATACGACCACCTTTCCAATATTCCAAATTCCAAAGAGCCATAATCGCTTCATCATCAAGAGACTTAAATCCAGAACTTTTTTCCAATTTCACTTTGGCGATTTTGCCGTTTCGGCTCTTCACCTTGAAACGCAGGTATGGTGTCTTACATTCAAAGTCGATTGGGTTTGTATGCTCTCCTATTAAAACAGCCTTTTCTTCAAGCAACTTTTCAAGACTAAAATTCTGTGCTATTGTGATGGGCCAGGATGGTTCATAGTTACAAGAGACTCTCATCATATACAATATATCCACCTTTTCTCCTTGATACTCTGCCGCCTCAGATGGATGGCTAATCAAATGGGCATATTCGAGAACTTTTTCATCCAAACCATAACCCAATCCTTTGTATATTTTATAATCAGTTAATTTGCAATCTTTTGTGATACGGAAAGTGAGGAGTACATTCCCTTGAATATGGTTCTTTTTTGCATCTTCAGGATAATCCAAAACTGGACTGATACGCGTGTAATAAAACAGGGATGCGTAATCCAATTGAAAATCCTTGGGCATCACATCAGGTCGAACGATGTTGCAACTATCCAAGTCATCGGGAAAGACAATCATATCTTCCACTTCTTGCGCTTTGACCGCAAAACCAATGATAAAACCGCAAAGCAATGTAAATAATATCTTTTTCATATTCATAAAGTAAAGTGTTATTGGCAATCATTTCATCCTTAATTCTTTCAATGTGTATCATAGTGCAAAAGTAGAACTAATGATTCAATAATTGCAAAAAATGGGTTATTATTTTGTAAATTTTGATTCCAATAACTTTATGATAGAGGTAGTACTGGTGGCTTCGGTTTATGAGTTAGGGACGGAGTTGTTTGGATAAGGGAAGCAAATCTAACACAAATCTTTTGTAAATCATAGGTTCCAGCGGATTTGCAATCCGCTGGACTTGGATATAAGGATTTGTAATCCGAAAACAAAAAAGCGTAACTATTCGGATTGCAAAATCCCTCGAGCGGTATTTTCTGGATAAATGCCAGAATTCCATACCATATCCTTTATATTTTCCAAAACGACATTGGTGACTTTATGCTTTTTGAGAAGATCTTTTACGCGTTCTGTCACAATGATGTCGCCACCACCTTCGGGAGTGAAAAAGTCACTGCCGTCCCAACTTTCCAAAGGAAAATGAAAACCTTTCATTATAGAAAACTTGCCTTTTGGAATTACTATGTCAGAGTTTTGAATGACACTTTCGGGATATTCTATCGTTTCCATCACTTTAGATTTTGAGATGTCAAATGCCCCGCATCTTCCTGTTATTGTAAGTAGATAATAACTCAAATCTTCATGGTCATTGATGGTTATTGGATAGAATTTACAACCAGTTATATTGTTGTTTTGTAACAATTTAACTACCCTTCCTGAAATGGCAAACAATAAGCCCTGCCCAGCTGTGACAACATCCCAAAACTTTTTACCAAAACACGGATTTACAATAAATCGGAGTTCTCCTTTAGGTATATTTTTGTCTATCCTGATTTTCAAATCATCCCATTCATCTTGACGAAAACAAGGCAATAATAGGAGACTTCCCCTACCATGAGAAAAACTAAAAAATTGAGATTCATTCATCTTGATTTGTGTTTTGTTGGTGTCGTTGAAACGGAAAAAGGGTTGGATAATTGTATTGGAATTGTGAATTATTGTTATTTTTGCGCCATAAAACAAAAAACAATGACGAATCTGAACTACATCAGTTTTAGCAAAGATGGCGTTGAAATCAGCGTTTCGTTGTTTGTCTTCAAGGAAGGTGACACTTACATTGCTTATTGTCCTTCACTTGATCTTTCGGGCTATGACCTTACCGAAGAAAGTGCCCGCGCTGATTTCGATTTCATGCTTTCCGATTATCTTTCTGAGCAGTTGCGCAACGGAACACTCCGTGCTGATTTGGCTTTGCATGGGTGGAAAGTGGGGAAAGTCAAAGGTAACGAGCCTGATTTGTCGGACATGCTTGGCATGAATGAACAACTTCGGAAACTTGTTACGCATTCCTTTAAGAAAACGAATGTCAACAAGACCTGCCAGATTTCAGCATGAACACTTATAGGATAGGCAATATTAGCATCGCTGACTTCAAGGTTTTTCTTGCCGAACAAGGTTGCAAGATGGTGGAATCTGGCAACTCTGGGCATGAAAAATGGTCAAAAGAGGGTATGTTGCGCCCCGTTGTTTTCCAGACGCATATTGACCCAATTCCCGAATTCATCATCAGAAACAATCTGCGCAATATGGGATTGACGGCCAATGACCTACGGGCTTGGTTGAAGCAACGTGATACTAAAAAGAGGTCTAAATAAAAACCTGCATCTTTGCTGGCCATTACATCACCTCCGCCGCATTCCGAATCTTCGCTATCCAACGTATAACTTCCTTGTCCTTTCGGCCAGTTTGAAGATTGCGGATTTGCAAATCCGCTGGACTTGGATATAAGGATTTGTAATCCGCTGGACTTGAATATAAGGATTTGTAAACAAGAGATGCAAAGTAGTATTTTGGAAACGTGGAAGTTGTAAAAAAGGGTCATACAAAAACAGAAAAAATGTATCTTTGCCCAAAATAATCTAATACTATTACTGCTATGAGAACTATTAATGCATTTAAAATCATTGTGTTATCTTTTTTGTTGACACTTTGCAGCCCACTTTTTTCTCAGATTCAGACTTTTGAATGGCAAGGGGTTCAGCGACAGTATTTGGTGAGGTCTCCTCAGCATACCGAAAAGTCCAGTGTGCCCGTGATGTATTTTTTGCATGGATGGACTGACAATATCACCCATGTGGATAATGAATTTCATTTCCAACAAGTTGCGGATGCTTTTGAATGGACAATCGTTATTCCACAGGCTTTGGATGAAGGGTCAGGGACAATGTGGAATGCTGGCTTAAACGTTAGCAATATCGACGACTCAGGCTTTCTGATGGCCCTTCTTGATTCGCTAAGCGAACCTTACCATTTGAATCTTGACAGTGTTTTCTTCACGGGCTTTTCGATGGGCGGTTTCATGACGCATCGCATGGCCATCGAACATGGCGATCGTATCACGGCGTGTGCACCGGTCAGTGGGCTGATTACGCATTCCATGGCTAACCACGCGGCGGTGGCTCCCGTTCGAATGCTCCACATTCACGGCACAGCAGACCCGGTGGTGGGCTATAGTGGCTCTTCACAGTATTTTGGCAATCTCGGCCTTGGTGTTGATGCCATCCTCAATTACTGGAAAAACGCCAACGGTTGCATTGCCGAGCCAGTCGTTGATACCTTCCCCGACCTTAAAAACGACGGTCTGCGATTTGTGCGCTATACATACGAGGGCGAAAAGGAACTACAGCATATCAAGGTTATTGGAGGCAACCATACTTGGTATCACAGCGAAAACCAATACGACATAGGTTATCTGACCGAAATACACAAGTTTTTTGTTGGTAATAATACTGGTAATGAAGGTGTTGCCGAGTCAAAGACATTTAGTTTGCGTGTTTGGCCCAACCCTACGACAGGCTGGTTTATTATCGAGACTGAAAAGGATACGGAAATAAAAGTGATTGATTTTCAAGGCCGTTGTGTGGCCAAATATATGCTGAAGTCCGGCTCTAATGAGATTAACTTCGGAACATTTTCCGAGGGGTTATATTTTATTGAAGAAGAGACTGGTGCAGTGCAAAAGGTTTTGTTGACGAAATAATTGACTCATGCTTGAACCTAAATTCGATACTTGTTTCTTTGAGCGCTATGCCATGGTTTCGCTGGCCACCCTGTTAGGCGAGCCGTATGCGCATTTGGTCAACCGCGACAGGCCTGATTTGCAGGACGAAACGCTTGGCATCGGCATTGAGGTCACTCGTGCCATCCGTGAGAACAAGAACGTGGCCAACGCCTTGGTGAACGAGATGGCAGGCGAGGATGTCAAAGAAGTGAATGCCGACGATATGCGTCACATCAACCAAACGGGTTATGCCTACGGCTTGGGCGACGGCAGCATCGTTGGTCGCAATGAGTACGAATATTGGTCGTTGGCTTTGCCCTTGAAGCGTATCCTCGAAATCAAGATGGACAAGGTGAACAACGGCTTTTATGGCGATTTCCGCGAGTTTGACCTCTTTGTCTTTACCAAGGAAGACCTCGATGTCGCCCAAATCCAGCAGACCATCGCCTTCATGCAGGAGAAGCAAGCTTTCCAAAACCGCCTTTATTCGCGCTTGTTTGTCTCTCAGATACAGACCTTGTTCGACTGCGACCTCTTCTCGGGACAATACCGGAGATTCAAAGTCAGCGAGGCGCAACGGTGTTATTTTTATGACGAAGCAGTGAAATAATGGACCAGGAAAAAATCATATTAGGTATCGACCCGGGCACAATGGTGATGGGCTACGGCGTCATCCGTGAGCAAGGCAAGCAGATGGAACTCATCACGATGGGGGTCATCAACTTGAAGAAATTAGCGAACCAGGCATTGAAGTTGAAGAAGATCTTTGAGCGTGTGCTGGAAATCATCAACGAGTATCATCCCGATGAATTGGCTATTGAGGCACCGTTTTTCGGGAAGAATGTGCAGTCGATGCTGAAGTTGGGACGTGCCCAAGGGGTTGCCATGGCCGCTGCGCTCTATCGCGACATCCCCATCTTCGAGTACTCTCCCAAGACCATCAAGCAGACCATCACAGGCAACGGCAACGCTTCGAAGGAACAAGTGGCTAAGATGCTGCATTTCATGTTGAAAATTGATGAAAACCCTCAGTTTTTTGATGCCACCGATGCTGTGGGTGCGGCTGTTTGTCACGCCATCGACAAGGGCAAGGACGTGAACTACACCAAACACACCACAGAGAAGGCCAAGGCGCATCGTCGCCCTGACTGGAGCCAATTCATCGCCGAAAACCCTGACAGAGTAAAGAAATAAGAAATACTGGAATAAAATTTGATGAAAGCCAATAACTATAAACTCGAATATTCAACAATAAAAACAAAGTAACATGATTATTACCATTCTGTGTATCACGATTTTAGCATACGCCATTGCAGGCAAGGACATCAACGGTTTGCTCGACAAACTGAAGAACGTAGATTGGAAGAAAAAGACAACCAACTTGTTTGGAAAGATTGGTACGTATGCCAAAAAGGCAGGCCGCGTCACCACTAAGCCGCTGCTTCAGCTATACTTTGTGCTGACTATGGGCGAGACCACCACGCAGGAGAAAGCACTCATCGTGGGCGCTATTCTCTACACCATCTTGCCTTTCAGCTTGATACCTTACAAAGCCCATAAAATCCTCGGCTTGCTCGACGAAGGCTTGGCCGTGCTTTATGTGGTGAAGAAGGTGCAACACAAGATTACGCCCGAAATCAACGCGAAGGTGGATGA
Organism: Bacteroidales bacterium; assembly: GCA_016290215.1. Lineage (GTDB taxonomy): Bacteria > Bacteroidota > Bacteroidia > Bacteroidales > F082 > Limimorpha. The sequence continues at coordinate 6,131 of JAEETH010000026.1, forward strand.
GACTTTGAATCAGTGGTTCGGTCCAGAAGAAGCTGCGCCAACCGCAGAGCCTGCTGAGTAATTTGTAAACTCATAAAATCGCCCATCTATGTCATTCCAGCGCTGGGGAGTGCGGTGGAAGGGAATCTATAGATGGGCGATTTTGTATGACTATCGGAACCTTACAGTTCCGACGACAGATGGTATTTTCCGCTGTCGTAGGTCTTTGTTTCGTAGCCGTTTGCCGTAGGCAGACAGACCTCAGCCGTAGTGTTGGCAGGGATGACGATGTCCCATTCAAAATGGTTTCCTTTGCGTTTCCAGTTGCTTTCGATGCGGCCTGAGACGGAGTTGTAGGCGCAATTCACAAAGTCCAGTCCTTCAATGGGATAAGGCTTGAGTTGTATCTTGCTGTAGCCAGGCTCAAGGGCACGGATGCCACCGAGGTATTCGTATTCCCAAAGGATAAGGTCACCGAGAAGCATCACGTGGTTGCCCGAGTTCATGGCGGGGTCGGCGGTGTTGCCGTTCCAGAGTTCCCAGATGGTGGTGGCACCGTTGCGAACCATGTAGCCCCAACTCGGATAGGTGTCGTTGGAGGCAATCTTGAGGGCGAGGTCGCCACGGCCGTATTCCGTCAGGCAGCGCATCAGCTGCTGGATGCCGATGACACCTGTCGAGACATGACCGCCACATTCATTCATTGTCTTGTCGACGATGCTTTCCAAGACTTTGTTTTCCAATCCTTTGGGTACCATACCGAACCATAAGGGCAGGATGTTAGCCGTGACCGTGTTGTTGGCGTAGATGCCCGTCACGCGGTTGAAATACTTGTCGTTGAAAGCGATGGTGGTGGTGGTGATTTCTTGGTTGAAGAAGTCTACATCCTCAGTGAAGCCCAAAATCTCGGCAAACTTGGCCATCTTGCCGCAGAGGTAGCAGTAGAACGGCGTGGAGATGACTGTCGACTCGGTGATGCGGTTGGGGTCGCTGGAGTGGATGAGTTCGAGGCTTTCGGGCGGCATGCACCAGTCGCCGTAAGTGTCGCGAGGCATAAGGCCAGCCCGCATATAGTCGTTCTTCATGTGGAGCATCCACTTCTTCCAAGCCGCATAATGTTGACGGATGGGTTCAGTGTCGCCGAAGCGGGTATAAAGCATATCCGTCACGGTGACCATGGCACCGGGCCAGGTCATATTGTCGGTATAGCCGCGCCAGTAGGGTGGGACGATGTTGGGCAGCGAGCCGTTGTCCCATTGGCTATCGTCGCCATCGGAGAGCCACTTTGCGTAGAGTTGGTGGTTGTTGAAGATATACGACTCACCATAGTTACCCGTGGTGCGGTCGCCCGTCCAGCCCAAACGCTCGTCGCGTTGCGGGCAGTCGGTGGGCATGGAGCGGTAGTTGCCACGGATGCCCCAGTAGGCGTTGTGGTACACCGCGTTGATGATTTCGTTGGAGGTCTCAAACGAGCCTGTGACGGGCATTTCGTCGTAGATGACCCAGCCCTCGAAGTCGTCCAAATTGGGCGTCTCGCGCAGGCCGGAGATTTCTACGTAACGGAAGCCGTGATAGACGAACATGGGATGCCATTGTAGTTGAGAGTTTAGAGTTGAGAGTTTAGAGTTGTTGGCTACGATGTATTTGTCGATGTTCTCTGAGCTGCGTAGGTTGGCGGTATATAGTAAGCTATCGGGAGTCAAAAGTTCGGCGAAGCGTAGGGTGATGATGTCGCCAGGTTGTTGTCCGCGCGCTTTCATGTCGATAAAACCGACCATGTTTTGGCCCATGTCGAGGTACCATTTGTCGCCTTTCTGGAACAGGCTGACGGGTTTCAGCTTCTCCATCACGGTGATGTTGGGGTTAGGCTGGGCGGAGAGTTGACCTTCGGGGGCTTCTACGAGTTCGGCTTGAAGCCAAGAAGAGGCGTCGTAGCCAGCGGTGTTCCAATCGCCGAGGTCGAAGTTTTCGTCGTAGGTCTCGCCGTCCCATTCATTGGCGGTACGGATGGGGCCACGGTTGGTGATTTTCCAGGTCTCATCGCTGACGATGGTCTCTTTTTGGCCATCTTTGTAGGTCACTTCGAGTTGTAGCAGCAGACGTGGCGTGCCGAAGCCAAACACATGGTTCGTGCCGTCCCAGTTGGGGTTGGCTTCGTTGTAGCGGATGCTTGTATAGCGACCGCCTTCAAGGATGACGCCGATGGCGTTGTCGCCGCTGTTGAGCATCTCCGTGACATCGTAGGTGTTGAAATACACGCGCTTTGAATACCAGGAAAGGGTAGGTTTCAGCAGTTCCTCGGGCGCGACTTCGCAGCCGTTGAGGTAAGCACTATAAACGCCCATTCCGCTGACATAAAGCCGTGCGTTTTCAATCTCGCCATTAAGGGCAAATTCCTTGCGGAGATAACGGGCAGCCAAGCGTGTTTTGCCCACCAGCACATCGTCCTCAAACTCATGGCCAATCCATTTAGCTTGCCAATCGTATTGGTTCAACAGGCTGATTTCAAACGATTTGACTTCGCTTTCAACCTTGGCTTTTTTGCCCTTGGCGGCAACGGTCGTGATGACTTTCCAATAGGCTTTGTCGCGGCTGTGGAGTTCCTTGCCCGCGTATGGGATGTAAAGCATTTGGCTTGAAGACACCACGCCAGAATCCCAAAGGTCGCCGATGCCATCTTGGGCGTTATCGGCGGTTGAGGCCACGATGATTCGGTAGTTTTGCTGCACCACCTCGTTTTCTGTGGTTTCAAAGTTCCAACTGAATCGCGGCTGGTTTGTGGCCAACGGCTGCTCGTGGACTTGTTGCTCCACATTGGGGTTGGTGATGGTGATGGTTAGGTTGTTGGTACAAGCAGCAAGACCTATCAAGGCCAAAAGGAATATGAAGAGGTGTTTCATAGTATAATGTTTTTCAATTGATTAAAGTGTTGCAGATTACAAATCCGCCCGAACGGAGATTTTTAATAAACAAGAACTACTTTCAGAGCTGATTTCTTTTGTCCAAATATCCAAGCCTTATCAGTATTGATTCGGTCTCCATCATTAAAACGTTTATTAACATCAACACAAAACATATAATCATCTAGGAGTTTGATTAAATCAATGGTTTTACTTTTGTATATGATTGCTTGATTCAGATACTCTAAATCTTTTTCTGGAACATCAACATGTGTTGCCATCTCTCCAAACTCAATAGGATCGGAAAAAAATAGCAAATAATCTTCTAAAAACAATTCTTTTATTGCGTCTATTTTAAAGTCAATAGCAGAATCAATAAAAGCATCTTCCCCATGATATACAGGATCAATTAAGTCAAGTATCTCATTTTTATCAATTTCAACTTCAAATACACGATATTTTCTCCTTATTTTATAAATATAATTCTCTAAATCAATAGCTTTTTCTAGCATACATACGGTTTCTTCTGCGATGGAAGGATTGTCTGGCCATAATTGTATAATCAAATCCTTAAACTCCAGCAAGTCTTTATTCCTTTGCTCGAATTTATGTTTTAATGCTTTCGCCTTGGCAATTGCGGCAAGATGATCAAAATACAAAGCCGTGTTTTCTCCTAGAGAACATTCAATGATTCTATTGCTGATGTCTGTTCCGGAAAAATCAAATATTGGATAGTCAAATTCTTTACTTTTATTTTGTGAAAGACTTCTGGAGGATTCCTTCTCTTGCTGTCTTGTGAATTGACGCATACTTGAGAAAATACTCATAGCTGTTAAATTTGATTCGTTATGTAAATGATAAAAATGCTACTTTAATAAATACGTTATAGCTTTAGTTTTTAGAAAAGCACAAAATCCAAAACCATTACCTCCTTGCATAATGCCCACGACTCTATCATCTTTAAGTAAAGGACTTCCGCTGCTTCCTTCAAAGCGTTCGCAATTACAATAGAGATAATTTCCTTCCTCTTTTCCCAATGGATAGGCTGGTACCATAGATAGTCTACATTTGGGATTTAGAGAGGTTGGGTCTGTTACCTCATGCATACAATAACTTTCAAGTGTTTCACCTTTCTGAGGCATATAATCTGAAAGGTGTAATGGACTATTAATCCCATCAAAATGAACTATTAGAACATCCAATATGTTTGGATCGTGATAGTCACCCTTGCCGTAATAAAGTGGATTATACTTTGAGAGTTCAATAATTTTGCCATTGAAATTGACTTTACACAAAGGAAAATCATTTAATACATGCGCAGCCGTAATGAAACAACTATCAGCAATAAAGCCTTGTCCGATTATTTCTCCACTATCATGTATGGGAAAAACACAATTTTGTAATTCTAATCCCGTGGGTTTGTAATTCTTTGACATGAGTATAAGATTTTGTGGGGATTCTCTAATCTTCACTAATTATACAAACACTATCAATAATCGATTTTCCAAGAACATGATATAAAAGCGTTGGTTTTGCTTAAAGTGTTTTCTCATATTCCTAGTACCACAGCAGGCTCAATGTTGAGTTTGAGGCAGAGGTCGCGGGAGAGTTGATAGGAAGGCTCCATTTTACCATGCATCAGTTCGCTCATCCTCGACGCACTGATTCCCAGTAATTGTGCCACAGCTGCCTGTGTCAGACTGCGTTCGTACATACGAAGTCTGATGACATCAGGCAATGTCGGTTTGCTGAATGAGAAATGGAGATCCTCATATTCGGCCACCATGTCGGAAAGGATGTCGAGTTCCTGATAATTAGGGTCGGTAGTCGGGGTCTCGTCCGTTACTACCTTCAAGAGTTCTTCGATGCGTTGCATTGCAGCATTGTACGCCTCTTCTGTCTTAAGTTGTGCCATGTCTCAAATGTTTTCGATGTCCGTAATTTTGTCATATTCTGCATGTGTGCCGATGAAGCGAATGTAAACCGTTTTGGAGGTCATAATTATCAGTACCACAAGGCGATAGTTATTCCCGTTGATGTTGAACACATAACGCTGATTGCCAACATAATCCACACTATTAAAGGTTTGCCGAATATCGGTAAGGTTGTTCCATTCAGCCCTACGGGTTTTTTCAAACCAATCGTTGAGACCTCCTGCGGCCTGCGGATGGTTCTCGGCGTATTGGGTCAGTGTCTTTTTGGCAATGATTCGCATAACGGCATTTTTTATGTTCTACGCTGCAAAGATAATGATAAAATTCGGCATGGCAAAATAAAGTTACAAAATTTGTGTATTTTTTACCATCACAATCCAAACGTCTCAGCCAGTTCTTGCATCTGTGCCTCGCTCATTCCTTCCGGCTCGAAGCCCATGTTGCGGGCACTCATGTAGATTTGCGCGGCTTTGTTCAGCACATCCACTTGGTCAAAAGCCGCCATGATGTCGGTGTCGACGGCAAACACGCCGTGCTTCTCCCACATCACCACGTCGTAGCCTTCATCAAGGGTGTTGAGGGTGGCTTCGCCGAGGGCAACGCTCGACGGCAACAAGTAGGGCACAATACCTAAACCTTTCGGACAAAACACCCGTGTCTCGGGTATCATCGACCAAAGGATTTGGGTCAGCACGTCTTTCTCCAAGAAGGGCCGATGATGCGTCATCGCTACCAACTCGATGGGATGGGTGTGGAGCGAGGCTTTGTAAGGCGAGCTTTTGCCAATCAGGTAATTGTGAACGCTAAGGTGCGAGGGCAACTCCGAGGTGGGCATCACAGGTTTGTCGGCGATGATTTCGTAATGGGCGCAGTCGTCGAGGATGCGGATGACGGAGCCGTTGTCCATGGGCCAGCGGGCGAGGTCGCGCATGCGGCGGTTAGTGCCTTTGCAGTAGAAATAACAGCCTTTTAGGTGGGGCAATGTCGTGCCAATTGGAAGTTGAGAGTTTAGAGTTGAGAGTTTAGAGTAGTTTAGAGTTGAAAGTTGATCGGTGACATTGATGACGATATTGCCGCCGTTGCGCTCGGCCCAGCCTTTCTGCCAAAGATAGCCTGCCACTTCGGCGACCTGGTCGATTTGGTGTTTTAGTTCGGGGGTGTTGTCAAGTATGCTTTTCATTGTTCATTCTTTTTTTGACACGGGACGCGGGACTTTGTGACACGGGACAAGTCCAATGTCTCGCGTCTCGCAGTCTCGTGTCTTGCGTCCTTTAATACTCCTCTCCATAGCGTTCCTTAGTAATTTGTACCAGCGACTTGCCGCGGGTATTGGGGCAGCCGATGACGCCCACAATCAACGAGATGAGCAGCAAGCCAATCATGCAATAGGCGGCCACGGTGAAGCCTTCGCCGTTTTCGCCATAGATGAAAGCGAACACCAGCCCCCATACAGCCGACAGTCCTCTGACGACGAAGAACATCAGTCCTTGTGCGCCAGCGCGGAACTTGGCGGGAAACAGCTCCGAGCCCCATAAGGCGTAGAAGATTTGTACTGACATACCGCCTTCGATGCCCCATAGGATGGTGAACAGCCACAGCCCCGCTGTGCCATTCACGCCGACGGCCACAATAATCACCCACGCACTGATGGCAAAGAGTAGACCTAAGATATAGATTAGTTTATGACTTGTCCTATCGATGACCTTGGAGAGCAGGAAGGTGACGAACACGATGATGGCCCATTGGATGCAGTTCATCCAGTTGGCTTGTTCGTTGCTGATGCCACCTGCTGTTTCATAGATATGCGGTTGGAAGAAGCCCAACACCGAGGCTACGAGATTCCAGGTGAGGTAAATGACAGCCAAGAAACAAGCGGTCTTGATAGCGGTTTTGTTGGAGAACAACACCTTGAAGGCGTGCCAAAGACCAGTGTCTTCGCCTTTGGCCTTGGCTACCTCTTGGCTGGTTTTCCACTCGGTGCTTTCCTCCAGTTTGCGCTGTAGGTTCCATGCGATGAATGCCACAATCAGCAATGAGAAGAAGACGATGCGCGAGCTGAACACGTTGACGGCTTCTGTGGACAAGCCGTCGCCGCCAAAGGTGTGCGCTATGCTTTCGACCCAGCCGAACAGATAGCCGTCGGGGGCGAAGAACATGCCCAACAGCAGGATAATCATCGGGCCGAAGCCCCACGACATTTGGGAGATACAGATATTACGACCGCGTTTGTCGTTTTCGGAGCTTTCGGAGATGTAGGTCCATGAGGCCGGCACGCCGATGCCTACCGAGATGCCCGTCACTAAGAATCCCGCCAACAGCATCGGGAAGCTGACGGAGAGCATGATGAGCAGCACGCCCACCATGTAGACGAGCAGGTTGTAGGTGTAGATGAACTTGCGCCCGTATTTGTCGGCCAAGAAACCGCCGATGATGGCACCGAGGGCGGCACCCAAACAGTTGGCACTGATGAAGTTGAGCCAGCCGAGATGCACCTCGGTGAGGCCCAGGTATTTCTGCCATAGCGTCAAGCCACTGGCTCCTGCGACGATGGCACCGGCATCCAAGTAGTTGGTCAGCGAGACGGCGATGGTACTTTTTAGGCTTCCTTTATTCATTGTTTAATTGTTTGGTGTTGAATTGTTTAATTGTTGTTTGAGGCGGGTCAAACGATTCAACAATTAAACAATCAACAATTCAACATCTTTTCACTGTCACTTCTTTTTCATATTGCTGTATCCTTCCGATAAACTCCTCACCGACAGGCACATCATTCTTCAAATTGAAGTAGTCGTAGACGGCACCAAAGGGCAGGGATTTCATCTCTTCCATCAAGGCTAATTTCTCGAAACCTTGTCCCTTGTCTTCATATTGGCGCAGCAAATCAAGCGGCTCCAACAAGGCTTGCAGTAGGCATTTCTGCGTGGCGCGGGTGCCGATGAGGTAGGCACCTATTCTATTAATGGAGGTGTCGAAGTAGTCGAGGCCGATATGGGCGCGGTGGAGGGCTTCGGCGCGGACGATTTCCTTGAAGAGGTCGAGGGTCTGGTCGTTCATGAGGGTCACATGGTCGGAGTCCCAGCGGATGGGACGGCTGACGTGCAGCATCAGCTCGGGCACATAGAGTAACAGCGACGAGACCATGTCTGACACATTCTCCGTGGGTTCGTAGTGACCTGTATCAAGGGTATAGATGACCTTACGTGTAGCACAATAGCCCGCGTAGAAGTCGTGCGAGCCGACGGTAAAGCTCTCCAAACCGATGCCGAAGAGTTTAGCCTCGACGCAGGATTTCATGTCGGGCAGGTCTTCGGCCAAGATTTCATCCAAGGATTCGGCCAATAGCTCACGGTAGCGTTTGCGCTTCACGGTGAGGTCTTTCAATCCGTCGTGTACCCAGATGTTCATGATGCAGGGGTCACTTTGTGCCTTGCCCATGGCATCGGCGATGCGGCGACAGCGTTTGGTATGCTCGATCCAGAAGGCGCGGATGGCTGGGTCGGGGTTAGCCAAACTCAAATCTCCGCTTTTGGGATGGCCGAAGGAGGTGCTGTTGAAGTCGAGCTTCATGTCCACCGCTTTGCCCCAGTCGATCCAGCTCTGGAAGTGCTCTACGCCCACTTGGTCGCGGTCGACAAACTTACAGCCGAAGTCGCCGTAGATTTCGTGCAGGTTGACGCGTTGCGTTCCTGCGAGCAGCGAGTTGACGAACTCGAGGTCGGCGCGCACTTCGTCGATGGTGCGGGCGCGACCAGGGTAGTTACCCGTGGTCTGGATGCCGCCTGAGAGGCCGGCGTTGCTCTCGAAGCCCATCACATCGTCGGTCTGCCAGCAGTGCAGCGAGATGGGGGTATTCTCGAGGGTGGCGATGGCTTGGTCTGTGTCGATGCCGAGGGCGGCGTAGCGTTCCTTGGCGAGGGTGTAGGCGTTGAGGATGTTTTGTGTGTTCATAGGTTGGTGGTGTTAAGAGCAGGGACTCACATCGCCTGCTATGGGTCTATTGACTCTTGGTGTAAGAGCAGGGACTCACGTCGCCTGCTTACCGATGTGTCGCTCCTACGGGGCTGGGTTGTATGTCTTTGTTTCAAAGTTTTGTGCTATCATCTTACGCATGGCCCAACGGTCGCTGACGAGTCCTGCGGCCTTGGCTTGGACCATGAGGTTGCCAATGGCGGTGGCTTCGGTAGGACCCGCCACTACGGGTATGCCGATGGCGTCGGCAGTCCATTGGTTCAGCAGGTCGTTGGCAGAGCCGCCACCGATGATGTGCAGCTTCTCGATTTTGAACGGCGCGACTTCTTGCAGCATGTCCAATACCGCTCTATAGCGCTCTGCAAGGCTGTGATAGATGCAGCTGAGCATTTCGCCAGCACCATTCGGGGCGGTATACCCGTTTTCTGTCAGTGCTTTGCTGATTTCCGCTTCCATGTCGGCGGGATTGGCGAAACGTGGGTCGTCGGGGTTGATGCGGCCTGCGTAAGTTTTTGCCGATTGCGCCATCTTGGTCATTTCGTCATAACTATAATCGTGCCCTTGCGCTATCCATTTCTTGCGGCATTGCTCCACGAGCCACATCCCCGTGATGTTCTTCAGGAAGCGTGTGGTGCCTTCGATGCCACCTTCGTTGGTGAAGTTGAGCCGCGCCGACTGTTCGGTGATGATGGGTTCTGGTATCTCAATACCCATGAGGCTCCAAGTGCCGCTGCTGAGGTAGGCAAAATGCTCGTTTTCGGCAGGAACAGCAACAATGGCTGAAGCGGTGTCGTGACCAGCCACAGCCACCACAGGTACTTCGCCCAAGCCCGTCTCCTTGGCGATATTGAACCTTAATTTGCCAACGATTTCGCCAGGTTGAACCCTGTCGGGTATCTGGTCTTCTGTGAGACCTACCGCAGCCATCAGCGAAGACTCAAACTGTTGTGTTTTGGGGTTCATCAGTCCTGAGGTGGAGGCGATGGTATATTCACAGACTTTACCGCGCGTCAACAGGTAGGCGAGGAGGTCGGGCATGAAGAGGATTTTTTTGGCATGACGGTAGGCCACACTGCCTTCCTCGGCTTGAGCGAACATCTGGAAAACCGTGTTGAAGTTCATGATTTGGATGCCCGTCAAAGCATAAAGCTGTTCACGAGGAACGATCTTGAAGAACTTTTCAGGAATGCCGTCGGTGTAAGGGTCGCGGTAGGCGCGAGGCAAGCCCAACAGTGTGCCGTCATGGCCGATGCAGCCAAAGTCGACGCCCCAGGTGTCGATGCCGATGGAGTCGAGGGTGATGTGGCGTTGGCCCAATTCCTTGAGGCATTTCAGGAGATGCTCGTAGATGCTATATACATTCCAGTAGTACTTGCCTCCGATTTCGAGGGTCTGGTTGGGAAAACGATAGACCTCCTCCATGCAGAAGCTGCCGTCAGTGAAGGTGCCAAGGATGGCCCGTCCGCTGGTGGCGCCACAGTCGAAGGCAAGGAAACGTTGTTGGCTCATGGTGTTATTGTTTTGACGCGAGACTTTTTTTGACTATGACCAATGACTATGACCATGACAGCTTTTTTGTAAGTTGTGCTGTCATATCTTCTGTAAAAGTTGTCATAGTCATTGTCACAAGTCATAGTCTCGTGTCTTGTTTTGTTTATTACGCTGAATTAGAACACCATCACGGCACCGCCGCCTTCGGCGAGATGGAACTTCACCTTGTTGCCCATCACTTGGATTTGTTCCGCCACATAGTCGCGGGCGGCGCGGTTGGCATTGATGCCGTCGCGGAAGATACGTCCCGACTTGGCGCCGAAGTTGGGCAGCACCGAGAGGTCGAGCTCAATGTTGCGCTCCTCCCAGTTGGTGATGGCACCTATGTACCAGCGGAAGTCCTTGCGGCGGGCAATAACGATGTATTCACCCACCTTGCCATCCAAGACGATGGTTTCGTCCCACGTGGTCGGCACGCTGGCGATGAACCGCGTGCATTCGTCTTCTCTTATGTAGTTGCTCGGGCTGTCGCACAGCATGTTGAATGGCGACTCATATATCACATATTCAGCTAATTGTCTACAGCGTGTGCCTTGGCTCATCGGCTCGGTGTAGATGGCTGTGAAACTGTATTTTCCCGCATTTCTCATGGCTCCTTGGGTGTAGTCCATAGGTCCGGCCAACATGCGGATGAAAGGTATGGTGACTTCGTTGGTGACAAAATCGCTCTTGGAGTCCCAACGTTCCTGTTCCATGCCGTACACGCCCTCGTGGTTGAGCACATTGGGATAGGTGCGGTTCAGCCCCGTGGGTTTGTAGGCGCCGTGGAAGTCGATGAAAAGATGGTATTTGGCGGCAGTTTTGGCCATGCGGTAGTAGAAATCGACAATCATCTGGTCGTCACCGTCCATAAAGTCGACTTTGAAGCCTTTTATGCCCATTTCGGAATAGTGCTGGCATACGTGTTCCATGTCTTTGTCCATGGCGGCGTAACCGGCCCAAAGCACGAGGCCTACATTGCGTTCGGCACCGTATTTGACAAGTTCCGGTAAGTTGATTTCGGGTATCACCTGGAAGAGGTCGGCTTGCTTGTTGACGGCCCAACCTTCGTCGAGGATGACATACTCAATGCCGTATTGGCTGGCAAAATCAATGAAGTATTTATAGGTCTCGTTGTTGATGCCTGCTGCGAAGTCAACGCCGTAAAGGTTCCACCAGTTCCACCAGTCCCAAGCCACCTTGCCGGGTTGAATCCAAGAGACGTCACCGATGCGGTTGGGTGAAGCCAAGAGATAGACCAAGTCGTTGTCGGCCAGTTCTTTGTCGTTTTCCGAGATGGTGATGATGCGCCAAGGGAACGAACGTTTACCCTCCACTTTGGCGATGTAGTTCTCGCGTTCCTTCACAATCCATTGCAGGTTGTTGTGGCCGCCTTGTTCGCGGGTCTTGGGATAGCCTGCGTGGTAAGCATGCAGCACTTTGGAGGGCAACGAGTTGCGAAGATACATCCCAGGATAATCTTCCAAGTCCGCCTCAGTGATGACGGCTTTCTTGCCATCCTTGAGCTCGATGAGTAAAGGTAAGAAGGCCAATCGGTCATATTCCATCTTGCTCAATGGCGTGACGGTATAGGTGTTTTCAAAAGAATTGTAAAACTGCTGTTCGATGAAGTTGCCATCGCCTTTGCGGGCGTTGACATAAGGCACCCATGCCGTGTAATCCTCATCAAATTTAAATTCGACGAATTCGCGAATCACCTTGAAAGGCTTTTTGAAATCGGTCTGAAAGCGATAGGCAATGCCTTCGTTATAGGCGCGGAAAATCACCTTATAATTCCCTTTAAAACTGAGTGTCAGTTCGTTATATTGGTCTTGAATTTCAGCTCTCTTGTAAAAAGGAGCTTTGACAGTTTGATTTACGGATTGAGTCTTGGCCGTAATGATGGATGGTTTTGAGGAAATACCAAGTGTTTTGCCGTTATCAATTTGCATGAATATTGCCGACTTGTCCAAGACGGCGGTTTCTTCGTGTTTTATGGAATAGTATAACCAATACTCAGATTGTTCGGAATTCATCTCACATATCTCATCTTCTGAGACAGTCACGGTGATTTTTCCATTGGGCGATTGCAATGTGTACTGCTTTTGTGCAAAGGCGCTCACGCAAAGCAAAAGGAGCGCAGAGAGGAGGAGTTTTTTCATAATGATTAGGATTTGTGCAGGCAAAAATAGAAAAAATGACACAAATCACCAAAAATGCTGAAATTGATGAAATTTCTTCTTTTGTTGCTTAGCTCTGTGGTTTTTAGGTATTAATTCCTCCAAAAACTCCGCGAAAGCAGCGTAATCAAAGAGAAAAGCTCCACCCTGCCGAGAATCATCATGAGCATGAGAATCCATTTGGCGAAGGGCGTGAAGGCGACATACGAAAAGCCGAGTCCTACCTTTCCCATGCCCGTGCCCACGTTGCTCAAGGAGGCAATCGAGGCACTGATGGCCATGTTGAAATCGGCACCCGAGAAGAGTAGGATGACGCTGCCGGCGATGAACACTAAAAAATAGATGAAGATGAAAGTGATGTTTTTGCTGACCCCACTTGAGGAGATGGATTTTCCGTTGACCTTCACGGGCAATATGGCGTTGGGGTGGATGATGCGTTTTAGCTCAAGCATTGCGTTTCGTGTGAAAATCAAGTGGCGGAAGATTTTAATGCCGCCCGAGGTCGAACCCGAACAGCCTCCGATAAACATCAGTATTAATAGGATGGTCCACAAGAAGGTAGGCCAAGCCATGTAGTCGCCCACGAAGAAGCCTGTGGTGGTCAGCGAGGAGATGACGCTGAAGAACGACTGGCGGAAGGCTGTGCCGAGACTCATGTGGCGGGCAAAGAGCAGCACCAGTCCGATGGCGATGCCGAGCACTATGATGTAAAGCAGGAAAGTCTTGAATTCCTGGTTTTTGAAGATGGAGAAATGTTTCCTGCCCATCGAAATCAGTAGCAATGAGAAGTTGCATCCCGACAGCACCATAAAGACACTCACCACCACTTGCGAGTAGTTGGAGAAGGCGCCAAGGCTCTCCGTTCGGGTGGAGAATCCTCCTGAACTGATGGTAGTCATCGAGTGACAAAGTGCGTCAAAAAAGTCCATGTCGCCCCAATAGAGCAATAATGTCTCCAAAAGGGTGAAAAACAAATACAAGCCCCAAACGCGCCAAACGGTGTGCATGATGCGGGGGTGTAGCTTGTCGTAGTTGATGTCATTAATCTCGGCCACAAAGAGTTGCATGCCGCTCATGCCGAGATAGGGCAATATGGCGATGGTGAAAACGATGATAGCGAAGCCGCCCATCCATTGGGTCATGCTGCGCCAGAGTAGGATGTCTTTGGGCAGGCTTTCGATGCGGGTCATGATGGTGGCACCTGTGGTGGTGAAGCCCGACAGCGCCTCAAAGAAGCCGTCAGTGAAGTTGGGCACGCTCTTGCTGAGCAGGTAGGGCATGGCGCCGAAGAGCGATAGTATGAGCCACGAGACGCAGACGATGTAAACGCCGTCGCGCGAGGTGGTTTTGTCGTTCTTGTGGTTGCGTGTGGCGATGACAAAGATGAACCCTGTCAGCAGGGTGATGAGGGCCGAAAAGGGCATACTGAAGGCATACAGCCCATGGTGGAAATAGGTTGCGGGGAGTACCGTCAGCATCAAAATGCCTTCGATGAGCAGCAGCTGGCCTTCGATGCGGAGGACTAAGGGGTGGTTTATTTTAGTTTTCCACTTCATCGTTTCTTTGACGCGGGACTGCAGGACACGGGACTGTGGGACTAAATCCGTCTCGCGTCTCGCGTCTCGAGGTCTCGTGTCTTATATGGCTTTCAAAATTAATCACGATAATTAATGAAACAAACGTTCAACCGCAGGGATGCCATTGGGCAGGGCCAACACCACCACTTGGTCGTCGGCTTCGATTTGGAAGTCGTCGCTGGCAATGAAGCTCTCGCCATCGCGGGTGATGCCACAGATGATGGCATCGAGGGGCATGGCTAACTGGCCTATGGTCTTCCGTGTGACGGCAGAGCCTGCCCTCACCTGGAATTCCACAATGTCGGCGTCGATGCCGCTGAGGCTCTTCAGCGTGGAGACTTTGGCGCCGAGGGTGTATTTCACCATGTAGCTGGCCGCGATGAGTTTCTTGTTGATGATGGAGTCGATGCCGATGTTCTGCGAGATGTCGATATAGTCGATGTTCTCGACGAGGGCGATGGTCTTCTTCACACCGAACGACTTGGCCTGAAGGCAGGTCAGGATGTTGGTTTCGGTGTTGTCGGTGACGGCGATAAAGGCGTCCATGTCTTTGATGCCCTCGTCTTCAAGCAGGTTGAGGTTGCGGGCATCGGCGTTGACGACCAAGGCTTCCGAGAGGTAGTTGGTCAAGTCCATGCAACGCTCTTTGTCAAGTTCCAAGATTTTGATGTTCAGGTCTTTCTCAAGGCGTTTGGCGGTGATGCGACCCACACGTCCACCGCCCACAATCATCACGTTGTGGACGTTGATTTGTTTCTTGCCACTCAGCTTGATGATGTCTTTGATGGCGTGTGGCTTGGTGACCACATACACCATGTCGGCCACTTGAAACACCTCATCGCCTTGTGGGATGATGGTATTTTGACGGCGGTGGATGGCGGCGATGCGGAATTCGATGTGTTCGTATTGGTCGACGACCTCGTCGACAGTCTTGCCAAGGATTTCAGCCTCAGGTTCCAGTTTCACCATGAAGAGTTGGAGGTTGCCGCCTGCAAAGTCGTAGGTTTCCGACGATGCATTTTTCTTCAATAGCGAGATAATCTCTTGTGCGGCAATGTCTTCAGGAGAGAGCAGTCCGTCGATGCCGAGGTCTTGGTACATGCGCCATACCTCGGGGCTGAGGTTTTCCATCGTGTTGACGCGGGCGATGACCTTCTTCGCGCCTAATTTCTTGGCGATGATGCCTGTCAGCAGGTTGATGTGCTCGTCGTGAAGCACGGCAATCATCAGGTCGGCCTTTTTCACGTTGGCGCGTTGTAGCACTGCGGTCGAGGTGGAGTCGCCTGTAACGGTCATCAGGTCGGTGTGCGATTCCATCATCTTCAGCAGCTCCTCGTGTGGGTCCACGATGGTGATGCTATGGTTGCTACGCACCAAGGCTTCCGCCAAGTGCATGCCTACTTCTCCGTCTCCGGCTATAACGATGTTCATAGTCTCACTAATTCAAATTCAAAACTGCAAATGTATGGTTTTTTCCGAAACAATCACCAAATATCCGACCAAGTCACGGAAATCACATGGTTGGTGGATTTCTCGCCTTCCTTGAAGACATTGGCCATGCCGAAGGTATAGCGCACCTCAATGAACCAATAACTCAAGGCTGCGGTGAGGCCATACTCAATGCGGTTGAAGCTGCCTTTTTCCCAAGGCGTGATGAATTGCTGTTTCCTTCTGCCTTTTACTTCTTTCACTTCATTGCCGCCGATGCAAAATCCGATTTGTGGCCCGATGCGTAGCCGTGGAATCTTGGATTCGTCTTCGTCGTCCTCGTTCCATTTGCGGAAATAGATGTTGAGCAGCAGCGGCACATTGATATAATGCGACTTTTCCAAGTAGCGTAAGGTGGTATGGCTTTCGCCAACCCATTTTTTCGAGCTTGTGCCTTGCCGAGAATAAAGTACATCGATTTCGGCACCGATGATGAAATGCTCAGGGATGAGGGCGATGCGCACGCCGCCCGTGAAGTCGGGGCGAAAGCGCGTGCTGTCGTTGCCGCTGATGTTCATGGTGGAGAAGACCGGACCAAGCATCAAGCCGCCACCAATGCGTTGGGCCACGGCGGGAATGATTGCCATCAGAAGCATTGCCAAAATGATATGACAATAGTGTTTCATTGATAGTATTTGACTGCAAAAATAATGATTTTGTTTCAATGGACGGCGTTTTTAATAACAAAGTTCGAAGAAGTCACTCCGTTCTTCTTGTAAAACGGCTAACAGATTTTTCATCATTTAATTTGGTCGTTTTGTTGATACTATATGCTTCATAAGACTAAGTTTTTTTACTTTTGCGGCCTAAAATTAACAATGATGAAGAAATCTTTTTCCCTGAGAGCCTTGT
The DNA here is from genome assembly GCA_016290215.1 of Bacteroidales bacterium. GTDB lineage: Bacteria > Bacteroidota > Bacteroidia > Bacteroidales > F082 > Limimorpha. Next base: position 22,540 of record JAEETH010000026.1, read on the forward strand.
TCGCTCTGCTTTTGGTCTTTTCAACGATAGTATGTGTGGCCCAACCTCCTGGCGGCAGACCTCCTGGGGGCGGCAACCCTCCTGGGGGACGTCCTCCTTTTGGCGGCGACCGTCAGTGGGGACAGACCGAGGGCAACACCCCTACCGTGAAGCCGAAGAAAAAAGTCCGCGAAGGCGACACCTTTACTGTGGTCGGTGTGTTGCGCGATGCCAAGACGGGCGAGTTTATGCCTTACGTCAACTTGGCCGTGCTCGACTCTGTCGACAACGAGTTCGTCAAGGGCGGTATCAGTAACATGGACGGCGCTTTCGAGATTAATGGCGTGCCACAGGGCGCTTTCGTGTTGCGCGTTTCGGCCATCGGCTACGAGAACTTCCTGCATCCTTTCCATGTGAGCAACAACACCGATTTGGGCACCTTGCGCATCAACCCGGGCGTGACGGCCTTGGGCGAGGTCACCGTGGCCGCCGAAAGGCCACTCTATGCCATGGAAGGCGAGAAGCTTATCTACAATGTCAGCGAAGACCCGTCCATCCAGACGGGAACCACCGAGGATGCCTTGCAGAATGCCCCTGGCGTGGAGGTCGACGTGGAAGGCAACATCACCCTGCGCGGCGTGTCGAGCGTGGAGATTTGGGTCAACGACAAGCCCTCGAAACTCACCGAGGAGAACCTGAAGACTTACCTCCAGACCTTGCCCGCCAATGCCATCGCCCGCATCGAGACCATCACCAACCCCTCGGCCAAGTATGCCACCGATGCCGAGGCAGTCATCAACATCGTGACTTCGGCACATATCAAGAGCAACCAGTTCATCAGCTTTGGCGTGAATGGCTCCAACCAGCCTTTCGTTTCGCCTTGGATAAGTTACATGTGGAAGAAAGAAAAGTTGAGTATCAACGTCTTTGCTTCAGGCCGTTACAGCGACCGCGACAACATCTCCGAAAGCTGGGCGCAGCAACGCCGTGATGCCGCCACCGAAGGCGAATACGACATCACCTGGGCGGATACGGTTTCGCAAAGCGACAAGAACCGTCGCATCAGTGGCAACTTGTTCATGAACATCGACTATGAAATCGACTCGACGAGCGACATCTCGGTGGACGCTGGCGGCTTCTACAACACAAACAGAAACAACATGTTGCGTTCGGAACGCCAAACCTATTACTACCTCGACTCCGTTCCTGAATACTCGATGCTGTTTTCCGACAACACCAAAGACAACAGCAAATCGAGGATGCTGTTCAGCCATGTGGGTGCCGACTATACCAAGAAGTTCGACAACGAGGGACACAATCTCCGTATCGGACTGAATGGCAGGCTCTCCCACAACCACTCCGAAGAATGGTATAACCGTATGTATGACGTTTATACCGACCTCGACGAGCACCGGTATATGCTCACACGAACCCATAACTTTGGCGGCTCCCTTGATGCCCGTTACAACCGGCCCTATAGCACTGACGGAGAAATGAGTTATGGCTTACGTATTGACCATTCGCAGACCGACAACACTTACGACCGTTACAACGACACTGTTGGCGTTGTGGTGGATACGCTTCGCGCCTATCGTTTCAAAGAGGCTGAAACCGTCTTTGGTGCCGATGTCAACTGGACCCACCGTTGGGGCGGCTTCACGCTGAGCACAGGTCTTGGCGTGGAGGGCGAACGCTCAAAATACGAGTTCTTCAGCGAAATGCCTTTTGCCGACAAGGGCTTGGATTTCGACTACCATTTCCGTCCGTCCATCCACTTGACCTATCGCACCGAAAGCATGCACAACTGGAAAATTAATTATTCCATGCGCATGACGCACCCAAGCAACCAACAAGTCAGCATTTTCCGCAGCTATGGCGAGAACAGTTATTCGACGGGCAACCCCAACTTGACCCACAGCTTCACCCACAACATGGAAGCGGGTTGGCAAAAGTTTTTCGAGCGTTTCGGCAACATCGGCCTCGAAGCCTATGCACGTTGGAGCACCAACGAAATAGGCTCGCTCACCGACGCCGAGCATGACGACTATCTTGACCGTATCGTCAGCTACACCATGCCTTACAACATGGGTAGCTCGTGGCGTTACGGCACTTCGCTCAACATGACTTACCGCCCATCGGGATTCTTCAATGTGCGCTTGTATGCCAACCTTTACGACTATGGCTACCACATGGAATACGACCGCAATGGTGTGCATCAGATTGATGAGCGCAGCAAATGGTCGTGGAGCGTGCGCGTCAATGCCTGGGCTAAACTCTTCGACCGCCTGCAAGTAACGGCTTCGGCCAACTACAGCTCACCGACCATCGGCTTGATGAGCGAACGCAAGGCGCGTTATTTCCTCAACATGGGCCTGCGCAGCGACTTCTTCGACCGCCGCTTGTCGGTCTTCCTCAATGTACAGGACATCTTCAACTGGGGCGCGAGGATTGGTTCGGGTTCGAGCAACACCAACCCGTACTATATTAGCGACGGCACTCACAAGATGCTCAACAGCCGCTACATCTCAGCAGGCTTCACGTTGCGTTTCGGTAAATTAGAGCTTGAACGCCAAGCCAAGGAAGGCGAAAGCGAAACGGGCGATTCGTTGGAATAAATTAGGGCTGTAGGGCTGTCGTATCACGGCCTGGGCTGTAGGGCTGTCGTATCACGGCAGCCGTATGGTTAATCCGATTAATGCGGCTGCCACAATGTGACAGCCCTACAAGCCAGATTATGGTTTGACGACCTTTGCGGCAATTCTTCTTTCTGCGTTTTTTACCACGAACAAATAGGTTCCGTTAGCTAATGGTTGGAACATTTCGCCAATTTCAATGCGATTAATGCCCATTTGTGCATGGCCTAAAGGCTTGTTGACCAACAGTTTTCCGTTTAAGGAATAGATGTTTACAGTCAACTCACCCACTTTTTCCATTTCGATTTCGGCATAGCTTGCAGCGGTAATCGGGTTGCCAACGATGCGGATTAATGGCTCTTTTTGGGTGTCTTCTTGAACGCCATACTCACCGAGTTCGTAGGCTCCTATGTCGATGGCGCCCCACCACACACGGGAATTGCCAAGTAAGTCTTGACCGTTCATGATTTCAATGGGGGTGTCGGGCGATCCTGCATTGTAGCAAGGGCTATCGTACCAAATAAAGTATTCGATGGGAATGGGAGTATCGAAAATCGGGTCGGCATCGATGCAGTTTTCGTAAACGGAGATTCTATCATAGCTTGCGATATTCTCTAATCCAAACTGAACCAAGCAATTGTGAAATTCTGGGGCATCGTCGTCATAGGTCCACGACCACATCTGCACGGGTGTGTCCAACTCCGCCTCGTTGGTATTGCCATAGACGATGCAATTCCACACAGCGGGAGAGCTATGCTGGTAGAAGAAGATGCCGCCGCAATTGACGCCGATGGAATGGTTGTCGGCCACAGTGAGGTTGGCGACCAAAGGCGAGGACTCGCTGATGGCCAAGCCGCCGCCGAAATGTCCCGAGATGTTGTGGGCAAAGAGCGAATTGGTGATGCTACAGGGCCTGTCGTAGCATCGAATCAAGTACAATCCGCCACCATTGATCCCTAAGTTGTACTCGAAAATGCAGCGGTCGATGCGGATGGAGCAGCTGTCGATGCTCATGCCGCCGCCGATGGCAGTCTCTCCGATGTTGTGTAGTACGTTGGTACCCATCAGTTCTACCTCACAATTGATGAAGCGAAGGCCACCGCCGTACATGCCGTAAGTGCCATCGTCGCCGCTAAAGGTCAAATTGTGGCTTACGTTACAGTCGTGCATCGTCACGTTGGAATGTTCGGCATTGAGGGCCCCACCGTGTTGACGCGAGAAGTTGCAGAACAGCGTGCTATGGTTGATTTCCACCTCATTGCAATTGTAGATGCGCAATGCCCCGCCGTCTTTGTCATCTTGGAGAGCGGCTTTGCCGTATTGGAAACGGCAGTAGTCGAACCGACAGTTGCCTGCTTTTTCCAATCGGATGCCGTTCCAGCCGCCTCGACCCGAATTGGGGATATGGAAGTTGGTTGTGTCGGTCACGGTGAAGCAGATGGAGTCAGTTCTCGTGCCGATGGCTTGCAGCGAGGCGTTTTTCCTGACGCTGATGCCGTAAAAACCATTGAAAACCACCGTGGTTCCTGCCGCGATTTGCAGCTCGTCTTCAACGACGACGTTATCAGTGACAAAAACGGTGTCGGCTTCCCAAACGCCTGATTGTAAGCTAGATACTTCGATGTTTTGGGCCTTGGCAAAACAGCCACAGAGCAAGAGTAACAGTAAAATCCTTGTTTTCATAAGTGGAACGATTTGAGATAAAGATGCACAAAAATACGGGTTATTTTTTAAATGGTAGCCAATTCAGCGAATTTACGTACTTTTGCAGTCCGATAAAAGTGAGAGTTATGAAACGCCCCATTATAAAGAGGAAATTAATGCCCATCCCTGTCGTTGGTGCCCTTGTGAAGGCTGCGGCGGAGATTAAGAATATTCCCGTCGAAATTCGTCAGAACCACACCGACCCGATTCGTGCCCAACGACGCGAGTTGCGCAAATTGTTGGTTAAAGCCCAGTTCACGGAGTTCGGAAAATTCTATCATTTTGATGAAATTCTGTTGTCGAGAGACATCATGCAGGAGTTCCGCAAGCGTGTGCCTGTGTTCGACTACAACAAGATGCACGACGAGTGGTGGTACCTCAACCTCCAAGGCAAACGCAACATCGCCTGGCCGGGCAAAATCAAGTATTTCGCACTCAGCTCGGGCACTTCGGAGGCGGCCAGCAAATACATCCCCATCACTAAGGGCCTGAACAACAGAATCACCCGGGCGGGCATCCGTCAGTTGGTGTCGGCCACACGCTACGATTTTCCCGTCGATTTCTACAACCGTGGCGTGCTGATGATTGGCGGCAGCACCGACTTGCAATACAACGAGGAGTTTGGCTATTACGCTGGCGACCTCTCGGGCATCTCGGCGGGCAAGATTCCGTCGTGGTTTGAGGCCTTCTACAAGCCTGGGCAAAAGATTTCGAAAGAGAAAGACTGGGCGAAGAAGATGGACCTCATGGTGAAAGCGGCTCCCAAATGGGATATTGGCGTCATCGTGGGCGTGCCGGCTTGGGTTCAAATCTTGTTGGAGCGCATCATCAAAGAGTACCACCTGAAGACCATCCACGACATTTGGCCCAACCTGATGGTGTATGTACACAGCGGCGTGGCGTTTGCGCCTTACGAGAAGAGCTTTGAGCGCATCTTCGGCAAGGAGGTGCTGTTTGTGGAAAGCTACTTGGCTTCAGAGGGTTACATCGCCTATCAAGTCGACTTGAAGAAGCGGGTGATGCAGCTGTTGGTCGACAATGGCATCTATTTCGAGTTTGTGCCTTTCAACGAGGAGAACTTTGACGAGGATGGCAACATCGTCGCTGACCCCAAGACTCTGCTGCTTTCCGAAGTGAAGGAAGACACGGATTACGCGATACTGCTTTCCACTTGTGCAGGCACATGGCGTTACCTCATCGGCGACACCATCAAATTCCTCAACAAGGAGAACTGCGAAATCGCCATCACGGGACGCACCAAGCAATTTTTGAGCATCACGGGTGAGCATCTCTCGCAGGACAACATGACCCGTGCCGTCGACATGATGGCGGAGGAATTAGGTGTTGAAATCACGGAATTTACTGTGGCAGGCATCCGTCACGACACGATGTATGCGCACCATTGGTATCTCGCCTGCGATGAACCTATTGACAAAGAATTGGCTATCAAGAAGATAGATGAAAACCTTTGCCAATTGAACGACGACTACGCCGTGGAGCGTACCCAGGCCATCAAGGAGTTGTTCATCGATGTGCTTCCTACCAAATACTTTTATGAGTTTATGGAGCAGAAAATCGGCAAGTGGGGCGGTGCCACCAAGTTTCCGCGTGTGTTGAAAGGCAAACGTTTGGAGATGTGGGAAGAATATGTGAAAGGTCTGAAATTGTAAAAAGTCATGGAAAACACACCTGTTATCTTCGATAGAATGCCTGAATTTAGCCGTATCGGCTCGTTCAGTTTCATGTTCTGGGCCATTTTCATAGGCTTGTTCCTTTCTTTGGTCGTCAATTTGGGTCCAGCCTTCATCACCTTGGTGCAGACGAGTATTCATCGTGGTTTCAGGTCTGCGGCATGGTTTGCTACGGGGGTGATTCTCAATGATGCGATGATTGTCTTGTTGTGCATCCTGACCTCGGTGCAGGTGGTCATGCATTCATCGTTTGAAGTCGCCCTGGCGTGCATTGGTGCCGGCTTGATACTGTTTTTGTTTGGCATCTTTACTTACCGACGAAAGGTCGAAGGCCAGGAAGAGAGAATCGAAAAACGGACGCAAGAAATCATGAAGGAACACAGCGACAAGCCTGCATGGTTTGTGTTTTTGGGTAAAGGCTTCGTACTCAACTTGCTGAATCCCGTTGTTTGGGTTTTCTGGTTTTCTGCTGTGGCCATGGTGGCGGGTAATATGGGCGGCAACAAAGTGAGCACACTGGTCTTTTTTGCCATCATCCTTGGCACCACCTGGGTCTTGGAAATGATGAAGGCATGGGGCGCGGCACGACTGAAAAAGTTCTTTAATCCCAAGCGTACTGTCATCATGAACCGCATCACGGGCGTTCTCTTGATGCTCTGCGGCGCTTACTTCATTATCTTTAAGGGAATCCTGGATCTTTTGTAAGAGTTTGCAGTTATCAGTTACCAGTTTGCAGTTATCTCTCAACAGATTAATAACTGAACAACTGAACAACTGCCAACTCTCAACTGCTAACTGTCAACTATCGAAACGCCGTCCAAGGTGCGACTTCGGGCAATGGAGCCGTGATTTCGAGTTGTTCTTTCGTCACGGGATGTTCGAAGGCGATGCGCCAGGCGTGTAGGCTGATGGAGGCATCGGGGTTGCTGCGCGGATAGCCATATTTCAAGTCACCACGGATGGGGCAACCGATATGCGCCAGCTGGCAACGGATTTGATGGTGACGACCTGTAAACAATTCTACCTCAAGTAGATAAAAAGTTTCTGATTTCCCGACCACACGATAACTCAGCCGTGCTAATTTGGCTTCCTTTGTGCCTTCGGGCACCACAAACGACTTGTTCATCTTCTCATTCTTGACGAGGTAGTCCTCAAGCACGTCGGCTTGCTTGGGCGGATGGTTCTTCACGAGAGCGAGGTAGGTCTTTCGGAAGTCACGGTCTTTCACCTTCACCGTCATGCGCGAGAGGGCTTTGCTCGTCTTGGCGAAGACGACGGCGCCACTCACGGGGCGGTCGATGCGGTGGACGAGTCCGGCAAACACGTTGCCCGGCTTGTCATACTTCACCTTGATGTATTCCTTGACATCATCGAGGAGGCACACGTCACCCGTCTTGTCGCCCTGCACGATCTCAGAGGGGAGCTTGTTGACGATGATAAGATGATTGTCCTCGTATAGGATTCTATCTGCTATATTATTCATGGTCTTGTTGTTAGAGCAGGGACTCATGTCGCCTGCTTACGGGTTGTCAGCTTCTATTTAAGAGCAGGGACTAACGTCGCCTGCTTACGGGTTGTCTGCTTCTGTTTTAAGAGCAGGGACTTACGTCGCCTGCTATGGGTTGTCAGCTTCTGTTTAAGAGCAGGGACTCATGTCGCCTGCTATGGGTTGTCAGCTTCTGTTTAAGAGCAGGGACTCACGTCGCCTGCTTATAGGTCTGTCGTCCCTACGGGACTTGGTTAGATGAGATAGCGTTCGTCGAACTCAATGCCGTTTTCTTTCAAAAACTGTATGAACTCGTCACGAACTGATACTTCATGATGATGTTGCTCTTGGGTTTCTATATAGTGTATAGTCTTTTTCAGTAGGGATGGGCTGACGCAGAACGCGCCATAGCCTTCTTGCCATGCGAAAGTCTCATAATACTCGTCAACGGTTTTTATCCATTTGCTACTGTTAGCCTTGATTTTCTGGACGAATTCGGACACGCTCATAGTCTTGGGCATGGTAGCTAAGATATGGATGTGGTTGGTGATGCCGCCAACGTTAATAGGGTATCCGCCTACATTCCGTATTATGCCTCCGATGTACGCAAAGACCTGTCCGAGGTCTTTCTGGCGGATGGTAATTCCGGTGCTTTTGACGTGGAAGACGATGTGGATGTTGAGTTTTGTGTATGTGTTAGCCATGGTCTTTAGGTTTTTATTATGTTCATTGTTCAGGCATGCCTGGCAGGGACTCACGTCGCCTGCTTATAGGTCTGTCACCACTACGGGGTTCCGCCTAGTCCCGTAGGGACGGCATATCAGTATGCAGGCGACGTGAGTCCCTGTTTTCGAGTCAAGGCGACGTAAGTCCCTGTTTTTCGAGTCAAGTCCGCCACTACAGTTGAGTCCCGAAGGGACGACACAGAACTCGTCTACTCTAGTGTAGTCCTTTAGGGACGACATAGAAAACGTCTCTGCACCGTCTCACCCTTAGCCCGTCACTGACTCTTCCGTTTCACAGATGATGCCGCTTCCTACGACGTAGGGTTCTGTTTCATGGTACACCACCCCAAACTGTCCAGGCGCTACGCCTGAAATGGCGACTTCCGACACGATGTCGGCACCACGCTCCGTGAGGCGAATCGTGCCGTAGGTGAACTCCGGCTGATGCCGTATCTTGAAGCGCACACGTTGCCCGTCGACGAACTGCAAGGCTGGGTTCATGGGCTGCAGGTCACCCAAGGGGACGATGTTGGTGTATTGCGCCACGGGGTCGTAGCCCTGCGACACGTAGACGATGTTGTTCGGAATGTCTTTCTTCACCACAAACCATGGTCCGCCGCCGAGGCCCAAGCCTTTGCGCTGACCTATGGTGTGGAACCAGAAGCCCTTGTGACGGCCCAACTTCTTGCCCGTTTCCAACTCCACGATGTCGCCAGGCATCTCGCCGAGATATTCACGGATATAGTCGTTGTAATTAATCTTGCCCAAAAAACAGATGCCTTGGCTGTCATGGCGTTCGGCGCTTGGCAGCTTGTATTGTGCCGCTAATCGACGCACTTCGGGTTTGGGAAGGTCGCCGATGGGGAAGATGACCTTGCTCAGCTGGGCGTAGGTGATGCGGCCCAAGAAGTAGGTTTGGTCCTTGAAGGTGTCGGCGGCGGTGCCGAGCCAGAAGATGCCGTTTTCGTCTTCCCATGAGCGGGCGTAGTGTCCTGTGGCAATCTTGTCGAAGCTATGTCCTTCTTTTTCCTCGAAGGCACCGAGCTTAATCCAGCGGTTGCACATCACGTCGGGGTTGGGCGTGAGACCCTTGCGCACCATCTCCATGGTGTATTTACCCACGGTCTCGAAATACTCATGCTGCAGGTCGACGATGTCGAACTTGCAGCCGTATTTTTTTGCAATATAGGTCGTTATCTCAATATCTTCTTCCGACGGGCAGCTCGACAGGTCCTCTTTGCCTTCCATACCTATTTTAATATAGAAGATATGCGGGTCGTAGCCCTGCTCCTTGAGCAGCGGCACCACCACGGAGCTGTCGACGCCCCCCGAAACCAATGCAGCGATGTTCATTGTTCTTTACTTTCGATTGATTGTACCAGCTGCCTTAAATAGGCATCGGAAACATTGTCAATTTCTGATTTATCGTAAATGGACATTAATGTTATCAGAACGTCATCGGATGTTTGTTGCACGTTGTAGGTAATTACACGTGCGCCACCACTTTTACCTTTGCCTTTTGCGGCAATAGCCATTCGATACTTATAGGTGTTGTGTCCTAACAGGTCGCCGCCAAAAGGATTTTTTTCTAATTCATCCAAAAAAACGTCGTAATCGGAAGGAAAAGACTTGTATTTTTTAGCCAATGCCTTTGCCCTTCTTTCAAACTCGGGCAAAAAATCAATAGTTACAGTCATTTTGGCAAAGTGTTATTGGGCAAACAAGCTGCGTGCATTTTTCTTTGCCTGACCTGAATGTAATTCGTTGAAAGCAGTTGCCAAGCTTTCTTTCACCATAGTATGTTGCTGTGTCGATTCCGATTCAATACGACTGTTCAAATAATGCTCCAAGATGGCTGACACTTGTTCTTGTAGCCATTGTTGCAGCGCTTTATCGTCGGCGAATGCAGGACGAGCTTTCTCAACCAACGTATCGTTTAATGTAATGTTGTAAGTACACATATCTTTATGTTTTCTTGCCTGCAAAAATAAGCATTTTACAAAAAACAATATTGGAATGGCAAAAAATCCTCTGTTTCAGCAAACTATCCTACCGAACATCCCGCCGTCACCAAGTCGCTCGGGGTAAGCAGCACGAGGCGACCGTCCTTGTCCTCGGCGGAGAGGATCATGCCTTCGCTGACCACGCCCTTGAGCTTGCGCGGCTCAAAGTTGGCGATGAAGCACACTTGCTTGCCCACTAACTTCTCAGGCTCAGTGTAGTATTTGGCGATGCCGCTCACGATGGTGCGTTTGTTCATGCCGTCGTCGATGAGGAACTGCAACAGCTTGTCGGCCTTCGGCACCTTTTGGCATTCGAGGACAGTGCCCACGCGCACATCCACCTTCATGTAGTCATCGAAACTGACCACGGGCTTCACGTCGGCAGGCTTCCAAGCGTTCAGTTGGTTGGCTTTCTTGGTCTCTTCCAACTTTTTCAGTTGGGCTTCCACCACGCTGTCTTCCACCTTTTCAAACAGCAGCTCTGGCTGACCGATGACATGGCCTTCGGTCAACAAGACGGTGTTTTCGGCATCCTTCCACATATTGAACTTCAAGCCAATCATCTTTTGCAGTTTCTTTGCGCTGAAAGGCAGGAAAGGCTCGCTCAAGATGGCCAAGTGCGCCACAATCTGCAACGACACCGCCATCACTACCTTCACGCGCTCAGGGTCGGTCTTGATTTGCTTCCAAGGCTCGTTGTCGGTGAGGTACTTGTTGCCCAAGCGGGCCAAGTTCATCAGCTCCGACAAGGCCTCGCGGAATTTGTAGGTTTCAATCAAATGACCGATTTTGTTCGCATAACCGTTCATCTCGGTGATGACAGCCTGGTCGGTTTCATTCAAGCCTGTCAAAGCAGGCACGGTACCTTCATAGAATTTATGCGTCAGCACGAGGGTGCGGTTGACGAAGTTGCCGAAGATGGCCAACAGCTCGTTGTTGTTGCGGTCCTGATAGTCCTTCCAGGTGAAGTTGTTGTCCTTGGTCTCGGGTGCGTTGGCGGTCAAGACATAACGTAGCACGTCTTGTTTTCCAGGGAACTCTTCGAGGTATTCGTGCAGCCACACGGCCCAGTTGCGTGAGGTCGAAATCTTGTCGTTTTCGAGGTTGAGAAACTCGTTGGCGGGCACGTTGTCGGGGACGATATAGTCGCCGTAGGCCTTCAACATGCAGGGGAAGATGATGCAGTGGAACACGATGTTGTCCTTGCCGATGAAGTGTACCAGTTTGGTCTCGGGGTCTTTCCACCATTTCTCCCAGTCTTCGCCACGTTGTTCGCAAATCTCCTTGGTGTTGGAGATGTAGCCGATGGGGGCATCGAACCACACATAGAGCACCTTGCCGTCGGCACCTTCGAGCGGGACGGGCACGCCCCAATCCAAGTCGCGGGTGACGGCACGGGGTTGCAAGCCACCGTCGAGCCAGCTCTTCACTTGGCCGTAGACGTTAGGTTTCCATTCCTTGTGGCCTTCGAGGATCCACTCGCGGAGCCATTGCTCGTATTGGTCGAGGGGCAGATACCAGTGCTTGGTCGGCTTCTTCACCAAGGCTGCGCCGCTGAGTTGCGAGTGCGGGTTGATGAGCTCGTCGGGGCTCAACGAGGAGCCGCATTTCTCGCATTGGTCGCCGTAGGCACCCTCGGCACCGCATTTCGGGCAAGTACCCACGATATAACGGTCGGAAAGGAACTTCTGCCGTTCGGGGTCGAAGTATTGCTCCGTCTCCTTCTCGATGAACTTGCCTTCGTCGTACAGTTTCTTGAAAAACTCCTGCGCTGTGGCGCGGTGCATCTTAGATGAGGTGCGTGAGTAGATGTCGTAGCTGATGCCTAATTCCTCAAACGACTTCTTGATGATGGCATGGTAGCGGTCGACGATGTCTTGTGGCGTGCAGCCTTCTTTCTCGGCTTTGATGGTAATCGGCACGCCGTGTTCGTCGGAACCACCAACGAACAATACCTCAGCGCCGCACATTCGCAGGTAGCGGACGTAGGTGTCGGCGGGGATGTAGACGCCGGCAAGGTGGCCGATGTGGACCGGGCCGTTGGCGTAAGGCAAGGCCGTGGTTACTGTGTAACGCTTGAATCCTTTTGCTAGGACTGAGGGATTGGTCGTGTATTCCATTGTATTAAGTTATTAGTTTATAGTTGTTCAGTTGTTCAGTTTGCAGTTGTTCAGTTGACTATGACTTGTGAACATGACCATAACAACCACACCAAAAGGTGAAGTTAGTAGCCTGGGTTGAATGGGTCATGGTCATAGTCAATGGTCATAGTGCATGATAACGCCTGCAAAAATACGGATAATTGTTGATATGTCGTTTTGGGCAGTAAAAAAAAGCGCCACCCATGCGGGCAGCGCTTTTTGCATTAATCAATGATTTCTCATTTCTTGATGGGCTTGAAAGGCTTTACCTCTTTTTTGAGGCGAGTATAAGCGTCTTTCTTGGCAAGTTTCTTCACCATTGTCTTATCGAGAACGATGAAGGGCTTTTCAGCTTTCTTGTCGAGAACGGTGACGTTCTTGTACTCAATCTTGTCGAAGCTGATGGCTTGGGCAGCAGTCTTGTGCATCTTCTTGTCAAGGCTGATGGCACTTTTATTGTAACCCGGATCAATATTGGCTCCCCCTGGTCCTGGTTCCACTGTAGTGAAGTTAACAGTTGTTGTATCTGAAACCTTCACGAAGAAACCTTGCATAGGAGCAACAGGACCGCCAACGAGGGTCTGCATGTTGCCATTCTCGTCGTAGAACATGACTTCCATATCATTATCGTCTTGATCGTAGATGTAGGCATTGCAGGTGAAAGGATTGCCTATCAGTCTCCAGCCGCTGTTGTCACCATTTTCATTCTCGTCATAATTGATGGTCATGTATAAATCATCATAAGAACTGAAAGTGGTGCCAGTCATCGAAAGATCGAGACCTTCAGGATTGGCATAGAGGTAGCCAGGACCAGGATAGACATAACTAATAGCAGATACTTGGTTGTTTTGCCATTCTTCATCCACCGCACTATTGTTGAATCCATAGAAGTCGGTGCCAGTTGTGGAAATCATACTTTCGGGGACATCAGGATAATTCGTGAACGGGAAGGACAACAGTTTGTAGTTGTCTTTGGCACCAGTGTAGGCGGTGACATTTTTCTTCATCGTGACTTCGAGGTCATCGGTATTATGCTTCAGCTGGCCGCCGTCAGCGATGGTGATGGAGCCGCCATCGATAGTGATTTGATCGGCAATGGCTGTATAACCAGCAGGGATAGTGACATTGGCTTTGATAATCACGCTGCTGCCTTCTTCAGGAGTTGCGCCGCCTGACCAGTCGTTGTCATCGCCCCAGTTACCATCGGTAATGAAGACGTTGCCGCCCAAAGTGGTGAAGAAGTCCATAGCAGTCCATACTTCAGTGTTGCACACGCTTTGGATTTGATAAGCGTATGTAGTGCTCATTTGCAGGCCAGTAATAGTGATGGAGTTCTCGGAGGTGCTGAGCGTCGCGATCCAGTTTTGTTGGGCAGGGGCTTCAACGACAAAGTCATCAATACTGACTATATATTGGTCGTAGCCTTGATTGCGGATGGCAATGTAGCCTTGACCTGCATAGGCACTTAAGTCAACCATATATTGAGTCCACTCTGCACCAGGAGTCCAAGTGTTGAGCAATACGAAGTCTTCCACGTTAGTACTGTTAGTGGAGACATATACACTAATTTGTTCAGGGTAATCGGCCATTATGGATCTCGCATAGAAGGTAGCCATACCGCCGAGGGTTACCTGAGGTGTGATAAGCCAGTTGTCAGCGTTAAGGGCACCAGCACCGTTGATGTAGGAGCCGCTAAGGATAGCGTCGTTACCTACGTGCTGCCATTCGGGAGTTTGTGTGTAGTAGGTATAAAGGGTCGTAAGTTCGCTAAGCAGGAACCAGTTATTGCCGTCACCATCGGCATCGATAGTGGTCCAGTTACCCAAGCCATTCTCAAAGCCTTCTTCAAGGAGTGTCGCACCATGGATGGGGACGCAGTAGCGTACATTATAGCTGTCGACGTCGGTCAATTCAGACCAGCTGAGGGTAGCTGAGGTGGTTCCTTCGTCTACAGTGATATCCGAAGGCAGGGGGCAGGTGGAAGGAGTGGTGAAGGAGATTTCGTCGCTCCATTTATTATTCACATCGCACTCAGGACGTACTCTTACGGTATAATAGGTTTCAGAACTGACGGGGATGGTCACGGTGGTTTCAGTGACATTCACAGTAGTAGGTCTTACTCCAGATGAATACGACACCACCCATTCCGTAGCATCGCCATTTTCAGTCCAGCTCAGCGTGACGCTGTTGGCTGTGATTTCAGTGGCCTGAAGGTTGGTAGGCTTGCGGCAAGAAGTGATGGTGCAGTCCACGGTGTAGGTGGCCAAGATATCTCCAGTCGACAAGTCGTAAGAGCCCGTACCTGAATTAATTTCTTCGCCGTTCACATCCGAGATAGTCCATGAGGCTTCGCCAGGATAGCTGCCTGCAACCCAAACGAATTGAAGCTGACGACCATTGCATACGGCGAGAGTCTTGGTTTGGGTATAAGCACCTGATGCGCCAGTAGCGGTATAGTTGTCGTAGTCATTGGTCAGAATATCCACAATGACATTGGTTGCAGCATCCACCACGGCAATGCCATTGCCATTCCACGTGTCACCGTAGCTGTCGGTGAGTACAAAAGTGAGTAAGCACTTGTCGGCCTCTTCGCAGAATTCGGTTACGAAGTCTGTAGAGGTCCAGGTGCTGGTGCTGGTGGCACTGCAAACGCTCTGCACTTCAACAGTGTAGGCGGTGGCAGCAGTAAGATTGCTTAAGGTATAAGGACTGGTAACATTGTTATAAGTTTGATCATTCACCTTAAGGTTATAAGAATTTGCATTGCCCGTCCAAGAGACCACAGCGCTATTTGTTGTGATGTCGGTGATGGTCAGGCGTGCGGGAGCAATGCAGGAAGGCAAAGTGGTGAAATAGGCGTTTGTCCAAGTACTGTAGCCATCGCTGCCGCAGTTGGAACGCACTTGAACTTGATAGCTGGTTTCAGGAGTAAGCCCAGTCAGCTGTTGTGGGTTTGAAGCATTGTTAATAGTAGTCCAAGGCTGCGGTTCAGTAACACCAGGTTGGACGATGGTGATGTCGTCCACATTGATGCGGAACTTGTCGGAGCAGTTGAAGTGACGGATGGCCACATAGCCTTGGCCGCTGTAGGAACTCAGGTCAACAGTGAAAACGCCCCATGCGCCTTGTTCTCTTGTGCCATTGCCTTCAGCATCCAGTGTCCATTCGGCAATGGTGGTGAAATTGGCGGCATTAGTATTGCCAGAGGTCGACACAGCCACGCCAAAGTGTTCGGCTGCCCAATCAGCATCTTGAGCGCAAGCGTAGAAGCTGATGCTACCGCCCAAAGTGATTTGAGGCGAAACCAAATAGTTGTCAGGATAGAGGGCAACGCTTTGGTAACTGGCTGAAGTGGCAAAACCGTTGGATTCATTGTGGCCCACAATGCCAGTAGAAGCATCAAGTACGTACCATTCATAACCGTCGCCATCGGCATCGATGGTTGTCCAGTTACCTAAAGTGCCGTCTTCGAAATCATTGCTGGCTGGTGCTTTGCGATATTGCAGTTGTAAGCTGTTGTTGTCGGAAGTCCAGCTGATGTTGGCAGAATTGGATGTGATGTCAGTAGCAGCCAAATCTCCAGGTGCGGGGCAGGCGACTTCGGTGGTGAAACTCACGTTGGTCCAAGCACTGAAGTTGTTGTTGCCACAGTTGGTGCGTACTTTCACGGTGTAATTTGTCTCAGGTGTGAGGCCGCTCAGCGTGTAAGAAGTCTGATTCACGTTGATGAGATGGGCCTCGTCGTCGTTGACACAGATTTGCCATGCAGAGGCATCAGAGGTCCAGTTGATGGTGGCAGTGCGGCTGCCGACGTTTGTTGCAGTGAGACCTGTAGGTCTATTACATACTGCTGCACCAGGAGCGGTGAATTCGAAGTCATCAAGGAAAAGATAATGCACATCATTATAGATGTACTTGACCGCTATGCGTTTGGTTCCAGTTGGGAATGTGTTTGTATATTCCTGCCAATCCAGTGATGCAGTTATCACTTCTTCGTAGGTGAACTGACTTGGATCTTCAACACTCTCATCAGTGGTGTAACCTACTTGGAAATGTTCATCGCCATAAGTAGTAGAATACTCTTTGTACCAGAAGCTTACATTAAGACCATTGTCAGTGCCAGAGAAAATAGGCGAAACGAGGTATCCGTTAGTTTCGTCATATTGGAATCCAAAGAAGAGTGTACCTCCATGGGCCATTCCTTCACCTTGATACACACCTGTTCCATCGCTGGTGCCGTAAATCGCCCAGCCCTCAGTGTCATCGTTTTCTTCGAAGCCGTAGCTATACGGCAACGATTGTTGTGCATGCAACGCTAACGGCATAAACAATGCCGCAAGCAGCATAATTAGTAATGATTTTCTCTTCATTTTGTTTAGATTTTAGTTAATTATTTAATTGAATTATAATGTGTTACATATTCTCAAATGGCAGCCACAACAACTCAATGGCTGCAAATAGTAGTCTATTTGGGCTTCAAAATTAGGAAATTAATTATAAAGTTGGACAAAAAAAGTTTTTTTTTGAAAGATTTTGTTGTGGGGACATAGGGAACGTGTCCCCACAACAAAATCAGGTATCAATTTCCGACAGGGAAATTAATTGTTTACAGGGTTCACCAAGCGCACAACATTTCCAGTACTTCGATTATTCACAGCATTATTAAAATCGATATAACCGGCAATATAAATACAGTATGAATAACTAGCACTAGAATGAGTGGATGACCAGTAATTACAGTAAGTGGTTATTGAAGTCCCTTCGCGGCCAACTGTTTTGGGCAAGAAGACTGCTCCATTGGCTTCAAGAATCGTAGTCCAATCCGTTGCACTTATGATGTTATTCATGAAATTTCCGTAATCATTATTTGCGCCGGTCAGCGTGTAGGTAGAGGTGCTCCAATTGTCGGGCAACAAGATGACGCCATCCACACCATTCACATTACCCAAAACGAATCGGATGCCTGATTCAGTACTACGTCCATTGAGAATATAGGTCCATTCGTCATTGGTCAGTGTGCGCCATCCGCTGTTTTCTTGGTTGCCGCCGTTACGTATTGCGTTGTAACCCCAGTCGGCCTGGCCTGTCGAGTTATAGAGCTCATAGTAACGGTTGCCATAGGCAAAGTAGTCGCTGTCTGTTTGGCTCGTGCTCCAAGGCTGGTAACAAACGGCGCCGTGGTCATAGCCGCTCGTTCCCCAGCCAAAGAGGTCGCGGTCGACGTTTTGGCTCGTACTGCCTTGACCATTGTTGCCCAATGTCTCCCACTGTTTGTCGGCAAACTTCCAGTAAGGTGTGCTGGCACTACCGATGTATTGCAGGTTGCCTTGCGAGAACCGCACTTGGTCGCCATTGCTATTCACGGTAAACTTGCCTTTGAGGGCGCCTGCTGGCCTTACATTGGATCTGGGATAATAGGAGAAAATGATGTTCGTCGTTTCCGTCACTTTTATGAAGAAGGCACTCATCGGTGGGATAGGCCCGGCCAAAAGTGTCTCCATCTCGCCTTCCTCGTTGTAGAACATGACGTTCATCGGTGTGTATTCTTGGTCGTTGTTGTCTTTGCTGTAGATATAAACATCGCAGGTAAGGATATTACCAAAGAGGCGCCATCCGTTGGAGATGTTGTTTGGATTCTCAGAATAAGTCATTGTGTAAGAATAAGAATATGATTGCACTGCGCTACCCGTCAGTGATAGCTCAAGGTCATCGGGGCTGGCAAAAAGATAGCCATAAATCGCTTGAAGCTCGTTGATGGGCGTATCGCGGTTGTTGCGCCATTCGGCATCTGGATAATTCTCGTTGAACATATACAGGTCGCAGCCTGGGGCAGTCATTTCTGCCGGTACAGGGAGGTTTTCGTTGAATGGGAAGGCTAACAGATAATAGTTGTTCTGGTTGTTTGCGTCGCCGTAGCCTACGATGTTTTTCTTCATGGTGACCACAAGATCGTCGGTACGATGCCAAAGTTGGCCGCCGTCTTCAACGGTGATGCTGCCGCCGTCGAGGACAACATCAATGGCATAAGCAGTATAACCTGCAGGGATGACGACATCGGCTTGGATAATGACATTGCTGCCTTCTTCGGGCACTTCGCCGGTATTCCAGTTGTCGCCATCGTTCCAGTAACCATCAGTAATGAAGACAAACTGTTGCGAGCAGTTGATGGTGTAATGGACGGCCTCACTCATCACATTTGAACCGGTAAAGACCACACTTCCGTTATTGTCGGTGACTGTATAAGAACATTCACCCGGCCATTGGCCACTCACCCATTCGAAGCGGAGCTCACGACCGTCGCACACGGGGAGCGTTTTCGTCTGTGTATAGGCTGCTGACGATCCGGTAGCATCATAATAGTCGTAGTCGTTGGTCATGATTGCCAAAACAGTGTTGGTCTGCACATCCACCACACGGATGGCATTGTCATTCCAGGTGTCTCCGTAGCTGTCGGTGAGTGTAAATGTGAGCTCACATTGTTGTTCATCCGGGCAGAGATAGGGCTCGAAGCTGAAGTTGTCAAGGTAAAGATAAAGCTTGTCGTTAGAATTGAG
>JAEETH010000027.1 GCA_016290215.1 Bacteroidales bacterium
ACCTTGGTCTCGTACTTCGTCATAGGCAATTCCATTGGGGTTTGGTTTCCACTACAGGAAACCATTATGCCACAGGCCAATAGCAGCGCTGAGCATAGCAAAAGACACGGTTTATTCATAATCATAAAGGGTTATTTATTTTACAATTTGCAAATATAGGAAAAAACTATATCGTCAAAAACAAATAATACATCCTTAATGTTTAAGGTTGCGCCCCTTCGTCCTTGTTCGCTTTTCCAGTTCACTCTAACTCCTTCCGATAGTTTAAATATGTATGGAAAAATCACAAATAGACAGCCGTTTTTTCCTACCTTTGCACGATAAATCTGATTGACCATGAAGAAGTGCTTTTTCTCCACGTTTTTATGCCTTGTTTGCATGATGGCTTTCGCCCAAAACGACGACCAACGCCCTGAAACCGACCCTATTATCACCAACCGTATCAGCCAATGGCAGGACCTGAAGTTTGGCTTCATGATACATTGGGGCATCTACGCCCAATGGGAAGTGGTGGAGTCGTGGTCCATCTGCAACGAACCCTGGATTAACCGTGATGGCGCCGATTATTATAAGTATAAAACTGATTACCAAAACCTTAATAAAACCTTCAATCCGCAACATTTCGATCCTTCAAAATGGGCCGAGGCCGCTAAAAACGCGGGCATGAAGTATGTTGTCTTCACCACGAAGCACCACGATGGCTTCTGCATGTTCGACACGAAAGAGACCTCATACTCCACAATAGACCCAAGCTGCCCGTTCTCGAAAAATCCCAAAGCCGACATTACCGGCGAAGTGGTGAAAGCCTTCCGCGAAAAAGGCCTCTGGACGGGTCTCTATTTCTCGAAACCCGACTGGCACTGCGACGACTACTGGGCGCACGAATGGGCCACCCCCGACCGCAACGTCAACTACGACCCAACCGTCATGCCTGAGCGTTTTGAAAAATACAAGCAATTCACTCACAGACAGATACACGAACTCACCCACAACTACGGCGACATCGACATCCTTTGGCTCGACGGCGGTTGGGTGCGCCCCGAATGGAGCGTGAACGAAGAGACACGCCCCTGGCTCGGCTGCCAAGGTTACATTCAAGACATTAATATGAAAGAAGTGGTCGACATCGCCCGCGAAAACAACCCCGACCTTATCATCGTCGACCGCTCAGTGGGCGGCAAATACGAGAACTACCAGACACCCGAGCAGCAGGTGCCCGACTCGCTCCTGCCATATCCCTGGGAGACCTGCATGTCGATGGGTAACTCGTGGTCGTATGTTTCGACTGACACCTACAAAAGCACCAATAAACTTATCCATCTCTTGTGCGACATCGTTGCCAAAGGCGGCAACTTTCTCCTCAACGTCGGCCCCGACGCCAACGGCAACCTGCCCGACACCGCGCTGCTCCGCATGAAGGAAATCGGCGAGTGGATGCAGGTGAACGGTGAAGCGATTTATGGCACACGCCCCATCTATCCCTTCACATACGGCAAATTCCGCTTCACCCAAAAAGGCGACAAAGTTTACGGCATTTTCCTCTTGGACGAACAAGAAAGCCCGGTGCCCGAAACGTATTGGTTTGATTATCCTGCTGACGAAATATCCGCAAACCTGAAAACGGGCAAAATCAAGGTTTTAGGAAGCACAAAAAAAGCCTCCCTTTGCAAAGAAGCTGACGGTCGTTACCGCATCGATTTCCCAAACACCTTCGAGATGCGTCATGCGGTGGTGTTTGAAATGAAACTAAAATAACGGCACCATTAATCACTTGGGTTGTATTATGAATAAAATAAAAAGTAATACGATCAAAAGAATTTACGCCGACCATTAAAATAATTGTCGCCAAACAAACAGAGTAAGTCAGCTATAAATCGTGACAATGGTGCCGTTGTGCCAATTTTAATCTCTTTTTTACGATTACAAAAGTAGAAACCTTTCAGCATTCATTAGGTAACGATTAGAACGAAATAATTGTCATTTGGTCGGAATTTTTTCGATTTTTATTCCAATAACATGTATTTTTGTAGGCAAAATGACCGAAACAAATGAATAAGCAGCCACACGCTTTGGAAGAAATAAGAGACCAGATAAAAAAGCATGGTCTAATGTTATTTGACAACATCAACCGAGTGCCTATTTACGAGAAAGCCTACGCATCGCCATTTTTCGTACTTTGGCTAACGCATCGGGGGCGTCTGACAAACCTTTTTGACAAACAACAAAAGGAATTCCTTCGACGCGACTTTGTCGTGATTCCTCCTGGTCACGTGATGGAGATACAAGAGACGAGCGACGATTATTTGGTTTCATTGCTCGTCATCTCACCAAGTTATCTCCAAAGCCTGAAGCATCTCTATCCTTTTTATTTTGAGCATGTTGAATACCGATACAATTCCGTTTTCCATCTGAGTGATGAACAATACGAAGGCATGAAAGGGCATTTCATGATGCTCCAAGCCATCAGTCAATTGAGCCACCCTGAGCGTGACGAATTATTGATCAAGCAAATGGAGATAGGAACGCATTTGATGGAAATCTACCTACATGAAAACGGGTTAACGGCGCTAGAACTCACCCCGACCCAACAATTGGTTAACCGCTTTAAAAACGCCTTCGTCAACCATTTCCAAGAAAGTCGCGAGGTGCAATATTATGCCCATCTTCTTTGTTTGTCGCCCAAATACTTTGGCAGCATCATCAAGAAACAAACCGGCATTAGCGCCAATGAATGGATTACGGGTTATGTCATCGTTCAAGCCAAGTCGCTACTTCGCCACAGCAAGAGCCTCAACATCCAGCAAATCAGCCAACAGCTTGGCTTTTCCGACCCAGCTGCATTCACCCGCTATTTTAAGACAAATACAGGTTTGTCGCCCAAGGAATACCGGGCACAACAATAACAGGAAGTCTTTATCCCACCACGATATTCACGATCTTCTTCGGCACGTAAATGACCTTGCGTATCTGCTTGCCCTCAATCCATTTGGCGGCTTCGGGGGCAGCGAGTACGGCGGCCTGCACCTCGTCTTGGTTCATCGTGACGGGCAGCTCCATGCTGAAGCGCATCTTGCCGTTGAAACTCACAGGATAGTTGAAGCTGTTCTCCACAGTTTTGCTCTCGTCATAGACGGGGAATACAGCATTCACCACCGAGGTCTCATGACCCAGCAAGTGCCACAATTCTTCTGCAATGTGAGGGGCGTAAGGCGAAATCATAATAGCCAAAGGCTCAAGGATTTCGCGCTTGTTACACTTGAGGTCGGCCAGCTCGTTGACGCAGATCATGAAGGCCGAAACGACCGTATTGAACGAAATGCTCTCGATGCCATCTTCTTCCTTCTTGATGAGCTTGTGCAGGCTCTTCAGCTCAGGAGCAGTAGCAGGCTCGTCGCTGATGCAGAACTCGTTGTTCTCGTTGTGGAACAGTCTCCAAAACTTGCGCACGAAGCGGAAGGTACCTTCGATGCCTTGCGTGTCCCAAGGTTTGGATTGCTCCAAGGGGCCGAGGAACATCTCATAGAGACGGAGTGTGTCGGCGCCGTATTTCTCCACAAGGTCGTCGGGGTTTTGCACATTGTATTTCGACTTCGACATCTTCTCGACTTCGTTGCCGCAAACGTAAACTTCGTTGCCGTCCTTATCCTTCTCCTTGATGAAGTGGGCATCCTTCAGGTCGTCGCGCCATTGGCGGCATGCTGGAATATCAAGAATGTCGTTGCGCACCATATTAATATCGACGTGAATCGGGTCGCTGAACAACTCGCGGTCGGGTATGTTTTTGGACACGAAGATAGGACCACGATTGTACTCTTCGCCTTCAACGAAAGCCGGGACTTCCTTACCCGCAATCAAATCCTTGATTTTCTGCTCAACGATATGGGTTCCAGCCCTATAATCATTCAAAACATCGATGTTGGGCACCAAAAGCAGCTTGTAGCCCTTTGATGCAGCATAATCCTCCCACGGTTCAGCCACCTTCTCAAGGTTGCCCATGCGGTTGATTTCGATGAGAATGCCTTTCTCGGGACAGAAGAAGTCGAACTGACGGCGACCATCCTTGTAGCCCTTGATAAACTCCACGCCCAAACGCTTGTCCTTGATGATGTTCCAAACGTCGTATTCGCAGAGCTTCTCCAAATTGACACGATAAGCGAAGCTGGAACGGCCTTGAATCATACCTTGGTTGATCATGCGTTGGAAAGGCTCATCCTTGCACGACAAACCGATGTCATAGAGGAACTTGCACCAGAAACGGCTGTAAATCAAATGGCCAGTGGCATGTTCGGCACCACCGATATAGAGGTCGACGTTTTGCCAATAGTCGTTGGCCTCGCGGCTGAAGTATTCCTTGTCGTTGTGCGGGTCTTCGTAGCGGAAATAATAACCGCTCGAACCGGCAAAGCCCGGCATGGTGTTGGTCTCGATGGGATAGCCTTCCTCCGTAACCCAGTTCTTGGCGCGGGCCAAAGGCGGCTCACCCGTCTCAGTGGGCTTGTATTCACTGATGGCAGGCAATTCAAGCGGCAGCTTCGACTCGTCCATAGCGTAAGGCATGCCATCCTTGTAGTAAATCGGGAAAGGCTCACCCCAATAACGTTGGCGGCTGAAGATGGCATCGCGCAGGCGGTAGTTGGTCTTGCCCGTACCGACGCCAAGTTTTTCAAGTTCTTCAATCATGCGTTCGATGGCTTTCTTCACGGTCAGGCCGTTGAGGAAGCCAGAATTAACCAGCTCGCCGTCCTTGGCATCGAAGCTCTCTTCCCATGTGGCGGGGTCGGTAGGCTCGGTGCCGGGTTTCTTCACCACTTGAATGATGGGCAGGTTGAAATGGCGCGCGAAGGCGAAGTCGCGGCTGTCGTGGGCAGGAACGGCCATGATAGCACCCGTACCATAGCCCATCAGTACGTAGTCGGCAATCCAAATGGGCAACTTTGCACCCGTGATGGGGTTGATGCCGTATGCACCCGTGAAAGCACCACTCACCTTGCGAACCTCGGCCATACGCTCACGCTCACTGCGGTTCTTGGTGCGAGTGATATATTCCTCTACCTCAGCGCGTTGCTCAGGTGTTGTGATTTGTGAAACCAACTCATGTTCGGGAGCCAACACCATAAAGGTCGTACCAAACAAGGTATCTGCACGAGTCGTAAACACCTCAAAGTCAATGTCTTTCCCTTCAACCTTGAAGATAACCGAAGCACCCATCGACTTGCCAATCCAATTGCGCTGCAAATCCTTCACCGACTCACTCCAGTCCACAGTCTCGAGACCTTGAAGCAGGCGGTCGGCATAAGCGGTGATGCGGAGTTGCCACTGCTTCATCGATTTGCGCTCTACGGGGAAGCCGCCACGCACCGAGAGGCCGTCGGCCACCTCGTCGTTGGCGAGCACCGTACCCAAACCCGGGCACCAGTTCACCATGGCCTCGGCTTGATAAGCAAGACGGTAGTTCATCAGCACTTCCTGTTGTTGCTTCTCGTTCATCGCCTTCCACTCGGCGGCGGTGAAGCTCAGCGGCTTGCTCTCGGCCACATTGAGACCTTCGGTACCTTTCTCCTCGAAACGGGCCATCAGCTTGCTGATGGGTTGGGCTTTTTGGCAACCATTGCAGTAGAACGAGTTGAACAACTGAAGGAACGTCCATTGCGTCCACTTGTAGTAGCTTGGCTCGCAAGTGCGCACTTCGCGGTCCCAGTCGTAGCAGAAGCCGATCTTATCCATCTGTTCGCGGTAGCGGTTAATGTTCTTCTCGGTCGTCACGGCGGGATGCGTGCCCGTTTGGATGGCATATTGCTCAGCGGGCAGGCCGTAAGCGTCGTAGCCCATCGGATGCAGCACGTTGAAGCCTTTCAGCCTTTTATATCTTGCATAAATATCCGAGGCGATGTAGCCTAACGGGTGACCCACATGCAGGCCCGCGCCCGAAGGATACGGGAACATATCTAGGACATAGAATTTAGGTTTATTGTGGTCAATATCAACCTTATAGATTTTGTTGTCGCGCCAGTACTGCTGCCACTTTTTCTCGATTTCGTTGAAGTTGTAATCCATATAATAGAGGTGTTTTTTGCTGTTTTTGAAAGAAACTGCAAAAATAGTGAAATTTTGCTTTATGATTGAAGCCTATAATAAAAACTACAAATCAACCCACACTTTTTAAGTAAAAAAAACACATAAAACGTTGATTATTTTATATTTATCCGACAGCAAACGACTACAAACGACTACAGTCGACTACAAACGTTTAATCAACGGATAACTCTTGACAAGTGACTTAATTTTGCTGCGTAATAACTAAATGTAGTATCGTTATGGAAACTCCAAAACCCACTAATGTCATCCCAAATGATGTGCAAACAGGAAACATCGACAACATCAAGAATGTAATTTATGAAATTCGGGGGCAAAAGGTAATGTTGGATAGTGACCTTGCTGATATGTACGAGGTTGAAGTGGCGCAACTCAAACGTCAAGTACGCCGTAATATTGAACGTTTCCCAAAGGACTTCTTGTTTGAGCTGACGCCCGAAGAAGTCTTCTCTATAAGGTGCCAAAATGGCATCATAAAAACAGGACGAGGACAGCACAGCAAATATGCGCCCTTTGCTTTCACAGAAGAAGGTGTGGCTATGCTCTCAGGATTACTGCGCAGTAAAATTGCCATTCAAGTAAACATTAATATTATGAGGGCTTTTGTTGCTGTAAGACAAGCCGTCGCCGCTTTGCAGGTGTCTGAACTGCGATATGAACAGCTCTCACACAAGATGGATCAGTTGAACGCCTATATTGAGGAAATACTTCACGACCAAAACGACATCAATGAGCAGCAAGAACAGACCAACCTGGAAATTGCCATACAAATTGAAGCCCTCAATGACGCCCTCGACCAATTAAGGGAAACAAAAGCCCAACCTCGCAAGCGGATTGGTTACAAACCTGAAGAAGAAAATCTCAATCAAATAAACTCATCTCTCCCGAAGGCTTAATTCTCGTCTTTCCCAAATGCTTGTAAGCCAAATCAGTACACTCGCGGCCACGGGGTGTGCGCATGATGAAACCTTCTTGGATAAGGAACGGCTCGCAGACCTCTTCGATTGTGCCAGGATCCTCGCCTACTGCCGTAGCAATAGTATTCACGCCCACAGGCCCACCCTTGAACTTGTCGATGATGGTCGAAAGGATTTTGTTGTCCATATCATCAAGGCCGTGCTCATCCACGTTGAGGGCTTTAAGGCCGATTTTAGCAATGTCTAAGGTAATGGTGCCGTCGCCTTGAATTTGGGCAAAGTCACGGACGCGGCGCAACAACAAGTTGGCGATACGTGGTGTGCCACGGCTGCGACGCGCAATCTCGAAAGCCGCCGTGTCGTCGATGGGCACACGAAGGATGCTCGCCGAACGTTTCACAATCTTGGCCAAGGTATGCGCATCGTAATACTCCAAGCGCAAATTGATGCCGAAACGCGAGCGCAAGGGGGCCGTCAAGAGGCCGCTGCGAGTGGTGGCACCAATCAGTGTGAAGGGATTCAACGTGATTTGGATGCTGCGCGCACTTGGCCCAGTCTCCAACATGATGTCGATGCGAAAGTCCTCCATGGCGGAATAGAGATACTCCTCAACCACGGGACTCAAGCGGTGAATCTCGTCAATGAAAAGCACATCGTTAGGCTCCAAACTCGTAAGTAGGCCCGCAAGATTGCCTGGCTTATCAAGCACAGGACCCGAGGTCATCTTCATGCCTACACCCAATTCGTGGGCGATGATATGCGACAAAGTGGTCTTGCCCAAACCCGGAGGGCCATGGAGCAAGGTATGGTCGAGGGCTTCGCCACGTTGGGCGGCGGCCTTCACGAAAACGCGCAGGTTATCAACCACTTGCTTCTGTCCCGCAAAGCTTTCAAACATATCGGGACGCAAGGCGTTTTCGAGGTCTTTTTCGGCCTTCGACAAGTGGGAAGCATTCGCGTCGAGGTTACTATTCATCGTTCAAAATTTTGCACAAAAATACAACTTTCATCCGAAATTTGCATATCGTCAAAAAAATGTATCTTTGCAGTCGAAAAGAAACATGTTATGAAACGCATCATTTGCCTTTCCATATTCGTTGTCTGGGCTGCCATCGCCTTTGGGCAAAGCTACGGTTCCGTGAACGTCGAGCAGGACAGCCGCATCGAAACCCTCATCTCGAAACAACGCACGCTCTACAGCCTCGACAGCTCCTTCAACGGCTATCGCATCCATATTTTCATGGAAATCGGCAACGAGGCCTTGGACCATGCCAAGAAGGTGAAAAGCCAATTCGAACGGTCTTTCCCTGACATTCCGATTTACCTTACCTACGTGGAACCCTATTTCCGCCTGCGTGCCGGCGACTTCCGCAACCGTGTGGAGGCTGAGAAATGCCTGCGCCGCATCAAACCCCGCTTCAAGGAAGCTTTTGTCACGGCGGATATGATTTACAGACCAAAGTTTGATTAATTAATGGAATCGCTTCGCGAGAAATCATCCAAAAATCAATTTCAAAAAATCTTACAAAATCAATCCTCTAATTTTGAACGATTTTATAAAGATTTTCTTTAGATTTCTTGCGAAGCAATCCTAAATGATTAGCAAAACAATTCTTCAATGTTTCGAACGACGATACCCAACCGAAGCACAAACGCTTCTTCGGTGGCGAAGCCGATATGCGGCAACATGACGAGGTTGGGCGCTTCAAAGAGCGGATTGTCTTGTTTCAAAGGCGGTTCCGTGCCGTAGACATCGGTGGCCGCACCAGCAATCTTGCCTTGATTCAATGCGTTTGCCAGGGCCAATTCGTTCACAACAGGGCCGCGAGCCGTATTAATTAATATGGAGCTCGACTTCATCAAGGCGAAGTCCTTTTCGGTGATGAAATCGCGCGTCTCGGCATTCAAGGCAATGTGCAACGTGACGATGTCGGATTCCTTCAACAAAGTCTCCTTATCCACAAAAGTCACACCTTCGACTTGTTTGGGTGTGCGGTTCCAAGCCAGCACCTTGCAACCAAAGGCATTCGCCAATTTGGCCACACGCTGCCCGATGTTGCCCATGCCGATGATGCCGATGGTCTTACCCCCGATTTCACGGCCAGGCATGATGCCCTTGCGCTGGCATTGACGCGTAATTGTATCGTTTTCAAGCACTTTACGATACACATCTATCATCATGGCTATGGCTAACTCGGCCACGGCTTCGGTGCTATATCCCGCAGCATTCTTGACGATGATGCCACGACGTTGGCACTCCTCCAAGTCGATGTGATCCAAGCCCGTGAAGGCGATGGAGAGCATCTTCAAGTTGGGGCAGGCATCCAAAAAGTCCTTGCGCAGCGGAATGTTGCTCTCGATGATGACCTCCGCACCCTCGGCACGGCGTTTCAATTCATCGGGGTTCTCGTTGCGGTCGGGATAGATGACCACCTCGTGACCAGCTTTCTTCAGACCCTCGCAAGCGGCTTCGATTTGCTGTACTTTCAAGCCCAAAGGCTCCAAAAAGACGATTTTCATTTTGCGGCAATCATTTCGATTTCGACCAAAGCTTTCTTGGGCAGTTCCTTCACGGCAAAGGCGGCACGAGCGGGATAGTCGCCCTTGAAATACTTGCCATAAACGGCGTTCATCTCGCCAAAGTAGCTCATGTCAGCCAAATAGCAAACCGACTTCACCACATTGTCGAAAGTGCAGCCCGCCTCGTTGAGGATGGCTTCGAGGTTTTTCATGCTCTGCTCGGTCTGGGCACTCACGCCTTCAGGCATCTCGCCCGTGGCAGGATTGATGGGCAGTTGACCCGAAATGAACACCATTCCGTTGGCCTCAATGGCTTGACTGTAAGGACCTATGGCTCCTGGAGCCTTTGTAGTAGCGATAACTTTTTTCATTTTTGATAACTTTAAAGGGTTTCTGAGCGCAAAAATAAGAAAAAAGATGATTGGTTTCGCCCAAATATCTTACCTTTGCAACCTAAAAACAAAACGCGATTAGAATTCGACAAGCCTTATAGCCATGACATTCAAGGAAGTCTTACGCAAACTCAACAACCGCTATGTCTACACCACCATTATTTTCGTGGTGGTCATCCTCTTCATCGACCAATTCAACCTTTTTGAGCAAATCAGGCTGCACAGGTCGCTGAAAGACCAAAAACAGCAAATCGAATACTACGACAAGGAAATCAAGAAAAGCAAGGAATACCTCAACGCCTTGCAAAACGACACGGCGACAATGGAAAAGGTGGCCCGCGAACAATACATGATGAAGCGCGATAACGAAGTCGTATATATAATTGAGACTCAAGAATGAAACCGCACTATCTCATAAAGTCTTTCCCCTTTCTTTTTCTTGTTTTTTTCCTCTTTTCGGCCAAAACACTTTTTGCCCAGCACACCTTGAGCGGCAAGATTACCGATGAGCGCAACCGTCAGCCTATGGCTTTCGTCAACGTGGTCGTCAACGAAGGGCTGCGGGGCGTCATCAGCGACATCGACGGTCGGTATGAAATCACCATCGACGAACCTATCAGAAAAGTCAAGTTTTCGTCCATCGGCTACGAACCCAAGGAAATCACCTTGAAATCAAACCAAAACAAGTGCAATGTCGCCTTAAAGCCCATGACATTCGAGTTAGGCGAAGTCACCGTTGAGGCTGGCGAGAACCCCGCGCACCGCATCATCGACAGCCTTTTGGCCTACCGTAAAGCCAACAATCCCAATTCGTTGGACTCCTATAGCTACAACATCTACGACAAGATGGTCATTACCATCGACAGCAGCAGCTTCGGTCTGGCTTTAGCCAACGACACCGCATACGAAATGACAACGCTTCGGCTTTTCGACAGCATCATGAAAAAAAGTGACCTGATGGTGATGGAAACTGCCTCAGAGGTGCTGTTCAAGTCGCCCAACCGCAAATTGCAGCATGTCCTTGGCACCAAGGTGGCTGGCATGAAAGAGCCGACTTTCATCTACTTGGTCAACAGCATGCAAAGTATCAGCTTTTATGACGAAACCATCAATATCACCGGCACCGATTATGTCAATCCCATCAGCAGGGGCAGCAAAAACCATTACTTTTTCGGATTGGAGGAGGTTTATCCCATCGGGCAAGGCGATTCGCTGTATGTGATTTCGTTCCACCCGAAGCGCGGCAGCACCTTTAACGGTCTGCGTGGCACGATGACCATCAACAGCGACGGATGGGCCTTGCAAAGCGTGAAAGCTTCACCCGACAATAAAGGTGGAATTTTTGAAGCCGACATCCAACAGCTGTACCAAAAAGTGGATGGCCAATGGTTCCCAAAACAACTGAACACCAACCTGTTATTCCCAAACATGGTGGTCAACATGGATGGTGGCGTTTTCCCTATGATTGCCATCGGGAAGAGTTACCTCACCGACATCGAAATCAACCCTGACATCAGCAAACGACGGTTTTCCGACATTGAAATCATGGTGGATCCTAATGCCGCCTATCGCGACGATACTTTCTGGAATGCCCACCGCATCGACTCCCTCACCGAAAGAATCAAGGCCACCTACTTCCTCGTCGACTCTCTCACTGCGCGCACCAACATTTTCGACCGTGTGTTGGGTCTCACTGACAAGATAATGTATGAGACTGCCCTTCCTCTCGGCATCTTTAACATCGACCTCGACCGCATCATCAACATCTCAGGCTATCGAGGCTTTTATTTCGGCTTCGGCGTCAGCACCAACGACAAGCTTTCGCGTTGGTTCAGCCTCAACGGTTTCTTCGGTTACTGGACGCGGCTGAAAAGTTGGGATTATGGTGGGGGACTGAAAGTGAAACTCAACCGCCAGCGGCAAATGGAACTCAGTTTCCAATACACCCACAAGTCGGAGCCCATGGGCGAGTTTGGTGGCTTGTTGGAGATGGATAACTCGATACTCTCTCCAGCCAACTACAAATACACCTTCTACGAGAACATCCACACACGCCGCGACCGTTTCGACCTCACCTATTCAACCCGTTTTGCCCGCCATTTCAAGGCCTACCTGAGCCTCAGCACGAGCCACAAACACTACAACACCCAGTTCTTCTACGATCCCTGCGACTCGTTGACCGAAGGCCGTTTCACCATTGCCGAACTCAAACTCAGGTTCGCCTACAACGAAAAATTCCTCAGCACCCCACAAGGCATCCGCTCATTGGGCACCCTCGCCCCCATCGTTTGGGTTTCCTATCAACATGCTTTCCCCAACATTTTAGGCGGCCAATTTGAGTACGACCGATTCAAAATCGAGGTGAGCAAAAACTTCTACACGCATTATCTCGGGGTGTCAAAGGTCATGCTGCAAGCCGGTTATGCCTCAAAGACCTGTCCCGTGATGGAGACCTTCAACATCTTGGGCACTTACGCCCGTTTCGGACTCTATTCCCCAGGCAGTTTCAGCACCATGCGCTTGGATGAGTTTTTCTGCGACCGTTTCGTGGCCCTCTATCTAAGCCACAACTTCAACGGTATGCTTTTGAAGGTGAATTCACAATGGTTTAAGCCCCAGTTGTCCGTCGTGACCAACATCGGTTGGGGCGACATGAAACGCGCCTCTGACCATCCCGACAAAAACTTCCAAACCATGGAGAAAGGCTACTTTGAGAGCGGCTTTGTCATCGATGGATTGTTGGCCACGCCGTTGACGAAAATCGGTGCAGGTGTGTTCTACCGCTACGGTGCCTATAGCCTACCGAATGTTTGGGACAATTTTGCTTGGAAATGGAACGCAATCATTGATTTATAGTTTGGAGTTAAGAGTTAGGAGTTAGGAGTTAAAAGTTAAGAGATAGAAATTATGAAAAGGGTGTTCTTATTGTTTATAGGGTTGGTGATATTGGCATCGTGCGGGAAACAGCCCAAGAAAATGGCACTGCAAGGCTTGGCACAAGGTTCCTACTATGCCGTGACCTATTACGACGAGCAAGAACGCAATTTCCAGCATGAAATTGACTCGATTTTCCATGCCGTCGACATGTCTGTCAACCTTTGGGTGGACAGTTCCGTCATCTCGAAAGTCAACCGCAACGAAGAAGTAGTGCTTGACCAAATCTTCATTGACAATTTCAACATCGCACAAGAAGCCGCCAAGCTTTCCGACGGCTATTTCGACCCCACCGTCTCTCCCATCGTGGCCGCTTGGGGCTTCAGTTACAAGGTCGGCGACAGCATCACACCCCAGCTCATCGATAGTCTAAAACAATGGGTTGATTACCGAAAAGTACGCATTGAAAATGGAAAAGTCATCAAAGAAAACCCAAACATGACATTGGATTTCAATGCCATAGCTCAAGGCTACACTTCCGATTTGATAGCTGCTTTTTTGGAAAGCCGTGGCATCAAACGCTATTTGGTCGACACGGGAGGCGAAATCATGGCCAAAGGTGAAAAAAACAACGGCAAGCCTTGGATTGTGGGCATTGAGAAACCTGCTGAAAACAAGGACTCAGAACAAGTGGTGCAAACCCGCATCGCCTTGCGCGACAAGGGCTTGGTCACTTCGGGCAGCACCCGAAAATATGTGGAACGCAACGGCAAACGCTATTCCCACAGCATCAATCCCAAAACGGGTTATCCTGTAGAACATAATGTATTAAGTGTGACGGTCTTGGCGGAAAACTCAGTCTGGGCCGACGCCCTTGCCTCAATCTGCATGGTAATGGGTTTGGAACAATCGCTGCCACTCATTGAAAGTTTGGACAGCGTTGAGGCTTATTACATTTACGCCAACGAGCAGAACGAATTGGAAACCTTTGCTACGGAAGGTTTTAAAACATTGCTAATAGATAAGGACTAAAACAAGATTGTACTCCCTGCGGAAGTCGAACAACAAAAAAAAGCCGCTTTTCAGCGGCTTTTCGTACTCCCGCAGGGGGTCGAACCCTGGACACCCTGATTAAGAGTCAGGTGCTCTACCAACTGAGCTACGGAAGCATCGTTTTGTGGGTGCAAAAGTACAACCTTTTTCCTTACAATGGACACTTTTCGCCAACTTTTTTTCTTGTTACTATTTAAAATATTGATATTCAATTTATTGTAAAAATACCAACTTGATGATTAAAAAATCAACCTGCAGGGTCGTTTTTATTTCCATTTTTTCGCCATAAAACCCTAATTTTGCAGGCTCAAAAAGCGACCCCCACAATGGAAAAGAAAACCACCAATCATCCTAAAGGAATATTTTGGAAGAACGATGTTACAACACTGATACTTAGACTTTTGGTAGCCTATCTTTGCCTCATCATCTTGCAAACCGCATTCTACATGATTGACAAGCCCTATCTGGGCCATATCGATGGTTTTGCTGAAGCTTGGAACATTGCCAAAGGCTCTTTCGTCTACAACATCATGTCGCTGCTTTGGACCAACTGCCTTTTCATCCTGCTGTCCATCCTGCCCTTCCGCATCCGCGAAAAAAGATGGTATCAAGGCATCCTTTATGCCATTTTCTTGATTACCAACACAGCGATGATTGTCCTCAACGGATCTGATGTGGTGTATTTCGCACATACGATGAAACGCGTCACCCTCGAAGAGACCCATTTCACCAGCAACAGCAACAACATTCCTCTTCTTATCGACTTCCTGCAACGCAACCTCCCCATAGCCATCATCTGCGTGGCTCTCATCGCCCTGCTCATCTATGGCTGGCACTACATCAAATACCAACCTACAAAAATCGAGAACAACAAACGGTATTATCTCATCAACTCCATCACTGCGGCAATCGTCATCTTACTTAGTATCTGTGGAATGCGTGGCACTTTTAATCCATCAAAACCTTGGGTCAAAATGAGCGAAGCAGCCTCCTATTCCCCCGAAAAAAGTTGGCTCATGATTAGCAATCCCTATTGTTTCCTGCGCTCACTCGATAAAGACTTGGAATACGATAAGATAAGCGTTTTCAATGATGAAGAACTCGACCCCATCTACACCCCTGAACATAGCATCGACAGTAGCCGCTTCAACTTAGGCCAACGCAACATAGTGGTGTTTGTTTTGGAAAGCTTCAGCAAGGAACATTCCAAATTCCTCAACCCCGACCTCTACAAGTACGATTCGGGCTGCACCCCCTTCCTTGACTCGTTGATGCAAGAAGGCTACACTTTCACCAATGCCTACGCCAACGGTCTGAAATCCATCGAATCGGTTCCTGCCATCTTTGCCTCCATCCCCTCTTTCAAGACCTCGTTTGCCACCATGCCCGAACTTTTTGGCGACTTCGAAGCCATGCCCGAGATATTAGCCAAACAAGGCTATCAAACCGCATTTTTCAGCGGAGGCGAACACAACTCCATGGGTTTTGAGGACATTACTCAACAGTTTGGCGTGCAGCAGTGCTATTGCCGCAACGATTTCGAGGCAGCCTATCCCGTGAACGACAGCACCATCGAACCTTTTTGGGGCGTTTACGACATGCCTTTCTTCCAGTTCATGGCGGACGAAATCGACAAGATGAATGAGCCTTTCTTCGCATCGGTTTTCAGCCTAACCTCCCACCATCCCTACCGTGTACCACCCGATTATTATGACATCGTTCCCCGTGGTCATACGCCCGAACAACGTGTAGTGGCCTACACCGACTTGTCCATCCGCATGTTCTTCGACCGTGTAAAGCACGAGCCTTGGTTCAACAACACGCTCTTTGTCTTCGTTGCCGACCATGTGTCGCCGATTTGCTACGACCCGCAATCCTACACGATGCAAGGCCACACTTCCATCATCGAGTTCCTTTACACGCCTGATGGAGCCTTGCGCGGCCTCGACAATACCATCGTGCAACAATTGGACATCATGCCTACTGTTTTGGGGTTGGTAGGAAACAAGGAACCTTATTTTGCCTTTGGTCGCGACGTGTTCAACGAACCCGAACGCCACCCCGTTGCCTTCAACTTCATCAACCAGGTGTATCAATACATCAGCGACTCCACCATTTTCTATTCTGACGCGGATAAGGTCTTGAAAACCGTGAAAGGCGAAGCGCAACAAAAGGACGAGGACTTCCTCAAAGCTATGCTACAGCAATATGCTGAAAGCCTTGGTCAACATAACTACAAAGTGAAAGAGTAGGCAATCGCTTCTGCCGCCCATAGATTCCATACCACTCACAACCCTGCGCGGGAATGACATGGGCGTCAGGAGTTCAAACGTAGCTCAATTCGAGAACCAATGCTTGAATTCCGCCACGCGCGCCTTACTGATAATAATCTTCTCAGGAGTCTCCATAATGAGGTTGATGGCCAACTTATTGCCGAACCAAATGGATACATCCTTAACAGCATCGCGAGAGATAATGAACTGACGATTGGCTCTGAAAAACAATTGAGGATCGAGTTGGGTCAACAAGTCGTCCAAGGTCTGGCTCATATAATACGATTTGCCCGACATCGATACCAATTTCACCATCTTTGTGTCAATGTATGCGTATGCAATATCGCTGGCGGGCAAAGGAATCAACTTGTCGCGCTCAGGAAGCAAAAAGCAACGCCTGTAGTGTTTCTTTCCTGTAAGTTGCTCAAGCATAGCATCATAGTTGCCGTGATTATCATTTTGCACTCGTTGACCGACCATGTGGTATTTGCGTATGGCACGCGCCAAAGCATCCTTGCTGATAGGCTTCAAAAGATAGTCGATGCTGTTTACCTCAAAGGCCTTAAGCGCATACTCATCATAAGCAGTGGTAAAAATAACGGGACAGGTGATGTCGACCCGATCGAAAATGGCGAAGGAAGAACCATCGGCCAAATGGATGTCCATAAACATCAAGTCGGGCATGGGGTTCTCCTCCAACCATGACACGGTGTCCTCAATGGTCTCCAGCACGGTAATGATTTCCGTTTCGGGGCTTACCTCACTCAACAGCTTTTGCAAGCTTTGGGCCGCCATGATTTCGTCTTCTATAATGAGTGCTTTCATATCGTATTTCTGTTTTCTTTCAAGGGCAAAGTTACACTAAATATCGTTCCGTCGTTCGAAATCTCGACATTTTCATCCCACCTGAGCCGATATCGCTCCGCCAGGTTGGCCAATCCGATGCCGTTGCCTTCTTCCTCGGTAACCTTCGGCTGAATGGGGTTGCTAACCTTGACACGTCCTTGGGCATCAGTGGCAATCGTTACCGTCAAAGGTTGTCGCTTCGAGATGGTATTATGCTTGATGGCATTTTCTATAAGGCCTTGTATCGAAAGAGGCAACACGTTATAGGCCAAATATTTATCATCAATGTCAAAATCAAATTTCAAGTTATCGCCATAGCGAATCTGCATCATGCTGCAATAGGCCTGCACGCATTTCAACTCTTCTTCCAATGTGGTCATTTCCTTATTCTGCAAGGTATAGCGCAACACCGCCGACAATTCCTGAATGTATTCCCCGGCCTTGTCGCGATCCATTTCCACCAAAGTCTGAAGCGTATTCAAAGAGTTGAAAAGAAAATGTGGATCCAACTGACTTTTCAAGGCCTCATAGTGAGAGCGGATATTCTCCGTCCTAAGTTCCTCGTTTTCAACAGCAAATTTCTTTCTTTGATAAATGGAACGCAACAGATAACTCGTCAGCAGGGTGATAATCGTCAAAAACAAATCGCCTAACCAACCAATTTTGATATGATGTATCAATGGTTTGGGCGGTCCGGGAAGATTGGGCCAAATCTTGAACTCCATTACCGTAATCAACGTGCTTAACGCTATGGTTATCAACAAAGTGCCTACAATGTTGATTATAATTTCGTAATAATCCTTTTTGAATTGGACGGTGAAAACCCTCCTAATATATGAAAAGAGGACAAAGAGCATCACAAACGTAAGAGGCGCATTCAACAAAATCAGATAGGGCAAATGCGGTTCTTTGCCTTTTGGATGGTGACCTTCAAAATGCTCTTGTCTTGGGGGCCGGTCATGAGGAGGCCGTGCTTCCTCAAAACGAGCTACATCTCTCCCATGTGAAGCATCGGAGTCAAACTTTTCCGCCTTTGAATCTTCCTTTGCATTTGGAGAAGGGAATGCTGGTTTGCCGATATATTGCGTAAAAGTGTAGACGAGATAAAACGCCAACGTAATAGCC
This sequence comes from Bacteroidales bacterium, assembly GCA_016290215.1. Classification (GTDB taxonomy): domain Bacteria; phylum Bacteroidota; class Bacteroidia; order Bacteroidales; family F082; genus Limimorpha. The sequence continues at coordinate 18,094 of JAEETH010000027.1, forward strand.
AAAGAGAGTAAGGCTATACGTCTTGGCGACAAGTATCGGTTTACATCTTCGTATGTGGTTCTGCGTTGCATAAATAATGCCTTTTAGTTTGGGCAAAAAAACAGACCAGTTAAAAAAGCACTGGTCTGGAAAAAACAATTCATTAACTTCATTAACGACACAAAGTTACACTTTTCTAATTTTTCTCCAAGATGCAATAATGAACGAAACGGAAAAAACGGGAGTTAAAGCACTCATTTGCCCAATTTAGGCTGAACGCATTTGTATGTTTTATGCATCCGATCCCAACAATTTTGATTTATATCAAGAAAAAAATATTCAAGGAAAAAAGCATAACGCTTTGATTATTTCGTACATTTGCAGTGTCCCAAAGGGAAATCCCTAGGGGCTGCGAAACGGGTAAAATCATCAAATCAACTAATAACTAACTAAAATTTAAAATGTTATGAAGACAAGTAACAAATTCTTCGCCGAATTGTTCGGCACATTCGTTTTGGTGTTTGGCGGTTGCGGAACCGCTTTGTTCGGACACGTTGGCTTCCTTGGCGTAGCCATCGCCTTCGGTCTCACCGTGGTGGCCATGGCCTACGGCATCGGTCACATCTCGGGTGCCCACCTCAATCCTGCCGTCAGCTTTGGCGTCTTCGTCAATGGCCGCATGAGCCTTAAGGAAATGTTAGTTTACTGGGCTGCCCAGTTCATCGGCGGTATCATTGCCGGCGCTTTGCTCCTCGTGATTTGGAATGCCATCGGTGGCGGTGCCACTGGCGTCTTTGCCTCCAACGGTTTTGGTGAGGCTTTCCAAAAAGCTTGTGGCGGCCCCGAAACGGGTTACCAAGCCATCTCATTGGGCGGTGCTTTCCTCGTTGAAGCTCTGCTGACCTTCGTGTTCTTGATGGTCATCCTCGGCGTCACCGACAGCAGTCACGCCAACGGCAAGTTCGGCGGTCTGGCCATCGGTCTCACCCTGGTGCTCATCCACCTCATCAGCATCCCGCTGACCAACACTTCCGTCAACCCCGCCCGTTCACTCGGCGTTGCTTTGTTCTCAAACACTGAAGGCTGGAGTGCCATGGGTCAAGTGTGGCTCTTCATCGTTGCCCCGCTTGTCGGCGCCTGCCTCGCTGGCCTTTGCTACAAGTGCATCTGCGGCTGCTGCAAAAAGAACTAAATCTAATTGAACTTTGAAAAATTGAGAGTTGAAAGTTGGCAAAAGCCACTCAACTCTCAATTTTTTTATAACTCCCAACTATCAACTGTTAACTATCAACTGTCAACTAACCAATCGTGTCCGCCATCTACATCCACATCCCCTTCTGCAAGTCGAAATGCGGCTACTGCGGTTTCTATTCTTTGCCTTCCTTGAAGCTGAAAAACAGGTTTTTGGAAGCCTTGAAGGCTGAAATCGTTGGGAGAAAGGGCTACCTCAAGCCAAGGCCTCATTGCGGGCTTGAACCGCAATGCCCTGCGCTTGAGAATGAACAAGACACACCGCCCATCAACACCATCTACTTCGGAGGCGGCACGCCTTCTTTGCTCAGGGTAACGGAAATCGGCGACATCCTGCACCTTATAAACAAAACCTACACCGTCGCCCCCAACGCCGAAATCACCCTTGAAGCCAACCCCGACACGCTGTCGTTAGAATACCTTAAAGACTTGCGCCAACTTGGGGTCAACAGGCTCAGCATTGGCATACAGAGCTTTTTCGATGACGACTTGAAGTATCTGAGCCGTCGCCACGATGCGCATCATGCCCTGCAATGTCTCGATTGGGCCAAATCGGCAGGCTTCGATAACATCAGTATCGATCTCATCTATGGCTTGCCCACCTCCAATGCCGAACAGTGGAACAAGAATTTGGACATTTTCTTTGCATACGACCTGCCCCATCTCTCAGCCTACGCCCTCACGCTTGAACCCAATTCCATCTTGACCAAGCAAATCGAGCAAGGCAAAGCCATGCCCGTCAACGAGGAGGATGCTCTGCGCGATTATGACATCCTTTGTAAACGAGCCGCTGAAAATGGCTATCTGCATTACGAGATTTCCAACTTCTGCAAACGAGGAATGCACTCCAAGCACAACGCCTCGTATTGGTTCGGCACGCCTTACGCGGGCTTCGGGCCTTCGGCGCATTCGTTTGATGGGGCTTCACGGCAGTGGAATGTATCTAGCATGGAGAAATACTTAGACGCGAGACGCGAGACTGCGAGACTACGAGACCAAAAAGTCCCGTGTCCCGAAGTCCCGCGTTCCATGTCGGAAAAAGAAACCCTCAATCCCGAACAGCTATACGACGAATACGTCATGCTGCGCCTGCGTACCCACTGGGGCATCGACCTGAAATGGCTCAAACGCGAGATGGGCGAAAGGTTTTCCACTTACTGCGAGCAACATGCTCAGCCCTTGATTACCCAAGGCCGCCTCACGCAAACACGGGAATTCCTCTACCTCACCGACAAGCAAATGCTTTTTGCCGATGGCGTGGCAGAAGAATTGTTTTGGGAATAATGCAGATTTTTGTCTCAAACCTCAGAACCAACCGTTTTCTTTCCTATTTTTGGACTTCCATAACCCATCATAAGACATAAACTCGCAACCCACAACAATTAAACAAATAAACAATCAACAATTAAACATCCAATATGTTCAAATTCAAATCATTACTCCTATCCGCTCTTCTGCTCATCGGCTTGAACACGATGGCACAAGACGAAAACGAACGCCTCGTCGGGGCTAACTGCACCAGCATCATGGTGGGCAAGAAAGCCACTACCGACGGCTCCGTCATCACCTCACACACCTGTGACGGTCGCTACCGCACCTGGATGCGCTGGGAGCCTGCCGCCGACCACGAAAAAGGCGAAATGTACAAAGTCTACAAAGGCACCATGCACACCGAAGACCCCTTCGACAACCGCAAGGTGGAATTAGCGGGTGAAATCCCACAGGTAGAACACACCTACGCCTACCTCAACACCGCCTATCCCTGCCTCAATGAGAAACAATTGGCCATCGGCGAGACCACTTTCTCAGGTCCTGACACCTTGGTGAACCACAAAGGTATGTTCATGATTGAGGAGCTGGAACGTGTGGCCTTAATGCGCTGCGACAACGCCCGCGACGCCATCCAGCTCATCGGCAAATTAGTGAAGGAATACGGCTATGGTGACGGTGGCGAGTGCATCACCATCGCCGACAAGAACGAGGTGTGGCAAATGGAAATCCTCGGCGAAGGGCCAGACAAAATCGGAGGCGTGTGGGCAGCCAAGCGCATCCCCGACGACGAAGTGGGTGTTTCGGCCAATATCGCCCGCATTGGCAAGCTGGAGCGCAAGAGCAAGGACTTTTATTGCTCCGACAACTGCGAGGCCGTGGCGAAGAAATATGGCCTCTGGGACGGCAAGGGCGACTTCATCTTCTGGAAAGCCTTCCGCGCCGAATATGGTGGCGGCAAGAACTACAGCGACCGCGAGTTTTTCATCCTCAGCCAGCTGGCACCTTCACTGAACCTCAACCGCGACATGCCCGAACTGCCCTTCTCAGTGAAACCCGATGAAAACGTCGACGTGCGTAAGGTGATGGAACTCTTCCGCAGCACCTACGAAGGCACCGACATGGACATGACCCGCAACGTAAAAATGGTGGCCAAGAAACGCACCGACGACGGTGTGGTGAACGACACCATCATCAGTCCCGTGGCCAATCCTTGGGTGGGCAGCGCGATGATGAACACACTCAACTACCTCGCCCCCGGCACCATCAATTTCCAACGCACCGTGGCTGTGGCATGGAGCAGCTACCACCACATCATCCAATGCCGCAACTGGATGCCCGATGAAATCGGTGCCATCTGTTGGATGGCTTGCGACAATCCTGGCCAGAGCCCACGCATTCCCATCTTCTCAGGCTCCACCACCCTGCCCGACGGCTTCGACAAATGCGGTCAGCTGCGCTACCGCGACGAGGCTTGGATTTGGCACTATCGCAAGGCCAACAAATTAGCCACCGTGCAATGGGGCCGCTGCAAGCAAACCCTCCTCAGCAACGCCAACCGCTTCGAGCAAAAGGCATTTGACGAAATCCCTGCCCTCGAAAGCAAAGCCAAAGCCTTGCTTGCTGAAGATAAGAAAGAAGAAGCCACAGAACTTCTCAACCAATATACCTCCGACTTCGCCGCCTCAACGCGCCAAGCCTGGAAAGAAATGGAAAACAAGTTCTGGTATTGGTTCAGCTTTGGATTCTAACTCAATAACAGAGCCCTACAAACGAAAAAAAGACGGTTCATAGCCGTCTTTTTTCGTTCATTGTTTTAGACTTTATGGGATTTGGCGTACCGTCACGGTAGCCACAGCACCCAAATCGCCTCTGATAGTAATCACTGATTCGCGAGGCTCTGCGGTCTCCAACGGACCTGCTTTTACGGATATCTCCATGTCGCCTGTACCATCCATTGGGGTACACTCAATCCAAGAGGCCGAATTGCGAATCCACCATCCTTGGTTAGCCGTCAAACGGATGATTCCCACTCCGCCTTCAGCAGGCAAATTGATTTCTGTGACATCAGTCGTCAGGATGCTTGGTATTCCTTCCTGAATCACGACAACCGTAGCCAAAACCTCTGCTCCGTGTTGTACGATGATTTCACCCATTCTACTGGAAGTAGAGCTATTGTAATCCACCATCAATTCAAGCGTGGCATCGCCCTCTCCCGAAACAACCGGCATAGTAATCCATGAAGGTACAGTAACTGTCCAAGTATGGTTGGAAGTGACAGAAATCGACCTGCTACCTCCTGCACGAGGCACAAACAAGGAGTCGGGGGTGACATTGGCCCAAATAGGCTCGTCGCCAGGCGATTGGCGCACAGAGATGGTTCGTGACAACGGACGTGAATTAATCGTCACCATCACTGCCCTCATCTCCATGAAAACATTGGGCAAAGCTGTAAACGTCACAGTTCCATTGCCCGTACCTTCATTCACCGAGGCTGTCAGCCAATCCGCATCAAATACAACCTGCCAATCTGCATCACATTCGATTGTGACATCCATGCTTTCACCTTCTTTGCCAAAAGAAAGCCCATTTGGCGTGACATTCAAGAAATGCTGAATGGGAGAAGCCTCTTGCGACACATTGATAACAGCCAAAATGCCAGATGCCGAACGGAACTCCACTTCAGCACTCCTCATTTCATGCAAAGGATTCTCACCCACGGTCACGACAACCTCATCATTGCCTTCGCCTTCCGTTTTATCAAAAGCTATCCAATCCGTATCACCTGCGATAGACCATGCTTCATCACATTCAATGGTAACCACTTTGTCTTCACCTGTACAAACGAATTGAAGTTCATTCGGCGTGACGGTAAGAAAATGCTCAGGGTCCTCTCCGCCGGGATCTTCTCCACCAGGGTCCTCTCCAGAAGGTGTGCCCTCCTGACTTATGGTCAACGAAGCCGAGTTGTCTTTAGTAGTAGCACGAATCTCCACGCTACGACCCTGTTCAGCGGTGTTGGGCTGTGCAACAATCGAAAGCGTAGCACTACCATTGCCAGAAGTGGGCGAAACCGTGAGCCAGTCCGCTGTCGAACCAATGTTCCAATCGCCATTCGACTTCAATTCAACCGTGTAGTTTCCGCCTTCGGCAGCAACGCTCAGCGACTGAACGCCAAACGACACTTCGGCGGGTTTACGGCAGCCCACAAGGAGACATGCCGTAGCTGCAACAAACAAGAAAAAATGTAATCTCTTCATGATAATATGTTTTAGGTTTCACTTCAACTCTATTTTGAACGGATTTTCGCCTGAATTAGTATTTCAAAAAGCAGAAAAGGTGCGTTTTGCAACGCACCTTTCCCGATTGAGCACCAATATGCTTCAGATAATTAGAAGATATCGGTTCTGTTGTCCTTGATATTGGCTTGCTTTCTCAGGGCATTGTAGATGCCATTACCCACCACCTTATTGGTGAACTGGCTGGTCTTTTCCCTGATGATGTCAGCATAGTCATTAGGTGTAGCGGGTTGGGCAATCTTCACATTCTTGATGATGAATGCACTTGAGTTGCCGGCGATGGGACCCACTTCCTCACCTTCCTTCATGCCGAGGATGGTGCCAATAATGTCGGCCTCAACACCAAAGTTGCCAAGTACACGTGAATCGAGAGTGACATCCGAAACCGTGGTCGACTCAGCACCCAATTCGTTGACCATTCTGTTCACATCGCTACCGCAAGCCTTCATCTTTTCAACGGCCATCTCACCCTTCTTCTTATTGATGATTTGATACTTGGCTTGATCGGCGACAATGCTCAAAGGAGCAAAACCTTCTTTGACGATGCCCGTCAAAGCAGCCACGACAAACATGTTGTCGTCTTCGAAGATCTTTTCGGAAATATCGCCTTCTTTTCTATTCTTATCGAAAGCCCAACGAACGATTTCACGCGGGTTGTCGATACCAGCAATTTGCGTGGTCGACTTGCTCATTCTCGGCATCGTGCGCTTGGTGAGACCTTGCTCTTCGATGGTTTGGTTGAACTTGTCGTAGGTTCTGTTTTCGATGACGAACTTGTTAGCTTCGGCAAAGATGGCCTTGTAAGTCTTATTGCTGGGGGTGATTTCGTGCTTCAAGTAAGCCAAACGAGCTTTGGGTTGGGGTTCGGTCTTTCCGGTAATCTTAATGACATGGAAACCGAAGGGGGTCTTCACCACATCCATGGCACCAACGGGATTGTTGACCACAAACTCGTTGAAATCGGGCACCATCTGGCCATCGGTGAACCAATCCAAGTCACCACCCTTTTCCTTGCCGGAGGGGTCTTCGGTGAATTGATTGGCTAATTCAGCAAACAACTCTTCGTTCTTAGGATTGCTCTTCAGCACGTTCAGCAGGCTGTCGGCCTTGGCCTTGGCTTGTTCTTCGGTAAGCTTGGATTCGCTTCTGAAAGCGCCTTCATAACCAATCAGGATATGGCTGGCCTTCAGTGAGTCGGGACGGCTTTGTTGGTCAACGATGCGGACCAGGTTGAAAGCTTCACCATCCTCGTATGGGCCATACACGAAACCGACGCCGTTGCCTTCTTCGAAGATAGCCTTTTCGATGGCTTGAGGCACGTCCTTCTGACCTACCCAAGTGCTGTCGTAACGTTGGTCGGAGTTGGCGTTGACAAAGCTGATCACATTTTCAGTATTGACAAATTCTTCTCTCATGCCAGCCACATGCTTCAAAGCGTCCTCACGGTCTTCCTGCGACGGCTTAATGTCGAAAACGACATACTCAATGTCGCGTCTTTCGTCCGTTTCGTAACGGTACTTGTTTTCTTCATAGAAAGCCTTGTTGTCGGCATCGGTGACGACCACAGTCGAATCGGGGATGCTGGCATAACGCAGCACGATGACATCGGCGGAAGCCTTCGCATTCTTGTTCTGGTAGTATTTCTCAGCCAAAGCGGTGGGAAGGAAATAGGAAGCCTTCACCAAGTTGTTGAACTTGTTTTCCAAGCGGTCTTTCTTCATGCCTTTTTCGAACTCGAGCCAACGGTCGTAATATTGGGGCGGAAGTTGGTCGAGATTCTGGAGATAATCCAAAGCACCCTCTTTGTTGAAGGTACCATCGGGATTGCTGAAGCTCTGTACCATCCACTGATGCGGGTGGTCGCCCGTCATCTGGTCGTAAAGTTCCTCAGCGGTGATGCCCACGCCAGCGGCATCGTATTCCTTGGTCATGAGGTTGTCCTTGATCATTTCTTCCAACGTGCTGTTGTAGATGTTGTAAGTTTCAGCGGAAGAAAGGTTGTTGTTGTTGCTTTGTGCCTTTCTGTTCTCAAGGTTCTTGTCCTTGAGCTGCTCAAAGTCCCTCACGGAAATCTCGTCTCCATCGACAACCGCGACCTTAGGGCCTGTGTTTCTTCCCTGACTTTGGAAAAGGTCTTGTAAGACAAACGCTAACAATGCAATACCGATAATTGCGATCAACAATCCGGAATGTCTTCTGATTTTTTCAATTGCTGCCATAACTTAAATTTCTCTATTTTTTAAACTATTTAAACTTCAATTTTGAGCGTGCAAATTTAGTAAAGATTTCAACGCGTGGGATTAAATGTTTGATTTTTATTTTTCAAAAAAAGGCAATACGCCCTTTTTATTCCAATAACAAGCTTGTAATCAATTATTTATCACTAACTTTCAACTCCACTTCGTCCAATTTCATGTTGGATGCCTTCAGTATTTTCACCCGATATTTGCCGATGGTAAGCTCTTCGCCTTGCTCTGGAATGCTCTCGCAGTAGTGGAGAATCATGCCCGCCAAGGTCTCGTAATCGTCACTTGTGGGCAAATCGAACTTGTATGTATCGTTCAGATAGTCAATCTCTAAGCGTGCCGAGAAGACATAGGTGTTGTCGTCGATAACACGCTCCACTTCCTCTTCCACATCGTATTCGTCGTCGATTTCACCAAAAATCTCTTCCACCACGTCCTCCATAGTGACAATACCTGCCGTACCACCAAACTCGTCGACGACGGCGGCCACGCCTTGCCGTTTCTGAATGAAATGTTTCAGAAGACGGTCAGCAGTATACGTCTCGGGGAAGAAGTCGATGGTGCGAACCAAGTCCTCCATGGTCACATCAAGATGCTCGGCAATGGCACGCACTACATCGTTGAGATGGACATACCCCACAATATCGTCGATGCTTTCCCCTATCACGATGAGTTTGGAATGCTTGGTTTCCTCGAAACGGGCTTTCACAACGTCTATAGAGTCGGTAATCTTCACTGATTCAATCTCGTTGCGCGGTCCCATGCACTCGCGGAGCTTCACCGAACGAAACTCCATCACGTTTTGGAAGAGTTGGATTTCCTGCTGCATGTCTTCGTCGGCCTCCTGGGTATCGGCATATTCGGCGATGTAGTCGTTCAAGTCGACCGTGCTGAACTTGTATTCCTCCCGGTCCACCTTCAATCGCAACACATAGCGGATGATGAACTCTGAAATGCCCGTGTAGATGAGAATCAACGGGTAGAGCAGGCAATAGCAGAGGAATGTCGGGAAGGCAAAAAACGACAGGATGGCATTGGGATTAATGCGAAACAGCATCTTGGGCAGAAACTCGCCCGCCAACAGCACTAACAAGGTGGCAAGGACGGTCTTCACCAACAGCACCATGAAGTCGTTGTCGAGCGAAATGGCTTGCAGCCATTGATGGACAGGCACGTCCAAGAGTTGCGACATGCTCATGCCATAGATGATGAGCGCAATGTTGTTGCCCAACAGCAGCGAGGTGATGAATCGCGACTGGTTCCTGTAGAACAGGCTAATGATTTTTGCGGAAAAGGTGTTTTTCGTCAACTCCACTTCCAATTGCAGGCGGTTGATGCTGTTGAAAGCAATCTCCAAACCCGAGCAGAGGGCCGAGAAAAACAAGGTAATCGCTACGATAATCCAACTGTCCATGGCCTATTCCTCATCGTTGATGTCGAGCAATGCGCTGCCCGAATACATGGTATATTCCGAGAAATCCTCGCGTGCCACCAAACTGTCGGCCTCGATTTGCTTGTCGGGCGTGACAATCTTTACATGCGAGTGGGTATAGATCATCTTATAATCCTGATACCAGAAGAGTTTGTCAGAGTACATGATTTCGTCGCTGCCGAAATTCTGCACGACGACATTTCCTTGGGCTTCAATCAAGCGGCTTTTGCCGAAACTCTTGCCGTAGTCGGCATGAAGCTCGGAGGTCAGGGTCTGATGGTCGTACATGTAAACGTCGAAACCGAGCGGGAACTCCATGATGTCGGCCCCAGTCTCCATGCGCACCATGCGGGGGGTGTGGAGTTCGAGGGTGACGAAGCCCGAGTCACTGCGATAGAAAACCACGCTATCGGCAATGATGCCCGACAGCGTGTCGTCCGACCCCATCTCCATCACCACGGCATCGGGGTTTGAACACGAAAACAACATCACAGCCACGAAGGCTGTGATGTTGAGTGTGAGTCCTATTTTCAGTAGGCGTTTCAATTATTTCTTTGCTCTGATGGTCGTCGTTTCGCCGATCCAGCCACCCACTTGGAAGCTTTGTCCTTCGTTGTAGTCGTTGAAGAAGATGGTCTCCATCGACGGGAAGGCGGCAGTGTAGGCACGAATCAAACCATTGGCTTTTTCGGAGCAGGACGGGTCGACGGCCTTGGCCTTGTTGCACTTGTCGACGGCAGCCCAGAACACAGCCTTGCTTTCGATTTCACCGCTGAACTGCTTGGCACTCTCGGCGTAAAGCATACCGATGAGGAGGTAAGGCTCGCCGTTGGTCGGGTCGACCTGTGCGGCTCTTCTGAAGATGTCGCGAGCGCGGCTCAAGTTGCCCATGTTCTGGTAGCACATGCCCAAGTTACGGTAGGCACGATACTTACGGTCGTTGTTCTCGGTCTTCGTGGCTTGATCGAAGAAGGTGGCGGCATCGCTCCACTTCTTATCCTTGAAGAACTTGATACCCAAGCTGTAGGAAGCCTCGGGGCTGGGTTCCAGCTCGTTCAGCTTGACGGCAGCGTCGAGGAAGAGCTTCGAGTCGGTGCAGTCCTTCTTATCTAGGATGGTGGTGATGCGCTTGAGGAGCACCACGTCGTCGGGAGTCTCGGCCATCTTGGCGGTAAACACCTTGATCAGGTCGTCGCAAGAGGCGTAGGGCTGGAACAAGTTGTCGAGGTTGCTCTTCACACCTTTATTAATATTGATGGTCTTCTCATTCTTTTCGATCTGCTTGTCGAAACCTGCCACAGCTTCGGTATCGCCAGCGGCCTCAGCATCTTCCTTGGCTTGCACGAGCTCGGTTTCGGTCTCAGCCAAGACACTGATGTTGTTATCGACCACTTCGGAAAGTTCCTGATACACGTTGATGATGGTCATCTTCTCGGCTTTGTTGTTGTTCACCATGTCGATGGTGGCCTTGAAGTAAGCATCGATGTAGGCGCCCTGCAGTTGCGAGGCATCCAAGGCGACGGCATCTTTCAGCACGTTGTAGGCTTCTTCATAACGGTTCTTGTTATAAGTGTAGATGAGGAGGCCTTTTCTACCCATGATGCTGGCCACTTGCGACTTGCCCGTCTTCGGGTCGACGGAGAAATACTGGGCACGGGCGTCCATCAACATGTTCAGCGTGTCGATGTAGGCATCCTTCTGGGCAGGATTGGTGCGGATGAAGTACTCCATGATCTTTTCACCGTTGGTGTAGGTGTACTGGCTGGCGCGAGGGCAGTTGAGGAACACCTGTCTCCAAGCGGTCACCATCTCAGCACTGATGGACTCGGGGGCAAACTTGGCGGCCTCCCATTGCTTGAAGTACTCGCGATAGGTGGACAGGTTGGTTACGCATGCCACGCTGTCGGCTCCATACTTCGATTCCTTTGCCTCTTGGGCTGAAACGCTCATTGCCATTCCGATCATGACGGCAATCAACACAAATCTTTTAGTTTTCATCTCTCTCTTATTTTAATGGTTTAACTTGTTTACGCTTTCTTCAAATATCGTTCCAAAATGAATTCGGGCATGAAATCATCTGTATTTTCTTTTCATGAACCAATGCTCAAACACGGCAACGCCCACGTTCAGCTTGGCATATTGCTCTTGTATCAGCCCACCTTCGCGCGTACCGTATTGTCCGACTTCCAAAGCCAACTCCATCTTCGACAGACTTTTAGGCAAGGGGAACGACATACCTATCGTCGCACCCACCTTATTAATACTATGTTCCTTGCCATCGTTGCCCAAAAGCGAAATCATGCCATGCTCATAGAAGCCGCCAAAACGATACGACATCTTCCTGAAATAACTCGAAATGGAGGAATGGGAAGGGGTAAACTCGAATCCCGCCGACACGCTCCAAGAATCCTGCAAGGCATCGGTGACACCCTCACGGGAAAAACGCGACCACTGGTTCCAGTTGAAATCGGCACCAAGGGTCCAACGATCGTTCTTCTGCAAGGCCACGCCAAAGCCGAAGCCTTGATACATGTGCGTCTTGGTCGTCGAAGTCACGTTGACCAAGGTATCGATCACATATTCAATATCTGTGTCCTGGGTAGTCTCGATGGAACGGATGAACAGGGTTTGCTTGCCACGCAACGCGACGGGTTGTGTATAGGTAAGGCCGAGGCTCAGGCTCAAGTCGTTACCTAAACTGGTGTCGAACAGCAGGCCGTAGTCGAACATGAAGGAACTCACCATGAGGTCGAGATTGCGACGTGTGCCAATCATATACACTGAATCGGGGAAATAAAGTGTGGTCTCGGTTTTAGTGTTGCCAAACACATAATAGGCGTTGGCCCCGAGCGCAAAATGTTTGCCCAACTTGAACGCAGTGCCTATGTAAGCTTCATTGAGGCCACCCGTGCCTTTGAAGCGCGTGGCGTAGTTACCGACATCGGGTTTGTTGTTGTTCACCACCATCGTATAGCCCGCTGTGCTATAAGGCTGTGCACCTAAGGCCAACTTCCACCACGAGGTGAGGCCAAAAGCCATGGCGATATGGTCGAACGAGGCATTGGCTGATTGTTCGGAGAGGGATGAGGTCCTGAAGTTCGAAGTCTTGAAGTAGAGGCCTGCATCGAAGAGGAATGCCAACGAGTCGATTTTGGCGTATGAAGCCGGATTCTCGGCATTAATCCCGATGCCAAACATGGCGTAAGAGGTGCCACCCATGCCTTTCTGCCTGACATTCATGGCCTTGTCTCTCACCTGCCCCACACCAAACAAGGAATATGGCGAATCCACGTCGGCTTGAGCCATGACATCCGTCCCAATCCAAGCGAATAACGTAGCTATCAAAATGCTTTTCAAGAAAGTAGTTCTCATAAAACTCATAAAACAATAGTTTTAAGTAGGGCTCTTTAACCCCCCTTGCCCCCCTAAAGGGGGGATGGGTGGGGGTTAGAGCGTGCAAATATCCGATTTTTTAACTCCATAGGCAAATTTTTATTGCCTAAAATCCCAACCAAATTATGCAATAATCTGATTTTCAATATAAAATAATTTCTTCGGCAAAAAAAATGTTCATTTTGATGATTTTTTGTTGCCATAAACGAAAAAAGTTGTAATTTTGCAGCGCAAATCGAAAGATTCAACGGAGGTACCGTAGCTCAGTTGGTAGAGCAGAGGACTGAAAATCCTCGTGTCACTGGTTCGATTCCCGTCGGTACCACCCAAATCGTAGAGACGCATTGAATGCGTCTCTATTTTTTTGTTTATGCCTGTAGGGCTGCCGCACCGTCCTTCGACAAGCTCAGGAACCGTGGCAGCCACACCGCACGAAAGCGGCTGCCGTAATACGACAGCCCTACATCAACCGTAATACGACAGCCCTACAATGGCCAACGGCACAACACAAAAAAAGCACCTCCCGAGGGGAGATGCTTTTTTTTGATTTCAAATAATCCCGTAGATTAGTTGAGTCTGATACCCAAAACTGTGCCAGGCAGAACGGTGAAATATCTCGGGAACATAGCAATATTAGTACCTGGGACATAGTGGCCAGTCTGAGCCGGATCAAAGCCCCATTCCTGTGCTTCAGGATCGCATCTTCTGAAGACTTCTTGGGTACCATCAGTATACTTCACAGTCACCACAAAACCGTTGCCCAAGCTACCAGGACGCAGTGTGACGTAGAAGTCGGTGTAATTGTCAGGATTCAACTGAACGCCACCGCACTGCAACTTCACGGTCTTGCCAGTAGGCACACTGTTATAATGCAGACCATCCCCATCAGTATAGAGATACGGAAGCAACTGTGCGTTGACTTCATCATATGTATAGGTAGCATCATGCATCATATTCACAAGTCGATTCAACTTAACAGAATTAACGGCAGGAAGGTCGATAGTGATTTTACCAGTGAGATTGAAAGACTTATCAGTGATGGAAATCGATTCCACAGCCTTAGTGCCCTTCAGTTTCAGTCTCACGAAACCGAAGATATGGGCAAAGGTGAAGGATTCCTCAGGAGCAAAGCCATTGATAGCCAACACGCAAGATGTCGGATCCATTGTACTTGTATTGTAATTCTGTATAGAATCCACAGTAAAGGTCTGGCTATTACGAGGACCAATTCCATTCTGATATTGGTCATTATCATCGTTCAAAACCTTTTCGGCAGGATAGAAAGCAAAATATCCTGGTGCACCTTCTTCAACATCGCCCAAAGGAAGACCACTGAAGTGTGCTACAGAAGTACCAGCGCCATCGTAGAGGGTATAAACTTGACGAACGGACTTAGTGTAATCATCCTTCAGATTATAGTACATAACCTGATCGTTTCTGCTCCACAATGTGGAATTACCAAGGTCAGAATATTCAATATAAACTCTTTCGCCATCAACGGATGTTTCTTCCAGTGTAGGCAAACCCAACTTAATCGACGACGTGTTGTCGGTGTTGTTCTTTTTGCAGGATGAGCCAACGAATGCCAAAGCACCCACTAAGCAAGCCATCCCAATCATTTTAATAGTTTTCTTCATTGCTCTTAAATTTTTAATAGTACTATTTTTTTCTCGCTAAAGCAACATTGGATTAATGATTACCATCATAATCACCTAAGTTACCACCGGTGGGTAATTCCCAACCACCACTCTGTTGGCGTGAGGCCATCAATACGGTAGGCATTTGCATTTCGAACATTTCAGCCATAGGGGCTTCGTAGTTTTTCATCATTTTTTTCATTTTTTTGTACTTTTTTAGTTAGACTTTTGTTTGTTTGTTTATTGATTTGAATTAAATTAATTGGCACTTTTTCAGTTACAATTCGGCTGCAAAAATAATAATTTATTTCATACGCAACAAAAAAATTCACTTTTTTTGAAAAATTAATTCTTTTGGGAGAATAAAAATGGGAACTTCACGTTGCCGCATCCTTTGGCTGCAAGGCTTTCCGCCATGCCATGGCAAATGCAACCAACATTTCACGGAAGGCCACCGAAGGGAAGACGCGCGCACGATAGAAGAAATCGACAAAAATGCCGATGACCGAATGAAGCTTTCGCACCCATTTGTTCTTTGGGTCGCATTGTTTGAACTTGCTGTTGCGGCTGAAGTTGCCCACCTCCATCACATTAAGGTATAGACGTTGCGCCGTGCGACGGGCAGAGGCATCATAGAAAGGCAACTCCGCTTCGGACAAGCCAAGTTGCTCCATCATCAAACATCCGAAAGCCTGCCAAGGCTTCATCAAGTGCATGGAGACAAGCCATTGCTGCAACTTGTTGAGGTCGAGCTGCTGGTGATAGGCATGGAGGGTCATGACCACATCGGAAATCTGCCGCCATCCCACGCCCGAGGTCAGGAAATGCTCCCAAGCATGGAAGAAGGTGTAAAAGACCATGAACTCCTTGGAAGGAATGGTAACGGCGAGGCCGTCGCAATCGATGCTTTGCGTATGATCAAGCAAACCGTCGCGCTCAATGGCAGCATAAACCTCGGCGTCCTTGGGGGCAACCACTTCGGCACTCATGCGATGGATTTCCATGGGAAAGTTGCCAAACTCTATATTGTAGTGGTGGCCTATGTCTTTCACCTCGCCCCAGTTGTAACCGCCAGGCAAGGTGCGCAGTATGCCGCAAGCTTCGTGGAAGTTGCCGAGACCCACATAGAGGTCGATGTCGCCAAACTGTCGCAAATTGGGGTTGGGATAAAGCATAGCCAAGCCGAAACCTTTGAGCAGCACCGGCTCAATGTCGTGCTGGCGCAGCGCGGCCAAGGCGGAAGCCAAAATCTGTTTCAACCGCATTTGGCTGAGCAGATTATTGCGCATGGCGGTCCGCATCATGCCGAGCATGGCATCGGAGGGACGGTTGTCGCCCGTCATCTGCGAAGCCACACCGCCTATCAAGGCTTGGTTGCCATGGTGCTGTGCCGTCTGCATCACCGCGTTCCAATCGATGGGGCCGTCGATGGCGACAGGCTCATCCCACAGGGCGGAACGAAGCAGTGCAAAATACTGTGTTTCGGATTGGGTCATACACCTTATTAATTAATAATACCAGCCTTTTCCCAGGTTTGGAGGAGGGGAGTCACATCCTTTTTAGCCGTTTCAATGTCAATACCATATTCATCCACAAGGAGTTGAGCCAAGGTTTCGGCATCAAAATCCTTGCCTTCCACTGCTTCCCAAAGGAAAGCTGCCGTGGCATTCATCGAAATCATCTGGTTGGCGTTCTCCACTTCCAATCCTTCGGCGACGAGGATGTATTCCTTGCCCAAAGGACGCATTCTATAGCCTTTTTTAGTTTTCATTATAGGGTAGATTTAAAGATTCAAAATTCAAGATTCAAAATTCAAGATTTAATATTCAAGATTAAAAGATTCCATCATTCCGCATTCAGCATTCAGCATTCCTCACACTTCATACCTCATACCTCATACTTCATACCTCATACTTCATACCTCATAACTATCAATCGCTAACTAAGTTTCCTATGTATCTTCAACAAGTATCTCCTAATGGGCAAAAGATGACGCCACAGCCAGGCTTTCTTCGGCTGACGATGACGGCCATCGGGGCCAACTATTTCAACGGCGGTACCCATAATATTCATTGCCTTAACCTCCTCGGTGCCTTCAAGGTTGCCATCACCCATCAAGGTAATCCTTTCACCATCGATGGCATACACCCTATGCAACAGATGCCTGCCATGATAATCCGCCAACACGATATCGCCCACCTCCACTTTTTCCTTTTTCAACAGATACACGCGACACGTTCCGCCTTTGATGAAGGGCAACATGCTGATGCCTACCGGAATGATGGCCACCACCTTGCCTTCTTTCAAGGATTCCAAGTCCCTGTGATTCAGCGTATACTGACGCTCCATTACTGCGAAACGGTTTTATAGCAAAGCCAAGCAGCTTCAGCATTGGGCAAGCAATCGAGACCATAACATGGCACCGTGCTGACAATCTTCTCGTTGGTGGCATGAAGTCCATCCGCCATATCCTTTATGAAGCGATAACCCGAGAAAGACACATACATGGCCGCGTAAGCTTCCACCAACGACAACCTCCTGATGGCGTTCTTCTTGGCCTGATGAAGATTGACGATGGCACCCACAGGCACATCGACATTATGGTAGCAAGGCGTCTTGCCGCTCCATGGGGAGCCAAAGACACGCACTTCGCCATCGTCCATGACACGTATCACGGGGTTGTCGTCGTTCAACAAGGAACAACCTCCTATATTATTAATCCACAACTGGCTATGCGTGCTCTTACCCGTACCACTCTTCCCCAAAAACACATAGCCTTTGCCGTCTTTCATCGTCACCGAAGCGTGCATGAGCAAGGTATTCTTGCGTGCGGTAGCAAAAGCAAACATCAGCATCAGCACCGTACTCAACGAAAATCTCATGCTGCCCAACAGACGGAATCTGCCCTTCGAGAAAGCCTTGTCGGTAATCAGATAAGCCCTCACCGGTGCTTCCAACGTTGGAGCAAGTTCCATCAACCATTCACCATTCCATTCGAACAACTCGACACGAGGCATATCGGGGCCTTCACAACCGACCGTAACCTTCTGCTTTCCTGAAGTATCCGGCATGGCATCCAACAATTCGGCCGTAAAAAGGCACTCGTCGGCATCCTCACAAACAAACGGTTCGCAAGAACTCATCTCATTCCAAGCCAAATTGTGGTCAGGCATGACAACGGCAAACTTGTGACCTGCTACTTTATACGTTCTCTTCATTGGATAAAAATTTGCTGCAAAGATAGGAATTATTGTTAATTGTTGAATTGTTGAGTTGTTTAATTGTTGAAATAAAGGCTGAAAAAAAAGATTTTCTCTATTTTTGCATACTTATTCGACAAAGAGATGGCAAAGAAAAAGACACATGACTCGGCGGCCCTTCGACGGGCTCAGGGACCGCAAGCACGCAATATAATAATGGCCCTTCTGACGGGCGGTTTGCTGACGGCGGCATGGCCCACATGGGGCATCGCACCGTTGGCTTTCATCGGCTTGGTGCCTTTGTTGCTGCTTGAAAACCGCATTGCACAAGGCGAAAAAGGGAAGATGTTTTGGCTTTCGTTTCTAGCTTTCTTCGTTTGGAACACGGCCACGACCTGGTGGGTGTGGAACGCCACCCCTGCCGCCATTCTTGCATGGATCCTGAACGCGCTCTTCATGGCCACCGTGTTTTGGCTTTTCCATCTGACGAAGAAAAAAGTGTGCAACAAACCTTGGGGCAACTTCATCCTCATCCCCTACTGGATGGCGTTTGAATACCTGACTTACCTTTGGTCTATCAAATGGCCTTGGCTCAATCTCGGCAATGTGTTCAGCACCCGACATGAATGGGTTCAATGGTATGAATACACGGGCGTGGTGGGCGGAACCCTATGGATACTATTGGTCAACATATTGATTACCAATATCATCTTACATTTCAAATCGAAAGAAACGAAGCCGCTCCTTATTAATATTGGCACTGAGGTGGTGATACTCCTTGTGCCTATTCTCGTCAGCACTCACATTTACAAACACTACGAAGACCAAGGCATCGACACAGAAGTCATCGTCGTGCAACAAAACTGCGACCCGTGGAACGAGCAGTTCGACAGCCAATTCTACGACCAAGTCATACAAAATAACATAAACTTGTCGCTACCATTAGTGACACCGAAAACGCGCTTTGTGGTCAGCAGCGAGTCGGCCATCCAGGAAGGCATCTGGCTGCATGAAATCGAGAAAGCCAAGGCGCTCAACACCTTGCACGGCTATATCCAACAGTTCCCTCAGATGGCCTTCGTCATTGGTGGCACCACCTACGAATGGGTCCCCAAAGGCATGGAAGACGACTTCCCGGCACGGCCTGCGGGAAACAACCATTACTACTATTGCCACAACTCGGCGTTGCTCATCGACACCATTCATTTGCAGCACCGTAACAAGTCGCAACTTACGCCAGCGGTGGAAGCCATTCCCGAGTGGATGGGGTTTTTGCGCAACTTCAGCCTCACCATGGGCATCGCTCGTGGCACCTTGAAGACCGACCCCGAATCGAAAGTCATGACCTTCGACGGGCACAAAGTGGCGGTGCCGATATGTTACGAGTCGGCCTTCGGCGAGTATGTCAGCTCGTTCTGCAAGAAAGGAGCCGACCTGGTTTTTGTCATTACCAACGACGGCTGGTGGGGACACACGCCTGGATATCGTCAGCACTTCGAGTTCTCAAAATTGAGAGCCATCGAAAACCGCCGTTGCATTGCCCGCTCGGCCAACACGGGACGCTCAGGATTCATCAATCAGCGCGGCGATGTGCTGCAACAAACGCATTATTGGGTGCCTGATGCCATCCGCGAGACCTTGAAAGCGAACAACAAAGTCACCTTCTATGCCAAGCACGGCGACTATCTCAGCCGAATCGCAGTGTATCTTACCTTTGTGCTGCTCATCACTTTTGGTGCCGTGAGTCTCATTAGATGGAACAGAGCCGACAACAAGTCCGCCAAGCACAAGAAAAAATGAGCCAGCCTATTCTATCGTTAGGGCCTTTCCAAGGCATCACCGATGCGCCTTTCCGAAATGTCTTCAAGCGACATTTTGGCGGCATCGACAAGTTCTACACGCCATTTTTCACAGGCATCCATAAAGAAGACCACGCCAAGAACCTGCAAGGCGAGGAAATCGACCCGAGATACAATGATGTGGAAACCCTTACGCCACAAATTCTCAGCACTGATGCGGAAGAGATTTTGCGCTTTGCCAAGCAGTGCAAACAATTAGGTTACAAGGAAATCAACCTCAACATGGGATGTCCGTTCCCAAGAGTGGCAAACAAAAAACGCGGCTGTGGACTCCTCCCCTATCCCGACAAAGTGGATGCGATGCTGAAAAGAGTTTTCGAGGAAATCGACATCAAGTTTAGCGTGAAATGCCGCTTGGGATATTTCAGTCCCGAAGAGATTGATGCCATCATCCCGATTTTCAACAAGTTTCCGCTTAGTGAATTGATTATTCATCCGCGCATTGGAAAACAGCTTTACAAAGGTGAGGCTGATGTGGGACGGTTTGCGGCGTTGATACCTTTTATTAAAGCGCCGTTAGTGTATAATGGGGATATTGTTTCGGTGGGAAGCTTTGAAAAGATTCGAGAAGCGGTGCAGCCTGTTAACCAATTTATGCTAGGACGTGGATTGCTTGCCAATCCTTTTTTGGCGGAGGAGATTTGTGGAAGCGCATACAATGCACCTGAAAGGACAGAACGCCTACGCAATTACGTCATAGACCTATATGAAGACCGCCTGCACCATGCGGGTGGAAGCCCGAAAGTATTGGGACGCATGAAGGAATTGTGGTCGTACCTGATGAACAGCTTTGAGGAACCTCTGGTGGTTTGGAGGAAAATCAAGAAGATTAATGCGCTAAAGGAATACGAAGAGGCCGTTGAATATGTTTTTACAGACAACAAAATAATCTTATAATGCCGCGAACCTATCCACCAACACACGAAACCAGGTGCTTGCCCTTTGGATACTAATATGTTGAACACAAAGGAATTTAGGGTTTTTCCTTCTTGAAAGGAATCAGACCCAAAAGGTTTCTCATAATCCTTCCCGATAATCGGTGAGCATACTTATCGTTATATTGCTGTATGACATATTGATAGCGCGAATAAGACTGATCTTTTTTACAGAAAAAATAAATCACTCTATCATGTTTATTGCTTAAGTATGTTATATTGGGAATGACATCAAGAAAGCCATAGGTTTCCTTTTGGATATAGTCGAGCATCATTTCATCCATCTCAACACTCGCAAACCTTCCAAAAATTATCTTCACCCAATACAGATAGGCATCATAGATTCTATCAAAACCCTTATATTTTTCTTGACTGGCACGATTTCTCAAACTTTGATATAAGCCAACATGACCTACTATCCTATCAAATTGGTTTGGGTTTGTAGAGATAGAGTTTTCCCTACTTCTATAATAATAAGTGATTGAATTAACTACATAATAATTCCTTTCAACAAATGATAAATCAAATGAGAAAATAGTATCCTCGTAAATCTTTCCAACTTCAAAATACAATTGATTGTCAACAAGAAAACATTTTCTGAATAACTTATTCCATACAGCCACTGGAATTCCACTTGGGCCAATCGGTTTAAGCAATTTCCTGCTGTGACCTCCCGATTTCATTACGTACTTATGATATTCTCCTTCAGGACACGTAACGAACATATCCTTACCATCATATTCATTATGTCCCATAACAAAATCATACTGTTTAATGCTAAGAGGTCCCGTCAATCTTTCAATACAGTCGTCTGAAATCCAATCATCGCTATCAAGAAAAAAAACATAATCACCACAAACGGCATCCATGCCTGTATTCCTTGCTGCAGAAACGCCTCTGTGGTGTTCGTGATGCAAAACCTTAAAATCGATGGTACCATGATAATCCGCGATAAGTTGTTCCGCGACTTCGATACTGTTATCAGTACCACAATCATCAACAAGGATACATTCAATCTCTCCCCTATAAGATTGTCGCATTACTGATTGTAAACATTCTTCAATATATGGTTCCACATTATAAACTGGAATAACAATGGATACTTTTGGTAACATATTATATGATTCTTTGAATTATCCAGCAAAAATAACACATTTCCAACAATATGAATGAATTTATTCATAAATGATTGGACAATTATGTAAGTCCAAACAAAAAAAAACCTTCCAATTGGAAGGTTTTTTTTGCTGCTAGCCCAATTTGATTACTCGAACGAGGCGATAGCCTTCTTGATGATTTCGATGGCTTCGCGGAGCTCAGCCTCGGTGATGACCAAGGGCGGAGCGAAGCGGATGATGTGCTGATGGGTGGGCTTGGCCAGCAGGCCGAGGTCACGCATCTTGAGGCACACATCCCAAGCTTCCTTGCCGTCTTTGGGTTTGATGATAACGGCGTTGAGTAAGCCTTTACCACGCACCTTCTCGATCATCGGGCTCTTGATCTTGCCAATTTCCTCACGGAAAATCTTTCCAAGACGCTCGGCGTTCTCCATCAGGTGCTCTTCCTTGATGACTTCAAGGGCGGCGATGCTCACACGTGCAGCAATCGGGTTGCCGCCGAAGGTCGAGCCGTGCTCACCGGGCTTGATGTTCAGCATGATGTCGTCGTCGGCCAAGACGCAGGACACCGGCACCACACCGCCACCGAGGGCCTTACCCAAGATAAGGATGTCGGGGCGCACGCCTTCGTGGTCGCAAGCCAGCATCTTACCCGTACGGGCGATACCGCACTGCACCTCGTCGGCCATGAACAGCACGTTGTACTTCTTGCAGATGTCGTAGCACTTCTTCAGGTAACCATCATCCGGCACGTAGACACCAGCTTCACCTTGGATGGGTTCCAACAGGAAACCAGCGATTTCCTTACCTTCCTTAGCCAGCACTTGTTCCAGCGCGTCGGGATCGTTGTAAGGGATGCGGATGAAACCGGGAGTCATGGGGCCGTAGTTGGCATACGACTCGGGGTCGTTACTCATCGTGATGATGGTGATGGTACGGCCGTGGAAGTTACCTTCGCAGCACACGATCTTCACCTTGTCGTTCGGGATACCCTTCTTGACGACACCCCAACGGCGAGCCAGCTTCAGACCCGTCTCGTCGGCTTCGGCGCCCGAGTTCATAGGCAGCACCTTGTCGTAGCCGAAGTATTCGGTCACATACTTTTCCCACACGCCGAGAGCGTCGTTATAGAAGGCGCGGCTGCTGAGGGTGAGGCGCTCGGCCTGGTCGGTCATGGCCTTGATGATTTTCGGGTGGCAGTGGCCTTGGTTGACGGCGGAATATGCCGACAGGAAGTCGAAATACTCTTTGCCTTCGACGTCCCACACTTTGGCGCCCTTACCTTTGGCGAGGACGACCGGCAGCGGGTGATAGTTATGGGCACCGTACTTGGCTTCCAGGTCCATAGCTTGTTGCGATGATGTGATTTTTTCGATCATGATTGTTGTTTATTTAAAATTTAAGATTTAAGATTCAAAAACTCGTGCAAAGGTAGGATTTTATTTCATGACTTCACACTTTTGCCCGTTTTTTCCGAACAATTTTGTAGGCCACAAACAAAACCAGGACAAAAAGCGCGATA
>JAEETH010000153.1 GCA_016290215.1 Bacteroidales bacterium
GGTGTCGGCGCAGGCAGCAACGGTGCTTTCATTTATGTGCAGCTGAAGCCTTGGAAGCAGCGCAAGGGCTACGAGAACTCATCAACGGGTGTGATGGAGCAAATCAACGAGATATTAGCCGAGGAGCATGAAGCGCAATCGTTTGCGATGGAGCCAGGCATGATTGAAGGTTATGGCGGAGGCGACGGTTTCGAGTTTTCGGTGCAGGACCGCAACGGCATGGATGTCAGAACTTTGAAAGTGATTACCGACCGCTTTGTGGAAAAGTTGCAGGAACGCCCTGAAATCGGCGAAATCTATTCCAACTACGATGTCAACTACCCGCAATACCGTGTGGATGTGGACGTGTCGCGCTGCAAAAAGGTAGGCGTTTCGCCTTCAACGGTGCTCAACGAACTGGGTGCCTATCTTGGTGGCGACTACATCTCTAACTTCAACAAATACGGCAAGGTGTATCAGGTCACCACGCAACTGCGACCTTCCGACCGCATCCGTCCCGAGTCGCTTGACCAGCTCTTTGTCCGCTCGGAATCGGGCGCGATGTTGCCCATCAGCCAGTTTGTGACACTCACCAAGGAATACATGCCACAGACTTTGAGCAGCCATAATATGTTCAGCTGCATCGATGTGTCGGGCAATGTGGCGCAAGGCGGCAGTACGGGCAGCGCCATCAAAGCCATCCAAGAGGTGGCGGCGAAGGAGTTGCCTGTAGGCTATAGTGTGGAGTTCAGCGGCATCACCCGCGAGGAGAGTCGCACTTCAGGTCGCGTGGTCTTTATCTTCATCATCAGCGCTTTGTTCGTCTATCTGGTGATGGTCGCGCTCTATGAGAGCCTCTTAATCCCGTTGGCGGTGATGCTGTCGGTGCCTTTCGGCTTGGCGGGCAGTCTGTTGTTTGCCAAACTCTTTGGCGTGGAGAACAATATCTACATGCAGATTGGCCTTATCATGTTGGTCGGTCTGTTGGCGAAGACCGCCATCCTGATTACGGAATATGCCTCGCAAGGTCGCTTGAAAGGGCTATCCATCGGGCAAGCCGCTCTTCAAAGTGCGAAGGAGCGTCTGCGTCCTATCTTGATGACTTCACTGACGATGATTTTCGGTATGTTACCTTTGATGTTCGCTACGGGTGCAGGAGCCAACGGCAGCCGCACCATCGGCGTATGCGTGGTAGGTGGCATGTTGTTCGGCACCTTGGGCTTGCTCGTTACCGTGCCGGCGTTGTTTGCGGTGTTCCAGAAGGTGCAGGAGCGATTCAAGACAATTTCTGAACCAAACGAATAAAAACATGTTTTTTTATTATTTATGTTGCAAACTGAAAAATAGTTGTATCTTTGCAGCACGAGAACCCGCCAAGCCTCTTAATAATGCTTAAATCGGCGGGTCGTTTTTTTCTATGGCACACTATTCAAAGACATATTCTTCACCAAATCAATTGGTGGCATTGCTTCAATCTCGCGGTCTCATCATTTCAAATACTGCAAGGGTTGAGAATTATCTTCGACATATTGGGTACTACAGGTTCAGCGCCTACCTTTATCCCCTTCTGACAACACCCAAAGAGAATCACGTGTTCAAAGCTGGAGCTACTTTCGACAAAGCTTTGGATATGTATCGTTTCGACCGCCATCTTCGACTGTTGATGTTCAATCAGATTGAAAAGATTGAGATTGCGGTTAGAAGTGCCATCGTGAACATCACGAGCCGTGAGACCGCCAACCCGTTTTGGATGACCGACCCTGCTTGCTTTTATGATGCTATTCAGTTCACAAAAACCAAACAACTCATTGATGTCGAATTATCCAAATCACGGGAAGATTTTATCGAACATTTTCGTAGGACTTATTCCGAACCTTATCCTCCAGCGTGGATGTTGGCGGAGATACTTCCTTTGGGCGTTTTAACCAAGATATATGAAAACATACGAAGCAACCAAATCAGAAAAATGATTGCCCAGGAGTTTTCATTGACTGTTCCCGTGTTCATGTCATGGATGACAATTATTACAGTCGCACGCAACAACTGCTGCCACCATGCACGCGTTTGGAACCGCACTTTTGCCTTACGAGCCTTGACCTTGCGCCGTATGACCC
>JAEETH010000086.1 GCA_016290215.1 Bacteroidales bacterium
CACGGTCTGTGAAGTTGTTGCCTTCAACAGCTACACCATAGATGAATGATTTTTTCATGATGACGAATCCTTTATTCCGCTGCAAAGATACATCTTTTTTCGATAGTTCACAATCTTGTGGTCCACAATTTTGTGGTCCACAAACTTGTGAACCGCGAAAACCCCAATAAAAATGCGGAACGACACGATGTCGCTCCGCATTTTTGTTGGTCGAAATTACAACGATTATTCGATAACCATGTCAAAAGGCATTCTCGCTTGGATGCCCGTGTTCTTTTGCAGGTTCTCTAAGCCTTTGAAGTAGTTGTAATACACGCCTAACTTTTGTTTCAAGGCGATGTCGATCTTGTCTTTCTCGTTCATCGAATCCATCAAACGGGTGAAGAAGTCTTTCTGCTTGGGCCATTCGGTCACCTTGAAGTCGTCGCCGAGGTTGGCTTTTTGTGCGGCGTAGGCGATAGCGTCTTCCATGTCACCGAGTTGGTCGACGAGACCCAAACCGATGGCGTCGGCTCCGGCCCACACACGGCCTTGGCCAATGCTGTCGACATAGCTTTGGGTCAAGCCACGGCCTTCGGCAACACGCTTGGTGAAGTCGTCGTAGGTCTTCACCACCATCTCTTGCAGCTTGCTGTATTGGAACTCGGTAAGCGGCTGGGTAATCGTTCCGAAGTCGGCATTCTCATTGGTCTTGACCACATCGAAAGTCAAGCCAATCTTATCGTTCAAAAGGCCTTTCACATTCGGGAAGGTGCCAAACACACCGATGGAACCGGTGAGGGTGGTGGGGTCGGCGAAGATGTAGTCGCCCTTGGCCGAAATCCAGTAACCGCCCGAAGCAGCGTAGTTGCCCATGGAGACGATGATGGGTTTCACTTCCTTGGTGAGGTCGAGCTCACGGCCGATGATGGCGGAAGCCACGGCACTGCCACCAGGTGAGTTGACACGTAGTACGATTGCTTTCACGTTCTCGTCTTCGCGGGCCTTACGGATGGTCTTGGAGAGGTTCTCGGAATAGATGTTCTGCTCTTCGTCGCCCTTGCCGTCGAAGATTTGCCCCGAGGCGTAGATGACGGCCACTTCGTTCTTGCTTACACTCTTGTCTTTGTATGACTTGGCGTAGTTGGCGTTGCCGATGGCGTTGATTTCCTTGTTGCTGCCGGTCAAACCTTTCAGTTCGTCAATCACTTGGTCTTTGAAGTATAGGTTGTCGACCAGCCCGAAATCCAGGGCTTTTTGGGCGTTGAAAATAGTCTCAAGATTGTCGGCAATCTGGTTGAGTTGCTCCACGCTGATGTTGCGGCTTTGGCTAATGCCAGTGAGGATTTGTCCCCAAACCGTGCCCAACAGCTTGTCCATTTGCTCGCGATTGGCCTCGCTCATCTTGTCTAAGAAATAAGGCTCCACAGCACTCTTGAAGCGGTTGTTGGGACCGCGCACAATCTGCATCTCAACATCGAGTTTCTCGAACAGGTGCTTGTAGAACATCACTTGTGAGGCCATGCCGTGCAGGTCGAGGGCGCCTTCGGGGTTGAGGATGATCTTGTCGGCGATGGAGGCAATATAATATGCGGATTGGCTGTAGCTTTCACCGTAGGTGACGATGAACTTGCCCGATTCCTTGAACTCGATGAGCTTGCCGCGGATTTCCTGCAAGGTGGCTGTGGAAGTCGGGATGCTGCTCAGCTCCATGTAGATACCTTTGATGTTCGGGTCGGTCTTGGCGTGTTCGATGTTGCGCAAGATTTCAGTCATACCAGTGGCATCTTTCGCCTCCATTGAGTTGAAGCTGATGCCGCCAAAGGGATTGTCAACGGTGCGGTCCGGAATTTCATAGTCGAGTTTCATGTAAAGCACGGAATTGGGCTTTACGGTGGTTGAGGTTTCCGTGTCTTTCGATAGGCTGGAAATCATGGAGGAAACTACACCAACTTTGATGAAAAAGTTGATTACCAATGCAATCAGCGTGCCGAGGAAGGCAGCCAATACGATTTTACCGAATTTCATGATGTTTAGTGTTTTAGTTGTTTACACCGCAAAAGTAATGTTTTTCTCTTTTTGCAGGTTTTTTTTGTGGGATTATAGCATTAAAATTGCTTATTTTTGCCGAAAATCGCGATGATGGAACGGTGCTTTATCCTCTTTGGTTCGAATATGGGCGACAAAAACAAGATTTACGCCCAGGCTTGCCTATTAATTAATAATAGGTGTGGCAGGATTGTGGCGCAATCAAGTGCATACGAGTCTGAACCATGGGGATTTGAGGCAAAGGAATGGTTCCTGAACCGTCTCATCGTCGTTGAAACGGAGCTTGAACCTGAAGCAATGATGCGACAGTTGCTTGACATTGAGGCAGAATTGGGGCGAGTGCGCCATCCTGAAGCGGGAGGCTACACTTCGCGGACAGCGGATTTGGACATCCTTTATTACGGTTCTCGCATCGTGCTGACCGATAGTCTTACCATTCCCCATCCGCGGTTGCACCAACGTCGTTTTGCCTTGTTGCCCTTGTGTGAAGTGGCGCCGGAGTTCGTGCATCCCGCGCTTAACTTGACTCAAACCGAGTTATTGAAGCGTTGCTTCGACTTCTCGGAGGTCAGAAAAATTGAATGATTATGCAATACAATTATATCGCCATAGAAGGAACCATCGGGGCGGGCAAGACCACCTTAGCCACGCGTATTGCCAATGATTTCAACGGCAAATTAGTGCTTGAGGAGTTTGAGGGCGACAAAAACCCGTTTCTGCCCAAGTTCTACAAGGAGCCGGAAAAGTATTCCTTTCAGTTAGAAATGACTTTTCTCGCTTTGCGTTATCAGCAGTTGAAGGATAAGTTGGGTATGCTCGACTTGTTCCAAGACTTCATCATCTCGGATTATTATGTCGCCAAGTCGCTAATCTTCTCGCGTAACAACTTGCAAGAGGACGAATACCAGCTGTTCTCTCGTTTCTTCAACATCATCTTTTCCGATATGCCCAAGCCTGAGCTGTTGGTGTATCTTTATGCTGACGTGGCACGTTTGCAGCGCAACATCCGCAAGCGAGGTCGCAGTTACGAGCAGGAAATCAGTGATGGTTATTTGGCCGACATCCAGCAGGGTTATTTGAATTTCCTCAACCAGCAGCAGGGCAATATGAGGATTTTATTGCTTGACACGAGCCGTCTTGATTTCGTTGCATACGAAAGCGACTACCGGCGCATCATCGATGTCATCGACCGTCCTTATGACATTGGGTTGCATCGGGTTTCCTTGTGATTCTTTGAAGGGTACAAAAAAAGAAAGCCGCTCGATTGAGCGGCTTTCTTCGTTACTAAAGAGGTCGATTACTTTCTTTCAACCAGCTTCATCACTTTCTCTTGAACCGTCTCGGTGGTGTAAACCTCGGCGCGGCGGATTTGAGGCAGGATGTCCTTTTCGAGTTGAGGATAGATGTCGCACATTTCGCGGATGGTCTGTTCCTTGTTGCTCGACTTGTTGATGTTGTTCACGATAGCATCCTTGTCCTTCAGATCGGAAGCGGCAACGAGTTCAACGAAGGTGTTCCAGTCAGGACCGTAACCCTTACCGTTGATTTCGACGGCGGTCTTCTTGGCAAGTTTCTTCATCTGCTTGTCGGCGGCACCGCAACGGTTGTTGGACAGCTCGTTGTTGTGGCCTTCTTCACCTTCAGGTGATGCCCAAGCTCTGATTTCGAAGTTGGTAACACCAGCCTTCATCAGGTCTTTGAAAGCAGCGTCGGCTTCGTTGTTGAGTTTTCTTCTGTCAGCGATGTTGTACTTGTCCTTGTTGAAGAAATAGGTGAGCTTCTTCACAGCGACTTCCTTGTCGACAGTTTCCCAAACGGTGTCGTAGACGGGGTCAACTTTCTTGGGTTGAGGAATGACGCCATCGGCCAGCTTCACGGTGCTGCCTTGAGTGAAATAGGTGTTGTTCACGATTTCTTCCTGAGTAGGATAGATGGTGCCTTCGTAGACATAGAACATCGGGTCGCCCTTCAGCTCGCAGTTTTCCATCTCAGGCACATAGTCCTTGCAATAGTGCTTGGTGAACTCGCCGCCTTCTTTGTAGTTGACGCGGAAGTCGCCTTCGCCCTTAACCTTTTCGCCAACGAAGGTGATAGGATCGAGGTCGATTTGGCCACCCTTGTAAGCCAGATAAGGCTTCAGGTTCATGACAGCCTGCTTCTCGAAGTATTCGGCAGGAACGGTGACGATGACATCGAAGCAAACCTTGCCGTCTTCGCCTTCAACCAGCGGGTCAGGATTGACGCGGTAGGTGATCTTCTTCGATTCGCGAGCCATCTTCTCGATGTCGCAAGGATTGTTGAACTTCACGCGGAGACCCAGGTTGAACTGGCTGTACATGTCCTTGTCGTTGATGACACGGTTCTCTTCAGTGTAGTAACCTTCTTTGTATTTCTTCATCATTTGGTCGAGCTTGTCGGAACCGGTGAAGAGGTAGGTGTAGTCGAGGAAGAGGTCAAACTTAGGAGCAATGTTGAAGGTGATTTCCATACCAACGGGAACGGTGAAGGTAAGTTCGCGCTTATCCTTCTGAGCAGCCAATGGGGTTTCGGCGGGCTTGTCGTTTTCATCCAGTTGATAGATAGCACCAGCCTTGTAGTAGATACCACCAATACCGACATGAGGCACTAAGTTGATAACTCTTCTCGGGTTGTATTTGAACATGTTGAAGAGATTGAGGGTCAAGTTCAAGTTGCCTTCAATGTAGTTGGTCTTGTCAAGAGCCAGATCGGTCAGATAGGCTTTGGCAGGAGCATCGATGAAAGCGAGGGGTTGTCCGTGTTTGTGACCAGCGAGGAGACCGTAACCGCCTTTCAGGTTCAAGCCGACGACTTTACCAAATTGGTAACCAACGCCAAAATGGGCATTCCAGTTCTTGATGGCTTCACCATTGTTCCAGAAATGCTTGAAATCGTTCCAAACACCACCCTCGTAGTTGGCCAAGTCACCATGGTTGATGGAGAGACCTCCGTCAGCCTGGATGTACCAGTACCTTTCAACGGGTTTAGTTTTCTTCTTACCTTCCTGGGCATACATGCTGAAGGGAAGGACAGCCATGATGACAAGCATCAACAGCTTTGAAATTGTCAAATTTTTCTTCATAACGAAATTGTGTTAGGTTTGTAATTTAATTAGTTATTTGTTGAATTCAATATTTCTTCTTTTCCTATTTATTCTAATTAGCGACAAAAATAGGAAATATTTCAATTGTCAACACTAAATTGTTGAAAAATTGTTGAAAAATTGTCGAAAAAATCGCGTTTTTTGTCCTTTTAGGCAAAAAAAGCTTGTTTTTCATCTCTTTATTGGCTTCAAAAAAAGGTGTTCGAAGGCTTTCCACATGACAATACCGGCGCAGACCGATACGTTGATGGAGTGCTTTGTGCCTTCTTGGGGCAGTTCGATGGCACCTTCGCAATACGGCAGTGCCTCATCGCTGATCCCCTCCACTTCGTTACCCAAAAGGTATGCAGTGTTGGGTTCAAACTCGAAATCCTGCAAAGGCAAACTGCCTTCCACCTGCTCGACGGCAAAGATACGATACCCTTCGGCCTTTAGGGCTTTGCAGGCGGCTTCGGTGGTTTCAAAATATCGCCATCTGACGGTTTCGTCGGCACCCAAGGCGGTCTTGTGGATTTCGCGGTGGGGAGGGCAGGCAGTGATGCCGCATAACAGCAGTTCTTTGATGCGGAAAGCATCGGCGGTGCGAAAGAAGGCTCCCACGTTGCTCAGCGATCGGATGTTGTCGAGCACTATTATAATAGGTAGTTTTTCCGCCGTTTCAAAATCTTCCTTGCTGATGCGGTTCAGCTCGTCCATGTTAAGTTTGCGCATGGGTTTCTCTTTTTGCGGCAAAATAAATGAAAAAAGGTGTTGCCCCGCCATTAATGCGGATATATTTTGTACTTTTGTACCCATTAATTCGTGTTTTATGGCAGAAAAAGCGACCGAAACCCCTTTGATGAAGCAGTATTTCTCCTTCAAGGCGAAATATCCCGATGCTATGCTGTTGTTTCGCGTGGGCGATTTTTATGAGACATACGGCGAAGATGCAGTGAAATCCTCCGAGATTTTGGGCATTGTGCTGACCAAACGATCAAGTGCCGTCGCCGATTCCATTGAGTTGGCAGGCTTCCCGCATCATGCCCTGGACACCTATCTGCCCAAATTGGTGCGTGCTGGACTGAAAGTGGCTGTTTGTGAGCAACTTGAAGACCCGAAATTGACTAAGAAACTGGTGAAAAGAGGCGTGATTGAGCTGGTGACGCCTGGTGTGACCTACAGCGACAGCGTGTTGGAGCAAAAAGAGAACAACTTTTTGGCTTCAGTGCATTTGGACAAAGAGATTTCGGGTGTGGCTTTTTTGGATGTTTCGACGGGTGAGTTTTATCTGACTCAAGGCTCCAATGAATACATTGACAAGCTGTTGCAGAGTTTCAATCCCTCGGAAGTGTTGGTGCAACGCAACAAAAGGAAGGATTTCATAGACCTGTTCAGCGCGAAGTATTATTTGACGGTGTTCGACGACTGGGTTTTCACGGATGACTACGCCAATGAAATCCTTAACAAGCATTTCCATACGGCTTCGCTGAAGGGCTTTGGTGTCGACGATTTTCCGAAAGGCATTGTGGCGGCAGGTGCTGCAATTCATTACTTGATTGAGACACAACACGATAAACTGAATCATATTACCTCGCTTTCGCGCATTGACCAGGGGCAATATGTGTGGCTCGACAAGTTCACTATCCGCAATCTGGAGTTGCTGCACACATCCAATCTTAACGCAAAGACTTTGATTGACGTCATCGACAAAACGGTTTCACCCATGGGCGGTCGACTGATGCGCCGCTGGCTGAGCCTGCCGTTGAAGAACAAGGAACAAATCGAGGCTCGCTATGAGGTGGTACGCTATTTTGTTGAGCATCGCGACGCCATCCAAAAGTTTCAGGATGCCATTCGTCAGGTGGGTGACTTGGAGCGCCTGATTTCCAAGGTGTCATTGTCGCGAGTCAATCCGCGGGAATTGTTGCAAGTGGGACGTGCCTTGGATCAAATCGAGGTGTTGAAAATGGCTTGTGAGGAGAGTCAACATCCTGCTTTGCTGCGTTTTGCCGAACAATTCAATCCTTGTGTCTCCATTCGCGAACGCATCAAAAAAGACTTGAATCCTGATGCGCCCGCTTTGCTTTCCAAAGGCAACTACATTGCAGAAGGTGTCGATCCAGAATTGGACGACTTGCGTAACCTGTCACGTTCGGGCAAGGAATATTTGATGGGCATACAACGTCGCGAGATGGAAGCCACGGGCATAACCTCGTTGAAGGTGGGCTATAACAACGTGTTCGGCTATTATCTCGAAGTCACCAACTCGCATAAAGACAAGGTGCCAGCAGAATGGATCCGCAAGCAGACCTTGACCAATGCCGAGCGTTACATCACTGAGGAACTGAAGGAATACGAGCAGAAAATCCTTGGCGCGGAGGAGAAAATCAGCATCATCGAGCAGCGGGTTTACAATGAATTGGTTACCGCCGTGACGGAGTTTGTGGAACCGATACAGGTAGATGCTTCCATCGTGGCGCGTATCGACTGCTTGGTGAGTTTTGCCGACATTTCGCTGAAAAACAACTATGTGCAGCCCCTCATCGATGATTCGTTTGTCTTGGACATTAAAGATGGTCGCCACCCCGTTATTGAGCAGATGATGCCTGTGGGAGAGAGTTACATCGCCAACGATGTCTATCTTGACCGCGACAAGCAACAAATTATCATCATCACGGGTCCTAATATGTCGGGTAAGTCGGCCTTGTTGCGTCAGACGGCTTTGATTGTGCTGATGGCGCAGATGGGCTGTTTCGTCCCTGCGGCTTCGGCGCGTATCGGCTTGGTGGACAAGATTTTCACTCGCGTGGGTGCTTCCGACAATATCTCTTCAGGGGAATCAACGTTTATGGTGGAGATGAATGAGACAGCGAGCATCTTGAATAATGTGTCGTCGCGGAGCCTTGTGTTGCTTGACGAAATTGGGCGCGGCACCAGCACCTACGACGGCATCAGCATCGCTTGGGCCATCACCGAGTTCCTCCACGACCATCCCGTGAGTCGCGCCAAGGTGATGTTTGCCACGCATTACCACGAACTGAACGAGATGGAGGACTCTTTTGCCCGCATCAAGAACTACCATGTGTCGGTGAAGGAAGTCGGCAACAAGGTGGTGTTTTTGCGCAAGTTGAAGCGTGGCGGCAGTGCCCACAGTTTCGGTATCCACGTGGCCGAGATGGCAGGTATGCCGCGCAAGGTCATCGAACGTGCCACGGCATTGTTGTCTGTTTTGGAGAAATCACACACCAGTGAAGATGTTGAAAAAGCCGCTGCAAAGCCTCAAGACGACGCCATGCAGTTGAGTTTCATTCAATTGGACGACCCACTGCTTTTGCAGATCAAGGAGGACATTCTCAATACCAATATCGATACTTTGACTCCTGTTGAGGCCTTGATGAAGTTGAATGAGATTAAGAAGTTGCTGAATCATTGATTGGCTTTGTCTTCGCTTCGTGTCACTGCGAGGCACGAAGCAGTCCAGTAAATCAAATTCTGTTCTCTAAAGTATGATTTTTGTAAATTTTATGCTTTGGGAAGTATAAAATATATAATTCTTATGCTTTAGAAAGCAGAAAATGTGTTGTTATCTCGCCATTGATGATGTGGAAATAGGTCATTTGAATCGCATTCCTTTGTGGATGTTCGGGATGCTTTATTAGGAAAGGTGGTAAATCGTAATAATAGTTTGCCATTGCGTTATTTATTCCTGGTTAATTCATTTTGTCTCATTGCCATCTGCCTTCGTTTTGCTCTTTTTGCTTCTTTTAAGATTGAAAAAATCTATCAGTCCCAAAACCTTGAATAACATCAAAGCCGCAGCAATAACACAGAGGACAATGACAACAATTATGAAGCTTACATCCGCGAAGTATTCGCATGAAGTCTGGTTATCATTGTTTTGTGCCAAGGCGCTTTGGAATGAGAGTGCCACCAAAAGCACTAGAAAGTAAATTTTCTTCAAAGAATGTGATTTTTAAGGATTTAACTGGTATAATATGCTTTAAATACTACAAAAATCGTTCCCGTTTATTCAGCATCCTGATTGTCTTTGCCCAAATCCTCCAAAACCATCTCCAACTTCAGTTCGACTTCAGGCGAAACATATACGTTGCTGATAAAATAGGCCACCAACAAAATTAGGGCAATCATGAAACACACAAAGAAAACGGTAAATACTTGTTCTAAATTTGATGGCCAATTTAAGACAAGCACGTATGTTGCCCAAGCCATTATGAGCAAAATGGTTAAAATCCATAGGAACCTGTTCCCTTTTTTGTAGATTTTCAGGGCCTTACGGAGCCGTCGTGCGTATTCCGTCACAGGCATGGATGCGGAATTGCCTTGGCGAACCACAAGATACATGTAAATGCTTATGGCGAGGAGACCCACGCACCAAAGTAAAAATATCCCAAGTTCAAGTCTCCAATAAAAGAAAACTGCCCACGCGGAAATTAAGACGATTCTGCCAATCAGTTTCCGCTGCAATTCGGAAATGTGCTTTTTTGTGGCTTCATTGACAAGCCTTTCGTCAACGATGCTTTCGTTTTCCAGCTTTTCGTTTAAGGTGGCCAATTGCGCCCGCATTTCTTCCAATTCATTGTTTTCCATTGCTTTGCGTTTTTAGTCGTTTGACATTTTCTTCAGTTGTTCCTTGATTCTGACCAGTTTGACGGAGACATTCTTGGTGGAGATACCGATGATTTGCCCGATTTCCTCGTAACTCATATTTTCGAGCCAAAGCAGGATGATGGCTCTATCGACCAGCCCTAATCTGTTGATGCGACTGTAGAGTTGCTGGATTTGCTTTGTGTCATCGTCGGTGTCGGTGAAGAGGTTGATGTCCATCGAGAGTGGCACGGTTTCCACGCGGCGTTTCTTCTTGCGCTCGGCGGTGAGGCAGGTGTTGAGGCTGACGCGCCAAATCCAAGTCTTCACGTCGCATTGCCCCTTGAATGTGCCGAAGCCTCGCCACAGATTGATGAGCGTCTCTTGGAACAGGTCGTTCACCTCGTCCTGGTCCTTCGAGAAGAGGTAGCACACGGTGAAGATGGTGTTTTTGTGCGCTTTCACGATGTTTGCAAATTCCGTTTCTTTCTCTTTCATCGTTCAGAATCGTTTGCCAATTAGACGCAAAACTCGGCGTAAAACTACAAAGAATTACACGAAAAACTCAATTCGGTTTGCGAGAAAGGAATGTTGATGAAATGCAAATTGTTGATTTTCAACATAAATTTCCACAAATTGAACACGAATTATTCAGAAAAACAATTTATGTCAAATTCGTGACATATTCATGGTTATTCGTGTCCAAGAAAAAAACTGGAAATTTTTTCTCAAAATTGCTTGCGGTATTGAAAAAAGTTGTACTTTTGCCGCGCAATTCGCAAAGCGGAAATAGCTCAGTTGGTAGAGCACGACCTTGCCAAGGTCGGGGTCGCGAGTTCGAGTCTCGTTTTCCGCTCCGCTTTTGCGGAAATAGCTCAGTTGGTAGAGCACGACCTTGCCAAGGTCG
>JAEETH010000087.1 GCA_016290215.1 Bacteroidales bacterium
TTGCCGATGACTTCCATGTCGAAATAGTCCTTCACCACCACGATTTGGGTGTGGCCTCCCGAGACGGTGAGACACAGGAACGGGAAGTCGGGCACCTCGGTATGGGTGTCATCGGTGGCGAAATGCACCAAGATATGCGCGTTCATGTGGTCAATTTCCACCATGGGGATGTTCAAGGTCTGCGCGAAAGCCTTTGCAAATGAGGTGCCTACGAGCAGCGAGCCCAAAAGTCCGGGGCCGCGAGTAAAAGCGATGGCGGATAACTGATTTTTTTCTATTTTTGCAGTCTTCAAGGCCGTGTCGATGACGGGGATGATATTTTGCTGGTGGGCACGCGACGCGAGCTCGGGGACCACGCCCCCGTATTGCTCGTGAACCTTCTGGCTGGCAATGACATTGGAGAGCACACGTGTGCCTTGAAGCACTGCGGCAGAGGTGTCGTCGCACGATGATTCGATGCCTAAAATGTATTCGTTCATGGGTCTCAATTTGGAGGGTCAAAAGTATTAAAAAAAAGATTATCCATAGCATTTTGGTGTTTTTTATGGTGGTGCTGGCCATCATCACGAGCCTTTTCATTGCCATACAAGACCCTATCGTTCAGAAGTTTGCCGTTCGTTTTGCAGGTGGCTATCTTTCTGAAAAAACTGGTGCCGACGTCAAGGTGGGTCGTCTGATCGTTACGCCCGATTTTCGGGTTATTTTTGATGATGTCATGGTCAAGGATTTGAATGACAATACTTTGGCTAA
Source organism: Bacteroidales bacterium (assembly GCA_016290215.1). Lineage (GTDB taxonomy): Bacteria > Bacteroidota > Bacteroidia > Bacteroidales > F082 > Limimorpha. The sequence goes on from JAEETH010000087.1 coordinate 751, forward strand.
AATTGGGGCGTTGCGGACGAAAATCAACATCACAGAGCTGTTGGATGATAAAATCCATCTAGAGAACGTGGAACTGCGCGACACGGAAGCCAATTTGATTACCTACGCGGGAGAGGACAAGATGAACTTTGCCTTTTTGGTGGATGCCTTCGCCTCCGACAAGCCCAAAGAGAAAGAGTCGAAGCCTATGGAAATTATCGTTGACAAGATTTCCTTGAAGAATGTCGACTTCATGTTGTGGGACCAAAACAAGTCGGATTCGCTGAAGACGGCAAAGCATCTCATGGATTATTCACATCTCGACCTTGACGACATCTTCTTGGAAGCCAGGGATTTCTATATGAAAGGCGACTCCATCCGAGCTGCCATTGCCAATTTGAGTGCCAAGGAATTGAGTGGTTTGGATCTGAAGCGTTTCCAAGCTGATGCCATCGTTTCGCAAAGTGGCATTCGTCTCAACGGCATGCAAATGGAGACCAACAACAGCCGTTTCGACATGGACCTCAACATGTTGTACAATGGTTTCGACGACTTCAGCAGTTTTGTCGATTCGGTCGTTTTCGATGCCAATATTCGTCCGACTGATGTAATGCTTTCCGATATTGGCGTTTTTACCGAAGTGATGTACAAAATGCCTAACAAAGTGAATCTTGAAGGTCATTTCACTGGTCCTATTGAGCATTTCCGCTTGGATGACATGAAGGTGGCATTGGGGAAGTCGACCTCATTCCAAGGCAGCATCAGCATGCATCCGCTTAACTTCGAAAACGGCTACCATACGCTGAACATCAAGAACATGCGGTTCAACTACGACGACTTGGCTAATTTCTACATCCCTTCCAAAACAGAGACTATACCTATTCCAGAGTCGTTACGTCCTATGGGCGACAGCCGCCTGTCACTCAATTTCAGAGGCTCCTATAACGATTTCAAGTCGGACATTAATCTTGCCTCTGGTATTGGTGACATTGATGCCTCCATTTCACGATCGAAATTCCAAAACGGTGACAATCTCTTTGACGGTTATATCCGTGCCGACAGGGTGAAAGCAGGGACGATAGCCAATGCCACCAAGTATATCGGCGACCTCGACATGAACGCTGATTTCTCCATCATGTTCCCGCAAAAGGGCAATCCCGAATTGAGTCTTGACGGTCAGGTGAGTCAAATCAAACTGTTGGGTAAGAATGTCGATGTGATCACGCTTAAGGGGGCCATGGAAGAGAACCTGTTTAAAGGTTATCTGAAGATTGACGATGACGACATCGCGCTTGACTTCAATGGTTTGATTGACTTCCAGAACACAAAACACCCCAAGTCTGACTTCGAGGCCGATATTCATTATGTTGACCTGGGTGCTTTGAAACTCATTAAGGGCGACACTATTTCGAAGATTAGCACAAAGATTTACGCGAATATGACGGGCTTCGATCTCGATGATTTGGAAGGTTCGCTAAGTCTTGACAGCACACTGTATCGTGACAGCCGTGGGTCGTATTTCATGGAAAGTTTCAATGCTTCTATCATCAACGACAACCTGATGCAGCGTCGTATCAAGATGAATTGCGACTTCTTCAATTTCGAGATGGCAGGTCAGATGAACTTCGCCAGTTTGTTGATGACCCTCAACGAATACGCCGATTCCTTTGTGCATTTCCCGATTTGGGAGGAAAACCGTGAGAAATACCAGGAATACAAAGAAGAACACGAAGTGGATCAAGACTTTACGGTGCAGCTGACGCTGAAAGACACGGAAACCCTCAGCCGCTTGCTGATGCCGTCAGTGAAGATTGCCAAAAACACGACTTTGAATGGCACGTTCACTTCGCGCAACAATGCCTTGAACCTCACTGTTCGTTCGAAGAATGTGCAAGTGGGTTCGCTGGATGTCAGTGATATAGAGTTGAAACATTTCAGCTTCATGAACACTGCCATAACGACTTTGGGAGTGGATGAAATCGCTTTTGCCAAGGAAAATGAAAACGACACCACTGCTTTTGGTTTGGACAACATCTCCATCATCACGCGGATGACGAATGACACGGTTTTTGCCCGTCTCAGATGGGACGATGACGAACTGGAAGACCACAATAAAGCCTTGATTGAGACTTATTTCCATCCTCATGAAAAAGGCGGCATTTTCTCCGTGACGAATGCGGACGTGCATATCAACGACTCGGTATGGTCGATCTCGCCTGACAACTACATCGACTTGACCGATGGTCGGACGTTATTGTCAAACATCTTGTTGAACTACAATTCCCAATCCATCCGTTTGGATGGATATGTGCCCATGGCCTTGGGTGATACTTTGTCCGTTGCGATGCGCCAGTTCGACCTTTCCAACCTTGATGTTCTCTTCAAGAGAGCAGGCTTCGATGTTGACGGTTTTGTCTCAGGTGATGCCGTAGTGAGCAGTTTGAAGGAAAAACCGATGGTTTTGGCTAACTTGGAGGTCCAAAGGCTTGGCTTGAACGGGAATCATGTTGGTGATGCGCTTATTAAGAGTTTGTGGAACAATGAAGACAAGTCCGTTGACCTCAACGTGAACATCCTCAATAACACAAGGAAAACGCTGAATATGTATGGCTCGTATTATACGGCGCGCAAGACTGATAATCTGGATTTTACAATTGAGTTGGACTCCTTGCAACTCAATGTGCTCAATCCTTTCCTTTCGGGCATCGTGACACGGATGCAAGGTTTTGGCAACGGCAAGATTGCCGTCACTGGATCGCTCCAACAGCCTGACATCCAAGGCCGTTTGGCAATAAAAGATGGCGGATGCAAGATTGATTATCTGAACACGTTCTATACCTTCAACCCTACCATTTTGGTCGACAATAAGACCATTACATTTGAAAACATGATGCTTACCGATACGGTGGGTAATAGGGCTTTTGTGGAAGGCAAAATCAATCACAACAAGCTGAAAGACTTTGACTTGGATTTGAGGCTGTATCCTCGTGACTTCTTGGCTTTGGCTACGACGAGGGCGCATAACGACACTTTCTATGGCACCGCTGTCGCCAGTGGCTTTATAAGGGTTTCGGGGCCCTTCAAAGACATTAAGTTGGACATCAACGCGTTGACCAGCCGAGGCACCAATGTCACCATTCCGCTTAACAAATCCGCAAAGGTGAAAGACAATGACTTTATCATTTTTGTCAACAATGCGGAAGAAAGTGAGGAAGAAGAGGAAGTTATTGAGGTGGTCAAGAGCAAATTCGGTATGAATCTGAATGTGACAGCCACCGACGACGCCAACCTGAAAATCATCCTGCCCAACAACCTCGGTACCATTGAAGCTACAGGTAACGGCAATGTGAATATGAGCACCGCCACTTCTGAAGATTTTAAGATGTTTGGCAATTACACCATCAAGAACGGTCGTTTCCAATTGAACTTGATGGACTTGGTAAGCAGAACCTTTAACCTGAAATCGGGCGGCTCGCTGTCGTGGACGGGCGACCCGACGGATGGTCGTATCAGTGCCACGGGTTCTTATTCTGTTAGGGCTTCGTTGTCGAGTTTGGGCCTTCAGGTTGACTCTACCGCTAACAACAGCAATGTCAATGTGGAATGCTTGATTCACTTGAATGGTGCCTTGCTCAATCCTTCCCTTACCTTTGGAATGAGGTTGCCCAATGCCTCTGAGGACATCACCCAGACGGTGTTTTCCATTGTCGACACAACCAACCAGGCCTTAATGCAGCAGCAAGCCCTATCGTTGTTGGTGCTGAATTCCTTCTCATACGTGGGTGCAGGTACTGCCAATGTGAACATTTATAATGTCTTGGGCGCAGGTATGCAGATGAATATCACCGACAATATCAATGTGGGTCTCAACTATCATGCCGGCACCGCCAATACGTTCGATGAGTATCAGCTGGCCTTGCGTACGCATTTTTTTGAAAATCGTCTGACCATCGAGACCAATGTGGGTATGATGACGAGCTACAATGCCAACAACGCTTCAAGCATCGTCGGCGAATTCGACATGTACTACAAGTTGACGCAAGACGGACGGTTACAGGCGCACTTCTACAACCATTCCAACTACAACTCAAACTTTAACAGCTTGGCATTCGACCGTCGTTCGCCTTACACCCAAGGCTTGGGTTTGTCGTACAGCCGCTCGTTCAATACGCTTCGTGACTTGTTTAAAAAGCGGAGCACCACCATCAACTCCAGCCAGCCGTTACTCAGGCCAAGGAAAAAAGAAAACAACTGATTGTCATGGGAAAAACCTCCAATTTCAAAGTCTTTCAAGCCTCGGCCGGGGCAGGAAAGACCTTCACGCTGATTAAGGAATACTTGAAACTGTGCCTTGGCAGCGAGGGTGCTGTGGCCAATTTCAGAAACATTTTGGCCATCACGTTTACCAATGCCGCAGCCAATGAGATGAAAGCCAAAATCGTGAAGACACTTCAGGAAATCATTGATAGCAAGGAAGTTAACCCTAAGTCGATGGAGGCGAGGCTGATAGAGGAATTGGCCATATCCGATGAGGATTTGAAACGCAATGCACAAAATTTGATGACGCGTATCATGCACGATTACAGCAGTTTCTGCGTGAGCACCATCGATGCTTTTGTGCAGAAACTGTCGCGCTCCTTTGCCCATGACCTTGGCTTGCCCAGTCAATATGCTGTCAGTATCGACACAGACGAGGTGGCGGAGACAATTACAGAGAATTTAGGATTGAGAATCAGCGACCAGGAGGATTACCTAACCCGTTTGCTCGTCGACTTCAGCAACAATCAATTCGACAACCAACGCTATACGCCCATCGAAATCCAGCTGACTGAGTTTGTAGCAAAACTGATGACCGAAAAGGCCTACCAAAAGGATGGAAGCAACAACATCCAGAACGCAGGTCAATATAAACAAACCCTTGATTTCCTGAATGGTAAAACCCGTGGTTTTGAGCAAGGATTGAAGTCGCTTTTGGATGATTTTGGAAGGATAGAAACGGCATACGGCCTTAATGATGAGTACTATTCATACGGAAAGACGGGTTTTGTCTCTTATCTTAGGAAACTCTCCAAAAAAGAATATGGTCAGCCCAGCCCGCGTTTCAATGCAGTTCTTGAAAAGCGGAATTGTTTCTCAAAAGAGGGCGAAAAACAGTTGGGCAAGCCTCGGACTGATGCAATCAATGCCGAGCTTCTGCCAATTTTAGAGTCGATTAAAGCACTGGTGCAGAGTGGCTTGGGTGAATTCTTGTTTTACAGGTCGCAACGTGATTTGCTTTATTTGTATGCGCTTCGAGCGCAGATTCGCATGGAGTTCGACAAATTGGCTAACGAGGATGAAATTGTGCATATCTCGGAGTTCAACAAGTTGCTTAACACGGTGATGGGCGACTTCTCGGTGCCTTTTGTGTATGAGCGCATTGGGGAAAAGTTCCGTCACGTATTCGTGGACGAATTTCAGGATACTTCCATCTTGCAATGGCAGAACCTTTTGCCGCTGATTGACAATGGTTTGGCCGATGGCAATATGAGCATGGTGGTGGGCGATGGCAAGCAGTCGATCTACCGTTTCCGCAGCGGCGAGGTGGAACAAATCGTCAGACTGCCTGAAATCTATGCCTTGCCTCAAGATGAACGTGAGGTGGCTTTCCGTCAGTTTGAGCAGAACCTTAAGGACAATTTTGCCTTCAAGAATTTGGACACCAACTACCGCTCGTTTTCCCAGGTGGTTGATTTCAATAATGCTTTCTTTGAGTCGGTTTATACAAACCTGTCGCCCGAGCTGCAAAAGGTGTATGTGGCGGAAAAGCCCGGCACCGACGAAGGCGTGAACATCTTCCAAAAGAAAGCCAAGACCGACGAAGGTTTGGTGCAGGTGGAACTTTATGATGCAGAGGAGCAACCCGAGTATTGTTTTGAAAGGGTAGAGGCCATCATTCGTGAACTGAAGGAAAAGTATGGCTACCAATTTGCCGACATTACCTTGCTCACTCGAAAGTCGGACTATGGCTCCGAAATGGCCAACTACTTGAACGACAAAGGAATTCCTGTTATCTCTCAAGATTCGATTTTGCTTAAGTCGTCCGACAAGGTGCAACTGATGGTGAACACGTTGCGTTATCTTCTTTATGGCGACAATGAAACGGATGTCGCCAATGTGCTGCATTATTGGAAATTGGTGCAGCATCCTGATTTTGAAGGTGATATCAGCCAGTCCTTTGATGCTGTGAAGGCAGTTGCCATCGGAGAACAGGCAATTGAGCCCGTGATGGGCATTGGTGAGGCTGGCGTGTTGCATGAAGCACTTTCTAAGGCGACTTGTCTTTATGACCTTTGTGCTAACTTGTTGCGCATCTATCATTTCGATACCATCCATGATGCTTTTTTGAATTATTTTATGGAGGAGGTGTTCAAATGGCAGTCGGGACCGAGCGAAGGCATGGCCGAGTTTTTGAAATATTGGGACAAAAAACAAGACAAGCTTTCTGTGATGTCGGCAGGTGGCAATGCGGTGAAGATCATGACAATCCACAAGTCAAAGGGCTTGGAGTTCCCCGTGGTCATTTACCCCGAAGCCATCATCGACTTGGATGAAAAGTTGAATCGAAGTAGGTCGGCAGAAGAATGGCTGAGTCCTACGGAATTGGGTTTTGAAGCCATTCCTAACTTGGACAAGGTGCTGTTTAAATTAGATTCAAAAGCGGAGAACATGGGCGAAGAAGCCTTGAAATTGGTTGAAAAAGAAAAGAATAGCAACCAATTGGACAACCTCAATCTGCTTTATGTAGCCTTTACCCGTGCCGTACAGCGTCTGTATGTCATAGCCAAACAAACCAAGGCCGACAAGCCCAATATCATCCGTGATTTCTTTGAAGACAAGAAAGGCCATCAAATGCCAAGCGATAATGCCTTGGTGTATCAGTTCGGCAGTCCCGATTTCATGAAACCGAAAGAAAAGGAGAAGGAAGAGAAGAAAGAGTTGAAGACTGAATCGGTGGCAGGGGATTGGTTTGGGAAAATCAAGGTGGATTCCAATCCCACATCTATTTGGCAATCGAAGAGTGAAAAGCTGTTGCCACGTGAATGGGGCGAGAAGGTGCATGAAATCCTTTCAGGGATTCGTTATCGTGAGGATTTGGACGCTGTCCTGAAACCTAATCTCGCTGATGGAACCCTCGACCAAGCGTCTGCCGACTGGGTTCGTGACAGGTTCAACCAGATGGCATCACATCCGCTGATTGCGCCAGCCTTTGGTCCCGATGCCAAAGTGAAGACGGAATGTGAAGTCTTATATCAAGGTGCAATCCGTCGTTTCGACCGCTATACCGAGCTTGACGATGCCATTTATTTGATTGATTATAAGACAGGTAAACCAAATGAAAAGTATAACGAACAAGTGAAACTATACACCAACGCCTTGAAGGAAATGACTGATAAGGAGATTCGGGGATATTTGGTGTATATGTTGGAGAATGCTATTGATGTAGAGAGGGTGTGATTTTTTCCACAAATTCAATAGGTGTTATTGTTTCTATTGAGGTTGATGCGTTGGGAAAGTCTTTGATATTTATGGAAATCAAGTAAGAACACTGGTTTTTCAAAGCACATTGATATTGAAAACAGTCTTCAATATCGGAAAAACTGGTGTCGTTTACTCCTGATATCATATCGCTTTGTTCCAAGTTCCCAATATGAACAAGTTGCAGTATGCTGAAAATGATTTTTCGAACCTGCTCAGTCAATTCAGGACGATGAATACCTTTGCGTTTTAGCATTTGCTCAGACAAATAAGTCAAGGTGTAAATGCTGGCTGATGAGGTTATAGCTTCAATTTCTTTGTTTTCAATGACTTGAAATATTCGTTGAACCGATTTGAATTGATCTCGTTCAAATATATACTCGGCAAAAACACTGGTATCGAGGAAAACTTTCATAATCAAACGCCATATTTTTCTTGTATATATTCGGCTCTTAATTCTTCATAGTCAGGCATACCCTCATGGATGCTTTTTAAATAGTTCAATCCATACATTGGGTCAATATCTGGCTCTTGACTTTTTATCTCATCTATTCTCATTTGTTCCAATTGCCTTTGTAAGAAACGGATAATCCAAAGCGTATCCGCTTTGTTAAGATGGGATAATTCAGGGATGATTCCGCTTTCTCTTAATTCGGTGCTTGAACCGTAATACAGGGCTACGGAAGGCTCTGAAGCCATACTATTATTGCTTTCTTCGTAATCCATCATTGGTGATTTTCAATTTGCAAAAGTAACAACAATGTTTGAATTAACAATATCAGGTGCAGATTATTTAAAAACTAGAATAAAAAAACAGCCTCCGAAACCTCGGAGGCCGTCATTCAGCATTAGCTTCGCTGAATCTTCGATTTCATAATTCAGCATTCTTACTTCGCTCTCTCTTCCTCAATAGCGGCCTGAGCAGCAGCCAGACGTGCGACGGGAACGCGGAACGGCGAGCAGCTTACGTAGTTCAAGCCAGCTTTGTAGAAGAAGTGGACCGAAGCGGGGTCACCACCGTGTTCACCGCAGACGCCACACTTCAGGTTGGCGCGCTGGCTACGGCCACGCTGGACACCCAACTTGACGAGTTGGCCAACGCCTTCTTGGTCGAGGGTGTTGAACGGGTCGGCAGGGATGATCTTCTCTTCGATGTAGTCCTTCACGATGGCGTTGACGTCGTCGCGGCTGAAGCCGAAGGTCATCTGGGTGAGGTCGTTGGTGCCGAAGCTGAAGAACTCGGCTACGCTGGCAATCTGGTCGGCCACTAAAGTAGCGCGAGGAATCTCAATCATGGTGCCGTACATGTAGTTGATCTTGACACCGAACTTGGCTTCCACTTCAGCCTTCACGCGGTTGGCGATGGCCTTCTGGTGCTCAAGCTCTTTGACGTTGATGGTCAGCGGGACCATGATTTCCAGATGTGGGTCGAAGCCCTCAGTCATCAGTTCAGCGGTGGCCTGGAACAAGGCGCGGAACTGTGTCTCGGTGATTTCGGGATAGACGATGCCGAGGCGGACGCCACGCAAACCCATCATCGGGTTCACTTCGTTGAGGGCGTCGATGCGCTTCTTGATTTCCTCGAAGCTGATGCCACGCTCCTTGGCGAGGGCACGTTGCTTCTCTTCGGTATGAGGCACAAACTCATGCAAGGGCGGGTCCATCAGACGGAAGGTCAACGGCTTGCCGTTCAAGACCTTCAGCGTACCCTTGGCAGCGTTCTTGATGTAAGGCTCGAGTTCGGCCAAGGCAGCCACACGCTCTTCGGTGGTGTTGGCCAGAATCATGTTTCGCAGCTTGGCCAGCGGCTCTTCGCTGTTCTTGCCGTAGAACATGTGCTCGATACGGAACAGGCCGATACCTTCGGCGCCGAAGTTGATGGCGTTTTGGGCATCTTCCGGGTTGTCGGCGTTGGTGCGGACACCCATCTTGCGGTACTTGTCGACCAGTGCCATGAACTGCTGGAACAACGGGTTCTCAGTGGCGTTGATCATACCGACGGGCTCGGCATAGACCCAGCCCTTGGAGCCGTTCAAGCTGATGACGTCGCCTTCCTTGAACTGCTTGTCACCGATCTTCACGATGCCCTTCTCAAGGTCGATCTTCACGGCGTCGCAGCCCACGATGCAGCACTTGCCCCAACCACGGGCCACGAGGGCGGCGTGTGAGGTCATACCGCCACGGGCGGTCAGGATACCGTCAGCGGCACGCATGCCTTCGACGTCTTCGGGGTTGGTTTCCTCACGGACCAGGATGTTGGCCACCTTAGCGGCACGGTATTCCTTGGCCTTCTCGCTGGTGAGGGCGATGCGACCGACAGCGCCACCAGGACCTGCGGGCAGACCCTTGGCGATGACGGTGTG
>JAEETH010000028.1 GCA_016290215.1 Bacteroidales bacterium
GATATTCTTCAGAAGAATAATCGTATTCTGTTATATCTGTGATGAAACGTAGATTTCTGAAATACTGACCTTCGGGATAGAATATCTTATCAGCTCCGACATAATTAGAAGGAGCTTCCAAAGCATAAATGAAATGTTCTGGAAATAAATCTGCATGTTGCATGGCATTCACGGAATCAGGGTCGATGAACACATTAGCAAAAGGCGTTGCGGTGAATCCAACGTAGGTTGCATTCATGAACAAATTGCATACTTGACGGATAAGCTTGTTCGTACGAGTTGGGTCGGTTTCGTCTTTACGAGTATTTACTGATGCGTTGTCTGCCTCGTCATCTATAAGCAACATTGGAACATCAACATAACCTTTAACGGGGTCAATATTCTGGTCTTTCAGCCAATTGAATAATCTTTCCAGTACAGAAACATTCTTTTTCACGACGAAAAGAACCAATGAATTGCTAGCCAATGACATCGTTATATTGTGGGAATTGCCTACAAAATCATTCAATGTTGAAGTTATAGAAGTAGCTTTGATTGCCTTGTTGTCAAGTCCGACACCGACACGAGGGTGTTTGTCAATTTTTCCTTCTCTCCTTAAGGTAATTCCGACAACGCCCTCATCTATGCGTTCTTGGGTCTGCCTACGAAGGTTCTCAGTAATGCCTGTAAGCAAGATAACAACTTTATATCCAGTATCAGCAGCCTTACAAATTAGGCCAGTGTACGTTGCAGTTTTGCCTGATTGAACATCACCTATGATGAGACCTCGACGAAGACGAGGTTTTTCAAGTATATCATTTGGATTACCAAGGCAATTCAAAATATCAGGTAGGGTTATATCATCAAGTAAATTAATACTTGTACGACTGATTGAGGTATGATTAATGAGATAATCCTTATAACGAGACCAAAAGAAGTTGTCTTGGATATCCATATTGGAATACCATTCTCTTTTTTCATCATAGTCATTGAAAATAACATGACCTCTATCATGAACAATTGCATATTCATACTCAAGGTCAACAAAGAGGCGATTTGTCGTTTCTTTGTCACACTCTATCTGCAATAATTGCACAGCCCGATTAATATAGGAATCCAAATCCTCATAGCGTATTTCCATACCTCGCATCTTATCGGCTTCAATCAGATTCTTGGCGAATTGCTTCAGTAGTGTATATTGGTTTTCATTTATCATGGGTGACAAAGTTTTCAAGAAGTTTTTCTTTAAGTTGCGGATATTTATGGAATGTTTCCAATTTAAATAATTCGTCTATTACGGTTTCAACATCATCACCACGAGCTTTAATCATCGTAGAAGCCATGGTTACTGCCAATTGATAAATATCGTCTAAACGACCAGCGGTTTCTTCAGGAGCTGAAATTGCCTCATTGCTTTTATCAATATACATTTGTTGGATTGGAATGTTATTCTCGATTTCAGCGAGAAGCATTTCCAAATAGCCATAATCCTCTTCGCTCATCTTGTCGCGAACAAACTGAAATAGTTTACTTTCGCGATTGATTTGATAGTAGAATGTGTTATTTCTCCCTTCTTTTCTATCCCAAATATAATCTATGTTTTCGTCTACCTTTTTTGTTCGTCCTCGGTATGTTTGTTGACGAACCGAAAAATCAAGAGCTTCTTCTATTGATTTCTTTAATCTTTGCAGGATTTGCTTAGGAATAGCAGCTTGTTGCTTCTTGATGTCAATACTCCACATATCATCCAAGGAATTGGGAATATCTACCCTGATGCGTGTGTTCTTAGTCAATTCAGCTCGTTGTTTCATTCCAAACCATGTTCCCCAAATGATAAGACGTTTGTTGCGATAGATATAAAAGCCTTGTTTTGAACGTAGGTTTTCTATACCGCCAACGAGTTGTTTATCCTTTTCTTTCAATTCTGTCGCAAATGGCAGAATAAACGGGCGAATAAGTATCAACCGTTCGACTCCTGTGCTATCTATTACATCCAGTTTGATTTCCTTTTTTATAGTAGTCTTGGGATGCTGTTCAAGGAATGGATCCAATGGCTTTAAATCAGATTCATTTACAAATATGTGTAAACGGGTATTACCGATGCCAGCTAAAAAACGATGGAAAATGAGAGCCAACGTCTTTTCTAAAGAATTACGAAATTCCATCAGCGTAGAGTACACTTGGCCGCCACTAGATTTAGATATTACGTCAAAATCTTGCCAAATCACCATTGTTCCTTTGGACTGAGCTTTGAGTTTTTCAATATAAGGAAGATTCGATATTTCAGCGGTGCTCAATTCTTGAACCAGCCAATCCTTTGTTTCGAGAATATAGTTATAGTCCCATGTAAGTCCATGAAGATCTTTACCATCAAAACTAACCACTGTTAGGCAACGACATTGGGACAATGATGCCGATTTAAGGCCCATTCCAAAACGGCCTAAATCATCCTCTGCGCGTTCTTCTTCTGCGGAAAAACTACCATAACGCATGGCCTCAAAAAGAACTTCTTCTGACATTCCATCTCCATCGTCCAGAATACCTAAAGCTAGTTCATCCATAGGACTTGTGGGAAACAATACTCGGATATTCTGTGCATGAGAACTAATACTGTTGTCTATGACATCAGCAACAGCAGACTCAAAAGAATAACCCATTGAGCGAAGAGAGCCCATCAATGTAGAGGCTTTCGGAACCAGTTTTCTATCTTTGCTCATGTTCTTTGGTTTGTTTAACTATTTGTTGGAATACAGCTTTGGCAAGTAGTGGAGGAACAGCATTGCCAATTTGTTGTTGAATATGCATCAACGAACCCTCGAATATAAAGGTGTCAGGAAAGCTTTGAAGCCGAGCAGCCTCTCTTACAGAAATCCCTCTGTCTTCCCATGGATGGATTAACATGCTTTTCCTGTAATTTGAGATAACTACGGATGGCTGGTCTTCTCTCAAACGCTTATAGATTCCACTATGACACCTGCCTTTGTCTGCATAGTTTTGCATCAAAAAATCAGGTATGGCACGCCAGTTTTGTCCTTGGCCAATATATTTATAGCGTTCGATAACTAAATCGTTGTTACGAGAAACATAGTTTTGACGAGCTTTATCAGAACCTTTTCGCATCAATCGCGCATATTCACTTACATCTTCAATTGTTTGTGTGTAGGCGGCTTCATCTAACATCTCTCCATTTTGTAATGAAGGCAAATCTGCTATTGCTTCTTTTACTGTTATTGGTGATGTATGCTTTTCGGGAAACTTAAAGTCAATACCTAATCTGTTGCCAACTAAAAAGAATCGATTTCTTTTCTGTGGAACGCCATAGTCGGAAGCCCAAAGTATTGACGAGGAAATATTATTATACCCTTCAATTGCACGGAAATGGTCTTCTATCATTGTCCGTGTCTTACCGTCATTGATATTAGTTATTCCCCAGACATTTTCTAAGACAAACCATGCTGGCCTTATTTCTTGGACAAACCGAACAAACTCCAGGAACAAGAAATTTTTCTGGTTATCCATATTCCTTGTTCTGGTATTTGACATCGAAAAGCCTTGACACGGGGGTCCGCCCATTATAACGAACACTGGTTGTTCGTCTTTGATTAAAGTCTTTGGATTTATCTTTTGGATGTCGCCTTGAACCACTTCTGCTCCTTTATGATTACGCAAGAAAGTTTGCGCTGCACTCTTATTGATTTCAACAGCAGTGCTTATTTTTATGCCTGCCATCTCAGCTCCAAGGCTTAGTCCGCCAGCTCCGGAGAAAATGTCTATTCCATATCGCATTATTTCTAATAATTTAGATTCAAGCCTCAATAGGCTTCAATGCTTTTTCAAGTTCCTGAAGGCCGAGTTCGTAGATGTCGACTCCTGCAGCTTCGCAGGCATCGAACGACTCTTCCATCAGTCGGTTGTACAGAATCATTTCATCATCAGTGAACGTCGGCGTTTTGTCATCAAGGCTGATATAGTCTGCAAAGTCATCATCCGGATGAAAGTTGACTTTGCGCTCATCAACCAAATGATGGAAGAATGCCTTAACATCGGCCACAGATGTGATGTGGGATTTCTCGTTCATTATCATCTTCTTTTATTCGATAAACACTCAACTATTCGCAATGTTCGAAATCTTATCATTGTCGGGTTCTATTCTTCCTTTTTTAAATCGGTACAAAAATAGTAAAGATTCATTAGAAAACAGCATACTTAATATGAAAAATTATGCCCAATAAAAAAATTCCTCCCCACAAGCCCTTAAGCTCATGGGGAGGCGGCGGATATATTTAATCAAATCAGTTCATCCGCCTAAAAAAGAAAGTATCGCCTTTGAATCAGGCGACAGCGGTGGGCTGAGGTTCTTCGTCGGAAGTCTCCTCGTCGTCTTCAAGCTCCACCGTGATGTGAAGATAGTCGCTCTTTCGCCGGGTGGCATTCAGCCTTGTGATGATTTGCATCACCACGGCGAGATGCTCGGCGTAGTCGTCGGGCTGCTTCGCGGCCATGGCTTCGAGATAGTCCACCAAGGTCACAAGCCTGTCCGCCGCCTCCCGCTTCATCGACATCAAGGGTTGCCCCTTGGGCGCAGTGCCTTTGGCATGGTCGACCTGCTGCAATGCCTCCCTCAATGTCGTCAACGCCTTTTGCACGCCTTCGATGCGGCTCTCCAACTCGGGCAGTCGCCTCACATGCTCCTGCATTTCGGGCGCGTTCAGGTTGCGCAACAAAGTGCTCACTGCACCCACCCGCTCGTCGACCTTCATCCAGGCGAAAGGCTTGCTGTAGGAGTCGTACACCTGCTTGAGCACCAAGGCACTGGCCTTTATCGCGTCATCCTGCACATACATGCTCGAGTCGATGTAGCGCGAAATCGCCATGATCCTTTCCATCAGCTGGCGACTCTCCTGCTTGATGGTGACACGAGCCTTTTCAACGTGCATGACGTCAAAAATGGCTTTGTTGGCTTGCTCCAATGAGGCAACCAAACCGTTCAGATACTCGTCCGAAGTGAAGCCTTCGAACCGTTGGCAGATCTCCATGAGACCCGCATAGTACTGGTCAGAGTTCAGTACCAAACTCAGTCTAGAAAGTTTTGTCATTGTTAAAACTTTTAGAGGTTAATAAAAAAGTGATAATACGGCAATGCCGTAACGCATGATTGTGTTCCGATGGCAGCGGCCTGACCATCGGAGGGAGTCATCAAAGTGCCTTGCAATGCGCTTGCACCCCATTCCATCAGACTGTAAGCCTGCATCCCACACCTTGTCCCCTCTGATGAGTAGTAAAAGCTCTTGAACCAAGAACAAATACAACTCAATTGAGGGTTAAAGGTCTTGACGCATGACAAAAAGTCTGAATCTGAGTCCTTTCAGGTCTTGCACCAAGAGCAATCACAACTCAGGTGAGTTATCAAAGGTCTTGACGCATGACGAAAAGTCCGGATCTGAGTCCTTTCGGGTCTTGCACCAAGAGCAATCACAACTCAGGTGAGTTGTCAAAGGTCATGACACAAGACTTTCAGGGGCGTTCTCAATGGATGGGGTTCCTATCAATGGCTTATGGAGTCACTGTCAGGATTGTTGCAGCTACGGGCAAGCATAAACGAACGGCGACGGGGCCGCAACGTCGGTTTCGTCATTGGTTTCGCTTGCACAAGGCAAAGCTTGGCAGGTTGATGTAAGCAGAACACGGAACTATTGGTTAGGTAGCTCCTCTCCACGGGTTCAAGACTCACGTAAGTCAAAGTCTCTATTGCCTTGGCATACAAGTCTTGAATGATTGTATCAGTGATGGTTATGTATAACATATATTAATTTTTGTTTCGCAAAAGTAGGTCATTTTGTTGACATGGAAATAAAAAAAACGTGATATATTTATCAACATATTTATCAACATGCTAAATTTCTGGTTTTCATTAGAAATATGGTAAGTTTATGTTATTTAGAACAAAATAGATTAGATGTAAAAGCCGATGAAAAACAGAAGAATAAGACTTATGCATTGCATTTTTATAACCGCAGCCATAGATGCCCGCCCTCGCACGAGCCAGCGCAGGCATGACATGGCTGCTGGGCAAAGCCCTGAAAGGGCGACTCTAATTCACCCCGATATGCAATGTCGGGTTTTTATTATATTGGCAATGACGCGAAGCGACATCAAAGCCCTGAAATCGAAGATTAGCTACGCTGAATGCGGAGCATTTCGACGTAGTCAAAGGGCGACCCTAATTCACCCCGATATGCAATGTCGGGTTTTTATTATATTGACAATGACGCGAAGCGGCAACTAACTGATAACTGCAAACTGAACAACTGAACAACTGACAACTCTCAACTCTAAACTCTAAACTCTAAACTAAAACCTAACCTCCCCCATCACCTCAAAGCTTCTCCCCGGCATCGCCCTCCAAATCACGTTCTGGTACGATTTGTTAGTCAGGTTGTTGCAGCGCAACTCGATGCGGAACTTCTTGAGCTGCTTGCCCAAGGCGACATGATGCAACACATACGAAGGCAGGTCGTAGGCAAAGAACTCCTGCGCGTTATAGGAGGTGCTGCGGCGCCCCGTCACTTCAACGGTGTAGCTTAGGTTCCAAGTCTTCCAATGCGTGTTGAGGAAGAAGTTGGCATGATGGCGTGGGATGTAGATGAGCTGTTTGCCGTTGGTGCCCTGCTGGTGGGCCTTCTCGCTCTCGTCGGTGGTGACGGTGTAGACGTAGTTGCCCGACAAGGTGACCTTCCAATCGCCTTTGACGAAAGCCGCGTCAAGATGGTTCTCGATGCCTCGGGCATAGACCTTCGCCACATTCTCAGGCACCCAAAAACGGTATGAGGTCGGCATCCATTGGATCCAATTCTTCACGTTACTGAAGTAGCCGCCGGTGCGCAGGTCGAACTTGAAAGGCCCTTGTTGCAGGCCACATTTCACGGCCAGGTCGACGGTGCGGCCATTCTCGGGCAGGAGGTCGGGGTTGCCACCTGGATACCAATAGAGGTCGTTCAAGGTGGGATTGCGGTAGTTGTGGCTGTAGCCCAAGGTGAAGCTAAGAGCCTTATAAAAAGGCATCTGATAGGAGAAAGTGGCCGTCGGAAACAGGCCCATCCCCTTGCCGTCGGTCCAGTCGTAGCGTGCGGTGAGGTTGAGGTTGGCACAAGGGAACGGCTCGCCGTTGATGGCGACGTAGGCCGACACCACATTGCGGCGCTTTTGGCCCGCATAGTTGTTGCTCCTCACCTGCTCGTTGTCCCATTGCAGCTTGGCTTTCAGGTTCCAGCTCTTGTAAAGGTGCTGGTCAAGGTTGGCAATCTGGTGCAGAATCAGGGCGTGGTTCTCTGAATTGATAAAGGTGACCGTGTCGTCGGTGACGGGGTTGCGCGTTAACAAAAAATAACGCTGGTTTTCCACAAAGGCCGCCGACTTTATTTGGAGGCTCCCCGACTCCCAATACGTCTTGAAAGAGACAAAATTACGTGAGAAGTTATCTCGCGTCCATTCCTCCGAGTTGACGTTGAACACGTTGGGCATAATCGGTGGCAGGTTGCGGTTGTTCCATTGGTTCCACGAGGCGACTGAAATGACGCTCTTGCCCAACAGCACGCTCATCTCGGGCATCACGCCATAGTCGACGAAGTCGGCATTGCGTTGTCGCATCTTCTCATGCGGGATGGTGGCCAAGTTTTCGTACTCGAAGTCGTTGTCCGACGAGTTGCGATAGGCCTTCACACGAAACGAGAACTTCTTGCCATAGTTGCCCACCGTGATGAAGCTGCCCAAGGTGTTGAAACTGCCGTAGGTCTGTTTCAGGTCGAGCAGGAAACCATCGCCGAAGTGGTGGGTGTTATCGATGTTGACCGCCCCACCCAGTCCGCCGCTGTTGTTGGAGGTGCCACTCCCCCAGTTGAGGCTCACGTCGTCGGCCAGAAACACGGGGATAGTGCTGAAGTCCACCTGACCGAGATTAGGCGCGTTGAGTTGGAAGCCGTTCCAAAGCACCAAGGTATGGCTCGCCGTCGTGCCACGAAACGAAGCCGTGGAAGTGCCGCCCGGACCGTAGGTCTTGATGAAAACGGGGCTGTGTTGTATGAGCAAGTCAGAGAGGCTTGAGGTGCTTTTGGATTGCAGCACGAGAGTGTCCAACTTCTTCGCCACCAAGGGTTTCAGCACCTCGATGTCGTTCCTTTCGGCCATCACCTCCACGGAATGGAGCATAATGGTGTCTTGGGCATGAAGTTGAAAGCACCACAAGCCCAACAGGAAAACAAGGATATTTCGGCCGAACTTTCCCATACCTATAAAAATCGGCGCAAAATTACAAAAAAATCACCCGAAAACGCATGGGCTTTCGGGTGATTTGTGATACAAACTGTCGTGTGTAGGTCTTACAGTTTGATGGACAAACCGACGTTGAAGTAGCCCATGGTATAAACATAGCCTACCTCTGCTTCAACACCAATGTTGGGAGTAAAGAAGTAACGGCAGCCAGCGACTTCACCATGTGAAAAATACACACGTTGGTAACCATCAGTATAATAATCAGACGATAGATGTCTGACACCTAAACCAGTCATTACTCCAACATGGACTTCAAAATCGTTAGTAATGTTTAGTCCGTACGTGGCTCTCGGCATGAAAGTAAAATGCGCGGTGTGGGAATAGAAATTGGAGCCAATGTAACCACCAACCGTGAAATGGCCTTTCCACCAGTGGTTAATCAAGGTGTAGTCGCCAACAACGTTAGCACCGACAGCAAAATAATGGTAACCAGGTTCCATATTACAGCGAATACCAAGAACCAGCGTCCCCTTCGGGTTAGGGTCTTCGATAGCTTGAGCCTTGAAGCTCGTGGCAAGCGATAAAAACGCAACTGCCAATAACAGTAAAACTTTCTTCATTTTGATTAGATTTTAGGTTAATAATTGAAGTGCTTATTCTGAACAGTATTTGTTGTTTTCTTTTTTACTATGACCACTGGACTATGACCACTGACTATGACTATGACTGTTTTCTCTGGGGTGCTGAAATCTCAGCCTTGAGTTGAAGCAGTCATTGTCATAAGCCATCAGCCATCAGCTATCAGCTTAGTAGCACCATGGCTGACAGCTATTTCCCACTTACGGCTTCTTCTTATCCGCTTTCCCCTGTTTTTCCTTCTCAATGAATCTGTCTTTCACTTTCTTGTCTCTTTCCAAGGCCTTTTCCTTCTCGGCTTTCTCTTTCTCCATTTTTTCCTTTTCCATGGCCTTCTCCTTGTCCTTGGCGTCCATTTGCGGCTTCTGTTTCTCGCCGTATGTCGTCACCTTGCCTTGCAGCTTGCCGTCCTTGTAGGTGGCCTCGCTCTTCAATGAGCCGTCAGGATAGAAAGTCTCCTGCTTGCCGTCGAACTGGCCGTTCTTGTACATGATGCTCATCTTCTTGTTCCCCTTCTCGTCGAACCAAACCGTCTCGCCATTGCGTTGTCCGTCTTTGTATTCCGACACTTCAAGGTTGCCGCCTTGTTCGTAGCACAGAATCTGTCTGCCGTCGAGTTGGCCATTCTTATAGGTGTGCAGCTTCGAAAGACGACCGCCACGGAACCACTCGCTGACTTGTCCGTCGAGCACATCGTCCTTGTATTCAGCCTTTTTCGTGATGGAACCCGTGTTGTCAATCTCGACATAGATGCCGTTCCTCTTGCCGTTTTCGTAGTTCACGATTTTCTTGGGCAGATACGTGGTCTTGTTGAAATACTCCATCCAAGTGCCCACTTTTTTGCCGTTCAAAACCGTTCCCTCAATGGAGCAATCACCGGCCTTAGTCGTAAATTTGCCGTCAGGGGCTTTCGAAACGTCCACGCTTTCAACAGTTTGCGCGAACATAGGCATGGCAAACAAAGCCATTGCAATGATAATCAAAGTCTTACGCATTGTTTTAAATTTTAAATGTTGCACAAAAGTATAAATTTTGGTTCAAACGATTGCAAAATTCGTGCAAAATTATCATAATTCAAGTTTTTTTCGGATATTTGTGGATTGTTAATTGTCAACGGCCTTTGGCTTTTTGTCGCTGGCGATGGGCAGTTAGCCAATAAAAAGATGAGCATATTTAGTCAACATATAGGGACGATGACTTGTGACTATGACAATGACCATCTCCACCAAGAACTGAAATTTCAGCCTTCGGTTGAAGCAGTCATAGTCAATGGTCATAGTCAACAAGTTATAGGGACGATGACTTGTGACTATGACAATGACCATCTCCACCAAGAACTGAAATTTCAGCCTTGGGTTGAAGCAGTAATAGTCAATGGTAATAGTCAACAAGATATAGTGACGATGACTTGTGACGATGACAATGACCACCTCCACCAAGAGCTGAAGTTTCAGCCTTCGGTTGAAGCGGTCATAGTCAATGTTCATAGTCAACAAGTTATAGGGACAATGACTTGTGACTATGACAATGACCACCGCCACCAAGAACTGAAATTTCAGCCTTGGGTTCAAGCGGTCATAGTCATAGTCGATGGTCATAGTCAACAAGTCCCGCGTCAAAAATCACGTAGTTTAGTTTCGAACAATTACTTATCAAAATAGACACCATGAAAAAAGTAGAAGTCAAAAACTTTAAGCTCTATACCACTGCGGTCATCAGCATCGAGTGGAAAGGCGACCTGCTCAACGTCAACCTCGACCTCGCCATGATGCTGAAAATGATGCATATCGAAGGCCTCACCGAAGAGAACATCCAGTATTACAGCCGTGCAGGCCAGCCCATCCCATTCAAAAAGGTGACGCTCATCCTCTTCCAGGACGACGACAAGCCCGGACAATACTACACCGACGAATCGTTTGAGGAAGACGACGACCCAACGGTGTTTTATGTGGAAATCAAGGAATAAGGAATAAACAAGGAATAAGGAATAAAAAACTGTTCAAAAGTAAACCGCTATAGCTGTCAGCTATCAGCCGTCAGCTATCAGCTAAGTAGCTCCAGGGCAGACTAACATACCCGTACAGACAAGCAGCGTGTCACTTCGAATAGTGATAGCGCAGGGAAATCACGTAAACATAAATCATGCCGCTGCTAATGGAATACACAATTCGATGCTCGTCTGTAATGCGACGACTCCATAGTCCGTGTTGCTCACCCTTCAGCGGCTCAGGCTTGCCAATACCCTTAAACGGATGCTTTTGGATGTCCTCAATCAGTTCGCTAATGCGTTTCATTATGCTTTGTTGCCCGTCCGTTTCCAATAGTCACGGTCTTCGAGCGCGCGAGGTGTGAAAATCACTTCCATAAGTCTTCCACTTTTACCACTTCACCCCGTCCGTTCTTGATGTCCTCTTGTCCTTGGCGGATAATCTCTGCCATAGCAGGCGATGACATCAAATACATCGTTTTGTCCATCTCTTCCTTTTTTGCCGCAAGTTTCTTGGCATATTTCAGCATCTTTGCCATCAGCGACTCGTCCTCGGCGATGATGCTCAACTGACGAAACAACTCCGCATTCATCTGTAATGCTGTCATAATCCTAACATGTTTGGTTTGTATCGGCAAAGGTACTATTAATTTCTGAAAAACATCATCATTATCTCCAAAAACCGTTTTTTTGCGCCCGCAAGGCCAAGAGAAATACGCCATTTCATCAACGACGTGAACATCATTATCAACGGCGAAGGCACCCTCCAAGTCTTCGATGTTCTTGGTCATCAACTCGTCACCAAGCAACTCTCAACTCTAAACTCTATACTCTCAACTCTAAACTCTCAACTCTAAACTCTCAACTCTAATTTTCCTCCTCTACCCTTTCCTTAGCCTTGTAATAAGCATTATAGCTGGTGAAGCCGCTCTCTTGCGCTGCAGTTTCCTTGGTGGCTTGGGGATGATTGTCCATGTAATGGTCGTAGTGTGAAAGGCGCAGGCTGTTCACGTAATGCGAGAAGCCGCCCAAGTGCTTCTGGAAGACTTTCGACACGTAGGAACGGCTGTAGCTGCAATGGGCGACCACGTTCTCCAACTTCAGGTGGGCATCCAAATAGCCCTGTTCATCCCTAACAAAGTGTTCAATCTCCTTGATAATCTTTTGCTCACGCTCTTCAATCGTGGCCTCGGTCGTCGTTTCCTCTGCCAATTCTTCCACCGTTTCTTCCGTTTCGACGACGATGGCTTGGCGACGCCATGCGGGCAGCACGAAAATCAGTAACACCACGTTGAAAACGGATAAGAGCAGGTTCATTGCCGCCATTAAAACGGGGCTGTCGAAGAGGAAAGGCGGCCAAACCAAGAGGGTCATCACCACGGGCAGCAGCCACACACGGCGGGCGAACTCCATGGAAAAGTCGTCGGGATTGGAGTAGTTCTCGTCGCGCGTCTCACGCATCCAGCGCAGCGTTTGCCACATGGCCACGCCACAATAGCCCATCATGAACACACCTACTGCGGCGATCACAAAATACCAGATGCGCGTCATGTCGGCACCCATTATGCCGTTAGGCAACCATGCGTTAAGCACTAAAGGCAACATCGCCGCGAGAGTGATAACGGAGGCGAAATGGACGGTCTTGCGCCAACGCTCCCAGCGTTTCACCGTGCCGAAGAAGCAGAAGAAGAGCGCACCTCCATAAAAATAATAGGTGCCGGGGAAATACGACTTCCACAGCATCCAAGCCGATGGGCTGGCGGGGTTGAGCACGTAAGGCAGCAACACGGAGGCACAAAGGTAGATGACCACCAGCAGCTTTCGGTCGGGAAAGAGGTAGTCGTGATGCTCCTTAGGCTCGCGGCAGGTATGGAACCATCTGACGGCGGCAAACACCCAGCAGGTAGTCAGATAGACCGCCGCTGAAACGCCAGAGAAATAGTAATAGTTCAATCCGTCAGAGAGTTGCATAACGGCGGCAAAATTATGAAAAAACAAACTGACAAACAAACAAATTCAAAATTAGACTTCAATATCTTTTGACTTCGGGACGATGACTTATGACTATGACAATGACCGCTTCAACCAAGGGCTGAAACTTCAGCATCCCCGTGGAAACGGTCATAGTCATTGTCAATGGTCATAGTCAAAAAGTCTCGTAGTCTCGTGTCCAATATGTAAACTAATTTTGCTCATCTACTTAAAAAAACTCAGTGAAAAACTGGCAGCATTTTTTAAAAACTAGTATCTTTGCATCATCAAACATGACAAATTAAGAAAGGACGAAAAATGGCTACAACAGCTTTGGGAAGTCACACCACAACACCTGTCTTGTATTATTGGGGAATGGTGAAGGATCTTGACGACAACATGAAAAAAGAACTCGCCAAAATGTTGATTGACAGTCTGAACACCGCCATGGTTAAGGCAAAAAAGACAAAGAAGAAGCTTGATGCCTGCGATTATGCCGGTATTTGGAGTGACGAAGAGTACATGGATGCCGACGAACTGGTGAAAGTCATCAGTGACGGACGCCGTGTCAAAAGTAGTAGAGACGATTTTTGGGAAACGCTATGAAACAACAGCGCTATTTACTCGACACATGCATTTGCGCATACTGGCTTCGTGACAAGTATGACGTGAAATTCCGTATCAATGAGGTTGGCATGGAGAATTGTTATATTTCCGAGATTACCATCGCTGAGTTGAAATTCGGTATGGTTTACGGAAAGTTGAAAGGAGGCCCAAAATACAAAGACCAAAAGCTGGAGGAGTTTTTCGGCAACATCAATATTCTCCCAACCGCTCCTGCCTATAACCTTTTTGCCGAGGAAAAAGCGCGGTTGAAAATCGCCGGCACTCCTTCAAGCGATTTTGACCTCCTCATTGGCTGCACAGCCGTCGCCCATGACATGGTGATGGTGACACAAAATGTGAAAGACTTCGCGAATATCAAGGACATTCGTATTGAGAATTGGATAGACAAGCATTAACAATCCATCTCTATAAAGAGTTGTTTTGAGAGGGTGACTTGCTTTAATAGTCACCCTCTTGTATATTAAATTGGTATAAGTGGGCTTCTGAAAAACAAGCAAAAGGAAACTCCTACGGAGTACATCTTGTTGAATTATTGTACTTTGTTATTAAAAGGAAGCTCCTACGGAGCAATTTTTAGAAATTCCCATAAGTAAATATCCAAAATTAAACTGCAATATCTTTTGACTTCGGGACGATGACTTATGACTATGACAATGACCGCTTCAACCAAGGGCTGAAACTTCAGCATCCCCGTGGAAACGGTCATAGTCATTGTCAATGCTCATAGTCAAAAAGTCTCGTAGTCTCGTGTCCAATATGTAAACTAATTCAAATTAAACTGCAATATCTTTTGACTTCGGGACGATGACTTATGACTATGACCGCTTCAACCAAGGGCTGAAACTTCAGCATCCCCGTGGAAACGGTCATAGTCATTGTCAATGGTCATAGTCAAAAAGTCTCGTAGTCTCGTGTCAATATGTAAACTAAATATACTCATCCACTTAAAAACGCATTTTTGTACCAAAAGCAACATTTTTGTACTAAAAGCAATGTTTTTTGTACTAAAAGCAATGTATTTGTACTAAAAGCAATGTCTTATTTTTTGGATTGTCTCTACCTTTGAAGTGTTAAAAGCAAAAGGCATGAACCCTGTCATCCAATTCATCGTCGAACATGCAGCTGAGTGCATCGTTGGTGCGGTCATCCTCATCGCATTTGGGATGCTCTATGGGCTGATATGGCGCACTGTCAAATCTGAACGCCCTGAGAAACCGGAGAAGGACGCAGCCATAGACCCCAGCCAGCACGCAAGCCCGAGCAGGGATGACATGGCTGCTGCGGCAAAGCCCCGTAGGGGCGACAGGACCTTAAGCAGGCGACGTGAGTCCCTGCGCGACGTGAGTCCATGCGACAACGCAGCCATAGATCCCAGCCAGCACGCAAGCCCAAGCAGGGATGACATGGCTGCTGCGGCAAAGCCCCGTAGGGGCGCAGGACCTTAAGCAGGCGGTTTCAACCCCTGCTTTTACACCACAGCAGCCACACCGTGACAGCCCTACAACTGAACAACTGAACAACTGAACAACTACCAACTAAATACATATCAATATGAAAAAACCTCTACAACTCAAACAAGTCCTCGCCGCACTGCTGACGATAGCGGCACTCGCTTCAGGACTTACCGCGCAAGCCACGGTCCAGGCTGGTATCATGATGCAAGGTCTGGCACGAACCGTTAACAACGAGACAAGGTTCGCCTTTGTCATCCAATCGGACTGGGGCGGTGATCAAATCACCAATCAGACTGGTTCAAGCTACACATTCAGTAACGCTACAATGATCCACGGGACTGTCGACGTCACCCTCAACGGCAAGCTCAACTTCCAGGTAGGGACCGCTTTCGCCGACGTTATCACCGGCAGCTCGTTCACGGTGACCATCGAAAGCAGCTCGCTGTGGTTCTATGGTGCCACGGTTCAAACAAAAAACGGCACCAACGTCTCGGGTTGCTCCGCCTCGGTGAGCAGCAACAGGCATACGCTCACCGTCACCATCCCGTCGGGCAAGACCTTCGGCGCTGTGATTCTCGACTACGTGTCCAACCCACCGATGACTAACAGCAATACAACGGTCACCGTGCCGCAAGGCAACTATTGGGTGAGCAACTCCAATCACAAGCCAAAACCTGAACCTACCGTTGTCTATGGTCAAACTACCCTCGTCAAGGATACCGACTACACCCTCGCGTGGAGCAACAACAGCAGTGCCGGCACTGGCACCGTTACCGTCACCGGCATCGGCAACTACGCTGGTTCGGCCACGGGTATCTTCTACATTCGCTGGGCAATATACTACGTCCATTTCGACAAAAACCACGACGATGCCACTGGTACGATAAGCGACCAGGCCTTCATCTACAACACTGCGCAAGCCCTCACCGCCAATACATTCAGCCGTGCAGGCTACTCATTCGACGGCTGGAGCACTACGTCAAATGGCGCAGTGACCTACACCGACGGCCAGAGCGTGAACAACCTCACTGCCGAAGATGGCCAAACCGTCACGCTTTACGCCCAATGGACCCCCATCACCTATAATATTTCCTACGACCTCGCAGGTGGTAGCGTGACCACAGCCAACCCCACCACCTACCATATCGAGACGGCGACCTTCACCCTCAACAACCCCACCCGCACGGGCTACACCTTTGCTGGCTGGACAGGTAGCAACGGCACCACGCCGCAAACTACGGTGACCATCAACCAGGGTTCCATTGGCGACCGCAGTTTTACCGCCAATTGGGCCCCCATCACCTATAATATTTCCTACGACCTCGACGGTGGCAGCGTGGCCACGGCCAACCCCACCAACTACACCATTGAAACACCGACCTTCACGCTCACCAACCCGACCCGCACAGGTTACACCTTCGACGGCTGGACAGGCAGCAACGGTACCACGCCGCAAACCACGGTGACCATCGCCCAAGGCTCCATTGGCGACCGCAGCTATACCGCCAATTGGACCCCCATCACCTATAACATCACCTACGACCTCGACGGCGGCAGCGTGGCCACGGCTAACCCCACCTCTTATAATGTTACGACCAACACCTTCACGCTGAACAACCCGACCAAGACAGGCTACACTTTCGACGGCTGGACAGGCAGCAACGGCAGCACACCACAAACCACGGTGACCATCAACCAAGGCTCCATAGGCGACCTCAGCTATACCGCCCACTGGACCATCATCACCTACGATATCACCTATGACCTCGACGGCGGCAGCGTGGCCACTGCCAACCCCACCACATACGATGTGGAAACACCAACCTTCACGCTCACCAACCCGACCAAGACAGGCTACACCTTTGCGGGCTGGACAGGAAGTAACGGCAACACGCCACAAACCACGGTGACCATCACACAAGGCTCCATTGGCGACCGCAGCTACACAGCCCACTGGACGCTCAATACCTATAACATCGCCTACGACCTCGACGGCGGCAGCGTGGCCATGGCTAACCCCACCACCTACAACATTACGACCAACACCTTCACCCTGAATAACCCGACCAAGACAGGCTACACCTTTGCGGGCTGGACGGGCACCGACCTTACCGAGGCCACCCAAACGGTGACCATCGCCCAAGGCTCTATAGGCGACCGCAGCTACACGGCTAACTGGACCCTCATCACTTACAACCTCACCTACGACCTCGACGGCGGCAGCGTGGCCATGGCTAACCCCACCACCTACGACGTTACGACCAACACCTTCACGCTGAATAACCCGACCAAGACAGGCTACACCTTTGCGGGCTGGACGGGGACCGACCTTACCGAGGCCACCCAAACGGTAACCATCGCCCAAGGCTCGACGGGCGACCTCAGCTATACGGCCCACTGGACCATCATCACCTACAACATCGCCTACGACCTCAATGGCGGCAGCGTGGCCACGGACAACCCCGTAACATATACCGTAGAGACCCCATCTTTCACCCTGATCAATCCGACACGTCCGCATTTCACCTTTGCAGGTTGGGCCGGCACGGATTTCGTCGATCCTACCACCACGGTCACCATCGAGCAAGGCTCCACCGGCGACCGCAATTACTACGCCAACTGGACCCCGAACTTCTCTGAATTCTGGGGCAACGGCGACGGCAGCCAGGAGTATCCTTACATCATCACCGACACCATCGGTCTCAATATGCTGGCCACATTGGTGAACGAAGGTTATGACCTTGGTGATAATAAAACATACTTCGAGCTGGGCGCCGATATTCAATATGACAACACCGTTGATAATAACTATAAGTGTATAGGGAATGGAGAAGGCGGTTATCATTCTTTCAGCGAAGTATTCGATGGAAAAGGCTATACAATCAGCGGCATACGTATGTTAAGTAGCAGACTTGCACAAGGTCTCTTTGGTTGGAGCTGGGGTGGTACTGTGAAAAACGTCATCCTTACCGACGCCATCTTCTCGGGCAGTGGATATTATGCAGGCGGCATTGTGGGTTACAATCAAGGCACTGTCGAAAACTGCCTTGTTATCGATGTGACAGTTGGTGGAAACGGGGATCATGGAGCTGTCGTAGGTGTCAACGACCAAGGCACTGTCACCAACAGCTACTACCGCAACTGCACCGTGGGCAGCGAGAGCAATTTGAGCAACGCCCACATCGTCACCGCAGGCGATTATGTGACGGCAAGCATTGAAGACTATTCCGCGGGCATCGAATATGACGGCACATTGTACGCTCCCGTTGATGCCATCGTCAGCCTCAACTTAGGCAATTCCGCACCGGCAGGAATCTTATTTGACCATTACATCGCCAGCGCCGGCACATTAACTGGTACGGAGAACCCCTATTCGCTCACCATGCCCGCCGAAGATGTCACCATCAATGCAACCTTGAAAGTGCCTTACATCGATGCCGACGGCAACCAGCAGACATGCACCGACTTCACCATTATCGAGAGCAGTGAAAGTGATGTCAACTTAGGCACTAGTGGCCAAGATGAATGGTATGTAGTGAGTGGCAATGTCACCATCAACGGCCAACTCTTCTTAAGTGGCTTCAACAGCCACCTCATTCTCTGCGATGGCGCCACGTTGAACATCAATCATACCAACAACGCTGATGGTCTTTTTAGTAATAATCTTATCATTTATGGACAATCGGTTGGCAACGGCACCCTCACCGCCAGCGCCCCGTGGAGTGGCATTAATACCAACAACGGCTTAACCATCAATGGCGGCATCATCAGTGCCACCAGCACAACCTCCACTGGCTTACTTGCGGGCAACGACCTCACTATCAACCGAGGCAGCATCACCGCCCATGGGCACTACGATGGCATGAGAGGCCAAAACGTTATCATCAACGGCGGCATCGTCAACGCCACCAATGGCGAGGGCAGTAACAGCTACGGTATTAAAGCCAACTTAGACATCACCCTCGGCTACACCGAGCTCACCGACCGCATCACCGCCAGCAGCTACAAATCATACGACGGCACCATCAGCGTGAAAGCCGGCCAAGCCCTTTACGATGGCACGGCGGCAGCCTACAGTGGCACGCTCAACAGTACGCAGATCGATGCCATTGCGGGCAAGACCTTAGAGCCTTGCTTCATCCTTACGCTGCCTGAGCTTGTGAATGCCACCGGCGTCATCAGCCAGGAGGACACCACCGCCTACGCCTTGGCTGGAGCCGAAATCACCCTTGCGGCTGCCGAGGGCTACGAAATCACCGACGGCACCACGAGCTTCACCATGCCTGCCCAAAATGTCGTTTCGGATGTCACGGTGGAAGTCATCACCTATAATATTTCCTACGACCTCGCCGGTGGCAGCTTGACCACCGCCAACCCCACCACCTACAATATCGAGACGGAGCCCTTCACCCTCAACAACCCCACCCGCGAAGGCTACACCTTCACTGGCTGGACAGGCACCGACCTCGATGAGCCGACCATGACCGTCACCATCGCGCAGGGTTCCATTGGCGACCGCAGCTACACCGCCACATGGAGCACCGACGCTTACACCATCACCTACGACCTCGCGGGCGGCAGCGTGGCCACCGCCAACCCTACCACCTACAATATCGAGACGGAGACCTTCATCCTCAACAACCCCACCCGCCAAGGTTATACCTTTGCAGGCTGGACAGGCACCGACCTCGATGAGCCGACCATGAACGTCACCATCGCACAAGGCTCAACGGGCGACCGCAGCTACACCGCCACTTGGTCGCTGCTGCCTGTCACCTATATCGATGCCGACGGCGTTGAACATACGCTCTATGACTATACCTTGCTCGAAGGCAGCGAAGAATATATCGAATATGGCGACGATTATTGGGAGGAAGATTGGTATGTGGTGGCCCACGATGTGACCTACAACGATGGTTTTGCTTTCTTTGGAATCGCAAACCTGATCTTGATGGACGGCGCCACATTGACTGTAACAAATGTATCAGAAAACCATTCAAATGTATCTTCTAACATCCTTACCATCTACGTCCAGTCGGGCGGCACAGGCGCCATTGTCGGTGAAAATACTCAGATATACTCACGCGGTAGTATGACCATTCTTGGCGGAAACATTACCCTGTCAGGCTATTCTCATGGTCTGTATTCCAATTATATTATGAACATCTTTGGGGGCCAAATTTCCATTGAAGCAGAATCGGAATGTATTTATGCTGAGAATGATGTAACGATCAACGGCGGTGAGGTCTCAGCTACCATGACCGGGAATGGGAATGCCATCTGTGGTCATCATGTTGTCATCAACGGCGGCGTAGTCACGACAACCAACCAACAAGGCTATGGAAATGGAATCTATGGTTACTACGATGTCACCATCAACGGCGGTGTTGTCACGACAACCAACCAACAAGGCTATGGAATCTATGGTTACTACGAGGTCACCATCAACGGCGGCTTGGTCACGGCAAACGCCACCGAGGGCGCTTACGGCATCGGTGTCGAGTATTCTTACCGCATCATCACCCTGGGCTGGACCAACGAGACCGACCGCATCACTTCCGACAGCTATTATGGCGAGGTGACTATTGCCACAGGGCAAGCCTTTAGCGACGAAGCGGGCAACTACTACATGTTTACCCTCAACGACAGCCAAGTGGCAGCCATTTCGGGACAAACGCTCATCCCGTTCACCGACTTCGACACGCCTTTCGCCATCACCTACGAGACCAACGGCGGCACCCTGCCTGATGGTTATCCGACAACCTACACCTTTGCCGAAACCGTCACCCTGCCCATACCCACCAAGGAGGACTACACCTTCTTGGGCTGGTACGACAATGCCGATTTCGAAGGCTATCCCGTCGCTGAAATCACCGCCGGCACCGCATTGGGCGCCAAGACCTTCTACGCTTATTGGGCACCTAAATACACCAACGTGACTTACCTCGATGCCGACGGCCAACCGCAGACCGTCCGCGCCACGGTTCTCTATGGCGACGTAAATTATACGGGTGTTTACGAAGGAGGTGTTTATACGATTTTGGCTAAGTCCGATTATTGGGTTTTTTACGATCTTCTCCGCTTCACCGGCGACGCAACGCTCATCCTGCCCGATGAAGGTGAGTTAGTTATTGGTGTGACCAAAGGAACCACCGATGAAGAATATGGCCTTTTTGTCGATGGCAATCTCACCATCTTTGGACAGGAGATGGGATCGGGAACATTATTTCTCGGATCAATCAATGCAGAGGGCAATGTCAACATTTATGGAGGCCGAATTAGTTGTTGGAGTGTTATTGCATCAAACGACGGCAACGGCACCATCACCCTCAGCTGGACGTCACCATATAACTATATTTCATCTCAATACAGCGGCACCGTGGTTCTTGCCAAAGATTTTATAACCGACGATTACGATGCAGAAAGTCCTATAATAATTCCCGCAGGACAGGTGAGCGACATCGCCACCATCAACGGCAAGTTGCTCTATCCATATATCGAAACCATGGATGTCAGCTATATCGACGAGAACGGCGCGACACACACTGTCAACGCCCGTGTGCTCTACGGCGGTGAGACCACTCTCGATGGAGGATACTACACCTATTTAGGTGAAGAAGTTTATTTCCGTCAAACACTCAGCTTTGACGGAAACACCACGCTCATCATACCTGACGATTCGTATTTGTATATTGACGATTGGTACAATAGTGGACACATTGAAGGCAACGGTATTGCTGTCGATGGCAATTTGTCCATCTATGGTCAGGCGGGTCTCGATGGCCATATTGACATAAGCGCTACAGTCTCCTTCTATGCCACGGGCGATGTCACTGTCAGCAATGTGGATTTTTCTGACCGTCCTTATACTACTAACGGCATCCTCTGCGGCGGCGACATCCTTATTGCGGGTGGTTGGTTCTATTCGTTTGGCATCCTCAACGCCAACGATGGCAACGGAACTATCACCTTGGGTTATCTTACCGAAGGTGACGCAATCCAAGCTTATGATTATGAAGGAACCGTGGTCATCAGGGAAGGCCAGACCATGCAGGATTGGTATGACGGAATCTATAGCGGCACGCTCACGTCGGAAGAGGTGGCCAATATTGCAGGAAAGGATCTGGTTCCTTACATTGAACCCATCACGCTCACCGTGGAAGGATATGGCGAAAGCAATGGTGGCTGGGTGTTTATCGCCTCGCCGATGCTGAAGGATGTGAAGCCCACAGAGGTTGAGAACATCTTCAGTGCCTCGGAGTACGACCTTTACCGCTTCGACCAGAGCCAAACCGACGAGGAGTGGCAGAACTTCGTAGCCCTTCCCAACAGCCTTGTGAACGGCCAGGGTTACCTCTATGCCTCAAAGGAGACGGTGGAGTTAAGCTTCAATGGTGTGGCAAATCCCGCCAGTTCGGAGGAGCTTACCCTCAACGCCGGCTGGAACCTGGTGGGCAACCCGTTTGCCAGCAATGCCACCCTCGACAGGGAATACTACGTGATGAACCAAGACGGCACAGGCATCAATCCTGAGCCCATACCGTTCACTACGCCCATACCGCCCTGCACGGCAGTGTTCGTGAAGGCCGAAACCGATGGTGAAACGGTGGTTTTCAGTAGGGTAACGGAATGATGAATGCGGAATGATGAATGTAGGGCTGCCACAGTGTGACAGCCCTACAACTGAACAACTGAACAACTGAACAACTACCAACTAAATACGTATCAATATGAAAAAACCTCTACAACTCAAACAAGTCCTCGCCGCTCTGCTGACGATAGTGGCAGTAATGGTGGGGCACCAGGCCATGGCCCAAGGCAAGACCGTGACCTACACCATCAGTTACACCGGCACGAACACGCTGACAGCCACGCCCGACGTGGCAGGCTTCGACGGCAGCACCGAAGTCATCACCGGCCCTGCCATCACCGGCTCGAACGATAACTTCGGCCTGTTCTTGCATGACAACCTCAACGTTATCTTCAACCTGTATCAATCCAGCGGCAACCGGCGCATGTACGTCAGCGACGACGGCGTCACATTCACCTTCGCCGCCAACATCACCACGTGCTGCAGCAACTACTACATCAAGCACATCGCCATGAAGGACCATAACGGTACGGCCATTATGGTCTATGACCTGAATGCTTATCCGCCGACCAACTTCAGTTTCGACTTGGATGTGGACCTCGACAAACTCGGAGCCTCCGGCGCACCCACCACTGTTACGGAACACCATGTCCGCACAGCCAATAACACCACCACCATCAAGACCATCACTATCACATACGACTACCAGCCGCGCTCCTACAACCTCACCTACAACAACGCAGTGAGCAACGGCTATAACGGTGTGACTAACAACAACCCGTCAACCTACAGAGTCAACACTAACACTTTCCAAATCACCGCGCCCACGCGCACGGGTTACGACTTCGACGGCTTCACCTACACCGACGCCGCCCATCCCACTGCCACCGCCGCCGAGCTGCCCATGACCATCAGCCGTGGCGAAGCCGCCACCCGCAAGGCCATCACCTTCGACGCTTCGTGGACGGCCCACACCTATACCCTGCGCCTGCGCCACAACGACGGTTCCAACGACTACATTGACATGGCCATGACCTACGACGTGGCCGCCAACCTACAGACCGTCACCCGCACAGGCTACACCTTCGCCAACTGGAGCACCAACCTTGACGGCACTGGCACCACCTACACCGAAGGCCAAAGCGTAACCAACCTCACCGCCACCAACAACGCCATCGTTAACCTCTACGCCCAATGGACGGCCAACACTTATACTTTACGCCTGCACCATAACGACGGTTCCAACGACTACACCGACATGGCCATGACCTACGACGTGGCCGCCAACCTGCAGACCATCACCCGCACAGGCTACACCTTTGCCAACTGGAGCACCAACCCTGACGGCACAGGCACCACCTACACCGAAGGGCAAAGCGTAAGCAACCTCACCGACGTAAATGGCGCCATCGTTGACCTTTACGCCCAATGGACAGCCAACACTTATACCTTACGCCTGCACCACAACGACGGTTCAAACGACTACACCGACATGGCCATGACCTACGACGTGGCCACCAACCTACAGACTATCACCCGCACGGGCTACACCTTCGCCAACTGGAGCACCAACCCTGACGGCAGCGGCACCACCTACACCGAAGGCCAAAGCGTAAGCAACCTCACCAATGTGAATGGCGCCATCGTTGACCTTTACGCCCAATGGACAGCCAACACCTACACCGTGACCCTCGACAACCAAAGCGCCACGACCCCCGGCACCGCTACTGTCACTGCCACCTACGACGCTGCCATGCCTGCCATCACCTTGCCCACCAAAACGGGCTACACCTTTGGCGGCTACTACACCGAAACCAACGGCGGCGGCACCCAATATTACAACGCCGACGGCTCCAGCGCACACAACTGGGACATCGCTTCAGCCACCACGCTGTATGCCCAATGGACAATTATCACCTACAGCATCACCTACGACCTGGCAGGCGGCAGCGTGGCCACCGCCAACCCAACCACCTACACCGTTGGAAGCCCCGACATCACCCTCAACAACCCCACCCGCTTTGGTTGTACTTTTGCAGGCTGGACCGGTACCGACCTCACCGAACCTACCATGACCGTCACCATTGCACAAGGCTCGACAGGCGACCGCAGCTACACCGCCACTTGGACGCTGCTGCCTGTCACCTATATCGATGCCGACGGCGTTGAACAAACGCTCTATGACTACACCTTGCTCGAAGGCAGCGACAACGGATATATCGAATACGGCGAGTTTGACACGGAGGCTTGGTATGTGGTGGCCCACGATGTGACCTACAATTACTGCGCAGGTGATTTTTTAGGAAGCGCAAACCTGATCCTGATGGATGGCACCACATTGACCGTAGAAGGAGGAGGACATTCAATGCCTATGATATGCTATTCCGACCTTACTATCTACGCCCAGTCGGGCGGCACAGGCGCCATTGTCGGTGATATTGAGTTAAGATCATCCGGTAGTATAACCATCCATGGGGGCCAGATTTCCATTGGATCAGGTTCTATTTGGGCAGAAGGTGGCGGTAATATGACCATCAACGGAGGTGAGGTCTCAGTGACTACTAGTGCCGAGTATGGAATTGCCATCTCTGGTAACCATGTGGTCATCAACGGCGGTGTTGTTACGACAACCAACCAACAAGAAGGCTATGGAATCCGTGGTTACTCCGATGTCACCATCAACGGCGGCTCCGTCAGCGCCAGCAGCACCTATTGGGTTTTTTGCTACGGCATCTATGCCGATGACAACGTCACCATCAACGGCGGCATCGTCAGCGCCACTGGCAACGAATACGACATCTATGGCTACAACGGCATCACCCTCGGCTGGACCAACCTCACCGACCGTATCACCGCCAGCATCTACTACCACAGAGCGACAATCACGATTAAGGATGGCCAGACCCTCTGGAACGGCAGCGAGGCCCTCAGCGGCACTATCAGCGACACGGACAAGCTCAACGGCAAGACGCTGGAGCCTTGCTTCAGCATTACCTACGACCTGGCAGGCGGCAGCGTGGCCACCGCCAACCCAACCACCTACACCATGGAAAGCCCCGATATCACCCTCAACAACCCCACCCGCGCAGGTTACACCTTTGCAGGCTGGACGGGGACCGACCTCGATGAGCCGACCATGACCGTCACCATCGTGCAAGGCTCGACGGGCGACCGCAGCTACACCGCCACCTGGTCGCTGCTGCCTGTCACCTATATCGATGCCGACGGCGTTGCACAAACGCTTTATGACTACACCTTGCTCGAAGGCAGCAACGAATTTATCGAATACGGCGAGTATAACACGGAGGCTTGGTATGTGGTGGCCCACGATGTGACCTACAGCGATGGTTTTGCTTTCCGTGGAAGCGCGAACCTGATCCTGGAGGATGGCGCCACATTGACCGTAACAAATGTATCAGGAAACCATTCAAATGTAAATTGCGATAACGGCACCATCTACGTCCAATCGGGCGGGACAGGCGCCATTGTCGGTGAAAATATTCAGATTTATTCATACGGTAGTATGACCATTCATGGCGGACACATTACCCTGTCAGGCAGTAATTATGGTCTGTATTCCACTGATGATATAACCATCAATGGGGGTCAAATTTCCATTGAAGCACAATGGGGTTGTATTTATGCTGAGTATGATGTAACGATCAACGGCGGCGTGGTCTCGACAACCAACCAACAAGGAGGCTATGGAATCTGTGGTAACAACAGTGTCACCATCAACGGCGGCGTGGTCACGACAACCAACCAACAAGGAGGCTATGGAATCTTTAGTAGTGGTGTCACCATCAACGGCGGCGTGGTCACAGCAAATGCCCCCAATGGCGGTTACGGCATCAGGACCCAATTTTCTGATTTGCTCATCACGTTGGGCTGGACCAACGAGACCGACCGCATCACTTCCGACAGCTATTATGGCACGGTGACTACTGTCACTGGCAAAGCCTTCACCGATGGAGAAGGCAACTATTATGCAGGCACATATTATGGGAATGAAATCTCAGCCCTCGCCGGCAAGACCCTCACGCCCTACACCAACCTCGACGAAGCATTCCATATCACCTACGTAATCAACGGCGGTACGATGCCGAGCGGCTATCCTGAAACCTACACCTTTGACGAAACCGTCACCCTGCCCGTGCCTACCAAGGCCGACAACACCTTTGTAGGCTGGTACAAGGACTACTATTTCAATTACGATCCCATCACCGAGATTGCCGCAGGCACCACCTTGGGCGATCTTACCTTATACGCCTCGTGGAAGCCCGAGAAGACTTGGGTGGACTACCTCGACGCCGACGGACAGCCGCAGCGCGCCTACGCCACCATACTTTACGGCGGCGACGAGGCCGAATACCCCGCAGGCGTTTACACCTTGGAGGAAATAAGTTGGGGCAAGAGCTATGGCGACGTAAGCTACAACCGCCTCAACTTCACCGGCGACGCCATCCTCATCCTGCCTGACTACTGCAGTTTGAGTATAGGAGGCGAAAGGGACAATGACGGCGAAGACGGCCTGTTCGTCAACGGCGACCTCACCATTTACGGACAGACATTAAGCTATAGCAATTGCTTCGCCTCCCGCATACAAACCAGCGGCAACGTAGCCATCTACGGCGGCTATTTGGATATTGATAACCTCTCCGCCAGCAACATCACCCTCGGCTGGACGGGCTTGGATAATAAATACTCGTTTAATCAGGTTGCCGGCAACGTCACCTTGGCTAACGACTTCAGGCTTCAGAACGATCAAGGCACCAGCGTCGTTCATGCCGGAAGTATCACCTCAAGTGAGTTGGAACAAGCATCGCTTTATCCTTACGCCACGACGATTGAAGTCAGCTACATGGACGAGAACGGCGACACGCAAACCGTGAACGCCACCGTGCTATGGGGCGACGAGACGAGCACGAGCCTGTCGGGCGGTTTCTACACCATCATGGAGGACGTTCACATCGGCCACGACCTTAGCTTCAACGGCAACACCACCCTTATCGTCCCCTTGAATTTTTTCTCCCTCAACGGCAACCTCACCGTCGACGGCAACCTGTCAGTGTATGGCATCGGATTCTTCTCTATCCAAGACATTGAAGCCACCGGCGACGTGCTTTTCTGCATCGATGATGCCACTAATCCTTCTTCGACTCTTACCGCTAGCGGCAATGTTTTCATCGCGCACGGCTGCTTCAGT
The DNA here is from genome assembly GCA_016290215.1 of Bacteroidales bacterium. Classification (GTDB taxonomy): domain Bacteria; phylum Bacteroidota; class Bacteroidia; order Bacteroidales; family F082; genus Limimorpha. Next base: position 27,720 of record JAEETH010000028.1, read on the forward strand.
GCATATAGAATCTACGGCAGTACCATCACCCTCGGCTACCTCTACAATAATGATTATATCCGTTGCGGATCCAATTACCAAAATGGCTACTTCGGCAACGTGGTGGTCAGGGAAGGGCAGGCATTGCAACAAGGGGGCAACGTGTATAGCGGCACGCTCACTGCCGAGCAGATAAGCGCCATCAATGGCAAGGAGTTGAAACCATACATACCGACCATTCCCACCCTCGCAGTGACAGGCTATGGCGAGAGCACCGAGAGCGACCACTGGGTGTTTATCGCCACACCCATCGTGGGCTTTTTCGATCCTTACAGCGTCACCAACCTCATCGGCGGCATGAGTCCTTCGGGCCAAAGCAACTTCGACCTCTATCGTTTCAACCAGAGCGCGGAGCTGGAATGGGAGAACTTCTACCAACATCTCACCGGCGGCAACTCATTCGCGCTCGAGAACGGCAAGGGCTATCTCTACGCCAACAAGAACGATGTCACCCTGGAGTTCAACGGCGTGGTGTATCCCTTAGCCTCGAAGGAAGTCGCTCTGGATTATGACGCCAACGCTGAATTTGCTGGCTGGAACTTGGTGGGCAACCCGTTCAATGCTCCTGCCATTCTTGACAAATCGTACTACAAGATGAACTCGGATGGTACTGGTCTGGTGGCTGAAGCGGTTTCGGGCAACACCGCCATCGATGCCCTTACCGGTGTGATGGTGCAGGCCAATGGCGAGGATGAAACCGTCCTCTTCACCAAATCAAACGCCAAAGGACAGCAGGAAACCGGCTTCGGCACCTTGCAGATCGCTTTGACCCAGACTGGCACCCGTGGCAATGCCTTGCTCGACAACGCCATTGTGAGCTTCAACGAAGGCGACCAGCTCGGCAAGTTCTACTTCGGGACACAGGATGCCAACATCTACATCCCGCAGGGCAACAAGGAATACGCCATCGTTTCCGTAGGTAGAGACGCGCCATGGCACGTCTCTACAACAACAGGTGTCAACGAAATCCCCGTCAATTTCAAGGCCCACGAAAACGGCGAGTACACCATCACAGTGAACCCCAAGAATGTGGAAATGGGTTATCTGCACCTGATTGACAACCTCACCGGTGCGAATGTGGATTTGCTGCAAACGCCTGAATACGTGTTCACGGCCCAGACAGCGGATTATGAATCGCGTTTCAAATTGGTGTTTTCCGCCAGCGGGGACGCAAACGGCGACAATGAGGCGTTTGCGTTTATCGATGCTTCGGGCAACATCATTATCACGGACGGCCCTTCGACAGGCTCAGGGACCTGTACCTTACAGGTGATTGACGTGATGGGACGAGTGATCTTCAGTAGAGACGCGACGCGCCACGTCTCTACAAGCGGGATGGCACCTGGCGTTTACGTGTTACGCCTCATCAATGGCGACGATGTGAGGACGCAAAAAATAATCATTGATTGATCCTGTTTGTAGGGCTGTCACACCGTGGCAGCCCTACAACTGAACAACTGAACAACTACCAACTAAAAACATATCAATATGAAAAAACCTCTACAATTCAAACAAGTCCTCGCCGCACTGCTGACAATAGCGGCACTCGCTTCAGGACTTACCGCACAAGCCACGGTCCAGACTGGTATCATGATGCAAGGTCTGGCACGAACTGTTAACAACCAGACAATGTGCACCTTTGTCATCCAATCGAACTGGGGCGGTGATCAAATCCCCGCTCAGACTGGTTCAAGCTACACATTCAGTAACGCTAGAATGATCCACGGGACTGTCGACGTCACCCTCAACGGCACGCTCAACTTCCAGGTAGGGACCGCTTTCGCCGACGTTATCACCGCCACCTCGTTCACGGTGACCATCGAAAGCAGCTCGCTGTGGTTCTATGGCGCCACGGTCCAAACCAAGAGCGGCACCAATGTCACAGGCTGCACCGTTACGACCAGCAGCAACCACAATACGCTCACCGTCACCATCCCGTCGGGCAAGACCTTCGGCGCTGTGATTCTCGACTACGTGTCCAACCCACCGATGACCAACAGCAACACTACAGTCACCGTGCCTGCGGGCGATTACTGGGTGAGCAACTCCAGCCATAAGCCAAAGCCCGAACCTACCGTCGTCTATGGTCAAACTACCCTCGTTAAGGATACCGACTACACCCTCTCGTGGAGCAACAACGGCAGTGCTGGTACTGGTACCGTGACCGTCACCGGCATCGGCAACTACGCTGGTTCGGCCACGGGTACCTTCCCCATCCGTTGGGCAAGATACAATGTCCATTTCGACAAAAACCACGACGATGCCACCGGCACGATGAGCGACCAGCAGTTTACCTACAACACTGCGCAAGCCCTCACCGCCAATACATTCAGCCGTACAGACTACTCTTTCAAAGGCTGGTGTACCACGTCAAATGGCGCAGTGACCTACACCGACGGCCAGAGCGTATCGAACCTCACTGCCGTAGATGGCCAGACCGTCACGCTTTACGCCAAGTGGATTCCCATCCCCTGCCTGGTTCCCGAGAACTTCGCCGTTAACAGCGTCACCTTAACCACCGCCGAGTTCTCCTGGATTGGCAACCAATATGCTGAAAGTTACCAGATCTTCTACAGAAAGTCTGAAAGTGTGAACGTGCTGTTCTCCGAGAATTTTGAGTACGAGACAACCTTAGCCAACTGGACAGCTATCAGCAACAACACCGAAAACATCACTGCTAGATATGGAAGACGGGAAGCAGCCGCCCGCAATGGTAGTTACGGTTACAGCTTCTCTTCCTACTATAGTGCTGATGATTACAACCAGTATCTGATTTCCCCCGAGCTGACTGTTTCCGGAAATTTTGAGTTCTATTATAAGCGATCCTCCTCCAATTCAACAGAAACGTTTAGAGTGGGTTATTCTTCCACGGGCACAGAAATCTCCGATTTTACATGGGGTGATGAGGTGAATGTGTCCGACGACAGCTGGAACTTATTCTTCGAAGCTATGCCACAAGGTACCAAGTATGTGGCCATCAACTATTATTCGCATTACAAGTATGAACTCTACATTGACGACATCACCATCAGTACTCCGATTCCCGCTGGCGCTTGGCAGGAAACCACGGTCATGGGAGCTCCGCAGGATCAGACGAGCATCGTCACCGGCACGGTGGAGGGACTTGATCCCGATACATTTTACGATGCCTATGTGAGCATTTACTGTGAATATGACGAGGTGACTGTTCAGAGCGACACCGTGACCTTCACCACCATGTCCCTCTGCGACATTCCCACCAATCTGACACTTAACTCCAATGACGATAATTCTGCCAATATCAGCTGGCAGGGCTGGCAAGATGCGTTCGACGTGCGCTATAGCACCGACCAGGAGAACTGGACGGTAGAGACTACTTCTGATACAGGCATTGTCATCTCGGGCCTTGCTTCCGCCATCACTTACTATGTGCAAGTGGCCGCCGCAGGTTGCGAGGATGCTTGGTCGGATGTGTTGAGCTTTGCTACGGACTGCGCCCCCACACAATCTGTTCCCTACGCATACGACTTTGAGGACGGCGATCCTTTCAACTGCTGGACTCCTTTTGACGACAGAGTGACCATAGCTCAAAATGATTCCTACAGTCATAGTGGCAGCTACTATATGAAATTTGCAGGCTCCACATCCAACCTCGTTGCCATGCCGCTGTTTGGACAGGACCTCAGCGGTCTGCAACTCAAGTTCTGGACCCGTCCGGAATCTTATTCCAACTCCTATTGCGGCACATTCTCCGTCGGTTACATGACTGACCTTGAAGATGTGGAGTCCTTTGTGGAGGTAATTCAATACGCCTACACCGAATGGACATCCAACACTTACGAGCAGAAGACAGTGTTCTTCCTCAACGCCCCGCAGGGTGCCTACATCGCATTCCGCCACAATGCAAATTCCTCCATATGGTTCTGGTATGTCGATGATGTGGAGGTGACGGTTGTTCCGTTCTGCTTCCCGGTGGATAACCTCGTGGTTGAGGCAATCGACAAGCGCGAAGTGATATTCAGCTGGGATTTGTTAGACGAAACCCAGACCGAATGGACATTCGAGTACGCCGATAACGCCGACTTCGAGAATCCAGAGACGGTTACCGCTGAAGAATACGAGAGTTTCCTGTTGGAGGATCTTCAACCCAGCACCCATTACTGGGCCCGCGTGGCGGCTTCTTGCGGCACGGAGAACAGCGATTGGAGCAATGTGATTGACTTCACCACATTAGATGCCTGCGTGGCTCCTGTTTTGAGCCAGGATGTAGTAACCTCTACTTACGAAGCCATGGTGGCCTGGACGGGCACAAGCGACATGTACAATCTGCGCTACAGAACGGCTGAAATCATGGTTCCTCTCTTCACGGAAAACTTTGAGGATGAGACAACGTTCGCCAACTGGACGGCTATCAGCAACAACACCGAGAACACCTCCAATGGAAGATATGGAAGACTGCCCAGTGCCGCCCACAATGGTAGATACGGTTACAGCTTCTCTTCTTACTCTTTCTCCTCTACGTGGGATTACAACCAGTATCTGATTTCCCCCGAGCTGACTGTTTCCGGAAATCTTGAGTTCTATTATAAGAAATCCTCCTCTTCAACAGAAACGTTTAGAGTGGGTTATTCTTCCACGGGCACAGAAATCTCCGATTTTACATGGGGTGATGAGGTGAATGTGTCCGACGACAGCTGGAACTTATTCTTCGAAGCTATGCCACAAGGTACCAAGTATGTGGCCATCAACTATTATTCGAATTACAAGTATGAACTCTACGTTGACGATATCAGCATCAGTACGCCTATTCCGGCTGGCGAGTGGACCACCGTGGAGGACATCCAGACCGATGACTATCTCATCGAGGGTTTGACCGACGGCACCGACTATGAGGTTCAGGTGCAGAGTGTTTGCGTCAATGAGGATCCCGAGACATGGCAGTGGAGCAATATGCTGACGTTCACCACAATCCCACTTCCTACCTTCACCAAGGATATCGTGGGCTACGGCAACGACAATGGCGGCTACTACCTCATCGCCTCGCCCGTCGGCACGGTCAACCCCGAGAATGTGGGCAACATGACTGCCAACGCGTTCGACCTCTACCGCTTCAACCCATCGAACGAAGATAACGAATGGGAGAACTACAAGGCCACGAGCTTCAACCTCGAAAATGGCAAGGGTTACCTCTACGCCAACAGCAATACCATCACCCTCGCCTTCACCGGTATGCCTATTGTAGGCGACACCTACGAGATCACGCTGATGTATGACGCGAACGACGAGCGGAAGTGTTGGAACCTGGTGGGCAACCCGTTTGCCAGCAATGCCACCCTCGATAGGGAATACTACGTGATGAACCAAGACGGCACAGGCATCAATCCTGAGCCCATACCGTTCACTACGCCCATACCGCCCTGCACGGCAGTGTTCGTGAAGGCCGAAACCGATGGTGAGACGGTGGTTTTCAGTAGAGTAACGGAATGATGAATGCGGAATGATGAATGATGAATGCGGAATAGGTGCAAAGCCCAGCGTCGCTTTGTGCCATTCCGCATTAACTTCGTTGAATCTTCGATTTCCTAATTCAGGATTCTTGAGACGAACGGAAATTTTTCGGAAAAACGCATGTGGTTTTCGGATTATTGTTCGTATCTTTGCGGGCAGAAACATCTCAAAATACCATATGTATGCAAGGAAAAGACATTATCGACTACAGCGACAAGTCGCTCTTTGAGGACAGCGACCACATGCCGTTTCCCGATGAGAAGGAGTTCTACACTCCAGAAGAAGCTTACGAACTGGTGATGAGCGACGTTCAGTCCATTTATTTCATGAAGAATGCCATATAAGTACCGATACTCCAAGCGGGCCGTGAGGAAGATCAGGACTTTTTACAAGAATGTCGCTTTGAAGTACCGTCACGCCTATTCGTATGAAGATATGGAGCGCAATGTGCGTGATGCCATCTTTTACATTTATGCCATAGAGAGAACCTTATTGCGCCGCCAGCCTACCATCCGTCGTTGGGAAGGTTATTATATGGCTAACACTGATAAATGGTATTACGCTTACACCATTGAGGGCGATACCATCACCGTGGTGGATGCTTGCCACGCCCAGAATATGCACGACTAACAAACACTAAAACATGTTTTTCCGTCGCAGAGGCACCGCAAGGTGTTTCGGCGACGGCTTTATGTTCCGTTTCGTCTCAAGCTCAACCCGAAAGGGTAATAGACTCTCTGTATACAACAAAATGCGAAATGCGGAATAGGTGCAAAGCCCAGCGTCGCTTTGCACCATTCCGCATTCCTAATTCCTAATTCCGCATTCAATGTAACGACTTGATATACTCATCAATCGCTTTAGCAGACTTCTTACCGGCACCCATGGCGAGGATGACCGTGGCGGCACCACTCACCGCATCGCCTCCAGCAAAGATGCCAGGACGTGAGGTTGTGCCCACCTCGTCGGCCACGATGCAACCCTTCTTGTTCAAGTCGAGGTTACGGGTCGTGCTGCCAATCAGCGGGTTGGGCGAAGTGCCGAGGGCCATGATGATCATGTCGACATCGAGGACAAATTCCGAATCCTTAATCGGGACGGGGCTACGGCGGCCAGAAGCATCAGGCTCACCCAGTTCGCATTTCACGCACTTGAAGCCTTTCACCCAGCCGTTTTCATCGCCCAGCACCTCGACGGGAGCCGTCAACAGGTCGAAGATGACGCCTTCTTCCTTGGCATGATGCACCTCCTCTACTCTTGCAGGCAACTCGGCCTCGGAACGACGGTAGACGATATGCACCTCGGCACCGAGACGCAAGGCGGTACGCGCGGCATCCATAGCCACGTTGCCGCCACCCACCACGGCGACTTTCTTGCCGACATAGTTCGGGGTCTCATAGCCTTCCTTATAGGCGTAGAGCAGGTTATTGCGGGTTAGGAACTCGTTAGCCGAAACCACGCCGCAGAGGTTCTCGCCCGGCACGTTCATCATCATCGGGAAACCAGCGCCCGAGCCGACAAACACAGCCTCAAAGCCTTCGCGTTTCATCAACTCGTCGATGGTGATGGTGCGACCGACGACCACGTCCTTCTCGAACTTGGCGCCTAACTTGCGCACACTCTCCACCTCTTTCTTCACGACAGTGTCTTTCGGCAGACGGAACGACGGGATACCATACATCAACACACCGCCCAACTCGTGCAAGGCCTCGAAGATGGTGACGTCGTAACCCATGGAGAGCAGGTCTTTGGCGCAGGTCAAGCCTGAAGGGCCGCTGCCGATGATGGCCACCTTGTGACCGTTCGGGATGCTCTGGCTGCTGAAGTGCAGGTCGTGCTCGATGGCATAGTCGCCGACGAAACGCTCCAACTTACCGATGGCGATAGGCTCGAACTTCTTGCCCATCACGCAAGCGCCTTCGCATTGGGTCTCCTGCGGACACACACGACCGCAGACGGCTGGCAGCGCCGAGTCGCAGCTGATGACGCCAGCGGCACCCTCGAAGTCGCCTTTGGCCACACGAGCGATGAAGTCGGGAATGTTGACATTGACAGGGCAATGCGCCACGCATTGTGGGCTCTTACAGTGCAGGCAACGTTGGGCCTCCATCATAGCCATGTCGGCTGAATAACCCAAGCACACCTCATCGAAGTTATGGGCGCGGATTTCGGGCTTCTGCTCCGGAACGGGAACACGCTTTTTCTTGTCGAAGGTCTCTTCGCTGATGCCTCCGATATGGCACTTATGGCCTTCGGCTTTTTCTTCAGCTTCGAGCTGCTTGCGCGTCACCACATTGTTATACATGGCCTGACGTTTCATAGCCTCGTCGAAGTCGACATCTCTGCCGAGGAACTCGGGACCATCGATGCAGGTGAATTTGGTCTTGCCAGCGATGCTCACACGGCAGGCACCGCACATGCCCGTGCCATCGACCATAATCGAGTTGAGCGACACCGTGCAGCGGATGCCTAACTCCTCACAGGTCTTGGTGGCAAACTTCATCATGATCATCGGGCCGATAGCCACGGCTTCGTCATACTGTTTGCCGCTGGCCACGAGTTGACGCAACACGTCGGTCACCAAACCCTTGCGGCCAGTAGAGCCGTCGTCGGAAGTGACATAGAGGTTACTGACCTCAGCCAGTTCCTTTTCGAAGATGAGCAAGTCCTTGGTGCGGGCGCCGATGATGCAGTCGGCCGTAGCACCATGGTCGTTCAACCACTTCACTTGGGGATAAATCGGGGCGATACCCACGCCGCCGCCGATGAACACGAAGCTACGCTTGCGCAGTTCCTCAGCCGTCATCGTGGCAAACTCGGAGGGCTTGCCCAAGGGGCCGACGATGTCGGCGAAGCGGTCGCCTTCCTTGTATTCCGCCATCTTTTTGGTAGATTCACCGATGGCCTTAAACACGATGGTCACCGTGCCACGGACGCGATGGTAGTCGCTGATGGTCAGCGGGATGCGTTCAGAGTTCTCCTCCATCTTGACGATGAGGAACTGACCCGGCAGGGCCGAATGGGCGATACGCGGCGCATAGACGTCCATGAGGTAGGTCTCAGCCGCGAAGGTTTCTTTGTGTATAATCTCGAACATATATTTTATAGATTTAAGATTTAAAGATTCAAAGATTCAAAATTCAAAGATTCAAGATTCAAGATTCAAGATTTAATGATTGGCTTTTAGCTTTTAGCCGTTAGCTATTAGCTTGGCAGCAACTGAGCTTATGGCTTACGGCTTATGGCTTTTCATATTTCAAGATTTCTAATTTCAAGATTTCTAATTTCAAGATTCAAAATTCAAGATTTAAAGATATTGGGTCTATTGTATAAATAAATAACTAATCAAAATTAAACTACATGCTTTTTGACGCGGGACTTATTGACTATGACCATTGACTATGACTATGACTGCTTCAACCCAAGGCTGAAATTTCAGCTCTTGGTGGAGGTGGTCATTGTCATAGTCACAAGTCATTGTCCCTAAATGTAAACTAAATCTTCCCATCTACTTTCCAAATTATCTTGCAAATATAGGAATTTTCGTAACGACAAAGAAAAATGAGACTTTTTTTGCTTAAAATAGAGATGCGGGGGCAGGTGTACTGAACCCCGAAAGTTTTTCCTACTTCCGGGGTTCAAGTCACTTGCTGACAATGCTACTTTGCGGAGGGCACTGCCCTGAAGCAGATCGTGGTCGTCTCCGTCACGTGCACGAAGAAGCCCTGCATCGGTGCCACCGGGCCTTCATAGATGGTGTATATCTCGCCGTTAGCGTCATACATCATGATAGGTAGCGGCTCAATTTCACCGTCATCAGTTTGACGATAGATATATGCGTTATAAGTGAAGGGGTTACCCAACAGCGCCCATCCGTTGGAGGGATTGCTGGAGCCTTCGTCATACTCGACAGTAACAGTCTCTGCAAATTCAGAATTGAGTGCATAAGTGGAGCCTGTCACCGAAAGCACAAAGGACTCGGGACTGGCATAAAGGTATCCAGCTTTACGATACACATAGTTGATAGCGGTCTGCTTGTTGTTGCGCCATTCGGCATCCTGGAAGTTCGGGTCGAAATCGTAGAAGTCGCTCCCTTCGTTAGCGGTCATGGCTGCTGGAACTTCGATTCTACCAAAGAAGGGGAATGCCAACAGATAATAGTTGCCTTTGCCGTTCACATCGTCGTAACCCTCAATGTTCTTCTTCATCGTCACCACAAGGTCAGGGGTGTTATGTCTCAGCTGGCCACCATCAGCCACGGTGATGCTGCCACCTTCGAGGCTCACCATGTTGGCCTCTGCGGCGTAACCCGCAGGAACGATGGCATCGGCGCGGATGATGACATCGCTGCCCTCGGCGGGAACGCTACCTGTGTTCCAACAGTTGGCGTCGTTCCAGTTGCCATTGACAAAGAAGATGGGGGTAATTGCCGCAACCTCCACTTCATCAACAAACCAGCCGTTGCCGTCGTTGCCCGCATACTTGAAGGCGAGGGTGATGGTCTGACCTATATAGGCGCTGAGGTCGATGGTGGCCTCCGTCCAATCTTGGATTGCTGTTTCAGCCGACCAAAGCACCGTCTCCGTGTTGCCGTCGAGCAGCACGACAGTGTTGTTGCCCGGTGCAAAGTCATAAGGATAAGAATCATACGACCAGAAGGAAAGTTGCACCGCCGAAACATTGTCCGAAAGCTCGAGGTCGGGCATCACCAAATAGTTGTCGCCGTAAAAGCTACTAAAGGCGCTTGCCGAACCGGAATGGGCACGGGTTGTGCTTCTTGTCCATTGATGCGAGTTCGTTGAGTAGATGTCCCAGCAGTTGGGCACAAAGGCTTCGCTTTCGAAGTCTTCAAAGAACGGGTTCTCTGCATCGACAATGATAGCACCGCATTCGGTAGTGAAGGTTGCCTTTTTGCTCCACCGAGTGGTACCGTTATCGTTACAGTTAGCGTTGTTGCCCTGCACTTGCCATACGTAATTGGTTGAGGGGTCAAGGCCCGTGATTTCAGTCGTGGTGCCGGTAACATTGTACACAGTTTCCCAATTGCCCAACGGAATGCCATTGCCACCGATGGTGATGTCGTCCAAATAGACATGGAAAGTATAGTTGCCATAGTAATGGAAAGCGATATATTTCACATTGGGAGGAAGCGTTTGCGTATATTCCTGCCATGATGTGGTGGGAACAAGATCTTCAGTCCAAGTAAAGTCATCTATATCATTTCCTGTGGTGGAATAACCCACATACAAGCTTTCAGAGGAGGAATTGTATTTCTTAAAGTAGAATTTCAGTTCACCTGTCACAGTCAACTTGGGAGAAACAAGGTATTGGTCGTAATTTTCACCCGTTGTCGTTCTGTGGTAAGAGGAGAACCTAAAGCCATACACGCCGTTGTATGCTTCGGAATAGAGTCCGGCGGAATTGACATTCACTCCAATATCATTTGCGTTATTCATGCTTATGAAGGTCCAGTCGGCATAAAACGATTCCTCATCTTCGAAATCTTCATAGAAAGGAGGAGCAACTCTGTAACGCACGTTGTAGCTGTCCTGATAGCCCTCCCAGTTGAGGGTGGCCGAATTGGTAGTGATGTCGTTGGCAGTCAAATTCACAGGAGGCCAGCAATCGATATTTGAAAACCCAAAGTAGACCTGGTTCTTCTGGTTAGTGAGCGTTCCGTTATAAGCAGAAGAGGTAGTGGGGTTATAGTTAGTGCCATCGCTGTAAATGTATATGGCTTGGTCGAGACTGGTTCCATAAACCCGACAATTCATGTGGGGAGCATCCGTGTAATTACCAGAGTTGTCATCCATGACGAGAACGAGGTTGGAAGTGCCGTCGTAAACAAATGGTTTGTCAAAGGTGATGAAGGTCCATTCGTTGGAAGTCAGGGTCACATCACCACTGAACACCTTGTCTTCTTGCGAGACACTTATCCAGTCTTTGTTGTTGAAAAACTCAATCTTATTGGTTGGCTTCAGATAGATAGTGTAGTTACGGGTTTTCGTGTTGTTTTCTCCTTGGTTATAGAAGGCGATGCTGGTGATGTTGCCTGCCGAACCAATCTCGTCAGCAGTGTAGATTTGTTGTGACAACCCATAATTATAATATGAATAACTGGGCAGAAAAACATCAGATATATTGTCTCCATCGCCAAGATAAGCCCAGTTGGCAGGCTTTTCATTGCAATCCAAGTCAAACTCGTAGGAATATTCACCGATAACGGCATCACTTGTGCATGCCAAATTGCCATTGGCATAGCGCACCTCGAAGTGGTATTGGTCAGAGAATGTTCCAAACTGCATGTTCAATTCGACATGACTCCCATTGACAAATGGAAGCGTGTAGGAGGAAGTCGACTCGCCATTCAATACACCAAACAGGTGGCTCATTCCGTTCCCAAAATGCACTTCCAGATAATTGCCGCCCCAATTGTAGTCATAGCTTCCAAGGTTAAGCGTGAGGTTGCAGAC
>JAEETH010000004.1 GCA_016290215.1 Bacteroidales bacterium
TGTTGTGGAGTAACCCACCTGGAAAGTTTCCGGCCAGGAGTTAGAACCGTTCTTGTAATAGAACGACACTTTCATGTCCACAGCTACATCAAACTTGGGTGAGATGAGGTATTGAGGCGGGTTGGTGTTCCATCGGAACCTAAAGCTATTATCGCCTTCGTAGGTGTCATCGTTGTTGATGTCTGAATCGGTATGGCAATTCAGCTTGGTCCAGCATTCGAATTCATCGGGGTCTTCGAAGCCGTATGCGTAGGGCAAACTCTTGGGGTCACAAGCGGGAATGAAGCCGAAAGTGGTCTTGGGGATGAAGTTCCGCTGGGTGGGCTGTACATCATCCAAACTAGTGGTATTGTAACCCGAAATGGATGCTCCGTCGACGGTTTTGCCGTAGAAGTAAATATTCTTATAGCCAAGGTCATCGGTATTCTCTATACCCACTAAAAGGTTACCACCCTGATAATAGTAGGGGGTGCTGAAGTTGATGGTCATTTGGCCACTGTTGCCCGTGCTCACGATGTCGAAGAAACCACTGTAGACGTTGGTGGCGGAAGACTGGGACTCAAAGGCACTAATCGAGGTGTAATTCACCTCCTTAAGGAAGACATCGGCAGGACTAACTGTGGTGTAAGGGATATTGGTATAGTTGGTGTAGAACGTCATGCTTGTGATAGATGCGCCTAGCATTTCTACCAAGTCGTCGGCGGGGATGACAAATTGGCTCTTGGTGAAGTCGTCAAAATAGAAGATGTAGGCGGGGATAGTGTTGCTAGTGGCCGTGCTGTCATACACGGTGAGTGATGGCGGAAAGAGGGTAAACTCCACTTCTTCGCTGCTGTCGCTCCAGCCATCTTCTGAGCCGCAATAGCCTTGGACATAGAAAGTGAAAGGCTCGCCATAGCAGTCCGCGTTCAATATCTCATCAAGCTGTTCTTTCGTGATGGTGAAGGAAGGCTCATAAACAGTGAACTCACGTGGATAATCACCATTATCTGGCCAGTCAATCGAGACGTCCCATCTGATTTGGTTTTCGGGTGCATCCCAGGTGAAGGTGGCGAAGTAGTTCGAAACAAAGGCCTCTACGTTGGTGGGTTTCCGGCAAGTAGGGATGTGGCGGATGCTCACATCGTTGATGTGCAGGTTGTTGTCGCCATTATTTGCTACCGTACTTTCACCATAGAATGCGACCATAAGATTGGTGCCTTGGTAGGCGGCCAAGTCGATGACAACATCCTCTCCATCGACACTAATGTCGTTGTACACGTAGGTTGAGCCCGTGTTGTTCCATTCGCGAAGGATGGCCCAATGCTTGCCATTGTCGGTTGAGGCCAAAACGACGAACCGGTCATCAGGCTGTTGTGTCGGGTCAGCGGGCTGCATAGTGCCATAATACTGGGTCAAAGCTAATTCGAAACTGAGTTCACAATCGTTTTCAATGTGTACTACGGGCGAGACCAACCAGTGTTTGCGTTCTGCTCCGTAGATGTTGATATAAGCATGGTAATCGTCATTGAATGCACCGTTTTTTTGGCCAAAAACCCAGTAGCCATTGACAGGTGACAATTGGGCTGTGCTATTCATTACATTATCCACCAAGGCAGAATACCGAGTCCAGCCCTCAGGGATGGTAGTAGTGGCAAATGGCTCATTGAAAGGAACAAGGGCAGGTGTATGGAGCGTAAAGAGGACAGGATCGCTTTGGTCGCTTTCGCTACAATACCTACGCAAACCGAAGGTGTAGTCGGTATTAGGGGTTAAATTGTCCCAGTTTAAGGGTACAGCGTTCATAGGGTAGCTCCAACGCATGTCTTCAGGGTTGTAAGACTCGCTTTGTTGCATAAAATATTGTACCAAATCTCCAGAATTGTAATTCCAGTTTATGGTGACGCCATTAGGGATAAGGCTACCTTCAACAATGTGGGCATCGAGGGGCTCAGGGCAAGTCGGGATGGAATTCACTTTGACATCGTCGACAAACCAATACCATGCGGGGCTGCAATTGTATTGGCGCATGGCCATGCGGCTATTTGCGGGTGCATTGTCGAAGTAAACGATCTTCTCTTCGTAAAGGTAATCAGACGTCCAATCACTGTGACTATACGTTTCAAGGGCGACGAAGGTGCTGGCATCCGAAGGGTCGGTCATATAGCCCACGGCAAAATCGCCGCAAGCATCGCCATTATGTTCAGGACGGGTCCAAAACTTCAAAAACAGGGTGTTGGTGGGGGCTGCAAACTGGGGAAGCACCACAATGTTGGAAGTGGAACCTCCAAATCTCAGATAATGCGTGCCGTTATGGGTATATTGTATATAATTGCCAATGTTAGAATCGCCCGTAAGAGCGGTCCAATCGGCAAAGGGGGCTGCATCCTCAAAATCGTAGGTGTAAGGAATTGCCGTTGGCGGGGTGATATCGATTTGGATGTTGGCACGGAAATTATAATGTGACCAAGCCACATAAGTATAGTCTATATTGGTAAAGTCAAAGTAACTGCTACAATAGAGTGCCATACTAGAATATATATTTTCTTCGGTGTTCGCTTCGGTGTACGTATAGGTGTTCGTATAAAAGAACATATCGCTGTTACTACACACGAAATTGGCAACAGGGGTGTAAAAGCATATCAGCAGGTTGCTGTTGCCATCGTAGTGGAACGGTGTGTCAAGGTTGATGGTCACCCAACCGGCTCCCGAAGCCGAGAAGGTGCCTTCAAACACTTTGTCGCTTGGACTGACCATAACCATGTCGCTACTGTTGTAGAACTGTGTCGTGGAGACATGCTTCATATACATCTGGATATCAGACATGGAAAACGCTCCACCGCTGTTGGTATAATTGAAGGAGATTGCGTTAATGGTACCACTCATTCCCACTTCATCGGCAGTGAAAATCTGCTGGGTCAGGAAGTAATTCCAATCCGTTTTGACTGGGAACGTGTTTTGACCGGTGTTGATACCCGTCCCAATCGTCACGACTTCGGCTCTTGTCACGCCAAGGCTGGCGAAGAAGAACAATAAGAATAAGGTAAGGATTTTTTTCATGGCTATTCTGTTTTAAAAGGTTGATGATAAATGGATTATTCTTGATGAGATATTGAAAATATGCAGTTTTATTGATGGCAAATATAGTGAATATCTTGCTAATGTCAAGCAAAAAATGAAGAAATCGGGGGAATTATGCTATTTTTGCCGCTCAATTTTAAAATCAGCTATAATGAAATTCAAGCTTTTATCACTTCTCGGCCTCCTTGTGGTGGCAACGCAAGCGTTTGCCCAGCTTGAAGGCAACAGCGGCTCTATCTTGGTCGCGTCCGACGAAACGCAGTATCGGCAAGTTTACAAGAGCAGAGTGCCGGTATGGCTCAACCTTTCGGCTGGCGGCACCATCGCCGACTGCTACGACAACGGCACCATCCCTTTTAGTTACTTGGGTATTGGTGGCAACCTTGGTGGGGGCGTCACCGTCGAATGGCGTCGCTGCCATATCCAGAGCGAAGGCCGATTGTTCAGCACCTCGCTCTCTGCGGGCGGTAGTTCTATCGGCATCGACGGTAAGACTGAGTTCCTTTATCGTTTCTTCGACGGCAAACGCAACCGCTTCCATCTCTGGGCGGGCGGTGCCTTCCAAACCAACATAGACATCAAATCGATTTCGGCGATGATGAACGCGTCGACAGGCGTCACGGGCTTCATCAACCTTTGTGCCGAAGGGATGTTGAGCTATGACTTCGCTTATATCCGTGGTGGCAGCCACAACCTGCTGACGCTCTATGGCAAACTTTCGTTGCCCTTGGTTGGCACTGTGTTGCGCCCTGGCTATGCCTATATGGACAATTACACCCAAAACATCGACATTATCAAAGCGATGCTTAAGGATTACCAAAGTTTTGGCATGGTGTTTCCTGGAGCCAGCACGGATGTGGGATTGTATTTCAACCTGTTGAACGGCAACCGCATAGGACTTTCCTATCGCTGGGATTACCTCACCACGCGCAAGGCAGGTATCTACCGCTACGACAACGCCCTCCATTCCATTAATCTCAACTTTATGTTTAATATCAATTGAAAAGCAGTCCAGAATCCTGAAATAATGAAAAGCTATAAGCCGTAAGCTATAAGCTCGGTTGCTACCAAGCTAACAGCTAACGGCTAAAAGCAAAAAGCCAATCTTGAAATTAGAAATCTTGAAATCCTTCTCAAAATATGAAAAACCTATCAATCATTCTTTTTAGCCTTTTGGCCCTATCTTTTGCTTCCTGCGAACGTGTTTTCATGGAAGACAACGAGTCTCTTGACCCAGTTAACGTTTTTGATTACTTATGGAATAAGGTCGACCAGCAATATGCTTTCTTCGATGTGAAAGGTGTCGATTGGGACTCGGTTTACGAAGTCTATCGTCCGAAGGTGAGCGATGGTGACATGCATATAGACAGCCTCTTCCAGGTGTGTGCCGCCATGCTTAACACCTTGCAGGATGGTCATACCAACTTGATTTCGAAATTCGATGTATCGCATAATGACTCAGTCTATTATAGGATGTATGCCGAAAGAAACATCAATACCGAGGTTGTTGTGCTCAACTACCTGAAACTCAACTATCACACTACAGGAGGTTTTGCCCATAACGCCATCCGCAACGGTGAGGTGGCCTATATCCGCTACGGTTCCTTTATGGATGCCATTACAGAAGATAATCTGTCGTATCTTCTCGACCGTTACAAGGATTGCAAAGGCTTGATTCTTGACCTGCGTCAGAATGGTGGAGGCAGCATCGACAACATCCGGCAGTTGCTTTCCATTTTCGACAACCATGGACAGCCGCTCTACCAAACGCAAATCAAGTCGGGACCAGGCCACGACGAATTCAAGGAACTGACCACTGTCTACGCCGACAGCATCGACTACAGCGATCCTTTCACAGAGGAGCCGTACACCAAGCCCGTAGCCGTGCTCATAGACAGGGGTTCCTATAGTGCAACTTCGTTCTTCGCCCTTTGCACGATGGCTTATCCTAACATTCGCTTGTTTGGCGACTATACAGGTGGTGGCCTCGGTTTGCCCAATGGCGGTGCCCTGCCCAACGGCTGGACTTATCGTTTCAGCATCACCCGGACACTCACCATGGACGGACAGAACTACGAGAACGGCGTGCCGCCCCAAGAGCGCGTCATCCTCGACCCCGCCTGCACTGCCCAAGGCATCGACAACGTGATTGAGGCTGCTGCGGATTGGATTTTGCAATAGTTGATAGTTAGCAGTTGTTCAGTTGTTCAGTTGGCAGTTACTATGGCTTATGGCTCATGGCTATGGCTTGCTTCACCCAAGGTGGCAAAGCCCTAGCTTTTGGCCTAAGCGGGCCATGGGCCATAGTCGGCAGTTGTTCAGTTGTCGCTTTATGTCATTGCGAGGCATCATTCCGTGAAATTGAAGATTCGATGCAATCAAAACGGAAAAAGCAATCTAATCAATCTTATTGAGAGATAATACTTTTTCATTATAAATCCGATTCATCCAAAGGGCAAAGAATTTGTCGGTGACAGAGTATTCCTTGTGGATTTCGGTGATGAGGTTCTGGTTGAGCAGTTGCTTGATGGCCGACTGTATCGCACTGGCCGATTCCAAATTGTGTTTTTTGGCGAAAGCCATTGAGGTTACCCGAGAAGCCATGCCTTCGGCAGCGATGGCATAAAGTAAAGGCTTTTGTTTTTCTGAAAGTGCGGAAAGGATTTCCATGTAGGTGGTTTCCTTGTCGCTCAAGATACGGTCGATGGCTTCCAAAACGGTGTCGAGCTTACAAGTTTCTCCTTTGCCTGTAATCGCAAATGCTTCATTGAATACCTTTTGCATGTAGAAAGTATGGCCTTTGAACAAATCGTAGACATAGCGAAGACTCTCGTCGTCAACGTTTTTCCGCGCTTCGAGAAACAACCTACGGGCAAAATCTGAATAAACATCAAACGGAATCTCGTTCAGTTCAAGTGTATCAGCACTTTGATAGAACGGACGTACTGATGAACTAAACATTTGGGTCATAATGCTCCGCTCGCTACCAGCAAATACAAAATTGCAGTTTTGCATCTGCTGGATATGGCCGCGCAACAGCGCCTCTACATTCTTTTCAGGGTAGTGGGTGATTTGTTGGAATTCGTCGATGGCCATAATGCAGGGCCTATGGGCATGGTCGAGATAGTCGAAAATCTCTTCCAAAGTGAGCTCGGCATTGGCAATATCGCCCAATTCCACGCCAAACTTGGGGCCACCATTCAAAGTGTCGATACTAATGGTGCCACTCAGCGATTTCAAGGCCTGAATGAAGCCTTTTGCAAGCCTTTTTCCGCGAGGAACAAGCTCTTTATAGATGCTTCTACTTAAATTAAAGGTGAATTCTCGTAGGTTTGAGGTATGCAATATGTCGACAAAAAAGGTGAAATACTCGTCGCAAATACGCGCATCGTCATAGCAATGGTGAATCAGTCCCGTTTTGCCCATTCTACGGGGTGAAATCAGTACCACATGGTTGCCATTTGTCAGATAATGAATTAGTTTATCTGATTCTTTCTCGCGGTCACAGAAGAGTTCCGCTGGGATTTTCCCCATGATGACAAAGGGGTTTTTCTGTTTTGAAGCCATGGTAATTCTATTTTCTGGCGGCAAAGATAATTATTTTATTAGAATTATGTTGAAAAAATAATTTTTTTAGCATAAAAAACACGCTTTGTATCATTGCGAGCGGAGCGAAGCAATCCAGAGTGAAAACTTTTTTCCTGGACCGCTTCAGGCCTTGCAGTGACGCAAAGCGTAAGAATGGGTAACAATAAAAGTAAGAATGGATAACAATAAAAGAGAGAAACCTTCGTTTCAACGACAATTTAAACCATTTGAATTGAGATGAAAAACCATTTTCTTTGCCGGTGGTTTATCGCTATCGGCTTTTTGTTGGTCTGCGTGCCAGGTCTCGCGCAAAAGCGTACCATCAGCGGTTATGTGATGGACGCCGCCAGCAAGGAAACCCTCATCGGGGCAACCGTTTTTGATAAGAACTCAGGGAAAGGCTGTGCCACAAACAATTACGGCTTCTACACCCTCACCTTAGACCCAGGCGAGGTCAACCTGCAAATCTCCTACGTGGGTTATACGCAGCAAAACCATACCCTTGACCTGAAGGAAAACCTGAGCCTTAATTTCTCGCTTGAGACCAACACCACCTTGGATGAAGTCGTCGTCAAAGCTTCGCGTTCCACGGTGAGTGCCCGCAGCCCGCAGATGAGCGTGGTGGAACTGCCCGTGCAACAAATCAAGAGCATCCCGACTTTGTTTGGCGAGGCCGACGTGCTGAAAGCCATACAGCTGCTGCCTGGCGTGCAGAACGGCTCGGAAGGTTCGGCAGGCATGTATGTGCGCGGCGGCGGTCCCGATGAGAACCTTCTGCTCTTGGACGGTGTGCCCGTCTACAACGTCAACCACATGATGGGCTTCTTCTCTGTCTTCAACCCCGATGCACTGAAAAACGTCACCTTATATAAAGGTAGTTTCCCCGCTCATTTCGGAGGCCGTCTTTCGTCGGTGGTCGACATCCGCATGAAGGAAGGCGACATGCAGAAATACCACGGCAACGTCAGCGTGGGCCTGATTTCCTCGAAGCTCAACTTTGAAGGCCCGATAGTGAAGGACAAATTGTCGTTTAACCTCAGTTTCCGCCGCACCTACAGCGACCTGCTGATGAAACCTGCCTTGTGGATTGCCAAAACACAAATCGAGGGGGTCAACAAACTGAATGCTGGCTACTATTTCTACGACCTCAACGCCAAACTCAACTGGAAGATTTCTGACAAAGACCGTCTATACCTGAGTTTCTATTCGGGCGACGATGCCGTTTATCTCAAAATCAAAAATAAAGACTATGCCTATAACGACATCCAATACCAAAACTATGTCAACATGGATTGGAAATGGGGCAACAAAGTGGCGGCTCTGCGCTGGAACCATGTGATGTCGCAAAAACTCTTCATGGATGCCTCGGTCAACTACACGCAATACCGTCACAATCTTGGCATGGGCATCACGGAAGAGAATGTCTATCATTATGAGCAAAACGAAGCCACCGTCAAAGACGAGTTCAGCATGGCCTACAAGTCGGGCATCAACGACCTGACCGCCAAGGTCGACTTCGACTACACGCCCCTGCCGAACCACGAGATTCGCTTTGGCGGTAACTACACCTACCATATTTTCCGCCCCGAAGTGCAATCCTTCAAGTACATCGAGGGCAACCAGACCGAGATGGACACCATGGCGGGCTCGCCCAAGGTGTTTGCCCACGAAACAGCCCTTTATGTTGAGGACAACATGACTTTGGGCGACATCTTTCGCTTGAATGCGGGCGTGCACTATTCGACGTTTACCGTTGAGGGGAAGACCTACCAAAGTGTGCAGCCGCGCATGAGCGCCAGCGTGATGTTGGCTTCCAACCTCTCGCTCAAGGCGGGCTATGCCTACATGACGCAATACGTCCATTTGCTCAGCAACAGCAGCCTCAGCCTGCCCACTGACCTTTGGGTGCCTGTCACCAAAAACATCGTCCCGATGAACGCCCATCAGGTGTCGTTGGGGGCTTTCTATGAGTTGCCGCGACTGTTCGACATCTCCGTCGAGGGCTATTACAAGATCATGGACAACCTGCTGGAATACAAAGACGGCGCTTCGTTCTTCGGTTCCTCGGAACGTTGGGATCAAAAAGTCTGCATGGGCAAAGGTTGGGCCTACGGCGTGGAGTTCCTTGTGCAGCGCAGTTTCGGCAAGACCACGGGCTGGATTGGTTATACCTGGGCTCATGCCAAGCGGCAGTTCGACCGTGAGGGTATGGTCATCAACAACGGCAAGGTGTTTCCCGCCAAATACGACCGCCGTCACGACCTCAGCATCACCGTGCAGCACAAGTTCAGCGACCGCTTCGACCTTAGCGGCACTTGGGTCTTCAGCAGCGGCAACTGCGGCACTCTCGGCACCCAAATCTATGAAGGCTTGGCTGACGACTGGGGAAATGTGAATACCATCAACGCGCTGGAACGCAACAACTTCCGTATGGGCAGCTACCACCGCCTCGACCTCAGCATGAACTTCCACAAGCAGAAGAAACATGGTGTCCGCACTTGGAACATCAGCATCTACAACGCCTACAACCATAACAATCCCTTCATCGTTTACACCGATTACAGATGGGACGAAGCCACGCAAAAGGAGAAACGAGTCCTCATGCAAGCGAGCCTGTTCCCGATTATTCCTTCGGTGAGTTATAGTTTTAAGTTTTAATCAGACTATGGCCAATGGCTGATGACTATGGCCCTTTCAACCTTGGCAAAAACAGCCATAGTCATAGGCCATAAGCCATAGTAAAAACAAAATACAGCAATGAAAACCAACATTTTAATCTTAATAACCATCGCTACCGCAATACTTCTCACTTCCTGCGAAAAAGAAATCGAATTCAAAGGCGAGCAAACCGACCCGAAATTAGTCATCAACAGCCTCGTGGAACCCGGACAGCCTGTTAAAGCGAGTATTAGCAAGAGCTATTTCTTCTTGGACACTCCCGACACTTCCGCTCCCGATGATGTGGTGGCCACACTTTACGTGAACGGCAATTATATTGGTGAGATGGCCAAGCAATTTGATACGGTTTATTGGGACGGTTACGAGTATGACGACATGGGGAATGAGATTCCAAGTTATTACCTTGCGACTTCTTTCGTCAACGACTATTATCCCGCTATGGGCGACCTCGTCAAAATCACGGCTTCGGCTCCAGGTTTTGACGACGTGGAGGCCACGACCAGTCCGCTGCCCAATGCGGTTGAGGCTCAGTTGGACATGGAGGTGGTGGGATGGAGCTCATGGTATCAGGAGTCATACGGAGAGACGGGAGAAGACAGCTTGCTGTATATTACCGCCGTTGTGAACTTGACGATTACCATTATCGACCCTAACCCTGGACAAAGCGATGCCTTCAGAATCCATATTGATAGAACCAAGTCAGACCCTGATTCGAGGAACCATATTTATTGTTCTGCGGAATATGACGACCCCATTTTTGGCTCGACTCTACCCAACAACGATTTTATTGACATGAGTGACCTCGAAACGCGCCCCGAAGGCGTTTTCTCCGATGTGCTGTTCGATGGACGCTCTTATCAAGTCAAGTTCACCGAAGTGTATGTCCAAATGATGGTTGAGGAGACCTTTGACCCTGATTTCTTCCGACTTCCTGTCCGCGTGGAACACCTCTCAAAGGAATACTACAACTACTTGTACACTTGCGACCAAGGTGATGTGGCTTTGCAGATTTGGGCCGAGCCTATCCAAACCTATTCCAATGTCACTAATGGCTATGGTCTGTTGGCAGGCAGGAATGTCCATACGTTGTTGTTGGACTTGCCGTTAGAGCAACCGAGATAAGTGTCATTTGGCGATGACAATGCCCAACTCCTTGTTGATTTGCTTGCGGATGTCGTCGAGGTCTTTTTTCTGCTTCAATAGGATGAACTGATTGTCAAGGTCTTTTTCAGTTTTCAGTTCTTCTTCTATGGCTTTGCGGCGTTCCTCGATGATGAGGTCTTTGTAACGGTAAAGCGACGACAGCACCGTGGCTCTCAGCATGTTTTCCTCGCGCTTAACGAAGATGCCGTATTTCTCCCATTGGTCGAGTTTGTAAGGCGTTGAAAGCAGGTCGGCGGCCAGTTGGGCGATGGTTTCGTCCTCGTGGGAAACGAAAAACTGGTCGTCAGGGATGCGACCCTCGTCAAGGGCTTGGTCGAAGAGGTCGAAAATTTTCTTGTTGACCACATTGGTAAAGGTGAAGCCATCCATCTTTAAGTCGTCTACAATCAACTGTGCCACAGTGACTTGCTCATAAACTTTTTCTCCCTTTTCGTCTTCGCGTTCGTCAACAATCGTTTCCCTGCCATACATCAGGAGTAGTTTCACTAATTCGCGTTCCTGGTAATACCCCGCTGGCAGCTGGTCTTCAATGTTCTCCTCTTGCTTGGGCGTTGTCGTGGTTTCTGTTTCGGGAACCACATTTTCCTCAATGCCCAAAGTCTTCTTTAGCTTGGCTCGCAGTATTTTGTTCAGCTCGTTGGTGAGTGTTTGCTCGGGCATGTCCAACAAGCGGCTGCATTCCTTCACGTAGGTGATGCGAAAGATGTTGTCGGGGATGACGGAGATGGTTTCCACGATGTCGCGAATTACCTGTCCGCGCTTGATGGGGTCGTTTTCGGCATCTTTCAGCAGCAACTCGGTCTTGAAGCGGATGAAGTCTTTAGCATTCTCTTTCAGGTAGTTGCTGACATATTCCACCGAAAACTCCTTGCCGAAGGTGTCGGGGTCGTGTTCGGGAGGCAGCACCACCACGCGCACGTTCATGCCTTCGGAGAGAATCATGTCGGTGCCGCGCAAGGCCGCATGTATGCCTGCCGCGTCGCCGTCGTAGAGCATGGTGATGTTCTTCGTGTAACGCTTGACGAGGCGGATTTGCTCCATCGTGAGCGAGGTGCCGCTGCTGGCCACCACATTCTCGATGCCGATTTGGTGCATACGCAACACGTCGAAGTAACCTTCCACAAGGATGCATTCGTCTTGGCGGGCGATGGCGTTTTTGGCGAAGTAGATGCCGTAGAGCGTCTGTTTCTTGTCGTAGATCTCCGACTCGGGCGAGTTCTGGTATTTCGGGCTTTTCTTGTCGTTGGTGAGGATGCGGCCGCCAAAGCCGATGACGCGTCCAGTGAGGCTGTGTATGGGGAACATCACACGGCCATGGTAACGGTCATAGAGGCCGTTATTGCCCTTAATGGACAGGCCTATCTGCTCCAAAAGTTCTTCGCTATAGCCGTTTTTCTTGGCGTGTTCGGTGAAGGCATCCCATTTGGCGGGGTTGTAGCCGAGATGGAACTTCTGGATGATGGGGTCGAAGTAGCCGCGCTCACGGAAATACTCGAGACCGATGGTCTTGCCCTCGTCGGTGTTCCATAGTGTGTCGACGAAATACTTGTCAGCAAACTCGTTGATGTTGAACATCTTCTCGCGGATGCTCTGCTGCATGATTTCCTCGGCAGTCTGTTCCTTCTCCTCGATTTTGATGTTGTATTTCTTGGCCAGGTAACGCAGCGCCTCGGGATAGGTGTAGTGCTCGTGCTCCATGAGGAACTTGGCCGAGTCGCCGGCCTTGCCGCAGCCGAAACACTTGAAGATATTGCGCGCCGGGTTGACGCTGAATGATGGCGTCTTCTCATTGTGGAAAGGACAGTTGCCCCACAGGTTCGTCCCTTTTTTCTTTAAGGTGACGAACTCGCCCACAACCTCCTCGATACGAGCGGTTTGCAGGATTTGTTCAA
The DNA here is from genome assembly GCA_016290215.1 of Bacteroidales bacterium. Lineage (GTDB taxonomy): Bacteria > Bacteroidota > Bacteroidia > Bacteroidales > F082 > Limimorpha. Next base: position 12,384 of record JAEETH010000004.1, read on the forward strand.
CTGTTTCCCTTGGTATGGCCATTTCGTGAATTTTCGGCAAAGGTAGTATTTTGTCGGCGAATTAAGCGAATGAAACGAATTATTTTGCTGCTTTGTTTTTTTGTCGGCGAATTGAGCGAATGAAACGAATTATTCTTGTCGCTGAAAAAAATTCGCAAAATTCGTGTAATTCGCCGTTTATAATTTTGCCATCATCTTCGCCGCGTTCGCTACCATTTTTGGGTACAAGGTATTCGTTTGTATTCAAGTGACTTTTTGCCGAAGTTAATTAATAATCCTAAATCCATGCCGCTGGCTTTTAAGTAGTTGTAAACTTGTGCATAATGCTCTTCGCAAAAGTCGGTTACTGCTTTTAATTCGACGATGATTTCGTTAAAACAAACAAAATCTGCACGAAAATCCTTCTCTAAGAGTTGCCCTTTGTAATGGATGTGGAACGTCTTTTCCCGTTCGTAAGGGATGTCGCGTAATTGGAATTCAAGTTCCAAAGCCTCTTGATAAATAGGCTCTGTGAAACCACAACCGAGCACTTTGTGAACTTCCATCGCAGCACCTATAATTCTATACGACTCTTCTTTGTATAAAATGTTGTCTTCCATAATTCTTTATTTTGTCGGCGAATTTGGCGAATTAAACGAATTATTTTTGTTGCATAAATAAATTCGCTTAATTCGTATAATTCGCCGTTGTTGCTTTCGCCGTTGTTATTTTTGCCGAATTCGCTAATGGGCTTCTAACCAGTTTTCGCCCGTATTCATCTCCACGATGACCGGCACCGACAGCGGCAAAGCATTTACCATCTTGTCATTGACGATGGCTTTCAACGTATCAAGTTCGTAGAGATGGGCGTCAAAGACCAGTTCGTCGTGCACCTGAAGAATCATTTTCGACTGCATTTTCAGCCGTTGCATTTCCTGATGGATGCCAATCATGGCAATCTTAATCATGTCAGCGGAGCTGCCTTGGATGGGTGCGTTGATGGCGTTGCGTTCGGCGAAGCCACGCACCACGCTGTTGGCACTGTTGATGTCGCGAAGGTAACGGCGGCGACCTAAGATAGTCTCAGCATACCCACGTTCCTTGGCCAAGGCGATGCTGCGGTTCATGTATTCCTTGATGCCCGCATACTCCTCGAAGTATTTCTTGATGATATCGGCGGCCTCGCTACGCGAAAGCTCCATGCGTTCGGCCAGACCGAAGGCCGACATGCCGTAGATGATGCCGAAGTTGACGGCTTTGGCACGGCTACGTTGTTCCTTGGTGACCTGTTCCATCGGTACGTGAAACACCTTTGCGGCCGTGGCAGCGTGGATGTCGTGACCTAAGTTGAAGTCGGCGACCATGGCGGGGTCTTGACTCAGATGGGCGATGATGCGCAACTCAATTTGGGAATAGTCGGCGGCAAGGAGAGTGTAGGTCTCATTGCGCGGCACGAAGGCACGACGTATCTCGCGGCCTTTCTCGGTGCGCACGGGGATATTTTGCAGATTAGGGTTGTTGGAACTCAAACGTCCCGTGGCGGTAACGGCTTGGTTGTAAGAGGTATGAATCAGTCCATCTTTTGGGTTGACCAAAGCCGGTAGCGCATCCAAATATGTGGATTTCAGCTTGGTGAACGAGCGGTAGTCCAGAATCTTTTGGATGATGGGGTGCTTGTGCAGGAGCTTTTGCAGTACTTCCTCGCCAGTGGCATATTGTCCCGTCTTTGTTTTCTTGGCCTTCTCGTCGATTTTCAGTTTCTCGAAGAGGATTTCGCCCAACTGTTTCGGAGAGGCGATATTGAAAGGTGCGCCAGCCAGTTCATAGATTTCTTCCTCGATTTTGTGAATCTCTCTGCCAAACTCCTCGCTGATTTGATGCAGGTTTTCCGTGTCGATTTTCACGCCGTTGGCTTCCATGCGGCTGAGCACGGGCACGAGCGGCATCTCAATTTCGTAAAGCAGCTTCTCCACACCGTTTTCTTTCAGCAAAGGCAGCAGTTTCTCATAGAGTTGTAACGTGATGTCGGCATCCTCGGCCGCATATTCTTTGACCAATTCCACAGGCACTTCACGCATCGTTTTTTGTTGACGGCCTTTGCCAATCAAGTCCTCGATGGGAATGGTGATATAGTTGAGGTAGACCTCAGCAAGGTAGTCCATGTTGTGGCGTTGTTCGGGTTCGAGGAGGTAATGCGCCAGCATGGTGTCGAACATTTTCCCTCTCACACTGATGCCGTATTGCGCCAGCATGGAGATGTCGTATTTCAGGTTTTGCCCGATTTTCAGTATGCTTTCGTCTTCAAACAAAGGCCGCAACAATTCCAGTTTTTTCTGACATGCCTCACGCTCAGCAGGCATAGGCAGATACCAAGCTTCGTGGTCCTTGATGGCGAACGAAACGCCCACCAATTCGGCTAAATACACGTCGATATTGGTCGTTTCGGTGTCGAAGACGAATTGCTTTTGCTTGGATAAAAGTTCCACCAACACCTTGATTTCTTCTTCGGTTTCCACAAGCTTGTAATCATGTTTCACCGTCTTGGCCGAGTCCTTGTCGGAAAACTCCAGTAAACCCGTTTCGCTCTCGCCACCTTGATGGAAGAGGTCGAAGGTGCCAGATGGAGTAGGGTTGGAAAACAAATCGGGGCTTTGTATTTCCATCGCTTCCCTGAATTGCTTCGTTCCTCGCAATGACGGTGAGGCTAAGGTCCGTGAGCCTGTCGAAGGTCCGTCAAAAGTGGATTGTTTCGTCCTATAATCCTCCAAAAACCGTTTGGCGAAGGTTCTGAATTCCAGTTCCTCGAAAAGTGCCATCAAGGCTGGCACGTTGGGCTCTTTGGCTTTCAGTTCCTCTTCGTCGAACTCAACGGGTACCTCCAAATTGATGGTGGCCAGCATCTTCGACATCAGCCCTTGGTCGGCAAAATTGATGACATTTTCCTTTTGTTTGCCCTTCAACTCTTCGGCATGGTCGATGAGGTTTTCCACACTGCCATATTTCCCAATTAATTGCGCTGCAGTCTTCTCGCCAATGCCAGGTATGCCCGGAATGTTGTCGGCGGCATCACCCCAAAGGCCCAGGATGTCGATGAGTTGTTTGGGCTCTTGTATGCCATAGCGTTCGCAGACCTCTTTAGGTCCCCAAACCTGCGCTGGTTCGCCGAATTTAGCGGGTTTGTAAAGCAAAATCTTGTCGGTTACCAACTGCCCGAAGTCCTTGTCGGGGGTCATCATGTAAGTGATAAAGCCTTGTTGTTCAGCCTTTTTCGACAGGGTGCCGATGACATCGTCGGCCTCGTAGCCTTCCACGCCATAAACGGGGATGTTGAAGGCCTCAATGAGTCTAATTATATAAGGTATGGCATCGCGAAGGTCATCAGGCATCTTCTCGCGGTTGGCCTTGTATTCGCTGTATTCGGCCTGCCGTTGTGCGGTGCCGGCCACGTCGAAAGCCACGCCGATGTGGGTCGGTTTTTCTTTCTGTAGGATTTCGTAAAGCGAGTTGAGGAAGCCCATCACTGCTGAGGTATTGACTCCTTTCGAGTTCAAGCGAGGGTTCTTGTTCATCGCAAAGAACGCCCTGTAAATCAGTGCATAGGCATCCAAAAGGAAGAGTTTTTTTTCGGTGTTTTCCATATTTGTCGAGTTATTGTATAAAGGTACTAAATCAAATGCTAATAGTGAACAAGAAAAGTCATAAAACGCGTTTCAGCCAAAGCCTCAAAACGGGGTCTCCGATGATGTAGCCTTTCGCGGTTGGTTCTATTAACTCTTTGGCTGTCAGTGCATTCTTCAGTCTTGTAATGTTTGAAGGAGAGCCATAGTCGTATTCCTCCCTGAGGTCTTTTTTCCCAAAGTCGGTCGATTGCCCGGCTAAGATAGCTCTCAAGAAATTGAGTTGGTAACTGGTCAGTGATTGTGTTTGCTCGATATAGACGATGGAGTTTTGGTCGACAAGGTCGTTAATGGCGGTCTTTAGGATGTCTTCGGTCACCTCTTTTTCTGTTAGAAGCCAAGTGTCGTATGCAAGTTGCTGGACGTATGATGATTGATAATCAACGCTTTCGCATAATTCTCTTACGAGTTGTTCCGAAATGTGTTTCCCTTGTTTGGCAAAACCTTCTTGGATGTAGGGCAACCAAGTCTCGAACGGGATATTTTTCAGGTAAAGTAATTCGCCGAACTTATAAAATGGGTAACTCTTCTTCTGGAAAAGATTGGTCATCATGTGCATCTTACTGCCATAGAGGCAATAAGATACGTTTTTCTGGTGTTGCCAAACCGTTCTCATGCGTTTTTGCACACTCAAAGAGTCGGGGAACTCGCCCACTTGCTGGAACTCGTCGATACAGACGACGATGCTGCAACCCTTGCGGTTCGCAATGATTTCAGGCAAGGATAACACTTCTTCGGGTTGGTGTGTTTTGGGAGTGATGCCCAACGAAACGCCGTATTCGCTTTGCCCGTCGAGCGAAAGGGAGATTTTGGGTACCAACCGTTCAATGAAGCCTTTGGCCAAGTCTTTCCACTCTTCCACGCGCGAGGCGGTTTGCTTCAAGACGGCTTCCGAAAACACGTTGTAGAAATCGTATTCATTGCGGCAAGAGAAAATATCCATCGTCACCACAATAGTGTCATTGGAGTTGACCATTGCGGCTACTTTATTGACCAACGAGGTTTTTCCCCAACGTCGTGGTGAGAGCAAAATAGTGTTGATGCCATATCTAAAATTAGATGAAAGGCGCTCAGTTTCAGCATGCCTTCCGATAAAGTGGCTGTCCTCAACGGGGATACCAAACATGAAAGGTTTATTGTCCATAACGTGTTCTAATTTGCTGCAAAGATACACAAAATTTTCCTATTATACAAGTTTGTGTTACACAAAGTTGTGTTACACAAAGTTGTGTTAATTATAAAATATTGATTACCAAATATATAAGCAATAATTTTAGAAAATTTGAAGTTGCTTTTTCCTGTTTCGGAAAGACTCCAAATCTGATGAGCTTCTATACAAGAATGACCAAAAAACTGAAAAAAAACGTCGTAATAAAAAAAAGTTGTACCTTTGCCGCCGAAAACGAGTATTATTTATTCACTTAAAAATTGAAAACTATGCAAGAAATTTTGAATGAAATCGTTCCGATCATTGCTGAAAAGCTTGGTGTGGATCCTTCAGAAGTCACTATGGAAGCCAGTTTCACCAACGACCTTGGTGCCGATTCATTGGACACCGTCGAACTGATGATGGAATTTGAAAAGAGCTTCAACCTCTCCATCCCGGATGACCAACAAGAAAGCATCGTCACCGTGGGTGATGTCGTCAGACTGATTGAAAAGATGCGTGCCGAAAACAATTGATTTTCGGTGATTTAGTAATCAATACCATCTAAATGGAATCGAAACGTGTAGTTATCACGGGTTTAGGTGCCATCACCCCTGTCGGAAATACCGTCAAGGATTTCTGGGAAGGCTTGGTGAACGGAAAAAATGGAGCCTGTGAGATTACCCGTTTCGATTCTTCTTTATACAAGACCCATTTCGCCTGCGAGGTGAAAGGGTATAACCCCGACGACTTTTTCGACAAGAAAACGTCACGCAAGTACGACTTGTTTGCCCAATTTGATATTGTGGCCGCCGATGAAGCCATCGTCGATTCTGGTATCACCCCCGAAAACACCGATTTCGACGATGTTGGCGTTCTGCTAACTTCGGGCATCGGTGGCGTCAATCATTTCTTTAACGAGTTGAAAGAGTTTTTTGTGAATGGCGACGGCACGCCGCGGTTCAGCCCCTTTCTCATCACGAAGATGATTGCCAACATGCCTGGCGGTGTCATTTCCATCAAATACGGTTTCAGGGGTCCCAATTACGCAACGGTGTCGGCTTGCGCATCATCGGCTCATGCTATCATGTCGGCTTTCGACCTCATTCGTTACGGCAAGAGCACGGTCGTCGTGGCAGGTGGCGCTGGTGCAGCTATCGGAGAATGTGGCATAGGCGGCTTCAACTCGATGAAGGCCCTTTCGACACGCAATGATGACTTTATGACCGCTTCCCGTCCCTTCGACCTCAACCGCGACGGTTTCGTCATGGGTGAAGGTGCTGGTAGCCTCGTGCTCGAAGAATACGAACACGCCGTGGCTCGTGGCGCGAAGATTTATGCCGAAATCGTGGGTGGCGGTGCTTCTGCCGATGCTTACCATATCACGGCTCCGCATCCCGAAGGCAAGGGTGGCATCCTCAGTATGCAGCGCGCCTTGAAGGATGCTGAACTGTCTCCCGAGGTCATCGACCACATCAACACGCACGGCACTTCGACACCCGCTGGCGACTTAGCTGAACCTATCGCCATCAAAGAGGTGTTTGGCGAACATGCCTTCGACATCAGCATCAATTCCACCAAGTCGATGACGGGTCACCTGTTGGGTGGCGCCGGTGCTATCGAGGCCATCGCTTGTGTGTTGGCTCTGAAGAACGGCATCATTCCGCCTACCATCAACCACTTCGACGACGACCCTCAAATCGACAGCCGCTTCGATTTCACTTTCCACAAAGCCCGCAAGCGCAACATCCATTATGCGCTCAGCAATTCCTTTGGCTTTGGCGGACAAAACGCCACTTTGATTTTCAAAAAATACGAATCCTAAGATGGCCTTTTTTTCTCGTCCCAAAGACCCCCAAGACAAGGCTCTTTACGAGTATATCCACAACATTTTTGGCTTTTATCCCAAAAACATCGCCTTATATCACGTGGCCTTCACGCATAAATCGATGTCAGACGAAAAGGTGGGCAATTACCATGTCAGTAACGAACGCATGGAATACCTTGGCGACGCCGTTTTGGGCACCGCCGTGGCCGACTACCTTTTTCGTACCTATCCCACCCAGCCAGAAGGTTTCCTCACCGAGATGCGCTCGCGCATCGTGAGCCGCGTTTCACTCAACAAGCTCTCTCAGAAACTTGGTTTCGAGGAATATATCCGTCATGCTCCCGACTCCGGCTCGGGGCAAGGCTTCAAGTCGATAGGCGGCAATGCTTTCGAGGCCTTGATGGGTGCCATCTACCTTGACAGAGGGTATGATTTTGCCAAGCACATCATCATCGACCGCATCATCAAGATCCATATCGACATGGATGAGTTGCAGCAGACGAATGTCAACTTCAAGAGCAAGTTGCTCGAATGGTCGCAGAAGAACAAGAAGAAGCTTGAATTCAAGCTGTTGGAAGAGGTGGGCACTGGCAACAAAAAGATGTATCATGTTCAGATTGTCATCGACGAAAAGTCATACGCTGATGCTTTGGACCGCTCCATTCGCGGCGCTGAACAACTCGCTGCAGAGAAAACATACAATACTTTAAATCCAGCGGAGTAATTGGATTCCCTTCGGGAATGGAATTTTGTCGCTTTTATTTGCGGCGGCTAATGGTCCTTAAAGTTTGGTAGACCCTCAATCCGCCGCCTATGTTAGTTTATCCGCATTCCATTCCTTTAGGGAATTTTTTTTTCAAAAGAAATCTATATCTTTGCGGCATGAATCCCAAAGACAAGAAAATACAAATCGCGTCGTTTGACGACACTACCGTCGTTGGCATTAATTCGAGTTTGCCCGACTACAAGCTGGCTTGGTGTGTCAACAAAGCCCTTGCCATCGACTTATCGCGCTACGACGACCTTGTTTTCGAAGGCGACTCTTTCGCTTTTTATTACTACACTGCTGGTGAGAACTACAACGTCTACAACCTTGTCAGCCTCAACAGTCGCGACCGAGTGCTCTATCCTTTCAAGCCCCGTTTGGACTACCTCTTCCTCATCCAGAACACCCTTTCGGCTGAGCGTCAAACCATCATTATGCGCAGCCTGCGCCAAACGGAAGGCATAACCCATGCTTTTGTTTTGGAGAAAGACAAAAACCTCCGCTTCGTCCTCGAAACCATTGCCGACTGCGAGCAGCAGATGATTAACAAGAAAAGACGGCAAACCGATATTCATGCGGTCAAACAACAAATGCAGGAGCAAGAAGAAGCATTGGCCAAGCTTAGGGCTCAATCCTGATGTTTATCCCGCTTCCTTCAGTCACGAAAGAAGCAATACCGTCTCCAATCCCTAACGTAAAGCGGTTTTTCCCTTCCTTGATGTCGCTGCTGACAACGGTGAATAGATGTCCGTGGTAAGTCTCGTGAGCAGGGATGAGGATGTCATCATCGTAATGGCAGTAGCCGAAATCATCGCTGGAGAGGTATTGCGCCTTAATACATAGGTCGAACTCAGGATGATGGAAATCAACGGTTTGGTCGTATGGATTATGGATGGAAAAGTCCACATGGATGGTGTCGCCGTGATGGAAGGTGAGTGATTCTGAGTTAGTGATACATATTTCCGTCACCAAGCGGTTGGCCGACTGGAAATGCTCGGCGATAAAACCCTTGAATGCAACGCCATTAATCATATAATCCTTTGATAATCTGTGGAGTGGCGAGCAAACAAACACACTTTCACACGTCCAATTCCTATCAAACTGCCAGAGGTCAAACTGTGTTTTGCGATCGTAGTAGCTTTTTAATGTGGAGCTTTCCTTTCCCGTGAAATAGTGGTACAAGGAGGGTTGCTGAAATGATCCTTGGAAGACCACAGGACAGTCGCCCGCCACTAGCTCGATGGCCTTGTAGTATTTTTCTTTGCCATGGTAGCCAAAGCGGTCGGCAAAAGGCGTCAACAGGAGGATTCTGAAGGTCAGCACCAATAGGAGGGAAGGAAAGACGAACCACTTGATGTATTTTCTTAACTTATCGTCAATCAATGCTTTGCGGTAAACCAAAACCACCGCTGGGATGACACATACGATGGTCCAATGCGGCTCCACATGCCCGCGGAACGCCATGAGCCAAAAGAAGAAAAAGAACCCGATGAGGATAAACTTTAATCCTCGTTCGAAGACCCCGGTAGGCATCCCCCCTTTAAGGGGGGTAGGGGGGATTAAAACACGATTCCTATTCTTTATCAATACATACACTACCGCCCCAAACGTAAACGGATTGAAAATCAGCAACTGATTAGGCAAATACTCAAAGAAATAACTCCAGCGGAAGGCTTCGTTGCGCTGCGTCAGGTGATACCTAAAACTCGGAAAATCATTGCTGACTTGCCACAAGATATGCGGTGTCAACAAAGCCAAAGCCAATAAGCACGCCACCCAAAACTTTCCGTCTTTCAGCAGTTTAAGGTTGGATAGAACGATTAATCCCAAAAGCAGGAACGCATGGTATTTGCTGTAAATCATCAAAGCCATCATTGTTCCCATCAGAAGGGTGTTTTTCCATGTTTTTTCGGCCAAATATCGTTGGTATATTAATAGGAACAAGGCCGAAAACAAAATGAGGCTCGCATCGGGCGTGGTGACGAAACCATAGATGTTGAACATTATGATAGAGAAGGCGATGATGAAGAAAAGGATTAAATGCTTTTGAGTCAGCGTTTCGACAGGCTCAACGACCTTGTTTTGTGCCGTTGGTTCAAGGTCCCTGAGCTTGTCGAAGGGCCGATCTATGGCAATCAACCACATCACAAACAGCGAAAGACATGACGTAATAATGGTAAAAAGCCTTACGCCTAAGTTGCCCGAAAAAAAGATGCTGCTCAAAAAAGTCATCAGCCCCACCATGGGCGGGTGGTCATAATAACCCCAGGCAAGGTGTTCGCCATAGAGGGCATAATAGGCTTCGTCCTCCTGGATTTCGGTGAAAATGCTCTGCAACAGGTTGATGACAAACCAAATGAAAATGCCACAACAAAGGCAAAATCTCCAATTGAATCTTTTGTCCTTTGTCATGGCATTTTTCGTTTGTAGGACTGTCACAACATGGCAGCCGCATAGGAAACCAATCCGTGCGGCTGCCATAATATGACAGCCCTACAGTTGATTATCCCACGTGAATGTTTTCCTTCACCAGTTTCATGATTTTCTCGTTGTCGTTGCCTAATTCAGCGCGGAGGTTGGCATCATTGAAATTGGTAAGGTATTTAATCATGTAGTCGACGATGGCGTCGGAGAACACGCCCTTGGCGGTGTATATCTCGCGGTCCTTGTCGAGTTCCTTGGCGGCAGCCACGCAGCTGTCGGGCAGCTGTTCAAGCGACTCCTGCAATTTCTTGTTCTTGTCGTCGTGGATGTTGACGCCGAGGCCGACGTAGGTCTTTTCGGCCACTTCAAGGGCGTTGGGCATCTCGAAGCCGTGACGGGCGGCAGCGCAGAGGGCGGCCATCAGCAGGTACATGTCGGCGCAGCCGTCGGAGGCACGCCATTCGAAGGTTTGCTTCTCGCTGAAGTCCTTGTTTGACTTCTTCTCCAGCGGGTTGGCGTTGGCTGACATGTCCTTGCCATTGTTAATCCAGCCGAGCGGCACGCGCACCAAGGCGCTGCGGTTGCTGTAGGACCAGCACAACGAAGTCGGGGCTTCCTGATGAGGCACCAAGCGCAGGAACGACAGCGGGTTGGGATTGCCGAAGGCAGGCAGCGAGGTGCCAGCGTCCATATAGCCGGCGATGGCCTTCTTGCCATAGTCGCTGAGTTCGCCCTTGTTGACCATCACGCTCTTGCCGTCCTTGGTGAACTTGCAGTGTACGTGCATTCCCGAACCAGCCTTACCCACGGTGATCTTCGGTGCGAAGGTCAGTGTGACGCCGTATTCGTAGGCCAATTGGCGCATGATCCATTTGGCAACGACGAGTTGGTCGGCGGCGTCTTCGATGTTGGTGGGCAGGAACTCGATTTCGTTCTGCTCATAGATCTTACCGTCCTTGGTGAAGTTACCCACTTCGCTGTGCCCGTACTTAATCAAGCCACCAGCCTGTGCGATGAGGCGCATGGCTTCGACGCGGTACTCGGTGAACTTGTTGAACGGGGCGCTCTCGTGATAACCCTTTTGGTCGGGCACTTCGTAGATCTCTTCGTCGTCGGCGATGATGTAGTATTCCAGTTCGCCCATGGTCTCCATCTGCAAGCCCGTGGTCTTCTTGAACACTTCGTGAGCCTTGTGGAGGATGTGTTCAGGTGAACTCTCGAAAGGCTCGCCGTCGCGGTTGTAGAACGAACAAAGGATGTCCAAGGTGGGCGTCTCGGTGAAGGGGTTACGGAAGGCGGTCTTGTACTTCGGCACCACATAGAGGTCGCTCTTGCCGGCTTCGATGAAGGGGAAGAGGCTCGAACCATCGACGCGCTCACCAGCGGTGAGGATGTTTTCGAGGTGTTCGAGGCTGTGGATCACGAAGTTCAAGGTCTTCAGTTTGCCGTCCCAGCCACAATAGTGGAAGTTGACGAATTCGATTTGGTTTTCCTCGCAATAACGAATGATGTCGGCGCGAGTGAACTCTGCTGCAGGCTTTTGAAGGTACTGCACCAGACGATTGGGGTTCATGGCAATTCTTTGGTCCATTACGATTTGTATTTCAGATTTAAAGATTTAAAAATTCAAGATTTAAAATTCAAAGATTTCGCCGGCGTTTCGACAGTCTAAACGACCTTCGCTTCAATGTGTCGTGGAGGTCCCTGAGCCTGTCGAAGGGCCGTTCTAAGACATTCAATTTTGCGCAAAGATAGTGAATATTCCGTCATAAAAAGACAAAAGAAGAATAAATGCTGTTTTTTCCTTTGAATCCATGGTTTTTTCCTACTTTTGCGCTAACAAAAGCAAGAATTATGGCACTTAGAGACTGGATGATTTCATTCAACAACGCCAAGACCATGGAAGCTAACGGCGAGGAAGGTCCTGAACTGATAGCGGAATACGAGCGCGTGTTGTCCAAATTGGGCGAAGGGCCGCTCACCGAGGCACAGGAAAATGTCCGCAAGGAAGTTTACCGCAACCTATATGAGCTGTATATGCTTAATGGGGATGAGGAGAAGGCGGAAGAATACAAATAATTTAGGCAAAAAGGTCATCAAGTAGCACTTCTGATTGCACACGGTTGCTGTACATGTTCTTAGCTATGCAGAAAGTGGTAACGAAATATAACAGCCAAATCTTCAAAATTTTGCATGATTTGGACAAGTTAAATTTGCCCCTTTTTAGAGTTTGTTTAAATTTCAATTCGATAATGTGTTGGGTATGGTTTTCGAAAAGGCGATTTGAACCATGGCTTCGGAGGATTCGGAGTAGAACTCGTAGTCCAAGACAATCCTTCCTGCCGAATGCAATGCGAAGCTTCTTGCCAAGCGTGTCCATGATGTCCCAAAGCGAATTTCCCCTTTTTCTTTTCGTTGGCTTCAGGTTATTTTCAATATGCCACTGATTATCAGTAAGGTTGGTTGAGTATCTTCTATTTGTATCTAAATAATTGGAAACCAAAAAGAGATGAATAAATATCATATTAATACTTTGATTATCAATTATTTATATTACTTTTCTATGGTCTATTCAATCCTTTTTATCCGTTTTTAAACAGCTTCTTAATAATTCAATCGAATGCTATTCCTTACGGGAATCAGAGCAATCCCGTAGGGCTTTTCGCTCGGTAAAAAAGCAATAACCAATCTTTAACAATCCATAGAGATGTGCGTGGCTATAACCCCTTACCTAAACGGCTCCATCACCCGCTCAAAAATGCCGTTCATGTAAGCCAACGCCATACCATAGTTGCTAATCGGGATGCCTTGGTTGACAAAGAGATTCGTACGGTTGAGCAGTTGCTTGCGCGTGCTCATGCAGCCACCGCATTGGATTGCCATGGCATATCTCTCAGGATGCTCGATGGGCGACAAGCCCGCCACATACTCAAAATGGATGTCTTTTCCGGTGTATTTCAGTATCATGCGTGGCAACTTCACGCGGCCAATGTCCTCGCATGTACTATGGTGAGTACACGATTCGAGCAATAATACCGTGTTGCCGTCTTTCAACTGTGAGAGATGCGGCGTCCCTTTCACGTAGTTGTCGAAATCGCCGCGCAAGCGGGCCATGACGATGCTGAAACTGGTCAAGGGGATGTCGGCAGGTACGATTTTGCTTACATAGCCAAACACCTGGCTGTCGGTGACAATCAAGGCGGGCTTGGGCATGGTGTCGAGGTATTGCTGCAAGTGAGTCTCCTTCAGCACCACACAGATACATTCGTTGTCCAAAACGTCGCGGATGGCCATCACTTGCGGCAAAATCAACCGGCCTTCGGGGGCTTCCGAGTCGACGGGACAGACCAAAACCACCACCTCGTTCGGTTGGATGATGCCACCCAACAGCGACACTTTCTGATAGGCACTCTCAGGGATAGTCTTTTTCAATGCTTCGACCAACGGAGCAATGTCATCGTTTCTTGAAACACTAAAGTCCAAAACTTTAGCACCTGTATTCTGCTCCATTACTGCTTTCACAACGGCAAGAAGCGGCTCTCCGTCGGCCTTGTTGTGGACGATGAAAAACGGCACCACCAATTCTTTCATTCGGGCAATCAGCTGCTTCTCAGGCTCGGCGAAGTTGTTTCCCGTGACGACGAGGATGGCACAGTCGATTTCCTCCAGCACCTTCATCGTCTTCTCCACACGCTGCTGTCCCAGCTCGCCCACATCATCGATGCCGGCCGTGTCGATGAGCATACAAGGCCCTATGCCGAAAATTTCCATGCTTTTCTTGACGGGATCAGTGGTGGTGCCAGCTGTATCGCTCACGATAGCGATGTTTTGTCCCGTCAGGAGGTTGATGAGGCTGCTTTTGCCGCAGTTTCTGCGACCGAAAATGCCGATATGAGGCTTCAAATCTTTTGCCATTTGCTGTTGTTTTTCAATTTTGACGCAAAAATAGTAGTAAATTGTTTATTGTTGAACTGTTTAATCGTTTAAATCTTTGATTCGACATAGTCAATTGTTGTTCGACTATGACTGATGATAATGACCATGACCGTCTCAATCTCGGAAAAACTGGTCATGGTCATAGTCAATGGTCATGGTTTTTTGATTTTTTTAATTTACTATAAACCAATAATATATCCGACAGCAAACGACAACAAACGACTACAGTCGACTACAAACGTTTAATCAACGGCTTAGTCTTGACAAGTGTTGTTACTTTGCATCGTCAAACCGACGGGTAGGGCAACTTGCCAAGAGGGGCGACACGGCAAATCAAACTTATACATTAATTACTAAACACACACAACCATGAGTACAATGAGAAATTCGGTCATGCTGATTGGCCGCCCGGGTGCAGAACCTGAAACGAGAACCTTCAACGACAACCGCGTCGTCACACGCTTCAACCTCGCCGTGAACGAGACGCGTCGCAACGCCAACCACGAACAAGTGAAAGACACGCAGTGGTTCACCGTGGTGGCATGGGACAAGACGGCAGAGCGCGTCGCGCTGGCCGTGAAGAAAGGCAAGCGCATCGCCATCGACGGCACCTTGCGCAACAATGAATGGACCGACAAGAATGGCCAGCGCCATACGTCAACCGAGATCCACATGAACAACTTTATCCTCCTCGATTGGGGCAAAGAACAAAACAGCTAAACATCTGACACGAGACTGCGAGACTGCGGGACTGCGGGACGAAGAATCCTCGAAGTCACGGAGTCTCGAAGTCCCGAAGTCAAAAAATCAACTATTATTCACCAACAAACACACAAAACTATGAGTACAATGAGAAACTCGGTCATGCTGATTGGCCGCCCAGGTGCAGAACCTGAAATCAAGACCTTCAACAACAACAAGGTGGCACGTTTCCGTATCGCAGTAAATGAGAGCCGCAAAAATGCTAACGGCGAGTGGGTTGACAACACACAATGGTTTCCCATCGTGGCATGGGGCAGTCTGGCCGAACGGGTCGAAAAACACGTGACAAAAGGCACACTGCTCGCCATTGACGGAAGCCTTCGCAACAACGAATGGACTGACGACAAAGGCCAACGCCATTCCAGTACTGAAATTTGGATTAGCGACATAATTCCATTAATTGCAAAGAATTAATTTGCAATTCACGATTTTGGTGTAACTTTGCAGCCATAAATTCATTATGGTTATGTTTCACCGCAGTTTACTCCGCAGAGCGATAGCGGCTTCGCTTCTTGCCCTTTCATTATGGGCAGGCCCGCCCGAAGCCAATGCGCAATCTACCAAGCCTGGGTTAGATTTCTTCTCAGGCTTGGATTTCAATTTCAAGGACATGGATTTTGAAACCCAATACAAATTCTTGATTCGCCTTACGCCTGGCTTTAAGTGGAATTTTGGAGACCATTGGCAAGTGGTTGGACAGATGCAGATTCCAGTTTTGAACCAATATGGCACTGAATATAGTTTTGTAGAACTTAGAGCACTCAATATCAGTAAGGAATTCAACATCAAGAGTTTGTATCTCAGGGCCTCGGTAGGAGCCTTCACTCAAAATCGGTATGGCGTCGACTTGAAGGCGTTCTTGCCTTTGTGCGATTGGTTCGCCTTCGAGGGTCAAGCAGGTTATGTCGGCTCGGTTTTCCTGTTTCCTTACTGGGAAATCGTTGCACCCAATCGGTTTGTGGGAACCATTGGAGGCGACATTTACCTACCACGATGGAACACCCAATTTCGGGGGGTCGTAGGCAAGTATTTATACGACGATATTGGCGCCGAGGCGGAAGCTATGCGCCATTTCAACCATACTACCATTTCGGTGTATGCCCGATGGAGCAACAAGTTCAACTTCGACGGCGGTTTCAAGGTCATCATCATGCTTCCGCCTTATCGCCGCACCCATAGGGCTGTGAACATCCGTCCCGCTTCCAACTTCCGTTTGGCCTATACTGTAATGTACCGACAATGGAACAACAAGATGTACTACACCGACCCCGAGCAAAATGAGCGCGACGGCTGGTTCAGCCGCGACCTACTACATTGGGGCAGCCATAACATGGAACCGGATTTCATCATCAAAGAAAAGACGAAAAAATGAAACACCTTTATATTATAACTGCAGTATTGCTCTTGTGGTGGTTGCCTCAAACGGTTCAAGCCCAACAGTATACAGGCATTTCTGGACTCGTTCATATTCCAACAGCCGAAACAAACCACGAGGGAGATGCCTTTATTGGAGCTCATTTCCTCAACAAGGCAATGACACCCGACACGGGTTTCCTTTATCTCGGTGAAAAATACCACACTTTTGACTACTATGTCGCCTTGACACCCTTCAGTTGGTTAGAAATGAGTTATGTGTGTACGGAACGGATGAGAGCCAAAGACGATCAAACCGGACAAATCAAATGGAGCAAAGACCGTTATGCCTCGGTGAAAATACAACCTTTGAAGGAAGGTAAATACTGGCCGGCAGTGGCGATTGGTGGTAATGATGTGTTTACAACCGACCTTGGGTCGAGCAGCCCCGATGTGCAGCTTTACTTCTCAAACGTATATATAGCCGCCACCAAGCATTTCACCTTTGCGGGCAATGAGTTGGGCTTGACAGTGGCCTATCGCCATTTCTTCCGTAGCTACAATTCCAAATGGAATGGCGTGGTGGGAGGCATCACTTTCCGTCCATCGTTTTTCCCGCAGTGGAGGATAATGGCTGAGTACACGGGCAATGAGTTCATTCTTGGTACAGATGTGTTGCTCTGGCAGCATCTGCGTTTACAAGGTAGCGTGAAAGACTTCAAGCACTTTTATGGAGGGGTTTGCCTGCAATTCAACCTGTTAGGAAAGAAATATACGTATTAAACACGAACTATCATCGTTTTATCACGAATGAATCCGAGATTTAATTCTTGGCTAATCCAAGATTGATTTTAAGTGAAAAAATGAAAAAAAAACGAAAATTTTGTGCTGGCATGAAAAAAATCCTTAATTTTGCAGCGCGAGTTTATATCCTACAACAGAATTTGAATAAATATAAACATCATAACTATGAAGAAATTTATAATGACTTTTTTGGTGGCTGGTCTTGTGATTACATCGGTTTTAAGCCTCAATTCGTGCAAGAAGACGGACACGAATGCAAATGTTGATAATGAAGAATGGGTTCCAACTTTCGATGAATTTATTACTTATGAGGAGATTCAAGATGAAGGAACTAGAGACAGTTATGTGGAGTGTTATTACTGTGGTTTCCACATTCCTGCCTGCCCTGATGACCCGCCGTATGTGGACCATTGTCATTTTTGTGCAACTCACTCACATGTTCATTGGTTTGAACCAGAAGACGATTGTTATTCTCCCAATCAAGTAGGTGAATGTCCATACAAATTTGTTCGTAGACACAGACATGTAATTACGTATGCTCCTCTTAGCGGTTTCTACTGGCATAGTTTTCATGCTGGTGGTGCTGGTGGAGGACATGAATGATATATTAGAATTGAGCAAAACAAAAAACGAGGGCGACAAGATTTCCCTCGTTTTTTGTTTATCCCGTCACCATAAACACGCGTGCGTCTTTCCACTTGGAATGGCGTAGCATCTCGTTGGTGAAGTGCGTGCGGCTTCCCACTTGGTCAAGCAGTTCCTTCGCCTTGTCGAACTGGCGCAACTCGCGATAAATCTCTGGCAACTCAAGGTCTATTTGCTCCTCGGGATGCTTTTCCAATAGCGCCAAGAGGCGCTTTAGGTTTTCGGTGAAATCCTTATGGTTTTTGAGGAACAGTTTTTCGCCTTCAAGAATCGTCTTTCGGTTGCAATGCCACACACCGAAACTCATGAAACCGTTGAGCAAATATTTCAGACGCACATGCTGATGGTTACGGTGCAAGTCGTTGTAAGCCCACCAAAGGAACCGTCGCAGATAGATCTCCTTTTTCGGTTCGTAGTGGCTTTTCTTCAGGAAGGTCTTGTAATGGTTGACCAAAGCCATTTTCCCTTTGTTGTCAGAGAAACTGATGCCGAAGAAACGCCAGGTGTTCCATGAATAGATGTCAGCATCGGGTTTTTCGTAGGTGATAAGCGGCTCAACAGGATTTTCAACCCAGAAAATATGTCCACACGAAGGACACATGATCATTTTCTGAGGTGTGGTGATGTAGTTGTCGTTCAGCACCTTGCCATCCGAATACAAGATAGCCTCATTCACCATCTCAGCCTTCAGGTTGCGACCTTCGAGCCAGGCTTGGCAATGCGGACATTGGAAATAAAACGAGTCGTATTTCAGCATCTTGTATCTTGTATTTTGGGCGGTAAAAGTACAACTATTTTTATTTTCTGCCAAAATCAGCAGGGATTTCGCCCCAGATTTCCGTCTTCCATTTCAGAATCGGTACCTCGATGGCGTTCTCATTCAGCCATTTCTCAGCGCGTTCGATCAGTTGGAACAAATAGTCGTTTTTGGCGTTTCGTTGTAGTTTGGTCTTGCATTTCTTCTGGCGAATCCAAAGCTGTGCATTGACCGAGTCGCTATAGATGGGATAACTCATTTTTTTCTGCTTCTGCCAAGCCAAAGCATGCACAATGGCCAAAAACTCGCCGATATTGTTAGTGCCGTTTTCAAAAACGGGGCTTTTGAACAACTGCACCGACATGGCAGGTTGTGTGCCAAAATCCACGAAAACACCTTGGTATTCCATTTTGCCCGGGTTGCCCGAACAAGCGGCATCGACGGCAATGGCGGGACTGACAGGTTGCTCTTTTGCTTTCGAAAGGTCGACAGCAGGAACCACGTCTTTGCCCCAATACTTGTCAGGGCCTTCCTTGAAAGCAGTTTCGGCGCTTGTGCGGTCGGGAAAGCCTTTGTATTTGGCTCCTTTGACGCCCTCTATCTCTTTCTTGCAGGTCTCCCAACGATCGTAGATGCCTGGGGTACGACCTGACCAAACGACATAAAACTTGTTTTTCGACATGGGCGCAAAAGTAGAAATTTTTACCTTAATAGTAACCTTTCCATACCATCAGAACTGAAAAAAAGCTAATTTTGCCGCCTTAAAATTCAAGACCTTATTTGCATTATTATTATCATGAAAATTTTGCGTCGTTTATTATTCTTCATCATTGCCGTATCGATTTGCGGTAACCTCCATGCACAAAGCCAAAAATCGTTGGCAGAGCTTATGCGCCAAAGAGACGAATATTATTTCAGCGTCAACGTGCAAGACCCATCTGAAATTCAAGTCATCAACACGATTTGTTCCGTCGATGCCACCAACGGCAGCACTGTCGTTTGCTATGCCAACCCAACCCAATACAACAACCTGTTGGCCGCTGGCTACCAACCCCATTTGCTGACTCCGCCATCGTTGCGCGAGGAAGTCGAAATGTACGACCCGCAGCGCGACACCTACGATTGGAACGCCTATTTGACCTATCAGCAATATGTCGACATGATGGAAGGTTTCCCCACAACAGCAGTCAACGGCAGGACTTGTACTTTGCTTGACTTGGGAACGCTTTCCACCAGCAACCACCGCAGGATTTTGGGCGTAAGACTGAACAATGGCCAACCTGATGGCAAGCCCAAGTTCCTATACACCTCCACCATGCACGGCGATGAAGTGACGGGAATGATACTGATGCTCCGACTCATCGATGAGTTTTGCACCAGCACGGATTCACGCATCGTCAATTTGTTGAACAATCTTGACATCTTCATCTTCCCCTGCACCAACCCTGACGGCACTTACTATGGCGGCAACAACACCGTCAACGGTGCACGTCGTTACAACGGTAACAATATCGACCTCAACCGCCATTTCCCCGACTTTGACGACGGCCCGCATCCCGATGGGGCTTCTTACTACCAAGACGAAGCGCAATGGATGATGGATTTGGCCCAACAATACCTGTTTACCATGGGTGCCAACTATCATGGTGGTGCTGAAGTGGTCAACTATCCTTGGGACACCTACCAACCCGTCCACCCCGATGATGCCTGGTGGCGATTGGTCTGCACGGAATATGTCACCAACGCCCGTGCGGTTCACTCCTCCTACATGACCGACACTTACAGCAGCGGCATCACCAACGGCTATGCCTGGTACACCATCAACGGCAGCCGTCAAGACTACATGAACTACTACGGCCAATGCCGTGAACTCACCTTGGAATGTTCCTCTTCGAAGACCCCGAGCGCCTCACAACTACCCAACTTCTGGAACTACAACCACAACAGCATGCTTACCTATATGGAGCAATGTCTGAAAGGTGTGCATGGCGTGGTGAGAGATGCTAACACCCAACAACCCATCGAAGGCGTAACGGTGAAAGTGCAAAACCACGATGCCTTAGGCTCATGGGTAACCTCACATGCCGTCGGCGATTTCCACAGACCTATCAAAGGCGGAAATTACACCTTTAAATTCACTAAGGAAGGCTATTGCTCAGAAACCGTTGACGTATCCATCACCGATGGTGGGCGTGTCGACCTTGAAGTGTACCTTAGTCCTTCGGGGAGCTGCGCTGTTGAATGTTATGAAAACACCTTGCCCACAGCTGAGGGTAACTACGTGATGGGCTATCGCAACGGCAACACGCTCACCATGCCTACCAATAGCGGTGGTTCGTCTTCCACCGCCACAGTGAATATCACTCCCAACGAAGAGGATGGCTTTGCCGTGGAAGAGGGCGAAATAGAAAGCCCATTTGTTTTGACCTCGGCGGGAACGTCAGGACAATACTACATTTCCTATAACGGCTACTATCTCACAAGAAGCACAAGTGGTTGGGGCTCTGGCAACAAGGCCATCACCTGGAGTACTTCGCAAAGCAACAACAACCGCTGGACCATCAGCGACACTGGCATCAGCCAGACTTCATCGAGCAGTTGGGGAGGTAGCACCACCTATTATCTGTTTTATAGTGGAGGCTCTTTCTACACGGGTACCAGCAATAACAACAACATCACTTTCTACCAAGAAGGCGACTGTCCTGGAGCAAGCCACACCATTAGCGTTTCGGCTAACCCAAGCGATGGCGGCACCGTCACAGGCGGTGGCAGCTATCAAGATGGAGAATCATGTACCGTAAGCGCTACTGCCAATGCCAACTACACCTTTGAAAACTGGACTGAAAACAACAATGTGGTGTCGACCAACGCTAATTACACCTTTACCGTATACAATTCCCGCAACCTCGTAGCCCATTTCACCGCTATCCCCTTGCCCACTTACAATGTGAGTGTGACAGCCAATCCAGCCAATGGCGGTAGTGTAGCAGGTGGCGGCACCTACACCGAAGGAGAGTCTTGCACCATCACGGCAACGCCTAATGCCAACTACACCTTCAACAACTGGACTGAAAATGGCGAGGTGATTTCTTCTGATGCAAGCTACACCTTCACTGTTAACGCTAACCACAACCTCGTGGCTAACTTCACCTACATTCCGCCGACCTACACCGTCAGTGTTTCGGCCAACCCGACCAACGGTGGCACCGTCGCAGGTGGTGGCACTTACACCGAAGGAGAGTCTTGCACCATCACGGCAACACCTAATGCCAACTACACCTTCAACAATTGGACTGAGAATGGTGAGGTGATTTCATCTGACGCAAGCTACACTTTCATCGTAAATGAGAGCCACAACCTTGTGGCTAACTTCACCTACATTCCGCCGACCTACACCGTCAGCGTTTCGGCCAATCCGACCAATGGTGGCACCGTCGCAGGTGGTGGCAACTACACCGAAGGAGAGTCTTGCACCATCACCGCAACAGCCAGCAATGGCTATACCTTCAACAATTGGACTGAGAACGGTGAGGTGATTTCATCTGATGCCAGTTATACTTTCATCGTAAATGAGAACCACAATCTTGTGGCTAACTTCACCTACATTCCGCCTACCTACACCGTCAGTGTTTCGGCTAACCCGACCAACGGTGGCACCGTTACAGGTGGAGGCACTTACACCGAAGGAGTGTCTTGCACCGTCACGGCAACAGCCAGCAATGGCTATACCTTCAACAATTGGACTGAGAACGGCGAGGTGATTTCTTCTGATGCCAGTTATACTTTCACGGTGAATGAAAACCACAATCTTGTGGCCAACTTCACTATCAACACTTACACCGTCAGCGTGGCGGCTAACCCGAGCAACGGCGGGAGTGTAACTGGTGGAGGGAGTTTTACTTATGGTCAAAGCTGCACCATTACCGCCATAGCCAATGATGGTTTCACCTTCATCAACTGGACTGAGAATGGCAGCTACGTCTCTTCCAATCCAAGCTATTCCTTCACCGTGAACAGCAATCGGAATTTTGTGGCTCACTTTACTGAGAACCCACTCCCCACCTACACCATAACCGTGGCAGCCAACCCAGCCAATGCTGGCACCGTTGTGGGCAATGGCACGTATCAAGAAGGACAATCTTGCACCGTGACCGCAATGCCTGTTGTTGGATATAGCTTCATCAACTGGACAGAGAACGATGTTGAAGTATCAACAAACTCAAGCTACACCTTCACGGTCACTGGCAACCGCGACCTCGTTGCCAATTTCGATGCAAACACATATACTATTGATGTAGTCGCCAGTCCAGCTGAAGGCGGCTCAGTGTCTGGTGGTGGCACATTCCACTACGGTGAGACAACCACACTTACAGCCACTCCTAATGCTCACTACGAATTTGTTAGATGGAGCGATGGCAACACCGACAACCCGCGCACCGTCATAGTGACAGGAGATGCCACTTACACAGCGGTCTTCAGGGAAATTGCCCCTCTCCTTTACTCCATTACTGCTGAGGTGAATCCAGAAGAAGGTGGAGAAGTATTTGGCGATGGTGTTTACCCAGAAGGCGCCAACATCATTCTGACGGCCATTGTCTACACGGACTACACCTTCAAGAACTGGACTGAAAATGGCGTTGTAGTCAGCTACGATGAAAGCTATGCTTTTACTGTGACTGGGAATCGTCACCTTGCCGCCAACATCATACATATCGACGGAATTGAGGAACAAAACGACATCACGTTTGCCCTCTATCCCAACCCAGTCAGCAACAAACTGACCATTGAGGCCTCAGAAGCTATCAACCAAATTGAAATCTTCAACATTGTTGGCACTACGGTCTTCAGCCAGAAGAACTGCGGCGACAAGGTGGAAATCCACACTGCTGACTTGCCCGCTGGCACATATCTCATCCGTATGACAACACCAAGCGCCACCGAGGTGAGAAGGTTCGTGAAGAAATAATCTCTCGTATTACTATAAAAAATGCTCCGTAGGAGCTTTCTTCTAATAACAAAAAACAATATTCCAACAAGATATGCTCCGTAGGAGCTTTCTATTGTTTGATTATTAGAAGCCGTCTATAATCAGAAACCGACCGTCTATAGATTCCCAAGGGAATGACATAGACGGTCGGTTTGATATAAATACCCCTATTATCGGGATTGATAGGATTATATTCCCAAAGAAATATTCAAACCTTTTGCCGTATTCACTAAGTCGCTGTCGATAGTGACGAGGTTAGGCTTGGAAACAGCTTCTTTCAATGAGACGGCCACCACATCGGGATGATGATAAGCCACCATCTGGCCAAATTGGCCATTGAGGACCATTTCAAAGGCTTTTACGCCAAACTCAGCACTGAGCACACGGTCGTAAGCAATCGGCACACCGCCACGTTGCAAGTGACCGAGGGTGGTCTCACGCATATCGTGATTGAAGCCTGCCGCCTTCATCTCCTCGATGAAACGACGACCGATACCTCCCAATTTTTTGTTCTCGTAGCCGACTTCTGTGCTGATTTCGTACACCTGCTGGCCATCTTTGGGACGTGCGCCTTCCGAAGCCACCACCACGGCAAAGCCACGATCATGATGGAAACGTTGCTCCAAACGAGCCTTCACCACGTTGATGTCGTAAGGGAATTCGGGCAACAGGCACACCTCTGCTCCACCAGCGATAGCAGAATGCAAGGCAATCCAGCCGGCATCACGGCCCATCACTTCGAGGACGAAGACACGGTTGTGTGATGCCGCTGTGGTGACAAGCTTGTCGACGGCCTCAGTAGCAATCTGCACGGCAGTTTGGAAACCGAAGGTGCATTCCGTCGAGGAGAGGTCGTTGTCGATGGTCTTGGGCACACCGATGATGTTCAGGCCCTTTTCGTAAAGTTTCTGCGAGATACGCTGCGAACCGTCGCCACCAATGCTGATGACGGCGTCGATGCCCATGTATTGCAGCTTACGCAGCATCTCGTCAGAGCGGTCAACGGTGCTCCAAGTACCGTCGGCGTTCTTGACGGGCCAGTTGAACGGGCCGCCTTTGTTGGTGGTTTCAATGATGGTGCCACCACGGAAATGGATGCCACGCACCGACTCGGGCGTAAGCCTGACGACCTCAGTGGGTTCCCATAGAATGCCGTTGTAGGCTTGTATGCTACCAAGCACTTCCCAATCTTTCTCTTGGGCGGCTCTCTTGACGATGGCGCGAATCACAGCGTTGAGGCCTGGACAGTCGCCGCCACCTGTAAGGACTAATAGTCTTTTCATGTTTCTTGAATTATCTTATTTCCAAATTTTCTCGATACGAGTAGCCAGTTTCTTAATCGCACGGTCCACATCCCTTTGACGCGTGAGAGCAAAACGGTTGGAGGAGCGGCACGAGGCCACCACCTTGCCCGTCATGTAGTCTTCGAAGGTGACGCTAAGCACCGATTCTTTCGGGGTGGAAGTAGCGGAATACTTCACCAAAACGAGTTTTTCCTTCTGTTCGGACGAAAGGTCCTCGATGCGACGTTCACCCACCATTTGCAGACGTGTGGCTTCGATAGCATCATAGATGCCCGGCTCGATTTCGATGTCGGTCGCTGTGCCGAAGGCATTACGGGTTTGTACTAAGGAAGCGTACTCATACTTGCTGAGGTTCACGCCTTTTGATGTCATGGATTTGTCCGTGTTGCATGAGCTTAATACGAGTGCTCCTAATAGGACGATGAGGTAGGTTTTTAAACTTTTCATAGCGGTATTATTATATTTCGTTGTTTCTTTTTTCTGTTCAATAATTTGACCACCCAAAGTAACAAAGAGTTGGATTAATTGCAGAAAAGCATTATTGGTCTCGTCAAATTGTATGGTCATAGTTCTCTTAGCGATTATGTTTTATATTGATGTGGCAAACCATAGGTTGGTAGCGCGTTTGTTTGAAAACGTCAAAAGGATGCAAGTGCAAAAGTAGTAAATTTGTATGAAATACGAACATTAAGGATTATAAAATCGACAATAATCAACATGTGTAACTTGGACAATGGGATTGGGCGGTTAACAATTGTTGCAAATAGGAAAGCCCCAAGCATTTCGCAAAACGACCTGCTCAACCAAAACCATAACAATGAACCAACTTTTATTATAAAAGTCTAATAATTAACGCAATATTACCGTTTCAATATATTAAAATAAGCATCCAGCAACTGCTGCGCTCCAATGTAAGCGCTCATGCGTTGTCCGCGCACGTCGCTTTCGACCAAAGGCAAGAGGTCGGCGACCAATTGGTTTTGGTAGAAATCGTTTTTCAAGGCGCTGTCCATCGAGTCGTACATCATCTGCACGTCCTGTTGGGCGCGTTTCTTATATAGGTAGCCGTTGTCGCGGATGGCCTGTACGTGGTCTGCGACCATCTGCCACACCTCGTCGATTTGGAAGCCTGTCAAGGCGGAGCAGGTCAGCACCTTGGTCTCTTGTCCCGACTCGGGAAGAGGGAAGAGGTGCAGCGCATTGCGACATTCGGCGGCGGCGCGGTTGGCGCGCATCACGTTGTCGCCGTCGGCCTTGTTCACCGCAATGCCATCAGCCATCTCCATGATGCCGCGCTTGATACCTTGCAGCTCGTCGCCGGCACCGCTGATTAATATCAAAAGGAAGAAATCGACCATGGAATGCACCGCCGTCTCGGATTGGCCTACCCCCACCGTCTCCACGAAAATCGTATCATAGCCTGCTGCTTCGCAAAGGATTATCGTCTCGCGCGTCTTTCTTGCCACACCGCCTAAAGTACCTGCTGAAGCTGAAGGACGGATATAGGCATTGGGATGCACGGAGAGCGTTTCCATGCGAGTCTTGTCGCCCAAGATGCTGCCCTTGGAGCGTTGGCTCGACGGGTCGATGGCCAATACAGCAAGCTTTTGTCCTTTGTTGCACAAATGCACGCCCAAAGCCTCAATGAAGGTGCTTTTTCCCGCACCTGGCACGCCCGTGATGCCCAGTCGCAAGGCCTTCCCTGCATGGGGCAGACAGGCCGCTATGATTTGTTGCGCCAAGTCCTGATGTTTGGGCAGGGCGCTCTCCACCAAGGTGATGGCTTTGCTGAGCGCCACACGGTCGCCTTTGAGGATGCCGTTGACATACCATTCCAGCGGCATCAGCTGCTGCTGGTTGCGTTTCATGCGCTCCAAAGCGTTCGGGTTGACTTGGATGGGACCTTCTACGCCTTCGGTGACTTTGAGGTTTGACTCCCATTCATGTTCTTGGTTTTCAAAGTGTTCGTGTTCCATGGCGGCTGCAGTGTTATGCGGTTTGATTTTGCAAAGGTAGTGATTATTGTTGATTGTTGAATTGTTGGGTGTTGAATTGTTGAATTGTTGTTGGCGATGGCTTATGGCTTGAGGCTGCCACACCCTTAAAGGAGATTGCGGATTAAGTCTGCAATGAAGCCCAGGGTGCAGTGGGCCATAAGCCATTGGCTATGAGCCATAGTCAAAAAAAGCTGAAAATCAACAATTTTGAATTTTTTCTTGCGTTATTCCAAAAAAAATGCGTAATTTTGTAGTTTCTAAGCAAGACTAACAGCCCATGACTAGCAAGACAAGAGTACTATTCGTCCATCAGGAAATCGCTCCCTATTTGCCGGAAACGCCGATGAGCCTTGTGGGACGATACCTGCCCCAAGCTACACAAGAAAGCGGAAAAGAAATCAGAATATTCATGCCTCGTTATGGGGTCATCAACGAAAGGAGAAACCAGCTCCATGAGGTGATTCGCCTGTCGGGTATGAACCTCATTATCAACGATACCGACCACCCGCTTATTATCAAGGTGGCCTCCATCCAAAAGGCGAGGATGCAGATTTATTTTATCGACAACGATGACTTTTTCACCAAGAAGAAATACCTGATGTATGACGAAAACGGTGCTTTCTGCGAAGACAACGACAGCCGCTGCATCTTTTTTACCCGTGGTGTGATTGAGACGGTGAAGAAACTCAACTGGTCGCCCGATATCATCCACTGTCATGGTTGGATTTCGGCTTTGATGCCCGTCTATATCAAACGCGCCATGAATGTCCGTGACAACCCGCTCTTCAACGAGTCGAAGATTGTTTATTCGATTTACGACGATGGTTTTGAGGAGAATTTCAAGACGGGGTTCGAAAAGAAGATGAAGCTGCCGGGCATGAATGCGAAAGACCTCAAGTATTTTAAGGAGGCCAACTATGTCAACCTGACCAAGGCCGCCATCGACTATTCCGATGGTGTGGTGGTCGCCACGGAGCATCTTCATCCCGAAATCGAGGAACATTTGCAGACCGTCAAGAAGCCCATGCTGTCCTATAAGGAGCAAGTGCACTATGCCCAAGCCTGCAACGAATTTTACGATACCATCCTGCAAAAATAATCCAAAATGAAAACGCATCAATCAACGGCTTTAACTTGTTTGGCCTTAATGATTGCCTCATTGATATTAGCTTTCTCGTCGTGCAAGAAGTCGCCTGAGACCATCGGCAACGACCTTATTTCGGATAGCGACTACATCGGCGTCTTCCATACCGACACAGTGGAAATCGAGTGTCATTCTTATTTCGACTCGGTGAGCACGAAAAACACCAGTTATGCGCTGCTCGGTAGCATGAAAGACCCTGTTTTCGGTACTTCCGAAGCAGGTTTCTATTCGCAGTTCCGTCTGTCGTTGGCTGGACAGAGTTTCGGCGTCAATCCCGTCTTGGACTCATTAGTGCTTCAGTTGAGCGTCGCGAACTACTATGGCGACACCACCGTCTTCCAAACTGCACATGTGTATCAACTGACTGACTCCTTGTCGAGAGAGGCTTCGTATTACAACCATTCGAGCGTAGAATATGACGTTGTGGACCATGCCAACAGCTATCAGTTCCGTCCCCGCCCCAGGACATCGATGAATGTTGTGGGAACCGACACTGTTCGCCATGCCATTATCCGCATCCCGCTGAGTGCCGTATTGGGCGAGTATCTGATGAATCTCGATTCAGTGGATTATATCCAGCCCGACTATTTCAAGAATAGCTTCAAAGGCCTATTTGTGACCTGCGAGCCTGTGAGTCAACCGGGTGCTATCACTTCGATTAATATTACCGACAACACCAACACATTGTTGCAACTGTATTATCATAATGCCGCCACGCCTGATAAGCCCATGCGTTACGACTATTATGTGACCTCTTCGGAAGTGTATTTCAACCATATCGACCATGATTACACGCAAGGCAGTGCCGAGTTTGTTGACCAACTGATTAATGATAATGCTGATGCGGGGAAGCAAACGGTTTATCTCCAGACCATGGGTGGTGTGAGGACATACATTTATATGCCTAACCTTGAGCATTGGGCCGATTCACTCGAAGGTAGCTATATCGTTGTCAATGAGGCTAAACTGGTGTTGCCCGTTGCCGAATCATCGGCGGATTCCGTGTTTCGCTTGCCCTCCAAATTCGTGTTGTTGGGCTTCAATTCCGATAGCACCACCTACCTCTTGCCCGACTATTATGAAGGCGACAATTACTTTGGAGGCACTTATATCAGCAGTGAACAGGCAGTCGTTTTCCGCATTTCCGAGTACCTGCAGAGCATGATTTCGAAGAAGAAAGAAAACTATGGCATAAGTTTTGGTATCAACGGAGCAGGTTATAACGCCTATCGTATGATTGTCAACGGACCTGAGACACTGCAAGATAATAAGATGCGCGTTGAGGTTACGTATTCTATTGTTAGTGAGTGAGTTGGAATGTGGAATTAGGAATGATGAATGCGGAATGATGAATGCTGAATTTTGAAATCTTGAAATCTTGAAATTTTGAAATCTTTGAATTTTGAATATTAAATCTTTAAATCCATCTCTGAAATATGAAAAAAATGATTTTAGCCGTATTGGTACTGGTTGGTTTGACCTGCCAGGCACAGAAAACCACAGAAAAGGAAACAGTAGTGGTCATCAAGACCAGCATGGGAACCATAAAAGCCAAATTGTATAACGACACGCCAAAGCACCGCGACAACTTCATCAAGTTGGTTAACGAAGGCTGGTACAACGGTTCGCCTTTCCACCGCGTCATCAAAGAGTTTATGATTCAAGGTGGACAGAATAAAGACGGTCGCCTCGACCCAGGTTATAGAGTCCCAGCCGAAATCAAGGACAACCACTTCCACAAGAAAGGTGCCCTTTGTGCAGCTCGCCAAGGCGACCAGGTGAATCCTCAGAAGGCTTCCAGTGGTTCGCAGTTCTACATCGTGCAAGGCAAAGTGTATGACGACCGTACTTTGGACATGTTTGAAAGCCGCATGGGCAAGGTGTTCAACGCCCGCCAGCGTCAGGCCTATAAGACCGTGGGTGGCACGCCCCATCTTGATGGCGAATATACCGTCTTTGGTGAGGTGACCGAGGGACTGGACATTGTCGACAAGATTGCTGCCGTGAAGACCGGCCAAATGGATGTCCCCGTCGAGCCTGTGACTATCATTTCTGTTACGATTGAAAAATAAGAGCTGTAAGCTATAAGCCTTAAGCAGTAAGCATTTGAATTGCAACTGCTTATGGCTTACTGCTTAAAGCTTAAAGCTAATAAACCAATGAAAGAAAAAGTAGAAGAGATATTATCCCAAGTGCGTGACTTCCAGGCCGACAGCAAAGAGGCTTTGGAAAATTTCCGCATCACCTATTTGAGCAAAAAGGGTATTATTCCCGCTTTGTTCGCTGATTTCAAGACGGTAGCCCCCGAACTCCGTAAGGAGATGGGCATGAAGCTCAACGAGTTGAAGAACGTGGTTCAAGACAAAGTGGAAGAGCAATTGCAAAAGTTCGAGAGCCAGCATAGCAACGATGCAGGCTTCGACATGAGCATGCCCGCCGCCGACATGAAGGGCGCCCGTCACCCGCTGTCCATCGTGCGCCGCGACATCAACGAGATCTTTTCACACCTCGGCTTCACCATCGCCGAAGGTCCCGAGATTGAGGACGACTACCATGTGTTCTCGGCCTTGAACTTCCCGCTCGACCATCCCGCCCGCGACATGCAGGACACCTTCTTCATCAGCAAGGAGCCCAATGTCAACAAGGCCTCGGATGTGCTGTTGCGCACCCACACCTCGAGCGTGCAGGTCCGCGTGATGGAGACCCACCAGCCGCCCATCCGTATCATTGCCCCTGGCCGTGTGTTCCGCAACGAGGCCATCTCGGCCCGTGCCCACTGCATCTTCCACCAGATTGAGGGTCTTTACATCGACGAGAACGTCTCTTTTGCCGACCTGAAGCAGACCTTGTATCACTTTGTGCAGGAGTTCTTCGGCGAGGGCACCAAGGTGCGTTTCCGTCCCTCGTATTTCCCCTTCACCGAGACCTCGGCGGAGATGGACATCTCGTGCAACATCTGTGGTGGCAAGGGCTGCAACATCTGCAAGCACACAGGTTGGGTTGAAATCTTGGGCTGCGGCATGTGCGACCCCAACATCCTCATCGCCAGCGGCATCGACCCAGAGAAATACACCGGCTTCGCCTTCGGCATGGGTGTGGAACGCATCGCCATGCTGAAATACGGCATCAACGACCTGCGCCTCTTCTTCGAGAACGACTTGAAGTTCTTGGAGCAGTTTGAGCTGGCGTGATGTTAAACGTATCCAAACAAAGAAACCGAGGCTTGGGTCTCGGTTTTTTTTGTGCTTGCTTACAAGGTATATTCAGTTAGTTCCATTGTTCTGGTTGCTCCATTTCCCTGAAGTGTTGGATGATTTCTTCCGTGACGGTAAAACTCGTTTTGCCCGATGCCGTGGGCTGGAAATAGTCGAATGTGCCGACTTTTAAGCGCAAAGGCTATATTCGGGACGGCTCAGCCAGGCGTGGAGTCTTTTGATTCCCCTATTGCAAGCTTTTCGGGCTCCTTCAATAGAGCAATCCAATTCTTCACCAATACAATCAAGCGAACGCTCATAGAGTCCATCGAAGCCAAAGAGTAAAGTCACGGCTTTACACTCCTTGTCGGGCAACTGCTTGACAAGTTTTCTTACCGCCGCACGGGTATTCGCCGACTCATATCTTTCGTAGGGCGTCGGGTGTTCGCAATCGCAAATATCTCTTTGCGGGTAGTCGTCGTCACCGTCAATCGGGATGATGGGACAGATGTCGAACTCCTCTTCCAACGAGACTGACAACACCTGATGGATATTCCTCGCAGCTTTTGACATGGCGTGGAGAATAACAGTTTTGGCATAGCCATAGAAAGGCACACCCAGTTGGGGATTGTAGGATTCGACGGCATTAACCAGTGCCAGACACCCCTCTTGGAACAAGTCGTCACGCAAGTCTTTGCGGTAGCCGGCTCTTTCATTTGCAAGTTTGCTCACGAATTTCAGGTTTTCAGCGGTGAAGATGTTTTTTGCCATAAGTCTATGATTTATAGGTGAATAATTGATGTGTTTCAATTTTGATGTTACCATTATACGAAATCAAAATCAATCTTGATTTGTGTTAACACGGTTATTTTGCACTTTTTTCGAGTCAAAATAGCCTAATCAATTGAAAAACAATTGGATAAAAAATAGAAAAAATTTCATGGCCGATGAAAAAAATTCAGCGCCATGAAAACTTTAATGATCATGCGAATCAACGAAAAGAGGATGTTCCGCAATATCCTCGTATTTGTCGTCTAACTATGCACCACATTCTTGAAGTCTACAGACTTCGGACACACTGGTTGAAACACTACCTAACCAAGTAATTTGTTCCATTTACAATCCCCAAGATTTTTTGGTATTTTTCAACCTTTATCTTGTTTTCAATCTTAATCTTGAGTGCTGAATCAAGGACTTTTTCAAGTTGTTCTTCGCTGAATTCCGCTTGTTTTTTTACTCAATCACAATCCAAATGCCGCTTCTGGCATCGCCTTCCCTTCTGAGCTTACCGTTTGCGCGAAGCAGATTGATGTCTCTTGATATGGTCATTCGTGATACATGCAAGATATTGACAAGACTATCCATAGTGATCTTTGGAGTAATTCTCATCAGATGGAGTATTTCCAATCGTCTTTTTTCTGCCGTATTTCTATCAGTGACATTATCAGTAACATCAGTAACATTTTCAGGAACACCGTCAGTAACATCGTTTGTAATACCATCATTATCAATCACTTTATCAGTAACATTGTCTGTGACATCATCAGTGATATCGGGAGCCCAAACCTCACCGACGGGCAGGATGTGGCCTTCCTTGTCCATACTCAACTCATCGCAAACGAACTCCGGATGGCAGGGAATACGAATAATGAAATAGGTATGCTCGTCGTCTGCCTCAATAATCGAATCGGGAGAACCGTTAGCCTTCAGTTCCTCATGAATTGTCGGGAACCCTGTTCCTCGGCCTTCCGTCAGATGCAACTCCTTCAGAAATTCACCCAAACGTGGATTGCGGTAACGACGGGCATGTATCCGCTTGCCAGCCCTCAAATCATCCAACTTGATGCTTCGCTCTGCTCCTCCATAACTGATAATCTCAATCTGGTCGGGCATAATGTTCACTTCCACAGGCTGATATTCGTCATACCGACGGTGATAGTATGCATTCACCAAACTCTCTTCCAACGCCTGATACGGATAGTTGTAAATTACGATGGAGTGCTCGTCGTGTTTGGGTTTGTGGATGTTTTTCCGCACAACCATATACTTCAGATACTCCAATGCCTTTCTGAGCGTCAGATGCACAGGCCCTTTAAAAGGTTCGGTTTCCGTGAAATTATTGGGGTCACCGTCCTTGCCTTTGGGGTAAAACACAACATCAATCTGAGTGCCGGGGAAGAACCGTTCCGGATGATACGAGAACAACATCAGCGCGACATTCTTGATGCGTGTTTGCTCTGCAGGACCTTCCAACAGGTTCATCTGTTCCAACACCTGCATCGCCGTCAAATGTTCCATCTCGCGGGCCAGCGAACTTTTCGTTTCTGCCAAGTAATCGCGAATCAGCAACATGGAGATGTCTTCGGGCGTAGCCTTCACATTCCCTCTGTCGTCGAAAGGCACCCGGTTTACCATATTCATCAGTTCTGCAAGATAGTCGCCTTTGGCCACTATTGAACTCGAATTATAACGAATGTAGTAGTTGTAGTTCTTATCTTTAGCCGTCACTTGGTCAGGCACCTTGTAGGGACGACGCTCACCAGCAGTCACCCAAATCACCATCACCGTCTTGCCGTCAACCTGCTCAAAAAACACACGCGGCTGGTAGTAGGGCACAATGAGATTGTTGAACCCTATCATCGCTTTTTCTATCGGCTCAATGTCGTTGATGTCGATGCCCGCCACGGGTCTCACAGCCCGACCGTTCACCTCGTCAACACCCACAATGATATATCCGCCGCAGATGTCTTCGAAATCGTTGGCAAAAGCGCATATTGTGCGATAGATCGGGTCAGGGTTCCAGCCCTTCTTGTACTCCACTCGGTTGTCTTCCACTATCTGACCACCCAACAGTTCTTCTATATTAATCGGCAATGCCATGTTCAACTGTAATTTTGTTTTTCAATTTGCACATTGGTGTTACACCAGCAACCAAATTGCAAAGATACAAATATTGAACAAATAATCTCCTAAAACAGGAAATATCAAATGAAAAGCGATTATCTAATCGTTTTGTAAACGATCTTGTCACAAGCCTTCGTGAATCCTACTCTTCGGATGATTTCAACGGAACTGAAGTCATTCACGTCAAACCAAAAATAATCGAAGAGGCGTTCACCCTTTTCGTCGCACCCATTCGTGATGCGCGACATGACATCGTTAAGCAGAGGCAACAGTCTGTCTGTGTAGCCGTTTTCGCTGGTTGGGAGCAAATCGGGATGGGCATAGAACATCAACACACGGCCTCCTTTTTCCTTGTGCTCCAATTTGGGAATGTGGATGTTGGGGCTTTCTTTTGCAAAAGCGATATACATCACCATGCGGTTGCCTTCTTTGTTCCAACACTGAATGGAAAGCGATTCTTTCGCCATGGAATAAAAACTACCGTTTACCAACTCCTTAGGAGTTTGATCTTCGAATGATGTAGTATTGACGTCGGGTTTCATAGTCGTTAAGTTGTTATTTTTATAATTGGATTCTATCTGCAAAACTAGAAAACACAATGATAATGTTGATGATTATGCTACCTTAGCAATCAAGCTTTTGGCATAGTTGAAGACAACCTGTCGGGCACGGGTTTTCTGCTCTTTCGAGTTGATAGGCAGATGGTAATAAAGCACCGTCTTGCCACCACATACGAATGCCAAAATCTCTCCTTGGGCGCTCTCTTTGAGGCGTATGGGCAGGGCACCTGGCTGAATGGCTTGCACCTTTCTGTCAAGCGCTTCTTTGCTCAAAGGACGGACGGAAAGCAACTTGTGACGATACAAGATGTTGTTGACAGTAATTTGCTCGTACATTACGCCATTTTCAATTACGAATTGATGTGCCGCTTTGCCGTTTTGCTTGACGATAGCCTTGAAGTTGGTTTTGTTCAATTCTTTAATTTCCATAGTTAGTTTGTTTATATTGTTTTTCCCCGGGGGTAACCCCGCATACTGGCACCCTGCCGTACAATGATATATAGTCACAGTTTTTGGATTATTCAACCAAAACGCTTTTTATTTACCGTTTTTTCAGAAAAACCGTCCACTGGTGGATTTCAAAGGACCTGCTGAGCGAGGATCCTTGAAAAACGTTTCCACGTCACTTATGGTGTAACCCAAATCGGGGAACAACGGTTCAAGCGCGGATCGGCGATATTCTCGCAGCAAATAAATGTTGTTTTCTTTTTCCTTTTTCAGTGGCGTGAGTCGCTTCTGGTATTGCTTGTTGTCAATCTCGCCCGACTTCAGTTGCCTATACAGTTCCTTGCACGCTTCGTCGATCTCCTTCTCTCTCTTTTCCTTCTTTTCCTTCTTCTCTTCATAGATGGCCATGATGGCCTTCAGATCGTCGCAATACGCATAAAACAACCTGAATTTGAGACGTTCAATCGTGTCTTCTAGGTTTTGTATCTTAATTGGCATATCCTTAGTCTTCCAGTAAAGCTCACTCCTCAGATATATATTCTCCAGCTCCATGTCGTCAATCAAGGAAAGGCTTTCTTTTTCCAAAATATCAACGACCAGTTTCAACGAGTAAGCTTGATACAGGCTCTTTGCCTCATCATAGCGACTGTTAATCCTCATGAAGTTGGGCCACAACGACGAGAACGGATAGATGGATTCCGTTTCGGTTTTGCCGTTTTCGTCGACAACTCCACAGCGGTTGCTGCCTGATAAGGGGCTGCCAGCGATTTGGTAAACCAGTTTTTTCATTCCGTTACCATCGCAAATCAAGGCGGTTTCGCAGTTCAGCCACCATTCAAGGTAAACGCCCAAGGTAGGGTTGTGAAATCCGCTCGTCCCCGTGTAGGCCATTCCGTTTTGGATGGGCACAGGGCAGAGGAACATGCGACTATCCGACATGATCCTGTTTCTGTACTGAAGAAACTTGAAAGCATTGTTGCAGAAGAGCGACCAGCCTCCTGTATTTTCTTCGTCAGTTTTAGGAGTTGGAGCTTGCTTTTTCCCACCAATGGACAAATAAGTGCCGGTGGTGTCCAGTTTCACTTCGTTGTCCACTTGCTCGCCAGCTTGCTCCAAAGGATAGCAATCGAGTACATTGCCGTTCAACAGTTGGATTTTCCCTTCAGGATGTTTGAAGTCGTCGTGTGTTTTGATGATGCCCATGATGATTGATTTTATTAATGGAAGTCTGTTCATGTCTATAGTGTTATAGCATTACTGATTGGATTATTCAACCGGAATAACAAAAATTTTTTGCGTCTGTAAAAACAATCCCATTTCTTCATTGGCTGTAAGCAATCAGCCGTCAGCTATCAGCTCGGAAGCACCCTGGCTGACGGCTGATGGCTGAAAGCTGACGGCCATATAGTTAGTGCTTTGCCTCTTTGTCGTTTATCTTGCCTCTCTCAAACCAACGGCTAATATCGAAATAGATGGTCTCACTATAGCCGCCTAACCCTTCAAGCTCAAGGCAATCTATATGTCCTGGAAGCAGGCGCTGGCTCACCACCCTCATGGTCGGGCGGTAGGTTCTCAGGAACTCGTATTCATGTCCCACGCAGATGACGCAATACGGATCTTCGAGCGTGCCCTTCCCTGTACTCTCTATCGCCTCGCAAATCAGTAGTTCTTGTCCCAGATATTCTGAAAGGGAAAGTTGTGCGCAAGTTAATCGCTGGGAGCCTGAAAGCCTGCCTTTGTTTTTCTGCTTCCAATAGTCCACGCTGAGTTCGTCGGGAATAATGCCCTTTGCATAATCCTCAGTAAAGGTGTAGCCATACACCAAGCCGCGCATGGTTTCCGTGTCGAAATCACGCAGTTGACCTTCAACGAATTTTTTCAACCAATAGTTGTTGAAGGCGTTTTCGTAGTCTTGGTAGTTTACTTTCTTGGGGTAGTCTGTATTCATAGCTGTAGTTGAATTTGGTGGTTATTTATTAAGTAAAGGTTCAAAACTAATATACAGAATTCTAAGCTGTAAGCTATCAGCTCGGTAGCGCCATGGCTGACTGTTGCTGGCTAAATGCTCACACAACTATTTTATAGTTTCAGTTTATGACATTTTCAACTTGGAATAGAAAAAAATTACGAAAATAAATCATATTTTTTGCAAGATGTTTTCAATATTTCAAAAATTCTGTATTTTTGCAAACTGAAATCGCAATGGAAATAATCCCAATCAAAATCAATAAAACTAAGACAAAAAGAAAGTCAAACAAAAAGAAAGAACTATGAAAAGTGGAACAAACACAGTATTTGGAGAACGGCTGGCCAATGCCCGTAAGATGCGGTGCCTCTCGCAACGTGAGCTAAGCGAGAGGCTCGACATTTCTCTGTCGGCCAACGCCATTGCCAAGTACGAGACGGGCAAGATGATGCCGACAAGCGAGGTGCAGGCGGCCCTCGCCGTCGCGCTCGGGGTGGACATCGATTATTTCCACCACCCCTTCACCGTCAGCATTCCTGCCAGTGCCTGGAAATTCCGTAAGCGGGCTTCGCTAGGCACCAAACAAATTGCCGCCATCCAACAAATGGCCACCGACCAGATGGAATGCATCGCCGACATCGAACAGGTGTGCAACATCAACCAACCCTTTCAACTTGACTACAGCGACACCCCCGTCGCCACCTTCATCCAAGCCGAAGCCATGGCACAACGCGTCCGCAACGAACTCGGCCTCGGCAACGCCCCTATCTTTACCCCTATCGCCTTGCTTGA
The DNA here is from genome assembly GCA_016290215.1 of Bacteroidales bacterium. Lineage (GTDB taxonomy): Bacteria > Bacteroidota > Bacteroidia > Bacteroidales > F082 > Limimorpha. The sequence goes on from JAEETH010000004.1 coordinate 49,757, forward strand.
GTCGCTTGGCGTCCGCATCGTGGAGGTGGAGGCCGACTCAAAGTTTGACGGCACCAGCGCCATGGCCGACCACACCCCATTGCTCGTCCTTAACGCCACCTACGAACCCGAACGGAAGCGCTTCACCCTCTTCCACGAGATGGCGCATCTGCTGCTCCGTTTCGAGGAGGGTGCCGACGTCGAGCGCCTCTGCAACGCCTTCGCCAGCGAGATGCTCATCCCCACTTCGGTCCTTGTCGAACGTCTCGGCGAGCACCGCAAGAACCTTACCTTCGATGAATTGGCAGGTCTGCAACGCGACTACGGCATCTCCATCGAGGCCCTCATGTACAAAGCCCACTTACACTGCATTATCGACGATGCCTATTCCAAACGATTCAACATTGCTGTAAACAAGAAAACTAACGTAGCGTACCGCGACCGGGTGCGCATTAGCATTTGGCAACCCGAAAACACCACTTACTTGCGCCACCTCGTGCTGCAAGCCCTTAGCAACGAACTCATCACCCCCGCCAAGGCAGCCTCGCTGCTCGACGTTGAGGTGGATTCCATTGATCCAAAAAACATATATGTCTAAGAAATGAAAATTATCACGTCTATAACTATGTTGGCAGACCTACTTGCCGATGACTTGCCCAAGAAAAGCAAGCTTGCTGGCATCACCCTCTTCAGCCTCGACATCTACCAAGCGTCCCGACTGAGTGCCAAAACCCTTGAACGACTACAAACCCACTTGCGCAAAGGAAACCTCGAAGAGCTATGCTTCCCCGAAAAAGAGATGCCCAGCTATTTTGAAGAGTATGACCATTGCGAACAACATCGCTGCCTCACCCTCCAGGACTTCGTCGCTGTGGAATACGCCAAAAGCGATGGCTACATCCTGCTGGCCGAAAAAGGCTACCTGAGCCGTTATGCCATGCGAAAGGGCGTGGCGGTCATGAGCCTCAGTGAACTCGAGGAACTATGCGAACGACGATGTCGCGACCATTGGCGCAAGGACCGCTTGAAGTCCTACTACAAGGACAAGGCAGAAACAAGAGAAGAACCCTCGCAACAACCTATAGACGATGATATTACGATTTGACATCAACTCACCACAACCGCCAGTCAACAAGAAGGCAGCATCGTGCCCAGTCGGAAGGCAAATGCGAAGCCCAATGGTTTTTTCCGCCTTTTCGCACGCGCAAACGGGTGGAAAAAACCACAGCTCGCCCTTTTTGCAATGCAAAAAGCCCGTCCGACGTTTTGCCGGGCCTTTTCGCACGTGCAAATGGACGGAGACAAGCATAGCTGGCCTTTTTTGCAATGCAAAAAGCCAGACCAATGCTTTTGCCGACCTTTTTGCAAGAAAAACGGGCGGATGTGAAGATAGAAGTATATGTAAGGTGTTGGCAATTCATAAAGGAGGATTTATTATGATTGTCCACAATCTTATCTCCGGGTTGAAGGCCACAGAAGTCGCTGGCCTTGCCCACACCCTGTGCGACCTCTACGACAGCTGCGCAGCTGAACTGAAAGCAGATGACTATCTGCGCAACGTGATGGCAGACATGAAAGGTCTGTCGGAACGTCTCCTGGACGCGTTCAGGAACCATCGTCTCATCACCTCGCTTGAGAACCACGACACACACCGCATGCGTTGCGTCAGTGCCTTGGTCAACCTCAAGAGGGGATACGACAAGATTCCTGACGAGTCCATACAGTCCCATTGGACTGAATTGAAGCCTGTGTTCGAGAACTTCCTCTCGGCGATACAGGCAGGCAACTACCAGAGCAAGACTGCTCTCATCCAAGCGTTGCTCCGCCGTCTGTCCGACCCCAAGCTGTCCGCCCATCTGGAAGGCTTGGTCGACATGAAGACCACAGTGGACCAACTTCAAGCTGCCGAGAAGGACTTCGAGGCCATGCAGGTGGAATACCAACACCAGCTGCTGGAGGACAAGACCGAGTCGGCCACCGACCTCAAGGAGACCATCTTCGAGTTGATCAACCAAAGGCTGGTGGTGCATCTTGAAGCCAAATGCAACGAGGATGCCGGCACTTACAGCACCTTTGCCAGGCTTGTCGACGCCCAAGTCAGGGCAGGCAACGCCAAGGTAAGGGCACGCCGTAAGGTCAAAAAAGATACGCCGTCTGAAAATCCTACCACAGAATAACGCAGACGACGTGATCTAAAGTACGTGATGGACAAGGCATCGTTCCACAATAACTAGAAATTAAACCTGCTGACACCTTGCATATATCAGGAGGGAAAGCCTTCAGGTTCGGTGCCTTGTTCTATTTAAAACGCCTCCAAAAGTACACAAAAGGTCTGATACTTAAGCTGGTTTTTTAGGAAAAAAACACGGGGTGGTTTGTAAGATATACAGAATCAATATGTTAAGTATCAGTCCAAAATATCAAGATACTGGTCGCAGAAGCACTCAATCAGCATATCGTGCCATGTGTCCTCATCCATGGTTGCTTTCAGACTTGCCGGGATGAAGCTATGGTCTTCGACCTTCACATAGCCTTTCTCACCGTTAAGGGTAAACAGCGTAGGCTCGTCAATGTCGAGGACTTCGATGTCGTCGTAGATGGGTTCCAGCAGTTCGTCGATAACCCACTGCCAGAGACCTTGGTGATTGCCGCTGCGGAAATAGACCGTCTGGCCGTCGCAGCTGTAGGAATCGAGGTTGCAGGGGGTGACTTCGCGACCGTCCATTGCCATGATGCCAAAGCGGTTGCCTTTTTCTTTCTTGTAAAGGAAATGGTTAGGAATCTCGGGCACTGCTGCGATGGTCTCATAGACAAAAGGTGTGAGTTCGGTGCCCTTGCCGTCGGGGCGCACCAGCCCACATTTGTCGTCTTTGATGGCCACATAGGGACGTGTGTCCCAAATGAAATCGGAATAAGTATATGCGAATTCGTCGTAATTAGCAGGAATGATGACTCGTCCATTGGGGAGTTTCACGCCCTTTTTGCCGTTTTCGCCGGTGAAGACTTCTGAGAAGTTGTTTTGGGGTTCGTTGTTGTTTTGCATGGTAATCTGGTTTTAATGGTTAATGATGAATAGAACTTCTATTTTCCTATAGCGCAGAGAGGGTGCTTTTTTAACCTTGAGGTTGGTCAGAAGAAGGTCATCGTGCTGTTCGGGTCGCCGGGCATGTAGTAGTCTTTCAGCTGCACAATTTCCTTGGCGTTTTCAAACACCTCTTCGAAGGTGACGTGATATCCCCAGCCATCCTCTGTCCCGTCCTCGTAGCAGCCAAACAGCTTCTTGATTATTTTTTGAGCCATTTCGGGGCGGTCCTCATGGAGATGCTTGAAGAGGTATGAACTGCCAAATGTCAGCACCTTGGTGAGCAGGAAAAGGTATTCCTCGTCGCTGAGCTCCACAAAGTCTTTCCTTGTGGGTTCAATTGCACGGCGTGTTTTCACATTGAATTTGCAGGCCGACATTTCATAATAATGTTCGGGGTGGTAGAAAGGTTTTTTCTTGTTTGCCAGGTATTCTTTTGCCACAGCGGCATTTTTTGCCTCCTCCTCAAGGAAACGGAGTTCCACTTTGTTGAGTTCGTCTGGGGTGAGGTTCATGTCAGAGCCATCATCAATGGGGCCTAGAAGAATCATAATCGTATTGTTTTTTACATACGAATATAGTCTGATCTATATGATTTTTCAACCTGGATTGAGAAAAAAAACTCTTTATATCCTTGCAAACGGAGAGTCGCTGACATCACCTCTAGTTCTGTAGTCTGTCATGATATTAATTGTTTTGGTTCATTGTCCAGCGTTGGATGCTTTTGCCTCTGAAGTAACGGTATTCAGCTTTCTGTAATAAAAGGGTAAAGGGGGGCACTTGTATGCTTTCAACGATCCGCCTCACCTGTTCCAAGGTTGCTTTTTTTGCATCGATTCTACCCAGCGTGACGTGAAGGATGAAGTCGTTTTCGATATCAGCACCAGCATCGATGGCTTCTTTCCTCAGCAAGTCCACCAGTGTTTGCAATGTTAGTGACAGCTGGGTCGAGGTGAGATGGATGATGATTTCACTGCCAGTTTTTGCTATGAAAGCGTTCACCTTGTCAAAAGTTTGATTTGGAGCCTCGTGACAAGACAATTGTCTGTCGAATGCTACAGAAAGTGCCTTCACGGGTTGGTCGTTGTTGATGAAGGCCACGGTAATTGCTAGAATTTTGCCATGACCAACATTTTGTTTGGGGACACCATGGATGGATTTGTGAATTCCTCCCCTTTAGCGTTATGAGAGATGACGACTATCGCGCTGACATATTGGTGATGTATCAGGGGTGTCTGTAGGTACAAGTATACTCTGGAGTTCTTTTGCGACAGCCTCGGCAAGTAATACCGGGACTCCATTGCCAATCACCTTAAACTTTGCAGACTGTCTTTCTGGACCCCATACGTATTTGTCATCTACACTTTGAAGCCTCAAAGCTTCTCTAACTGTCAATCGTCTATTCTTATAGGGATGGAGGAATACCTCATTGTTTCCAAAACATGTTGTAGGGCTATAACGGAATCTATGAAGACGTTTAAAGGAGCGCCTTTTCGTGTCACCTTCTTCTATTTCCATTCGGCTGTCAGCGTTTTTTGAAAAAGCGAAAAACTCATTTCCATTTGGCAGTTCTTCAGCTCCACAAACACATTTCTCTACACATAAATCAAATGGGATTTCCTGTGGCTTTACAACATCTTTGCACCCGAAAGGATTCTTTTCTGGCCAGTTGTAACAAGTCGTGGCGTTAGGGTATTGGGGTTGTGGCCAAGGGAATTCAAAGCTTCTAATGTCTTCAATCGTTGATTCTTTTTCGTTGTCAACAACAAACAAGTCTTTTCTTAACCCAACGATAAAGACTCTTTTACGATATTGCGGAACGCCATACTCCAATGCATTAAGAGTTGCCCTATCCAAATAATAGTTCTCGCTAATTAGCTTTACGAGAAGCGTATCTAATATTCGCTTGGGTTCTTTACGCATTAACAGCCCCACAACATTCTCCATCACGAAAAACGACGGTTTCATTTTCATAATGCGTTCAAGGAAAACATGTGTCATTTTCCCACGAGCGCCCTTAAACCCATCCCCTTTCCCATTCATTGTAAAATCTTGACAAGGCGGACCTCCAATAACTCCCCATAATTCTGGAATACCTTTGGGGAATGCTGTTTTGAGTATGTATTCTGGGGTCAAATCGGTTAGAGATGATGTACTAGAAATTGGACACAATTTCTTTTTATGTCCTCTTGCCCACGATGATATTCCCTCATCATGAAGTTCTGCAAATGTCTTATCATATTCATTTGCAAACACGACGTCAAAGCCGACATTTATGAACCCCATGTCCATGAAACCGCCGCCGGAAAACAATGATATTATTGGGATGCGTTTGACCATATTATAATTGTTCGTAAACGAGCGTGTTTTCAGTTATTTTATACGTATAGTCATCTGCAATTTGTGATGCACGAGCGACATTGACAAACGTCAACATTTTCCCAAGGTAATCTCTATAAGAATCCACTTCATAAGCGTCTAAGCCTGATACAAACAACGTATTATCTCCACTTTGTAAAACATACATGTTTGAACTAGGTAACTCAATTACACGGCCAGTTATTGTTTGATAGTATGAATCTGATCCGATCGCTCTAAACTTACAAATATGCCGACAGCTACAGTTTAAACACATTCCCAACTCAGGCTTAGCACATGAAGAAAACGACCTAGAAGATACCGTATTGTTTAGCACTTGTAATGTTTCCAGTACTTCGGATAAAAGGTGATGGCTGTATTCTGGAAAATATGGAATTTCAAAACACTCACCATCAATGTCTATCAACATTAGAGAGCGAGGAATGCCCAATGACAAATGTTTGCACATTTCTGCATAGAGATGCAATTGAATAGAATATTCCAGTTTAATAATTCCACTTTCATCTTTAACATGTCCCGACTTGAAATCAACCACATCAATACAGCCATTGTCCACAATTAGTTTGTCTGCAACTCCTTTGAGACCTATATCCGAGCAATCCAGTCGTTTCTCGGAATAAACTTTTTTTGTTCCGCTGTCTACTGTTGCTTTATTTGTTTTTTTAAGCATGCTTAATGCATAACGGATGGCACTGTTGCGTTTATCATAATTATTCAAACTGGCATGACGCAAGGTTGGATAATTAGCCGATAATTTATCTTTTTCAACGATAACAAGTTCTTCCCATTTGTTCTTTAGATCCGCAATACTACTCAGTTCTCCTTTAAGTGTGAGCTCATACATCTTATGTATTATGGTACCGAGTATTGCATTCCTGTTGGATGGTAATGACAAAGAGGTATCATTAAAAACATTAAGTGCTTTTTGAAGTAATACTTGATAACCGCACCCTCGGCTCACCCATGAGAATGTACTTGGAGACAATGTTTTTATAGTAACATTATCCCAAGTATTATCAACATTTGGAATTTGGGTAAACCTCATAATCTATTTTGCAGTTTTTGAATATATTCGTAACAATTACTTGTTCTGCGCAACATATTAAAGGTGTCAATGACAATCACATTGTGCTCAGACAGATTTGTATTTAACAAAACCTCTGCTTCAAGCAAAGCATCAGCTAACACAGATGTCTTGCTCACACCCGCCCATAGTGGATGCGATGCAAAGATAGGCTTACGTGTTCCACTAATGTCATATAGGAATGGTATGCCGGACGATGTAATTTCGAGTTCAAATGGCTTTGTACGATAGAAACCTTCATTCAAAGCAACCAATCGGTCTTTAGCCGACTCTTTCCATCCGATTAACTCCGGATAATCAAAATTACCATCTGCACCCGCTTTGTATGAACTATCAACCATTACGCGGAATAATGCAATACCCAATCTCCAATCGAGTAATCCATGGTAGGGCATATTCCGATATGTCTTCAAACACTTATAACAAGACGAATCACAACTATTGATATGCTCCTTGCTTAACATCTGCTTGAAATACACATCCTCACCTTCAAGAATACGTTTCGTGTATTCGTCAAAGTTATCATAGAAATCCGCAACAAAGCCTGATCCATTTATCTTCTCGTCTGCCAAACAGACTTCTCCCAAATTAACAGCTTTGGAAATCACGTCAACCACGTCTATCTCAGTTGGGTCAATATCCAAACGTGATGCAATAGCGCGTTGTATCAAAAAAGATAAAGTATAATATGCAGCACGTACACCTTGAGTGCGAAAATCGAGTTTACCATCTTGGCAGTGGAATGGTTCTAAAACCAATCCTTCTACGGTTGACTTAGGTGAAAGAGTGATTACATTCGTAATTTTTTGAGCTGCCAACTGGATATCTTCAAAAGAGCCACTCGGTTTAACAATTGTCATTATATCTTTAGAATCAGATGTGCTTAGTTCTATGCGTCCTTCCGTTAATAAATGAGGTTTGTCAGGCCCATTATAAATTGGGTTAGCAATCCATTGATTAGCAGAAGAATAAACGCGTGTACCTCCAATATAATAAAACACCTCACATTCACAGCCATTAATTTGTCTGTCGCTAACACGCCATGTCTTTCCTCCTTGACGGAATGTTAATGTATAGTTCTGATCTGCGGAGCTGTGAGTGACTAGTGGTGCTGCTGTGGTTTCCATGCGGATACCATTGCGTTTCACTAAAATATCTGAATCATCACGTTGGTCAAAACCTTTGGACAGGCTGGTGACAAAAGCAGCCGGAGTACAAATGGTAGAAGCTAACATGGGAGATTGGCAGTAAGGACAATTCTTTTCGGTCTCATTGGGATTTGGTAATTCTGTCAAGATGTTCTTACAACTCGGATTACTACACTCCCAAAATGTCATACGCAATGGGAAAATAGGCGCATCGGGATCTCCTTTGGTTTTAATACATGGATTCCCATTACTACCTTCACCATAAGCCAATGAGGCTTGTGAAAAACCGATGCCGGTCAAAACACGCTTGTCCTTTGTGATAGATGCACCAGGGGCAAAAGCAGAGATTGCTTGGTCGATAGGTCGTGATACATTTGAGATTTCCTCACCAATTTGATTCCCTTTTTCATATTGGAAACTATGGTATAATAGACGGTCTCGAGTAGGCATTCCATACATTGGCAGAACACCATCATCAGCCAAACATTCTGCAAGAGAATCTGCCACAACAGAGTCATCATTAACTGCTTTATTTATATTGTTGCACAAACTCCCTTCTTTATCTGGGTTATTTGCATACTCAACAAGTCGGGTTATCAGCTGCTCATCTTTTGTCAGTAAAGAGGCAATGTTCAACAATAATTGATTATTTGCCGATGAGGACAACCAAGCCTTCACTTCGTCTACAACTCCATTAGTATTATCTTTCCATTCTTGACGAGTGCCAAATTCGCCATGGGTATTACCATCAAGTCTAATATTGTACTTAATTGCATAAGCTTTAAAGGCATAGTAGAGTATTTCCTTAGCAAATAAACGCTGAAGAATCTCATATTGGTCCATAGAAAGGAATGGAGTCGGAGGCTGGTCACCTGTGATCTGTTGGGGATTTAGGAAATAATGCTCGTCGTGACTTCTACCACGACAGAGGGTTAAAACTATTGAGTATGCCTGACCTCTTCTACCACCACGACCAACACGCTGCTGATAGTTGAATCGCTGAGGTGGCATATTGGTAAGCATTACACCTTGAAGAGGGCCAATATCAACACCAACTTCCATGGTTGTTGTTACACTAAGAACATCAATTGAACGCGCTTTTTCTATGTATTCCGAATTAGTATCATTGGGCTTGATTCGGACGATATCGCGGAACTCCAGTTGACGCTCTCCTTGGTCATCGGTTTGACCGGATAGCTCTTCACTGTGAAGGCGACATGCAGGACGCTCTTTTACCACATTCAACATCAAGTCAGTTCGTTTGCGTAAGTTTTCTATAGTAATCGTGCTATGTTCGTCTAGACGCTGGAAGCACCCAGAACAAATGCCAGCAGATTTATGTAAATGTACACGTCCACATTTTGGGCAAATATACCCTATATCATTTGAGGCCACACACCGAATAAGTAGTGTATGCGGTTGCAAGAACATTTGCTTGTTTCCAGTGTCCTTAAGATAATTAATAACAGCCTGTCCTAATGTATTGGCCACCTTTAACTGTCTTCCGTTCCTTCTCTCGAAAGGAATGTTATACTTGTCACAACATGCATAAATATATGAGCGGATTGGGTCTTTCGTCTTTAGATTCTTAAAACTAGCATCCGTATCTCTCGGGAATATTTCATCTGCATAAGGATTGTTGTAATACCGATATGAGTTGCCTATTAAACGAATTACCGAGTTGACTATTTCCATAAAGGTTTCACAAGATATATATTGCTGCAAGTTTGGTTCTGATGGATCTGCGATATTTGCCTCCGACAAAATCCTTTGGATTAAATCATTATCTTGCGGAACGGTTACCCAGCCAATTCCAGAACTCTCTGCATTATAATGCAAGCGGCCAAACAAGACCCTCATTACGTTTTGAATAATCGCCTTGCCGACTTTAGAATTCACATTTTCTATTAGCTTTGTCTTATCTTGGCCAACAGCTCGGTCAAGATATGAATCTATTTCATACCACTTTATTGGTTCTGCTGTTTGTGTTGCCTCATAGTGTTGATTGTTGGCATCACAGCCGGCAGGATTCGCATACAAATTATGAAACGCTTTATAAATGGGGGATTCTAAACTGTTTGTGGACTTTATCAAATTCTCAACAGATACCGTACGAGACAGAACATCTTTTATCTCTGCAATATCATCATCAATACTAGCCAATGTTCGTTGAGCTTGACGTTTTTGCTTTGCATCTGCTTGTGGATTATCAAGAGTTTCTTGAGCCTCGTTTTTGTCAGAATATAATTCTTGTAACTCTTGTTCTTTTGTTGAATAGTCTATTGTAGAATCAAGCGTACATTGCTCAACAATAATATCACGCATCAAATCCGTGTATTGCTCACGCTCAATACTATTTGCCACAACTGCGGCATCCTGTCGACTATCTGCAAATGTTACCAACTTACGATTATGGAGTGTTGGCAGTTGATAGAATAACTCTCGTGCATACAATTGAGTCACCTTATTGAAACCAGTTCGGAATCCTCGAATTGGAGAACGGTATGCTTTCCCATATTTACTAGTTGCGCAATGAGGACAATGACAAGGTAACGCAGGTGCTTGTGTTGCCACCTCAATATTGTTTTCTCCATCCAAGTCAGGTACTGTATAAAGGAATCCACGAATGCCTGGATGTGACTCGCCACTTGACGCTATGGTTACGAATCCTGTTTTTTCATCCAAATAGGCAAGTTGCCATTCACATTCTGCATCTTGTTCATCCTTGCCGAACCCGAGTTTATGGAGCATTTTTACCTCTTGTTCATGCAGATTGCGGTCTATCATATCGTCACTAACGTTATCTGGAATAGGATAGAATAACGCAAAGTCTCGATAATTACGTTTTTCCACCATTACTTGACTTTGTCGTTCTGGCAAATCCTCCAAGTTTGAACTTGTTGGCAGAATGTCTGTAATCCATTTATTTGTCCCCAACTCTTTATAAGCATGACGTTTTCCACCATAGAACAGCGTGCCACATTGCTCGCAATAGAGTAATTCCAACACTCGTTTTTCACCATCAATATCACGAGGATGTGCGTGCAGTTTTCCAACTGGTCTATCATGTTCTTCGTCATATTTATTCAAAGTAGCCCACAATCCATCAATGTTTCGATAAAAAAGATGGAAACGGAAGCGTTGCATAGCACCACAACTGACACCATATGTCTTCTCGTCAAAAATATCATAGAGACCTCGAAGAATTACAAAACCTTCAGCGGCTTGTGCGACATCTTTTTCATTTCCATCACCGAACAAACTATTGGCAAAGAAATGGCCACCCCAGGCAGACGGTGATTCTATTTCGCCTTTCCCTTTGCAGAAAGGAAGTGCCCGATTATGTCCATATTGGCCTAAATCAAAAGTATCTAATAGACGTTTAGCTATTGCCAATTCATCAGATGAGAGGACCTTTAGCAATTGCATAAGACCATCAGCTTGTGGCAAATTAAAATTCGCATACTTTGCCAAATCAACAGCTGCTTCATGACAAACAGAATTAACTTGTTGTTTTATAGCATCAACTCGTTCATAATCTTCGAAACATAAAGGATTCTCATAAAATAAATCATAGACCTTGATGAAAGGGTTTTTTGGCAACAATGAAGTATACTGCTGATTACATTTTACGTAATGGCCTTCTACCACATTTTCATTTGAGAACTCACATCCAAAAAAGTCCTTGAGGAATTTAAGACTTTCCGCCTGTTTCTCTCCGGTCACCTCTAATGATGCAGAAGAAGATAGAATCCTCAATTGTGGGCTGTCTGGTGTAAGGCCCAATCTGTTTATTAACAATCGGATTAAATATGCAGTCTCCGTTCCAGAGGTTCCTCGATTTAAATGCAACTCATCAATAACTAGATGGAATATATGAGAGGGGTCTTTTTGCAACCATGCTCGGGTCTTTGTCAGAATTGGATTATCCACCTCACGCATAAGCATCATGGCCAACATTGAGTAGTTCGTGATAAGTATATCAGGAGGTGTTTGTTGCATATCAAAGCGTGTGCGCATTTCAGCAGAAGCAATACCATCTTTACCTTTGGTCATCGGAGATATTGTCCGACGTATATCATATTTTTCTTGATTCTTTTTGATATCCTCTTCTGATAGTCCTGTTGTATCCAGCAATTTAAGAGTATCCTCAGTCATAGAGTCCAACTCCTGCATCGCATGAAGCAAACTGTTATATATACGGGTATTTGCAGCTGTTTCTTTAAACTTAGGATAACCTGACGTGGGAGTTGCTCCATTGTAACGACCGAAGAAAATTCGATTTCCATTTAAATGCTTAGTCATCCATTCTTGAACATTGTCGTTATCTAATGCATCACGAAGACGTGTCATCTGGTCTTCTACAAGTGCATTCATAGGGTAAATAATAAGTGCCCGAACGGCCGCATCACGTTGTTCATGCGGTCTCTGCATTGCACACGGAGCTAATAAGCCCGGTGTGCCTTTAACTGCACCTTCTGGAAAAATAAACAGGTCTTTTTTGTTTATAGGCTCTCCATTATCTGCTTTCCACCATGCATTCTCAGAATAGGTTACAGGTTTTTCCCATTCTCGTTCTGCTTCGGCAATAATATCCGCAAGCATTGGAAGCAAAAATGATTCCGTTTTACCGGAACCAGTACCAGATGTGATAACGCAGTTTTTACCCTCTAGCGACTTTCGAAGCATCTCTGCTTGATGACGATAGATAGGATAATCACCACTAATTAATCCCTTATTGATAAACTCTTTAAACAGCTGTTGTGCTGCACTATTCATGCCAGGCAAATCTGATGGGCGTAAAGTTGAGATTCGTAAATTCTTTCCATCATCCATCTTCACATTTTCGTATGTCGGCATAGGTTCAATCCAGGGCTCACGAGAAGCAACTTGATCTGTACGGAGTAGTTCTTCTCTCTCATTTTCTATACTCTCATATCGAGTGCCAAAAGCAGTTTTTATATACAGAATGAAGTCATCCTTAATCTCTTTATATGCGTGGATTGGGTTTATTAAATATTTAGCCATATATGTACGTTAATTATTGTTGTCCTAACTTTTGAAGTATTTTTTCTGGTTGAATTGCTCCCGCCAAGGGGTTCACATCCAAACTATATGTTCGACTTCCAAATACAGAGTTCGGAGTGCTGCCAGTCAAGAGCGTAAGTGCCCTCGCATAAAGCAAAGGCAGACGGAACTGTTGAGGCAAGCTGATTTGGATACTATCTTCGTCATACTGTATTACCTTGGCTTGAGATTTATACATGCCAACAAAGTACCCCCAATACTTATCTATTTCAACCATGCGCCCTTTGTCAATCATAATGGTCGTTTCATCTCTGGTCCCCGGGAAGAATGTTACCACATCATTTTGTCTGTCAAAAGCATCTTTATCTATTTCATAGTTGGCAACAGCTTGCTTAGCTGTCAATTTTTCAGGATATATTGCAGCCATTTTCTTATAATCAATAGCCCTGAAACTGTTTACACCAAAGAGATCCCTTTCGGTACCATTGATGGTTTTATCAGCAATATAATTATCTATCGAAGGTAAAGTTGCAAGGAGTGCATTTGCATAGACGGTATCCTGATAAAGCAAGTTGCATTTTTCAGCCAAAGCAGAAAAAGCAGAACGTTTTGAAGCATGTATGTAAATAGTTTGTGGTTGCAAGAAATCGGTGTTCTCAACATACTCAATGTGAAAATCTAACGGGCGTTGGTATTTCTCTATTTTTTCAATCAAAGCAACAGAGCGACCGCCTGTTAAGAGACACTTATACTCATTTTCCACGCACGAAACAGTTACCATATTTCTTCCCATAAGCCCCTTGGATACAGTGCGTTTATATTTTGGGGTAAGTAGTATTAAGGTCGGGCGATTAGCAGTCATACAAAATCCGGCATCAGTATAGGCATAGTTAATATATCCCATACGGAAATAGTCGGCTAACGCATTTGCAAGCGAGTATCTATCAATCTGATGTTGTATATCTTCATTTTCGAATTCACTTGACAATCTGTCTCTTATCTCTTTTAACCAAGGCATTGTGATAATCCATCGGTTTGTTTCGTATGAAGCAGAAGTGATGGCATAAAGAAGATAATCCTTTTTTAGATATTTTCCAGCACTAATTGTGCAAGGCCGAGCATTATGCATCTGCATATTAAGCGTAGTCCAGTTAATCAGATTCTTTTTGACAAACTCGCTTGACAATTCAAGTCCTTTAGACAATGATGGATTGCCCAAACTTCCCCATTTGTCAAGTTGTAATTCTTTAAATTTGGTAGGCAGAGTAAACTCCCTAAACTTATAAGTCCGGCCATATGGAATTGGAGTCTCGTTGCAATACAATTGGAACTCCGTATGACGCTGTAAACGATTTGGAAACACCTTGAGAATCCAAAGGCTTTTCTGAGGGTCAAATTTCAGCTCTGAAGAATAACGTTGTGGACTGTTGACAGAAACAGCATATATTTTATCATTAGATACATCAACACCTGTGATTTCGAATTGCGCTGGTAACAGTTCGGAAAGGAAAACAGTATCCGCATCATCTTCGGCCTTGACTTCTAAATTGTTGACCGACTTACATCGAATATCCGTTTTAAAGCGAAGGTTGTTTCTATTTGAAAATTCTTCAAGCGCACGTTCGATTCGATATACAGAATAGAAACCACCTAACGCACTATCCGTTATTAGAACAGCATTGTTTGCAGAAAGCCACTCATTAAAATCTATTGCAGCATCATGTCTTATAACTGCAAAATAAAAATTACCTTTTACAAATTCATTTGTAGCAATATATTTGTTTTTATACTGACGTAAGATATAATAGTCGGTCACAACGTGACGGCCGCTTAATGACTTATCTATTTCCTCATGAATACTATATGAACCTTGTCTATTAGCGAATATTGCTTTTAATTCAATATCGTCTAAAACAAATGGTTGATTGGCATACCCGTCGTTTCTGATATAAACTTCGGGCAAATGGTTTTTGTTAGAATCTGCAACAAATGCCATATAATCCATATTGTCTACATCAGAACAATAGAGTTGAAATGCAAAGGCGCAATTATTGCTATGCAAATCATAATCCATTTGCAACAATAATGGATAACATGTATTACCACATTCCACGCGAATTCGTCCCGTACTACGGTCTCGCTCTTTGATACGTGTCGTTCCATCCCAATTGTCGTATTCGCTTCTCAGTTCTGCCAACAAATACTCTCGGAATTCTTTGTTCGTAAGTAGTTTAAACTTGGATTGTTGAATCCCAATATACATGTAGTAATTGGTGAAAGACGACAACAATCGGTCATCCTCGATATTTACCTTGGGAACCAAACCTGCACGGTCAAATAAAAAACAAAACTTTTGTAATCTAGATGGAGAAAGAAGGCTTTCTTTCATTAATGAACGAGCATATTGTTTGGTGCCATTTTCTGAAATAACCCTTCTAGGCCTAAATGGTAGATCATTACTAATAGCCCAATTGTTAATCAACACCCATATTTTATCCAATTTGATAGCAGCAAGAAAACTTGATATAACTGTTGGCTCGTTATTTATAAAACGATTTGCATAAAGGAAAGGACGCAAATGACCATAATAGTCATTACCATGTAATTCCAAGTCATCGTTTTCGCAAATTGGCATTATTAAAAAGGCAATAATAGGTAGAAGTATCACATAGTTATTATCCTTTATGGCTTGTTCTTCAATTTGATTGATCTTATTTTGAAGGTCTTTTAAGCTATTGTTACCATCAAGACTTATCCAAAACTTTCTTACAAAATCATTACGAATGAAGTCATCACTAAAGGTATTAGCAAGTCTTCCATTTGCGATTTCCGCATTTTCATCTTTTGCATAATCGATAAGATCTTGCATGGTTATGTGGAGAATAACCCTGTCCCCAACATTCCTATCAAAATAGTAACTATAAATAAGATTACTCCAACTTGCTAAATTCATGATGAATAAAGATATTATTTGGTCTTTTAATTCGAGTACAAAGTTTCTTTTTTTATGATATTTCTGCTATGAATGTCCTTAAGCTTCTTTGTATTTATTACGCAAACTTGCAATTACAAACGCCTATTCCAGAAACAACCAATTATTTGCGATGTCCGAAATCTTGTCGTTGTCAGGCTCCAAATTGCCATCATCATCGGTACGAAGCAAATCCTTTAGAGGATATAGTTCTGTGGTCTTGCTCGCTTTGATAGCTTCTTTGGCGTCGGCCTTGATTGTAATTTTGCCGCAACGTCTGCCAATAGCGAGAACGTCATCAGTGTTATAGCTGCCTTCGACATAGTCTTGAACGATGTCGTAGACGCGTTGCTCTAAAGCATGTTTCTCTTGTATGCTTCCCATATTCAACTTGTTATTTTCTTTAACCATGCTTTTTTATTCGGTACAAAGATAGAAAACAATTCTGAAATGCTGCTAATCATATTGAAAAGAATTATCAAAAATGATTATTGGCACACCAAACGAATTCCTGTGACATCATTGCACCAGCATCAGCTTTAGAAACGAAAATGGCAAAATTGTAGTGGATGCAAGAGTCCATGATTTTCTTGCACCTATTACTCCTTTCTCGTAATCAAACCATGTTTATCTTATGCATCCAACCGGCTTTCAATAGCTCTTTGCCAGTCGCCAATTATCCTCATGTTGCCTTTGTCGGTCATGCACGATTCCACGTGCTTGTAGTTGATAATCTTCATGATGACCAAGATGTCGCGCGCCGCCTTCCGCTTTTCCTCGTAGGTCATCGACAGCTCATATTGGTTGTCAAGCAAGTCGCCCTTCAAGTGGCTCTCCGCATTAAGGTAAGCCTTCTTGATCAATGAGGTATAATACATGATTTTCCTGTCGTTCCTGCCATCTTTTGAATGCAACGCTGAGCCGATGGCCGTGTCGAGATAGTCGATGCCTCTCCCATAGATGAAGGTGCAATAGGCTTCCAACACACGACGCATATCGTTGCCTATGGAGATATCGGTCACTTCTTCGGGCTTGGTCGAGTTGGCATACTTGAAAACCAAACCCATAAGGCGTTTGTATTCTCCGCCATTCTCCACGTCCTTTCGCATCAACACCTTTCCGCATGCCAATTCATACACCTGATAGGTGGTCATATTTTCGTCCCACCTGTCGAAACTGTCTCTTATGATGCTTGGATATATGCTGGCAAAACGTTGTATGGTCTGCATGTCGTGCGACATCAGCACCACCTTGCTCTCGTTGTTGCCTTTTAGCATGTTCCTGATTTGCGTGTTGATGAAGGTGACAACGCCAACGCGATTGCCATAGTCGTAACTGGAGATGGGGTCGTCAATGATCAGGAGCATGGGGTCTTTGTAAATGTCGTTGAGGTTGCGGCCGGCATTCAACATGGCAAAGAAATAGGCCAATCCAATGATGTTGCGCTCGCCTTCCGAAACGCGCCTCGGCATCACATCATTACCTCGTGTTTTCAAACGATAATTGTTGCTCTTCTCGTCGAAGGTCAGCGTCAGACGGTTATCATCGTCAAAGATGGAAAACAGATAGCTGTTGATCAGATTCACGGCACGTCCCGCATCACTGTCGGCAGCTTTCAATTGGTCTAATTGCACTGCGGCATCTCTAATCTTATCCTTTTTATCCTGCAACTCTCTTTTCTTGTCGTCATAATCGGTTTTTTGGGCATTATAAGTGCTTATCAGCATGCCGTTTTCCATGACGGCCAATTCGATATTCAACTTGTGCAAGTGTTTTTCCAATTTGTCTCGTTCATTGACGGACGTGTTGTATTGGTCAACATCATCGCCCAATTTTGTCCACGCATTGTCCAATTGCTTCATCGCTTCTTGCATTGCCATCTCATAATCGCCCACCAAGGGATTGAGGGGATTGTTGAGTTTTTGCTGAAGCCTATTTCGCACTTCCCCAATCAACTGGTTGATTTGGCCAATGCCATCTTGTGCCACCTTAAGGTCGCTGCCATAGATGTTATCGGGTAGCGATGGCAGAACAGGCATGTAGTCATGCAATGATGCGATGGCGCGAGCAAGCTCATCCTTGTGGTCATCAACGGCTTTGCTTAAGATGTGACTGACGGCATCCACCAGCGTGCTGTGTTGCTTGTCGTCAATGTTTTGGAGGCACAGGGGACAGATGACCCTATGGTGGGCTATGATATCGTTTTTCAACGAGTTGACGTATGTGTATCCCTGCTGAGACAAATCCAGCAAGTATTTTTCGCGTTCGCTTAGTTCTGGCTGTTCAACTTTTTTTGACAGCAAGGCCGAAATCTGTTTGGGGTCGAAAAATGAAGATGTCGAAGGCTTGCTCCATGAAATGGTATTACCCGACTTTAGTGTTCGCAACTTACTTAATTCATCGTCAAATTGTTGTTTCAAGTTGGAATTGGGCGTTGTGTTGCTATAAGCCGCCACAACATCATCCACCGTCTTTTCGGTTACAGAAGCCTTGTTTTTTCCTCCTTTGATGTCGCGACCTCTATCAGCATACCCTTTGTTTTTCAAGGCATCAACAAGATTATTATATGCCTGTTGGACTCCCGCTTTGCTGGGGTCTTTATGCTCTTTGACAGCTGAATCCAGTTGGTCTCGATCTTTTCTTAATTGGGTCAATTCATCGTCCAGTCTTTGTATCTCCTGGTTGCGTTGGATGTCTTTATTGCCTAAAATGAGTATGGTTTCGAGGCCGTCGGTGTGTGTCTTTACGTTTTTTTCGACGAAGGCTTCGTTATACACAAACACGCGTTTGCGCATGTCCTCATACAAATCTTCGTCCAAGAATTTGACTTCAAACTCGTTCCCGTTGGGATTGGGATGGGCATATTCGTAAAGAGCGCGTGCCAAGGTGCTTTTTCCACTTCCATTGCGCCCGAAAAGGATGTTGATGGGCTTCTCTAAAATGTGCTTCAGTTGAGAAGGCTGTCCGTTGGGGTCAGTATAGCAGCCGCCTTTGATGCTTACTCCTGTAATATCCGAAAAACCTGCCATGATAACTTGTGTTTAATGAGATGGTATAGTTCTCAATGACAAAGATAATGGGAATTATATACCGTCCAGACTGTTACCTAACAGCTAAGCGGGTCATCAAGTTCAGTAGTTTCTTTGGCATGTTGATATTCAATTTTGTTGCTATCCAAGAGCGCTTGTATATGGTGATAAGCCATGTTGCCAGAAAAACGAGCTTTCATAACGATTGCAGCATCGTGATAAGAATTGACGTTCAAAGCTTTCAAAACGGCTTTTGCATCTATATTGTATATAACTTCAACATCATTTTGAAACGGATATGTATAATCATGCCAGACAGCCATTCTGTTTTCAGAAAAACAAGCCCAAATATTGGTAATACTATCTTCACCGTTATCGTTGGTTTCATCACACAAACCGACAACGGCATCTCCCTCTCCCAGCAATTCAAAAACGTCTTTTTCGATTTCTGAAAAAACTAAAGTATATGATACTTTGTTGTTACTCTCGGAAATACTTATTGCTTCTAAATTGTTGATTTCTGAAATCTTCTTATAGAGATCCAAATCATATTCATATAAATTGTTGAATGTTACCCTGCGATGATCCATCACAATAACAAGCAACTTCAAGTAATCGTCTTTCGTCAACAAGATGTCGTAGGGGAACACTTGCGTTTTTCCGGTTTGATCTATCGTACACACAGTGATATTACAGATTTGATGTGGCATTTCTCCAATTCTTGAGGCATAGGCACAGTCACACCCATAGTATTCTGCATCAGCGTCCTCATATTGATAAAACAATAGATTCCTTAATTCTGGAGCATCATCAAGGACTTCGTCCAGATCCTTTCCTTCTGATTCTTTTATGCGTTTTTGAATATCTGTAAACTGTTGATTAGTAAGTTTGACATAGTAGGTCCCTTGTTGATAAAACTCATCGGAGTTATTTATAGTATCTTCTGGAGAACAAGAAGGGTCATTGCTTTCAACAACATTAAAGTCTTCAAATTCTCCCTTTTCATCCGCAATTATATCGTCTTCGTTACACGTCTCTTCTGAACGAGGATCGACCTCATAATAATAACCATCCCACTTGGATTCAAGATAATTTTTTGCCATTTCAAGGTGAGCCTCGTGCAACTCTTCTGGGCTCAACATCTGCGGGTTTGTGTAAGTATCCATATTGTTATTTGATTTTTATTGCGCAAATATACGTTTTTTTACCATCATCTAGGGTTTACTCATAGTTTTTTAGTTGTGTATATGAATTATTTTCCTATCTTTGAAGCTCAAATTTACAACACAGCATACCATGATGATTCCCGACGAAGCATATAAAAACAATTTGGATCTCGTTGAGTTTGAAATACCCGAAGGCACCCGTCACATCGGAAAAAGTGCTTTTGCGGGTTGCGAGAACCTGCGCTCCATCACCATTCCCAATAGTGTCACCGCCATCGGGAAAGGTGCATTCTTCCATTGCCGCAACCTAAAGGTTGTCGTGATTCCCGCAAAAGTCAAAACCATCGGTGAATATACTTTTGCAGATTGCTATAATCTCAAATCGGTCAATCTCCCCCAAGGACTGCGACGGATCGAATGCGGCGCATTCCTAAAGTGTTTTGAGTTGAAACACATCGCCATCCCTTCAAGTGTTAGAATGATAGATGAACTCGCCTTCGATAGATGCGACCAGTTGGACCAAGTCTCAATGTCACAGATTAAGACTATCAACAAGCGATCACAATGTTTGGCGCAAGCCAAAGACTACCTTCTCAACCGAAAGGAACGTAATAAGTACTATCCCGTGTATCTTGTGCCTGAACAAATGGAAGAAGACGATCCTGCCGTGCTATACTATGCTTTCTCCGATGAGGAAGTGGTCCCTATGCGGCATTTTCTGGATATGGCGGGTTTCAACGACTATCAGGTTGACCTATGGAATTTGAAAAAGCAAAAGGGGTTCCCTCAAGGTTTCGAAGCCGTTCTCAATGATCCAAATATAGACTATGACAACCTGTCGCCCATCCTCGACCTCTGCCATCACTGCTATCTGTATAGGATGATGTGCGTATATTATACCTCCGATCGTGAGGTTCAGCAGGTTCCGTTTGTTTTGCCTTTGACCGATGCAGAATACGCTTATCTGTTGTCGGAATTGCTGATGAATAGGCATTTTACCTATAATGACCTTCTTCTATGCAATCCTAAGTTGGGAAAAAAACTCACCAAAAGAATCAACAACACCTCTTTGGAAGAGGAGTCTTTGGACCACAACCCTTTCCTAATCCTGTTTGAAGAGGCTGAGGAAGACGTGAAAGAGATGAGTATCTAAAAATCTTCCTGCGATTAACTCCAGATCTCGCCATAATAATTATCAATAGAGAAAAGGGGCTCTTCTTCGGGGTCGTAGGGGTCGTAGGTCTTCAAATAATCGAAATACTTTAGATAAGAGTTAAAAGTATAATCATCAAATAATCCATATCCCTCTTCTATTCCCTCTCCTTCCATGATGGAACATAGAATGGTGTTCCATCCGTCAATGTGCGGATAAAGCAATCCGAAATCCATCAACAATACACACCGGGGAACATCGTAAGTCGACTCCAAAAGCAGAGGGATTTCAGATGCGCATGGAATTTCTTGGATCTTGTCGATGAAATAATTACTGTCAAGCGGTTCCCAGCAAAGGCCCTCGAAAAGACATTCGTAAGGGTATAGCCCGTAAAGGAACCCGAGCACCTCTTGTGCGGTCGCCTTAATTTTCACCGGAGCCGAATAATCGCATGAATAAAGCCAGTCGCTGTCCTCCCATGGTGTTGTTATGTTACCTAAGTCTCCCTCATAGTATTTACACTGACTGGGAATTACATACACTTCGGTTTTAAACCAAAAGGTATAACGCCCACCTTTAATGGCCTTCAGCTTTTCGCGTAATCCGGCAATGGTCTCGTCATCCACCTCGTCTTCTTCAAGAGCGAACCGTAGTCTATCCAGTTCGTGCGTCACCTCGAGTCCCGATATGCCTTCTCCATTAAACAAACGTTTTGAAGCTCCTTTCCTGGGCCAAAGCTTGTCTATTAATTGGTCACAGAACCTTTGGGCGACATCGGTCAGCTCCATCTCCTTCACTTTCAAGTCCTCAAACAACTCGTCATAGTTGGTTTGACTCTTGATGAGACCAAGCATTTCAGGCTTCGATAGCCTGACTGAGAATCTCATGTCTCCAAGCACTTGCGATCCATCCATGTGCATCATCGGAACAACGGGAATGCTTGTGCTCTTTACTCTTCTAAGTGCTCTTTTGGCCAGTTTTGTTTTTGCTTCTTTTGTGTCTTTCATGGTAGGTTTTCTATTAAAAATAGACGCAAAGGTAGCATAATTATCGAAGTAAATAGGAGTTTTTCAACTTTTTGCTGCAATTTTGCACGGTTTTTGTACTTTTGCCGCGCAATGACATCAAGAGTGCCCAGGCACACCAACCGAGTTCATGAGTTATACCACGGTGGTCAAATGATGTGAGTTAAGAATTTAACTAAAATGATAACTTATGCAGTACAACAGAATTGTTTTGAATGAGCCACATGCCTCCATCGAAGGCTTGTATGACGACCAACTGAGTGGATGGTGCATCGATGAACGCTTTGTCAACGAGGTGGTGTTCCGCTTGACGGACTGGCACACGGACTACTTGTTTCACGGATTCAAGCGCCCCAATATCAGGACGGTGCGCTTCCCGTTTTCGCGATTCATCGTGGATGCGGAACGGTTGTGGGATGACCCGATGGAGGACCTTGGGCAAGGCATCATCTACCGACACTTTGACGGCTATCGGAGGCAAGTGCAGCCTGTGAGCGAAGCCAAGTTGCTACGACTTTGGGAAGATCATCAGCGAAAGCTGAAAAGAAACCTGTGCGAAGGAGCGCTGCTGCTGGATTGCCATTCCTTCCCAGAGGACATGGGCGACGTGGATGTGTGTATTGGATTCAATGAGGATTGGTCGAAGCCGAGTAAAGAACTGCTGGAATATGCCGTGAACCTCTTCGAGGACAATGGCTATTCCGTGGGTATTAACTATCCCTACAGCAATTCCGAGGCACCTGCATGCCCGTTCACTTACCAATCCATGATGCTGGAGGTGAACAAACGGGTGTATCTCAAGCATCGCTCAGCATACCTGAAGATGCAGAATGAAAAGAAACGAAGCGTAAGGTAGGTGGTAAACCAGCTGCTGGAAACGGTGACATTATCTTAACTCATGAATCACCCCATGAACGGGATAATAGATCAAAGCATGTGTGACATCAATGCCAGCGGCCTTTAGGCTTTCGGCGTATGCAGAGAGCTGGGCATAATGTTTTTTGGTGTGCGCATGGAGATCCACGCCCGGGAAGGTCTTGTAGTCCACCAACACGCAGTATTGGCCTTGCTCGTCGGAATACTGCCACAACAGGTCCATCTCACCACGCAGTGTTTGACCCGATGGCAGCGTCGCCTGGAAGGGATATTCCCTCTCGATGCCGTCGCCCTCCCGCTGCGGGAAATGCTGTTGCAACTGGTCATACAGCAAGTCGGCGGAACGGAGGATGGCATCGACATGACCGGCAAGCTGTCCCATAAAGCCATAGCCACCGATGACACGCAAAGCGGCATCCTTGTTCGCTTCATCTTGCCCTGGTCGATAGACTGCAAAGATGTTGTGGATGCACGAACCGATGGCGGCATAGTCGCTACCCCAGCCTTTCGAACTGATCTCGGTGCCTTTTTCTGTCCAAGCACGATGTGTAGTGTAGCCACTAAAGGCCTCTATCTTACTCGGAGAGAGATAACGTTTCTCATAAGACGTGTGCTTTGTGGGTTTTTCCTTAATGCTGTATTCGTCGGATGCGTTGGCATCATCCTCGGCGGACAATGTCGCGGGTTCCAACTGGCAGGGTTTGAATTCCTTCTTGCCCCAGACATTCTCTGCGGTTGGGTTTACTACACCTGCATTGATGAGCCAATTATATTTCCCATTATAACCAAAAGTAATGAGTTGGTCTTTTGCGCGCGTCATGCCTACATAGAGCAGGCGGCGTTCTTCGCTGGCTGCTTTTGAAATCAAAAGGTCATAAATCGGCTGGTTCACAATGTTATCCAATACGGCGGCAGGAATGTCGCTGTTGTATTGTTTCAGAATGAACGGGAAGAAATGAATATAATAATCCTTGTTGAAGGGGTCAGCAGTGGTAGCATTGTCCTTTAATACCATCTCGCGCACTCGCATAAAGTTTTTCCTGATGAAATCCTTTTGTTCCAATATGTCCTTGTGTAAGCCATGCATGATGACCACGGGCCACTCCAATCCTTTGGCGCCATGATAGGTAAACACCTTCACCGTATCCGACATGTTGTCTTTTTCCTTGTCGGGCTCGTTGCTGTTCAGGTAATTGAGGAAGCCGCTGATGGAGCTTCCTTGGCCCATTTGCAGGCACATCTCGTCATAATCATTGGCAAGGTGTTGCAGGGTGGCGAGGTTCTGTTGACGGATGTGCGCATCGCCCCATCGGGCAGTCAGCGCAGGGATGTTGCATTCGTAAATCAAACCCTTGACCATTTCGGGGATGGACAAGTGCTTATAGCGCTCTGATTGCTTAAGCAACTCCGACACGGCATCGTCTTGCCATTGGTCGGTGGGGTTGTTTTGCTCGACATAGCCAATACGGTCTTTCAGTATTTCCTCTGTTGTCTTGCCCCACAACAGCCGCATCAGATCGGCACGGACATGCTTGTCAGATGGGTTTTGCAGAAAATGCAACAAGGTAACGACCAGTTGGACTTCGATGCGTTGCATGATGGCATCTTCTGGCTCTGAAACGGGGACGTGGAGGCCGCGCAAGGCTTTCACAATCTTTTTCGCGTCTTCATTGGTCTTGCAGAGCACGGCGATGTCACGTGGAGAGATTTCTGAGGGGGCGCAGTCGAGTTGACCTTTATGTACCAACATCTTGGATTGTAACAACTGTTTCACTTGGGTTGCCAAATCCAATGCGGCACCTTCGACATTACTTGCCGAGCTTTCAAAATGGGCAATTGGAGGGTATGTGACGTTGTCGTTCTTATGATGCGCATCCAACTTGATGAGCAGGTCGTTGATGCCATCGTTTTTGAAGGGTTCATAAAAGGTTTCATTCACCAGTTTCACTAACTGCGGACGCGAACGCCAGCTTTCTGTCAGGCGGCCTGTGCCCAGCATGTATGGCCCCTCTTCTTGATGAATTTTGCCATCGTTATAGAAAGTGAAATGTTGTGCCACCGAATTGACCAGCTCGGTGTCGGACCCACGGAAGCCATAGATGGCCTGCTTGGGGTCGCCCACCCAATAGGAATGACCTCCGCCTTGGGCGACTAGTTCCGACAAGCGGTTAAATATCTTCAGCTGGATGGGATTAGAATCCTGGAACTCGTCCACCATGACCAGGCGGTAGTGGCTGCTGACATAGTCTTGCACCTCCTTTTCGTCAGTGAGTAGTTGCAAGAACAACTGCTCCATATCGTTGTAGGAAATCAGTCGGTTTTTCTTCTTATAGTTGATGTAGTCGTTGCGCCAGACCTCAGCGAGCTTGAAGATGGACTTGACGAAAGGTTCTAGGATCGTTAGATTGAGTTTAGCAGCGGGCAGTTGCGACAATTGTGACATCAACAAGGAATACTCGGGGCAGTTTTTATCAATTTTCGTCCTTCCACCTACGGGCGATTCTATCACTTTGGACAATGGCAACAAATCCATCACATCAGTACAATTCAACAGAGGTTTTATGCTGTCACGCTGTTTTATCGCTGTATCATTTTTATTTGTTGTAGGAATATAGGCAACAACATAATTGTAGTAGGCATTCAAATAATTCAACAGTTGAGGCAATAGACTTGAATCCACATGCTTGTTGAAAACCGCTCTCAGGGTCTCTATACTCTTGTCGATGCTGACTTGGAGATTGGTCACATTATAATACTCCATCTTCTCCACAATATCTCTGAGGTATCTTTGCCAGAAAAGATAGTCGGGATTGCTTGAAGAATCGCAGATATCGAAATGGTTGCGAAAACGTTTGAAATTGTCCAAGTCTGCCTGTGCTTTCAGCTTGCCATTATCATCCGTTTCGTTCATGATACGTGCCAGCGACTGGTTCATATAATAATCCTCGTCGCGCTCCGAAATGGGTTGGATGTCGGCCCCATAATCCAAAAGGTACCAAAACTTTTGGATAAAATGCAGGGCTACGGAATGCACGGTTCCCATGGCGGCACTGTCCATTTGTGCAGCGGCATCCAGTTTTCCCTTGTCGAGAATCTGCACCCGCGCTTTTTCCCTGAACTCAGCCGCAGCCAATTCGGTGAAAGTCGTCAAAATCACTTGTGATGGCTCTACCTCCCCATTTGAGAGTTTCTCGGCCAGCAAATTGGTTAAGGTGTAGGTCTTTCCTGACCCAGCACCGGCGTTGATATAAGTCGTGTTTTTCATTTCAGTCTGCCTTTTAAGATGGGATGTGATGTGGGTGTTTCAGCGGGTTCTTTTTTGTCCTCATCGTAACGAGGTTTTTTGGATGGTCGAAATATGTATTCTGAGTTTTTTACCACCGACACAAGGGTTTTGTTTCCACCTCTGCCTTGTGTGTTTTCCTTTACTTCCAATGGACAGAGTTCTTTGCCTTTTTGGTTTTGGTTTGCATAATAACAATCCTTTTTGCCCAACAAGTCCATCATCTCTGCCTCCTCAATATGACCTTGCTTGATTTCATCCATACGATATTGGTATGCTTTTTTGATTTTCTCAAACAAATCGCCAGTCTCACCATCAATATGCTTGATCAGTGTTGAATTGGGAATCTCTTCGAAGTCACAGGTAATCAATTGTTTCAATGGCATCAGGTAGTAGCCCACGCCGACCACCCTCTTTCCGGGATAGGTGGCCAACACGGTTTGTCGGTACAACTCCAACTGAATGGCATTGTTTTGTTCCAGCTTTTCTTTAAATCGCTTACCAAAACTCCATTTGAAATCGAAGATGACATAATCGCCTTGGCTGTTGGTCAACAGAAAGTCGATACGTGCGCCAAAAGCACCGATGTCTTCCAGGGATAACGGATCGTTTTCGTTGGTGGGGAATGGCAACTCGCAGCCCTCGGGTTTTAGTTTGAGTTGTTCCATAATCGAGATGAGCGCGAGCATACTCTCCTTCAAGTCTTCTTTGAAATTGTGCAGTTCGCTGGCGTTCTCTGGTTGCAACAAGATTAGGCCTGTGGCATTGATGGCGTCATCGAGCCGCTGGTCAAACTCGTTTTCTGTGAGATTACGCATCTTGGAATAGTCTTTTTCCCCATCTTCTATGACATGTTGGAAGAAGTAGTGCGCAACCAAGCCCTTGGTCAGGTAGGCGCTCTTTAGTTGTTCGTCGTCAGGCAAGGGCAACTTGGCCACATGTTGCATCACATAGTTGAACGGCAACTGGATGAGTGTGTCGATGGAGGTGTTGCTTTCCTTGCGTCCTTTGTAAGCCAGAGCCCCTAGCTCATAAGCAAACTGCGATTGATAATGGTCGATAGGTTTCGTGACCATATTTATCGTTGGCATCTTAAAGATGTTGTCGGGATTATCGCTAGGCATTTTTCCTCCATTCATATAGTTGGCTTCAGCTACCATGCTATGTTCGCTCAAACGTGTGGTGCCGTCGTAGGCGCTTCTGACAAGGATGACTTGTTCCTTTACTGCGTTAAGAAGGCGGATGCGCTCGTTGCGAAGGGTTTTCAGATGTTGGCCGAAGTCGGGCAGCTGCACATTGTTGTTGCTGAGGTAGGTGCGCTCATCACTATTGAGGAAATCGTATGGGTCGATTTCGGTGTCTTCGGCTTGGCAGTCGAGCCAAACAAGGGTGTTGGCTGGTATGGCCATGCAACGCACATCGTTGATGACGTTAAGGGAGCCACTCTCTGGTTGTTGCAGCGCATAGTTCATGGGACGATAAATCTGGAGCAACCGCTTTTCGATGTCATCGTATTCAATTGGATTGGGCAATGAAGTGGTAGCGGTAGAGAAGGAAGACAACAAATCAGAGAGTTTGTGCAGTTGCTTGATGCGTTCCTCAGGCATGTCGTCCATGCCATTGAAACCTCGAACCCATTGCTGCAGTTGGGTGATATAGTCAACCAAGTCTTCTTTTGGGATTCCGCTGTCGTAGGGTTTGCGTATGACATTTAGGAAAGGCATCTTTTTGGCTTTGGCCTGTGGTGTGGCCTTTCCTTCGTCGTTCAAAAACTCAAACGACGCTATGGTATCCTCCCAATCGTCGCGCCATTGGCCGTCGTCACGTTCTTTCTTCTCTCCAAAGCCGCCGTTTTTCAACAGCACACGAGCCAACTCATAACGCAATTTGGCAGGTATTGGGCTCATTGGGAGTTGGAGGTAGGAAACGAGGTTGTAGATGTTGACAGGGCGGGCGAAGACACTCATGCTCAGTTTGAACAGTTGCAACAGTTGCGGGTTGCTTTGCGTAAGCGAAGCGTGTACGGCGGGTTTGTCCCAAGTGTATAAAGTATAATTCAATCGCATATTGTCGCGGTTGACTATTACGGTGTCCTTAGGAAGCTCTTCCACTTGCGCCATCCACTCGTAGGCCTCGTTCACGTCGTCAAACTCCAGTAGCTTGATTTTGGTGACATCCAACTGAGCGGGGTCCGTTGTTTCCGGTACGGTCTTATGTAGGGCCGTCCCGTGTTTTTCTATTCGCTCCAAGGTGCGCTGCACCAAAGTGGGAATCTCGCTCCACGGGCAATCAATTTGGATGTCGCTTACGCAGTCGGCCAATGATTTGTCTTTGTAAGCTTCATAGACCTCACGCCAATAGTCGGGAGCGCCTTTTGAATGGAAATCGGTTTCGATGTTAGCAAGGACGGAGAGTTTGGTAAGCTTTGCCCCCGTCACCTTTCCATCCCATCCTGCCATCAGCAGGTCATCGCGCCAATGTAGCAGTTTTGATGCCACACCAAAGGGATCGATACGGGCCGCCTTTTCAAAAGGTGTATCGCTGAGATGCTTTTGCATCGCGTTGTGGTAATCGGCTTCTCGTTCCACGTCGGTTTTGGCGTTGGTGGGAATGCCAAGACGCAGCCCCAGTTCCTGTAAGAGGCCCTTTGTACCCAAATACTCGGTACCCATCACACGGGGTCGGTCTCCGAGAAAGATTTCCTCGTCATATTCTGGACGATAAACGATTTTTATCATGGTATTTTACGATTGCTTTTTCTGTGGCAAAGTTAAAAAAATCTCATTCAACTGCTAACTCAATGTAGATTATTTGTTTCACCATCTCAAGCCCCCCTTAGGGTACTGCTTTTTGATGCCGCTATAGTTCTTCGGCGAGAATGGGTTGTTGCCATGGTGGTTTTCGCAAAGATCAGCAACGAATGCACTGACTTTGATGTGCAGGTCAATAGCCGCCAATGGGTTGTCGAAATTGGTCTTGATGGTGATGATGGGAGCCTCGTTGGGAAGTACCTGCCAGTCGGCATTAGGTGCGGTTTTGCGGATGTTGGTGGCAATCTTTTCTTCTTCGGGGCTGACCAGGAGGATCACAGCTGCGTCGCTTTCCGAAAGGGTGTGGTTCTTCTTCTGGTGTCGCGTGTGGTTGCTGGCGAAGATAAACCTGCCATGGCAGAAGTTGCGGTAGTCGGTCATCTGGGCTGAGACCGTGCCGCTCTCGGCCAGCACCGACTCAAGATAGTGGGCTGAAGGTTCACCATAACCGCCGTGTAGCACCAGGAAGTGTTGGATGGACGAAAGTGGGGTCAGGGGTTCATCTGAGTTGTTGAGTTCATACTGGTAGCAATGGGTCGGTTCAAGGTCGACCTTCAGTTGCTCACTGGCCGACTTCCCAGTGAAGGCTTTGTAGAACAGTGCATCTCGGTAGAACTGCTTCGTCACAGAGATGAAGCCGTTCATCCCAGGACCGCCGTCAAGCTCGTGAGGGAAGACAAACACATGGTCTTTGTTTAGTTTTTTCAGCAGGATGTTTTTCGGAGAGTCGTGGCAGGTAAAGCCGCCAGTGTTTTCCAGGTTGACTTCTGCCATCCGCTTGGTCGCGTCTTTGATGTCAATGTTATTACCGCCATCCGACATCAACAGGCAACGGCAGCTCCGGAGCACCTCGTCCGATATGGAACGCAGCATGAAAGGGGTAGTGCTTTTCCCGATGCCCACATATTGTTCATAGAGCATGCTGGCATAATGGCCCTGCATGCCCCCGTTGCCGACAAAGAGCATGGGCTTTCCGGGTTCGGCAAAGAGGAAATCGTGCAGCTTGCTGACATCTTGGCTATCAGCTAGTTTGAGTGCTTCTTCGGTTCCTTTCAGGATTTCCGACATTAATGGTTTGCTCATAGGATTATGTGTTTGGTTTTTTATTTATAGACTTCTTTTCAGCCGTTTTCAACTTTGGAAGGAAACTTTTTCACTCACCGTTTCCTTTTGTTGGAGTTTTCCATCCCGAGGAAGCCGCGGTATTTGGCCACTGTGCGGCGGCTGATTTCGTAACCCATCTCCAGCAATCTGGCGCAGAGCTCGTCGTCGCTGAGCGGCTGGTCTTTATCCTCGTTTTCGACAAGCCGTTGGATCGTTTCAAGCACTTCAAGTCGCGAAACCAGGCTTCCGTTCCATTTGATGCCATCGTCGAAGAGCGAAGGCTTTTCGAGGCTGCATGTGTTATTGTCGAGAGTGAAAACCTTGCCGCAAGGCGAGTAGATACATACGCCTTGCGTGCATCGCGACACCGTGGTGTTGTTGATGTCCAATGCCTTGGCCACGTCATCAAGGGTCATCTTCTTGCTGAAGCTTGGATCGCCGGTCAACACGAACTTGATTTGCCCCATAATGCAATGCTCGATAATCTTCTCCACTTTGTCGTCGCCAATGCCCTCGTAGAGATTGTAAAGCGCATAGACGGCTGTTTGCTGGTACAGCCTGCACAACTGTCTATAGGTATAGTTCTCTGGATTGAAATCGTTCAGCTTGAATTCGGTCTCTATGTCAATCTTGCCATTGGCATCGAATAGGGTGATCCCCATACCTTTCTTGGAATAGGTCTTTTGGGGAAAAGTCTCGAGGTAGTCGTCAATGAAGTTCCTCAAACGCTTGATGTCGTCTTCCGAAGTGAGGTTGATGGTACAACTGGTGTCACGTCCGTCGATGCGGACAGCCATCTTTCCCAGTTCGCTGGTAAGCGTCATAGAGGTGCGGCTCGATCGCGCATCCTTCAATGTCAGTTCCTTAGTGTTAAAGCGAAAGAACATGATATCAGTGGTGTTTTGATGTTTTTGAATTATAGTCAATAATTATGCCAAACTGTCAGTTGGCAGAATGGTCATCCATTGGTCGTAGCCAGAGGATGCCATTCTTGTAGTCAAGCAGTACGGTGAAGCTGTTGAAGAAGTCGTAGCCAACGACTCCAGTAGTACCCGAGAGGCCGATGAGCGAAAGCTCAAGGATGCTAGGGAGTGTGCCATACTGCACATTGAAGTTGTAGCCTTCGATGCCGGTCGGCACACGATAGATGGGCGTCTCAAAATCGCCATAGCCCACATAGAAGTCAGTGGCTTGGCTGTCGGGGGTCAGCCCGTCAAGGGTGCTCGCCTTCACATAGCTAATCTTGGCTCCCGTGTCAAGGAAGAAGTTGCCTTCCTTTCCTCTCAGTTGCATCGTCACTTTAGGGATGCCGAAGCTCTGGCTCATGGTGATGGCCTGGCTGCCAGGCAGCGACAGGTCTTCATCGCTGAAGGTGATGGTGCCATGGCTGTAGTCGACAAGTACGGAAAACTGTTGCAACATGTCGTTGCCAACAAGTGCGTCAACATGTGTGCCAAGCAACTCACTGATGGTGTCGGGCGACACAGGTAGAAGCCCTTTAGATACATGTGTTCCAAGGAATTCAAAATCACTGCCGTTGAAGATGGAAAAAGGAGAACCTGTGTCGATTAATAAGGTTCTTTCATTGTCGTTGATGAGGAGATGATGGTCGAAACCATTAATGGTAAATGTTTGTTTCATAATGCTTTATATTAAATATAACGGATTCTTTTCACAATCTTTCACGAAAATATAATCAAAAACAATGCCAAAACCATATTGGCTGACAAAATGACCAAAACTAAAATAAAATACTTGATAAGTTGGTATGCCTCTGGTAAGGAAGCTTGTCTAAGATGCTTTGTCAATTATATCTTGACTTCTTTCTTGCTTCCTTCAATCATGTCAAACTTTTCGCCTTTCAGTTTCCCCTCAAAGTGCTCAATCTTCAGGATATGTACCTTCTTGGCATCGAAGACAGCGTAATTCTTCAAGCCATCGGGTTTTACTTGAGCCTGCGGCCAAACATTACAGAACACCCCGATGTTGTCGAGAAACGCTGCTGCGGCCTTTTCCGATTCCAAGCTTACCTTTTTGCTGTTGGTGAGCGCCATACCGATCCATTTGCGGAATTCCTTGCCAAGTTGGGTCGTTTTCTGAGGGATGGCTTGGCCGAGTTTAGCTTCTGCACGTTTGACGATGCTTTCAGGAACGGGTTGGGCCGAGACCAGGTGGTTGTCATCGGTCAATTCAGGAATCTCCACAGTGTAGAGATAATGGTCCTTCACGGGTGGAAGGTTGCGGGGTTGTGAATAATGCACTGCGCTGGCTTCCGATTCGGTCAGATAAACGCCAAAACCGAACTTGATGCCTGTGCCGTCGCCGGCTTTGCTTAAATCGAATTTGTTGAAGAGTTCCGGAGAACCGTGATAACAGGTAATCATATTGTTGTGTTTATTTATTTGCTTGTATCATTCCTTTGCTGCCCATATAGCTCACGCTGCGCGAGGCGGTTGCGGCAGCGGTTTCCAGCACCTTGCGTACCTCCTCTGAGGTGAGTTGGGCGATGTTGAGTTTATTTAGTTTGCATAGCTCGGCGAGGAAAACCGACGAGGTCCAGTCGCCGGCGCCTTCCCAATCCACCACATTTTTGTTAGGAACAGGGGCAATCTTCTGCCAGCCTTGGCTTCGCAGGTTGAATTCCATGCCTTCCTCTCCCATGGTTCGGATGAAGAGTTTATCGGGATAGTTGGCCACAAACGAGGTGTCAAGGATGTTGGTGCCTGAGAACTTGATGACATCGCTGACTTCAACGCATTTAAGGAACTTGTTCATTTCTTTGTTGCCTTCTGGCTCGTAATAGACCAACACGCCTTGTTCCTTCAAGGCTTTGGCCAGTTCGCGAGGACCAGCGTCGGACACGTCGAAGAAATAGGCATCGGGCTTGAAATCGAGTGCGTCGACAAAGCCTTGCACTTCGTCCTTGCGCAGCTGCTTCCTTTTCGGGAAGCGGCTGTTGGGGGCGGTGGCACGGTGGCTCATGGTGTGTTGCCCATTGGCGTCAAGTTTGTGGATGCATGTCATCAAGGTGGTGCCACCATCCTTGCTGTTTTTGACAAAGCGAGTGTTGGCACCGTAGCGTTTCAGGTCGGCGGTGATCTTCAGGCCTTGTTCCGACTCGTCGAAATGACTGATGGGATAGGCCTCCACACCCAGATAAGGCAGCATGCACATCACATTGCCGCAAGTATTGCCCACTTCTTCAATGATTTTCTTGTCAACAAAAGGATTACGTTTTTTAGTAGTGTCAAATCCTTCGGGGTACTCCCGTTGGTAGATGATGTCTAAGGCAAAGTTGCCAGTGCCGAGAATGCGTTTTTTGGTCATAATGTGAAGTTGAGGGTTGGTTTGTTCTTGAATTCAAAATGTCCGTTGTCGCGCAACTCCATAAGAAGTCTGCCCATGAGATTCGGTCCAACATATTCATTGCCTTTGAGCACGACACCCCAAGTGTCGGCATCTTTGCCTTTCTTTCTTGAGGTTTCATCTTCTACAATATACTTGCCCTTGCTTCGCTCCAACTCTTTGCGGAAGGCCTCACTCTGTTCAAATTTTTGTGTCAGGCAATACTTCATGGCGTCAACCACCATGCTCGGCCAATGGTCGTGAAACCATTCGGGATGGGCCTTGTAGAGGTGTTTTACATGCATCTTTATCCCCATGCCAGCTTTGACTTCCATCATCTCTTTGATGCCTTCGGTGGCATCGGGTCTCAGTTTCATGATGTGGAAAAGGCGTTCCGTGCAGTCGAAGGTGATGCCATTGACAACAATGGGGGTCCTGTAGAAATTGCCAAGGATGCCCCATTCGTCTTTTGTCCCCCGAATACAAATTGTCTCGGTGGCAGGATACCGTTCGATGCTGTAATACTCGGGATAGTTGTCCCTAATCATTTCGTGTAGTTTCATGGTCTTCAAGTAGGTACATATTAGACAAGGCGTTCATGAAAGCCCTGCGTTTTCGTTCTTCATCGATGTCGTTTTTGTATTTGAACACTTCCTCGAAAGCGGCGAGGTTGCCGCTGCGGTCGTTGTGGTCGCTGAGGATGGCGAAGGTGATGAGGCGGTAACGGTCTTTGAACTCGTCTTCTTCCATCACCTGCTTGAAGAGTTCAGCCATCTCGCGCGGCGGGGTCTTGAAGGCACCGCAGCCAAAGGCACCCAGCACCAGGCTGTCGTGGCCCTTGATTAGGCCTATGCGGAAGATGGTGCGAATCTTGTTGAGCGTGATGGCCTTGCCCTCTTCGGGGATGTGCCCATCGGGAGTGAGGCGGATGGGGAACCTGCCGTTCATGTTGAGTGCGGCATTGGTGATGACGCCGATTTGGAAAGGCTCCTCCATCAGCGTATAGTCGGGGCCCGCTTCGCGGAAAACCGTGACTTGGGGCGAATAAATCGCACTGAAGTCGAGCGAGCGGGAGATGGGGTAGTTGTTGCCTTCGCGATGTTCGTAGCCGTAGCGAGTGGCATACTTGCCATCAAAGCTGAAGATGGAGCGCGTCAGCGTGCTGCGCCGGCAGATAGTCTCTTCCTGGGCACGGGCACCGCCTTCCACGCCACCACCGGGGTGTCCAGCACTGGCAAAGTTGAGCAGGGCAGGGTTGTAACCCTCTTTGACCAATTGCTCGGCCACCTTGAGGCAATCGCCTTTTTCGACCCTGACAAGACTACCGTTTTCCAGCTTTGGAGCGTCAACAGGACCTAAATCCTTGTGGTAGCAACGACTTCCGTCGATCATCGGTTGCATGTCGAGGTCGATGCGTTTGCCCGAAGGGGTGATGTAGTAGCCGGTCTTGATGATGCCGGTGGTTTCGCGGAACACCTCTGCATTGCGTTTCTTTACGAGGGTGACTTGGGGGTCATAGTTGGAACTACGCATTAATATTGATGGTTTTGTTGTTGTTCAAGGATATATAGTAGCAGATGTTGATTGTTTCAACCTTATTTTGTTTTTATTGCTTAGTTTTAGACAAAATTCTTGCTGCAAAATTACTAATTAATACCATGAAAGCAAAAGCTTTTCAATAGATGATTGATTGTTGCCGAATCGACTTGCCCTTGTGGGTAAGTGAGTTGTAATGTGAGGATGATGTCGCCATTGTCTGTGTTGGGGAAACGAGCTGTTTTTGTGTAATGGACCGTCCCGGATGCGTCAATATCGTGGTGCACATAAAACACCTCGTCTTGTGGATAAAGGTCACGGGTGGTCAAGCCCGTGTCGTCCAAATCCATCCAGGTCATGTCCATGCACCCGGTGGCTGTCAATTCCAACCCTTTGCCGTGACAAGAGATACCGTCGCCATTCTCAGGCGGTGGATCCATCGTCATGAAGGAGGAATAGTCCAGCTCAAAGCCGAAGCGTTCATTGTGGTAATGGACGTATTCCGTGGTTTTAGGCTGACAGCCGGTCATAAAAACAAGCCATACAAAAAGCAATAATGACTTTTTCATAATATCTTAAACTTAATTGATTTTCTTTTTCTTGATGTTCAAATCGTACCCTTTTGACGGCCAACCCATATAGATGTCAAGGCATACACTAATAATGAGCCAAACCACCATTAGCCACGAAAGAAATGACAACAAAACATCTTCTATGATCTCTTTTGTTGAGATGTACTCGATTTCTCTGTCATACAGATAGAAATATTCGTACGAGAAGATGCCGATAGCCGAGATAAGTATACCAATGATATACCAAGTGATAATGCTAGTCATATTATTATGGATTTAGGTTTATGATTATGGCCTTCATGCCGCGCAGGAAGCCGATGGGGCTTCCTGCAGCTGCTTGGCCGTCTTTGGGAGGAGGCTTTTGGAGAAGAGGATCACCAGCCGCTTGGCTTGGGCCATTCCCCTTTTTGAGCCGACCATAAGGTGGTAGAACACCGTCGACTTGGTGGTGAAGACCAGTGCCACGACAGTGCCGTTGCCTTGGTCGCGCAAACGGAGCGGTTCGATGCAAGGCTTGGCCTCGAAGGCTTTCTTGTTGAGCAGCTCCGAGCTTAGCTTTCTGAGTGCAAGCAGTTTGTGACGGTAGGTCACCTCTCCAACGGTGACTTGTTCGTACCACATGTCGTTCTCGAAGGTGGTTTGGTGGGTTTCGTTGCCGGCCGACTTGAGCATTTCGGCGAATTCCGTTTGGTTGACTTGCTGGATCTCCATAGTATTATTGTTTTTTTGATGATAATGGAGGGTGAAGACACCCCTGTGGCGCCCTGCCACATAATACTATAGAACAAACCTATGGGTTTTTCAACCAGGGGGAGTGAAAAAAATTTTTCTCCCAACTGTCAATCAATGGTAACCACTTTCACCTCGCTGCTGGAGAGGTTTCCTTCTTGTATCACCTGAATCTGTACGGGAATCTTACTTTGCAGCTCTTCCACATGGCTGATAATGCCCACATGTCGACCCGACTTGGTGTGGAGCGAACGCAGTGTATTGATGGCATTCTGCAAGGGTTCGCCACTGAGTGTGCCAAAGCCCTCGTCAATAAATAGGGTATCCACTGCCAGCTGTTGGCCAATATCACTGAGCGCAAGAGCCAACGACAAGGAAACGAGGAAGCTCTCTCCACCGGAGATGGTGCTTGCCGCACGGCTCACATAGCCTTGATAGGCATCTTCGAGCGAAATGACGAACGTGCCAGGCACCACTTTCAGCGTGTATCGGTCGGTCAGCGTCCTCATATAGTGGTTGGCCGAATGGATGAGGCTGTTCAACACATAACTCTGGGCAATTTTACGGAACTTATTGCCCGTTGAGTCGCCAATGAGCTGATTCATGCGCGACCATTTTTGATAATCGGCTTCCTTTTTGTTGGCTTCTACCTTCAAATGGCCAAGCTGTTTCTTGTTCTCTTCATCGGCCTTCAGCTCCTGGTTGATGGCGCCCTTCTTCTCTGAGATGTCAGACATCTTTTTTTCATTGTCCTTGATGCGCTCCTCCATCAATTCGATGGAATCTTCCTCCTTCAGTTCGGGCTTCGTTTGTCTGTGTTCTTCCAGTTTCCGACTAGCCTCATCTTTCAGGGTTTTCTTAGTAAGCACTTTGTTTTTGTCGGCTACAAGCAAGGCTTGGATCTCGTTGATGTTTTGTGAAGAGTGGGCATTCAAGGCGGTCAGTCGCTCTAAGTCAAGTTCTGGATGAGTACCAAGGAAGGCCCTCAATTGCTGTTCGTTGGTATTAAAGGTGTCCGTTGCTTGTTTCAGCTGCACCTGTTCCGTGTTCTTCTTGAGCTCTTCGGCGATGGCGATTCTACCTTTGCAGTCGCTGATGGCTTGTTCGGCCTTCTGTGCGGTCTTTTTCAGTTGCTCTAGGCCCTTGTTGGCCTTATCGAGGGCATCTCTTTGGGCCTTGATGAGGTTTTCCTTTTTCTCGCCTTCGGCAATCTTGTTTTCAAGTTTTTGCAGGCGTGTCTCGGTGTTGGCCTTTAAGGTGGCCAGCTTCTCGGTGGTGTCTTGGTCGATGGTCTCAAAACCACAAATCTTGCAGGCCTCGATGACTCTTTGGGTGGCCATCTTGAGGGTGTTGTCTTTGTCGAAGGCCTCTTTTTCCTTGTCGTACGATGTTTTGGCAGCCTTTATCTCAGCTTCCAGCTTGTTTTTCTCGTTCACTAGTTCTTGGTGCGCCGACTCGGCCTCGGTGTAAGCCGCTCTCAGCTCACCAACGAGTTGTGCCAGTTCTTCTTCATGCGGCAGCTCGCTTTTGATTTCCTGTCGGCAGACGGGGCAGATGTCGCCCACATGCAGTTTTTGGCGCAGGGTCTGGGCAAACTTGTCGATGGTGTCGCTTTGCTTGTCGAGCAATGCCTTGCGGTCGTCCATCTTCACCTTGGCGTCGTGGATGAGCGGATCCATGGTTGCTGCCTCTTTCTGTTTTTGATCGATGTCGGCAAGTGTATCTTTGAGCAACGTGGTTTTGCTTTCTCTGCGGTCCTTTTCCTTTTTATAGGTCTCGATTCGCTCGTAGGTCGTGGCGATGTTTCGCTGCAGCTCCTTGGCGTTGTCGCGTTCTTTGCGCAGTTCGGGCAGATGGAGCTCGGCAAGTTCAGCATCTTGGGTCTTTAACTCGACTTCCTGTTTCTCATAGGCGGCTTGCGCGTCATTGACCTCTTTTTGAGCCTTTTCTAAAGCAGGCTGTAACGTTTCCGAAAGCGTCTTTCTTTCGTTATAGATGGTATTGTCGCAGGTTTCTATTTGCTTTTTCCCGTTGGCGATAGCTCTCTCGGCTGCCTTCATCGCTCCCATCCAGTTGCGGGCTTCAATCGTGGCATTCCATTGGTGGACCAGCGTTTCCTTGTTCTTGAATTCGTCGCCTTCCACTACAGCTTGAGCCTGTAAGTGCTCTTGAGTGGCAGTGGTGACAGCCTTTTCCAAGTCGGTATCCGTCTTAATCCATTGCAGTTTGGCCTTGTCCGCTTCGCCTGCTTTCTTGACCTGCTCCAACAGTGCTTCGTATCCGGCAAGCTCCTCCTTTTTGGCAGCGATGTCTTCTTCGTCCATGGTGCTCATGCCTTCGACCTTTTGCTGGGCTGTTTCCCATTCTTTCTTCTTTTGACCAGTCACATCAAAGACCTTCTTGCCAATCTTCGAATAGATGTCAACTCCGGTGATTTTTTCCAGAATTTCTGCCTTGTCGTCATCTTTACTGTTTAGGAAACGGGTGAACTCGCCTTGAGCCAACAATGTTGTACGGCAGAACTGGCCGAAATCGAGGCCGATGGCCTCTTGAATCTCAGCACTAATCTCTTTGTCTTTGGTATAAGTGAAGGCCGTGTCGATATTCTTCAATTGCCAGGACTTGCTTTGAAGGGCTCCTGTTGTTTTTTTGTAGGCACGTGCAATACTCCAAGTGGCTTCGTAGTGTATGCCGTTGCTTCCCGTGAAGGTGAGCGACACAAAAGCCTCGCCCGTATTCCTTCGCATCAGTTGTCGCGGATCTTTGATGGTGACGTCAGCATTTCCGTCTTTCGTGTCGCCTTGCATCTGCGTTCCAGCCAACCTAGGGGTGGTGGCAAACAGTGCCAGGCAGATGGCGTCCAAGATGGTCGACTTGCCCGAGCCCGTCTTACCCGTAATCAGGAACACTTCGCTGTTGGCCAACGGCTGTGCTTCAAAATCAATCGTGGCATCCTCAATCGATGCAATGTTGTGTATGGTCAGTTTTTGTAGTTTCATGGTTATTGTTCTCCTTTATTTGTCGTTTCGTGCATCGTCGTTCACCAAATTCACAATCTCGTTAAACATGTCGGTCATCTCTTCGTCGAAGCTGATGCCTTCGTAATTGGCATACTGTTTGGCGATTTCAATGGGTTGCTCCGCCTGAAATTCCTGTACCGTCAGCACCTTGGCCTCGGTCTGGTTGATGGTTTTCCTTTTGGCGTTGA
Organism: Bacteroidales bacterium; assembly: GCA_016290215.1. Lineage (GTDB taxonomy): Bacteria > Bacteroidota > Bacteroidia > Bacteroidales > F082 > Limimorpha. The sequence continues at coordinate 89,264 of JAEETH010000004.1, forward strand.
TGTGGCAGACATGACATTGTTTCTCCTTGACCAGACTTGTCGCTTCGGCTTGGGCTTCAACGGGTAGGAAGTCGTCAATCTCCACGTTCAAACGGATATAAGCTAGGATATCGTCAGGGAACTTTTTCAACAGTTCCTTGGCCGTTTCCCACGGTGCCAGCCCTTCGGAAGGCAGGGTCACCAAGGGACGAGGATTGTTGATTTCAATCTCTGTCACGGTTGGAGTATCGCCATGCTTATCGATTTCAACCATACTTACGGAATGACTAAAGGTCTCGTCGAAGCTGATGGGCAGCGGGGTGCCCGAGTATCTTACGTTATGTTTCCCGCTATGGATAAACTGCCCGTGATGAATGTGGCCCAAGGCCAGATAGTCATAGCCATCGCCCAGTTGTTCCAAGTCTATCGATTCGATGCCACCCACGACATATTCCGTGCCTTGGTCATGACCCAAGAAATCGCAACCTTTCACCGTGGTGTGGGCAGTCATCACCACCGGCAATCCTTCTGTGTTCATGGCAGCCGTCTTGTCGAGCAATTGTTGGAAGAATCCTTCTGGGAGATTTCGTTCGTTGACATAAGGGATGGCGATGACGTAGCCTTTTCCAGGCACTTCAATGATATGCTCATCAATGTTCTCCTTCTCCAGCTGTCCGATGGCATATACATTCAGTGCTCGCCAAGGCGTTCTGAATATCTCGTGTTTCGTGCCGCTGTCGTGGTTGCCGGCAGTCATCACGATGACCATCTCGGGATTGGCCTTGTGTATGCTCACGAGCGTATTCGATAGTGTAGTCTGTATGGCATTCGATGGCTGTGACGTATGGAAAACGTCGCCACATAGCAGAAACACATCGGGCTTCTGTTCCTCTACAGTCTTAACCATCTGGTCAAGCATATTTTGCTGTTCGTTAGTGCGGTCGTGACCGTAGAGCACATGCCCCAAGTGCCAGTCGCTGGTATGTAATATTTTCATGGTTGTTTCTTTTCGTTTGATGTTTTGATTTCTGATAGCAAAGGTAGTATTTATTTCCGGGATTATATGAAAATCCTGGAATTATTCAAATCACCAGGGAAGAAATAGTTCTTCAGTTGAAAGATTTCCTTGGCGTTGTCGTGCATTTCGCTGAAGGCAATCTGATAGAGGGCACCTTTGCTCTTCAGGTCGTCGGGATAGCCAGCCATGGCTTGGGTGAAGACCTTTTGGGCCAGGGCAGGGTTTTCGTGACGAAGGTGACTGAAACGGTAGGTTGTGCCATAGAGCAGTGCCCGGGTAAGCAGATAGACATATTCCTCATCGTTGAGTTCCACCTCCACCTTCTGATGATCGAAAAGTTTGCGCTCTTCTACATCGACTTTGGCACAGGTCATCTCATACAGTGGGTAATACTTAGGTCTTCTCATGGAGTTGGAATACTCTTTGGCGACTTTCTCGCATTGGTCTTTATCATCGTGCAGCCACAAAGAGAACTTCGGTGGGAGTTCATTATTGGGTTCAAAGAGCTCGGCAGGGTTCATGTTGGGGTCTTCAAGGAAAATCATAATCTTTGTTGTTTTTGTGAATGATCCTTATTAATTATAGAACAAACATATTGGTTTTTCAACCAATGAAGGGGAAAAAGTGTGTTTCATTCAAAATACTTCATCCCCTCATAGTTATACTTCACGAAGTCCTTTTCCTTGTGGCAACTGGCTTGTAGGCGGGGCACCCATTCGTCCATGGGAAGGCCTCCTTTCAGGTAGGTGTTGATGGTCTCGCAGAAGAGGTTGACTTCGTTGAGGATGTCTTCGTTGGTGTTATTGGGGAAGCCAAAGCTATAGGCTTCATCCCAGTTGGATACGAACATGGAGGTGAAATAGCCTTGTAGGCCATAACGCTCGGCGAAGCTGCTGGCAAAGCACCAGATGCCGATCACCTTTCTGCCCTTCAGGAGGTCGACAATACTACGGTCAACTACATAATTCATCCAACTGGTACCGAATAGCCCGCTTGTGGTCCCGTGCCCGAGGCCCATCACCAAGGGGTCGTCGTCGCGCTTAAGCTGTTCGACGACTTCCTCCTTGGTGGGGTTGTACAATAAGGTTACGTTCTCAAGACCCTCGTAAGTTTTCTTCAACCTAGCGGTGTCTTCCATTGTGTCAACGTGAATCACTATCATAATCTTTATATTGTTTCGTTGTTTTTATCCACGGAACCCGATTGGTCTGCGACTATTCGTGTTGCGTCCAGCAATCTGTTCCTTCGAGCAGAGTTCTTCGATGTGGTTGAGGTCAGGGGTGCCACCAAAGAGGAGGTGGTCAACCATCACCTTGCGCGCTATGTTCTCAATCTGACCCCCGCTGAAGTCGTAGGAGCGGGCCAACACATTGGCATCAGCCTCGGCTAAATCGGGGATGAAGCTCTGCCAGATGTGCGTCTTAGCCTCAACACTGGGCTGGTGGAACTCCACCTTATACAGGAAACGTCTGTCAAAGGCGCTATCGAGGTTGCAAGTCAGGTTAGTGGTGGCAATCATAATGCCATCGATGTCTTCCATAGCTTGGAGCAGGATGTTCTGAATCGCGTTCTCCGTCTTCTCAAGGGTGGGGTTGTTGCCTCCCACGCTCGTGCGCACCGAGAGCACGGCATCAGCTTCGTTGATGAGCAGGATAGGGATGCGTTTCGATTTCTTCACGCGTTGGGCATAGCTCTCGAAGATGCTTTTCACTATCTTCTCCGTCTCACCGTACCACTTGTCACGAATCGACGAGATGTCGACCTGCATGATGTCGCGGCCCGTCATGCGGGCCAGTTGTAAGGCAGTCTCTGTCTTACCGGTGCCAGGGGCTCCATAGAAGAGGCAGTTGAAGCCCTTGCGGAGATTGGCTTTCTCCAAACGTTCGCGGATGGCTTGCAGCTGCTCATCCTCGAGCAGGTGCTGCAAAGTGTCAATTTGTCCTTGGTCCTCGGCGGAATAGAACAACGCTTTGGGCTTGATGTCGTTGCAGCTGAGCATGTCGCTGTGGTCGTCCTCGTCAACCTCATCGATATTGGTCGGGATGTCGTATTCGCTGAGGAAGAGCTTGCGAGCCTTGTCGGTGAGTTGGAAGACATTGGTCGATAACAAGCCGTCATTTGCGGTAAGCGTTAGAAGTCCTTCCTTGATAAAGGGGTGAAGTCCGTTTTCCATTAGTATGGGGAACTCGTCCTCGATATCGTCGATGGAGAGAAACTCCAACTGACCGAGAGGAACCCTTACCTGGTGGTCGACTACCAGTCGTTTGCAGAAGTAAAGTAGATATACCTTGTCGGGGTTGTACACCCTTAAGTTGTTAATGTTACGGGCGATGGCTAACTGTGGATTGTCGTTGAACAGCTCCATGGTTTCGTAGTGTAGCTCTTCCTCGTCGATTTGGCTGTTGCGACCGGCTTCACGCAGTAGCTTGGTGAAGAGTTTCATGAACTCGTCGGCTGTCAGATTGGCAGTGTTGACAATGGGCAAGGATTGATTGCTGCAGAAGGCAACCTTGGCTTTCTCGCTCAGCTGATAGGCAGGGCTGTTGCCGTGAAATGAACCACGTTTTCTGATATAGCGGCGGTGCATCAGAACCTTCAGGGTATCCGCCTTACGCATGATGCTGATGGGCGAGCAAGAGAAATAGTCCGTTAGCTCACGGGTGTTCACCGTTGATTCGGAATCGGAGATGAAAGGGCAGAGCATCACCGCCTCTTCGGGTGTCACCTTTAGGTCGGAGGCCACTGACTCGATAAGGGACTTATGGCGTTTGAAGAATTTGTCTTCGAGCTTACAGCCTTGTGCCAGCTGTATGAGTCGCTCAAGTTTGTCGAGCAGGGTCATGCTTTTCAGCATGGTTTTGTTGACAGGAGTAACCAGTGCATACTTGGGGATGGGGTCGAACATTTCGTCGTCCAACTCAAAGGAGTCTTGCTTTCTTTTCATAAGGCGGGTGATTTAAAAGATTCTTTATATTGTTTCGTCTGTCATTCTATTTATAGCGCCCCGAATGCAGATTTTCAACCAAGGGCGTGAAAAAAAGTTTTGTCAGGCGCACATACGGTAAGGTGAGCTGGCACCTTCGATGAAGGTGCGCAGCTTAGTGAGAGCTTTCTGGATACTCTTGTGAACAGCTGTCGTGCTGACATTGAGTCGGTTGGCAATCTCTTCAAGTTTCATTGCCTTGTTGTCGAAGCCAAAGTAGCAGCGAATCAAGAACTGCTCCTTGGGCTTGAGGGTGGCAATGGCTTCGTTCAGCGTCTCAAGCTGCCAAGCCTGCTCAGACTCCCAGTTGCAGCACATAGAGGTGAGGGTGAACACGTTGGCGTCGTCGAGGCAAGTGAAAAGGCTTTCTTCTTTCTCAACGAATCTTGGCTCTCCGTTCACCACCTCTGGCACCAGAACCGCAAAGGAAGGACGCCAGCGGTTGATTTCTGCCACCATGGCATGCCAAATGCATCGGTTGGCATAGGTTTTGAAAGACGCGTTACGGTTGCCGTCATAGTGGCAGGCTGCCGAAACCAGAGCTTCGTAGCCGGCATCCAACAAGTCACTTTCTGTCAGGTTGTGGAAACCGGTTTGCTGGCAGAGGAGTGCTTTCGCTATGCTACTGACAAGGCTAATGTGTGTCGCCACCAGTTGCGACTGGTAGGTGTTGAGCTTGAGGTTCGTGTTGCTGTTCGTTGGGAGTTGCTGCTGGGTGTAAGTGTCTTTCATAGGCTTGTTTTGTTTTTAATTTATTGTATATTAGTGAATTACTTATTTCAAACGAGGCCAAGATAAGGGCAACGAAATCCAACCAATGCTCAAAACTGACATTTTTCAGGAGTTCATAATCTTATATTGCGGGGCGATTTTATGCAAAAATCGTGCCGAAATGTTAAAAATCGGAAATATTTTTTTGTTTTTTGTAGAGACGGTGTCACACCGCCTTTACCGTGTCATTCCCCTCTCACCGTCCGATTCAGCCACTGGCAGAAGTCTTTGGTCTTCTCGAACTCGCTCAGCACCCAGTCGACGAGATGCGGGTCGGAAAGGCGTTTCTCGGGGAGGTCTTGCACCACGAGCCAGTCGCGCTGCTTGAAGAGTTCGGCTTGGGGATGGTCTTTGGGATAGCCGTTGGGCACACGTTTCATGGCGTGGCTGGTGTCAAGGTCGAAGCCTTTGGCTTTGGCGATGGCTTCCACCAACGGTTCGCCGTTGAAGAGGATTTCGTCGCGGATGGTCTTCAGCATGGTAGTGTCGGGCATGTACATCCCTGTGCAGAGCATATTGTGGCCGAGGTATTCCGATTCCTTGGCCTCCAGATGGAAGTAGTAGCCGCTCAGCATCGATTTCTTGCCTTCGGGACAGACGAACACACCGAAGTGGGTCTTGTAGGGCCGCTTGTCGGGCGAGAAACGCGTATCACGGTAGAAACGGTAGGTGCAGTCCTTCAAGGTGAGGCCTTTGCAGTTGTCGTCGAACTTTTGCACGCCGGCGATGATTTGCTCGGCTAAAGCATTGAAATTGGCCTGCGCCGTTTGGTATTGCTTCTTATGCTCTTGGAACCACGGGCGGTTGTTGTTATGTAGGACGTCGTCGAGAAAAGTGAGGATTTCTTCCATAGGAGTTTCAGATTTGGTGCAAAGATAGGAAAAAAACGCGGATTACAAATCCGCAGGTTCATTGCGGCGGATTGCAATCCGTCAGAAAACCCGACAAGGGCTAGTGCAAAGCAGAGAAAAAGATTTATATTAGATTTGTTTAAGATTTGTTTCCAAAAAACACCGCCCTTTTTGCCATCAACGTCATGGAAAGACCTCGTGCCACCATAAACATCAGGAAAGCAATCCACAAACCATGGTTGCCGAAAGGTGGCATTAATAACAAGGTGGCGGGCAGGAATACGCCGATGGACGAGATGAGCATGGTGTTGCGGATGGCACGCGATGCCGTTGCACCGATGTAGACGCCGTCCCAAAGGAAGGCGGCAAAGGTGATGAGCGGGATGGCAGCCAAGTAGATGTGATAAGGTTTAGCCATCGGGATAATGTCGGGCTGGTCGCTGACGAGGCCGATGAACCAGTCGGGGAAGAGGGCATAAAGCACCGTGAAGGGCAAGGCGATGATGAGTCCCCAAAGAAACAGCAGTTTTGCAGTTTGATGGAGTTGTTTGGCATCATGTGCTCCCGTGAAACGTCCCACCAAGGCCTCGCCCGCGTAGGCGAAGCCATCGGTGAAGTAGGAGAAGATGTAGAAGAACTGCATCAATATCATGTTGACGGCTAACAGGTCGTCGCCGAGCTTGGCCGACTGGTTGTTGAAGAAGGCAATGCTTAGCACTAAAAGTATGCTGCGAATCATAAAGTCGGCGTTGACCTTGAAGAAACGCTTCAGTTTGTCGGCTTGCAGTAGGATAACCCGACGGATGGGGATGAGATGATAGCGGAACTTGGCAAAAAGGAAGATAATCGCAGTTATTAATCCGCAGTATTGTGCGATAACCGTGCCTAAGGCCACACCACTTACATCCATGCCCATGGCGTTGACGAAGATGATGCTCAGGACGATGTTCACCACATTGGTCAGGATGGCGATGACCATGGGGATGGTGGTATTTTGCATACCGATGAACCATCCGTTGAAGGCATAGAGACAGAGCACTGCCGGCGCGGCCCAGATGCGGACGTGGAAATAGGTGGCGGTGTAGGCCAGCACCTCGTCGCTGCCGTTGAGCAACTTCATGCTGAGCCATTCTACCGCATTTTGAAGTGACAAAATCAAAACTGTGGCAATCAGTGCAATGCAAAGGGAACGATAGAGTGAATAGGCAATTTCGGCGCGGTCGTTGGCACCGTATGCCTGTGCCGTGAAGCCCGTCGTGCCCGCCCGCATGAAGCTGAAGATGGAGTACATCACGCTGAAGATGGTGCCACCCAAGCCGATGGCCCCGATGTAGGCGAGGCTGTCCTGGTGCCCCATCAGCATCATGTCGACGAAGCCCAACAATGGCACGGTGATGTTGCTGATGATGTTGGGGATGGCGAGCTTCAGTATCGAACGGTTGAGCGAGTTTTGGGGCATTTGAGTTTTTGTTTTTGCGGATGCAAAAGTACAATAAACTTGCCTTTATTTCGGAGTTTTCTCTACATTTGCAGCAATAAAACGACACTCCTATGATATTCTACTTCAGCGGCTGTGGCAACAGCAAATATGTGGCGGAAACTATCGCCGCAGGCCTCAACGACAATTTGACTTTCATCCCCGAAGCGGCTCGCGAAGGCCGATATGACTACACTTTGGCCGAAGGCGAAAGACTTGGCTTCGTGTTCCCTGTCTATTCTTGGGCACCGCCAAAGTTGGTGCTGGATTTTGTGAAAAAGCTAAACATAAAGGTCGGCCCTTCGACAGGCTCAGGGACCTTGCCTTACATTTATTTTGCCTGCACCTGTGGCGACAATTGCGGCCTCACGGAGAAAGTTTTTCGCAAGGCTGTGGAAGAAAAAGGTTGGTCGTTGTCGGCCTGTTTCAGTGTGCAAATGCCTGAAACTTACATCGGTATGGCGGGCTTCAAACTCGACACACCAGAAAATGCCCAACTGAAGATTGACAGAGCAAACGACCTTCTGAAGCGAAATATTACACGGCTCATCAACAAGGAGCATTTTTCAGAAATGGTTGTGGGTAGCTTAGCATGGCTCAAGACTTATTTGGTGAATCCTGGCTTCAACCGATCCGCCACCGACGACTCGAAATACCTGTCGACCGAGGCTTGCATCCATTGTGGCAAATGCGTGGAAACATGCCCGTTGAAAAATATCACTCTCGAAGAAGGTCGCCCAAAATGGCACGGTCACTGCACGATGTGCATGAGTTGCTACCACCATTGCCCAGTGAATGCCATTCAATACGGCAAAGCCACGGCGGGGAAGGGTCAGTATTACTTTGGGAGAAGATAATAAGCTATCAGCTATCAGCCGTCAGCTTTCTGCTTGGTCATTACAATGCTGATAGCTGAAAGCTAATAGCTCAATTCAACAATTAAACAGTCAACACTTCAACATAAATACATATCTTTGCACCATAAATTATTCATTATCAAAATACAAGTCCTATGAAAAACAAAAAACCACTTAAACAACTCTTTCTTGCCGTTACGTTGGTTTTCGTGACGGTTGGCGTTTCCTTTGGCCAATGTGTCATCCCTATTACTGACGACCAGCCTTATATTGAGGACTTCGAAGGTGATGGCTTTGATTGTTGGAGCGTCGATGTTTCGGGCGGAGGCAGTTGGTCGCTACTCGCAGGCACCACTTCCACCGTGGTTTCGTTCTCCTACCACAACAACGAAGAAGAAGGTCGACTCATTTCGCCCATCTTTGACATGTCGGCGGTTGGTGGCGCTATTTTCAGCTTTTCGTATGCCATGATGGGATTTTACACCAACGACGAACTTGAGGTTGCCTATCGTTCATCGGAGGACGACGATTGGCATGTTTTAGGTGTGTATAGCCTTAGTGATTACACCAATACTTACGAAGAGACCTTTACATTGGATAACCTCACTTCCACCTATCAAGTATCGTTTTTGGGAAGAGGTCTTGGAGGAATGTACATTTTTGTCGACAATATCGAAATTGCCTCTAATTCAAGTTGCGCACGCCCTGTCAGCCTTCAGGCTAACGACATCACCGCCACTTCTGCACTCCTCAGCTGGTCGACGACGGGCAATGAAGAAAGTTGGACGATTGAGTTGAATGGCAATGTAATTGATGTTGACACCCAACCGTATCTGCTGGAAGACTTACGTCCTCAAGCGGAATACACGTTCCGAGTTAGGGCTAACTGCGGAGAAGGCGTTGTTTCGGCATGGGCCACGCCCGTTACCTTCACCACGCTTTGCGATGTGATTACCGTGACCGATGAAGCACCTTATTTAGACGATTTCGAGGCCTCGGAGGATTTCTTGTGCTGGCAAAACGAGATTATCTCGGGCATAGACGGCTGGGTGATTGACCCTGGCTATCTTATCCTCAACAACACGGCGTTTTTCATCTGGTTGGGCGACGAGGCCATGCTCGTTACGGCTCCGCTCGACATCACTGCCGTTACCGAACCGACCTTGACTTTCAAGCATAGGCAGCCTGTGCTGGAACAAAGGGTGGACGAACTTTCGGTTTGGTACGCCACTTCATTGGAAGACGAATGGCATCTGCTCGGAAACTACACCGATGCTTGCCCAGATTGGGAAACCATCATCCTTGCGTTGCCTGAAGCTTCGGCCACCTATCGCATCGCTTTCAAGGGTAAATCAAACAATGCCGACGGCGTGTATTTCGATGATGTGCGTGTGGGCAACTACTTTGACGATGGCGTTGCCGAGCAGTCGGTTCTTGTCGTCACGGCCAGCCCTAATCCCACTTCGGACAAGGTCTTGGTGGAGATAAATGCCGTTGAAGGTCAGGTTGTTGTATTCGATGTGCTGGGCAAGCAGATGCTCATGACTTCAGTCGTCGAAGGCCATGCCGAAATCGACCTCAGCACTTTTGCCAAGGGTGTTTATGTGGCACGTATTTCGAGTGAAGCAGGCACACGCACCATCAAATTGGTGAAGGAGTAAAGCTTTACGAATACAGGAATCTTCTGATACTACGCTTAGGTGTCTTCTCAAACTCCTTGTCGACGAGGACGATGGAAGACACCTTTGAGTATGCGGGCAGCATGGCGTTCAATGCGGCGAGGTTCTCGTTCATCAGTTCTTCCATGCTCTTGTTCTGTAGATCGTATTTCTCATCAGGATAGACCAAAGCGACGATTTTTCCTTGACGACCCACCACGAGCGACTCGACCACACCAGGCAGGTTGTTCACCTTGTCTTCGATCTCTTCGGGATAGATGTTCTGGCCGTTGGAACTCAAAATCATGGCCTTGGAACGACCCTTGATGAACAGCAAGCCCTTCTTGTTCATGGTACCGAGGTCGCCGGTATGGAGCCAGCCTTCTTCGTCGATGGCGGCGCGGGTGGCCTCTTCGTTCTTGTAGTAACCCATCATCACGTGTTCGCCGCGGAATAGGATTTCGCCCACCACATTCTCCGGGTCGGGTGAGTCGATTTTCAGCTCGTTGCGGGTGACGCAAGAGCCGCAGCAGCCTATCACTTCATTGTACCAGTGTTCGTAGCAGATGAGCGGTCCGGCCTCGGTCATGCCATAGCCCACCACGAAGGGGAACTTGATGCGGCGGAACACCTTCTCCACCTCCGCGTTGATGGCAGCGCCTCCCGTGATGAGCCAGATGAGGTTGCCACCGAAAGCTTCCATCAGCTGTTTGTAGATGGTCTTCTCCACAATCTTGCAGAGCAACGGCGTGTGCCACAGGAACTTCACCATAGGTTTGTTCAAGGCGGGGAAAATCTTCGCCTTGAAGATTTTCTCCAGCACTAACGGCACGGTGAGGATCATATAAGGTTTGGTTTCTTTGTAAGCCTTCAGCAGGATGGTCGGCGAAGGGGTCTTGCTCAGGAAATACACATGGCAGCCGCCCGCAATCTGGTATAGGAACTCGATCGTCATGCCGAACATGTGGGAGAGGGGCAGCATACACACTTCCGTCCAGCCGGCATGGTTGGGGATGGTCTCCTGGCTGTATTGCACGTTGGCGGAGATGGCGCGATATGAAAGCATGACGCCTTTAGGCGCGCTGGTGGTGCCCGAGGTGTAGTTGATGATCATCAGCTCGTCGAGGTTGTCGGTGGGCAGGTTGACATCGGCCTTGGTGAAGCCATTGGGGTATCTCTCGTTGAACAGCTTTTCAGCATCCTCTTTCACCGTATTCAGTTGTTCATCTTTGGTATATAGAACGCGGAACTGCTCCGTCCCGATGGCGATTTGGATGTTGGGCATCTTTTCGGGGTGGAGGCGTTTCCACACGGCGGGACCGACGAAGATAGCCTTGGCGTCGGAGTGGGTGACGAGGTTCTCGATGTCGCTCTCGACGAAGGCGTCCATGATCGACACCACCACGCCACGGTTGGCGGCGATGGCTAAGAAGGCGATGGCCCAGTTGGCGCAGTTCTTCGAGCAGATGGCGATTTTGTCGCCAGCCTTCAGCCCTGCCACTTCGAGCATGGCCTGCACCTGCATCATCTTGGCGCCCATCTCGCCATAGGTATAGCTTGTGACGTCGTCGTAGTCGGTCAATGCGGGTTCGTCCCAGTTCTTTGGGAGGTTCTCATTGAAGTATTCAAAGAAATGCTTAGTGGGTGCTAAAGGTTTCGTCGTAGTCATAGTATAAAAATTGAAGTTTTAAAAGTGCAAAGATATGAAATGTTTTGTTTAGGTGAGAAAAGTGACTATTTTTGCGGGGTGAAATAGTACTTTTACTCTTATAAATCATCCTATCATGAAACACATTTCCCTGCTGGTGGGCATTTTGTTGCTGCCCCTCTTCCTCAGCGCACAAAGCGCCAACGACTACACCCAATACGTGAACCCTTTCATCGGCACGCAGACCGACGAGACGGGCGCCCTCAGCGGCAGCACCTTCCCTGGCGCCACGATGCCGCAGGGCATGGTGCAGCTGAGTCCCGAGACCGAACTGATGGTCACTTGGGACCCTTGCTCGGGCTATGACTACAACAAAGACATCATCTACGGCTTCACCCATACCCACCTCAGTGGCACGGGTTGCACCGACCTTATCGACGTGAGCCTTATGCCCTTGAACCGAGCCGTGACACCCGAACAGCTGGCAGCCGCCGACTTCGGTCAGCACTATAGCCACGACAAAGAGTCCGCTCGACCAGGGTATTATCAGGTGTTGTTGCAAGAGAGTAATGTCAATGTGGAGTTGTCGGCCACCACGCGCACGGGTATCCATCGTTATACCTTCCCCGAAGGGCAACCCCAGACCGTGGTCCTCGACCTCGACCGTGGCACCTTCCGTGGCGAAGCCTATTACTCCAAGCGTCGCAGCTACGATGTGATTCAGGCGCAAATCCGCCTCGTCGACGACCACACCATCGAAGGCTATCGTGTCATCACGGGCTGGGCCAAGATGCGTAAGGTGTACTTCCGCGCTGAGTTCTCCAAGCCTATCGTCAGCCATATCCTGATGAACGGCAACCTCAACGTGGGCAGTAGCGATGTCGTCAACGGCCGCACGCTGCGTGCGGCGTTGAGTTTCGACCCCAAAGACAGTCGCGAATTGATGGTCAAAGTCGCCATCTCGCCCGTCGACAACCTAGGCGCAAGAACCAACATGTACGCCGAGGCCAAAGGTTGGGATTTTGACGGCTATGTCAAAGCCGCCCACGACACCTGGCAGCGTGAACTCAGTCGCATCGACATCGAAGGCACCGACGAGCAGAAGACCATCTTCTACACGGGCCTCTACCATGTGCTGATGCAACCCAACACCATGAGCGACGTGGATGGTCGTTATATGAACACCAACTTTGAAATCAAGCAGATGCATCCGGGACAGACTTATCACAGCACCTTCAGCCTTTGGGATACCTTCCGCGCTGCTCATCCGCTTTATACGCTCATCGCCCCCGACATCGCAGCACAGTTTGTCCGCGACATGGTGGCGCACTGCCAGACCTATGGCTACCTGCCCATTTGGGACCTTTGGGGACAGGACAACTACTGCATGATTGGCAACCACGCCATCCCCGTGCTCGCCGATGCCATCATGGCCGAGATACCAGGCATCGATGTGGAAGCGGCTTATCAGGCCATGGTGGAAAGCAGCACACGAAGCCACTTCAACTCACCCTTTGAGATTTGGGAACAATATGGTTACCTGCCGCAGACTTTGCAAGACGAGAGCGTTAGCATCACCATGGAGCAGGCTTTCGACGATGCTTGCGTGGCGTTAGTGGCCAAGAAACTCGGCAAAAATGAAGACTACGAGCGGTTTTATCGCCGTAGTATGTTCTACAAAAATCTCTTTGACCCCGAAACGGGCTTCTTCCGTCCAAAGGACGAAAAGGGCAATTGGATGGAAGGCTTCGATCCGCTGTCGTACGAACAGCCTTGCTTCGTGGAAGGCAATGCATGGCAATATATGTGGTTCGTGCCGCAAGATCCACAAGGCCTCATTGACCTCTTCGGCGGCACAAAAGCCTTCCTGAAGAAACTCGACGAGAACTTCAGCCTTACAGCCACTTCGGGTGAGGTGAACGGCAACGCCAGCGGTTTCATTGGGCAATACGCACACGGCAACGAGCCCAGCCACCACACTGTCTATCTCTACAACTTTGCGGGCAAGCCCGAGCGCACGCAGGAGTTGGTGGAGCAGGTGAGGAGCGAGTTTTACCGCGCCACGCCGTGTGGTTATGCCGGCAACGACGACTGTGGACAGATGTCGGCTTGGTACATCTTCTCAAGCCTCGGTTTCTATCCTTTCCATGCGGGTTCGGCAGAGTATGTTATCGGAACGCCGTTGTTTACCAAGGCGACTTTGCATCTTGATGGAGGCAAGGAATTTGTCATCACTGCCAAGAACAAGACACCTGAGCGCATCCATGTCAAGAGCGTAAAGCTGAACGGGAAGCCGATTAAAGATTACAAGCTTACGCACCAACAAATCATGGCGGGTGGAACTTTAGAGTTTATTTTGAAATGAAAGCAAAGAGCATTGTACAAATTGGCATCATTTATCTGATAGCCACAGCGATAGGGTTTCTTGTATTCAAGGTTTCAAAAAATGCCATGTCGGAGCTGTGGGCATTGTTTTTGGCTGATGTGGTGGCCACGATTATTGTGTGGTTTTTCGGCCTTATCCATAAAAACGTGTCGGTTTACGACCCTTATTGGAGCGTGGCGCCTCCTGTAATGTTCACCGCTTGGGCTTTTTACAAGTCAGCGTTTACCTTACCTGTCATTCTGCTGCTCCTTGCCGTTTGGTATTGGGGCATCCGTTTGACGGGCAATTGGGCCTATACCTTCAAGGGCCTTGACCACGAGGATTGGCGCTACACCCGTTACCGCGAAACGCAGTCGCCCTTCATTTTCCAAATCATCAATTTCTTCGGTCTGAACATGATGCCGACGGTTTTGGTATTTGCCGCCATGCTTCCTGGATTCGGTTTGTTTGAGTCGGCGGAAGCGGCCAACATATTGACTTGGATGGGTTTTGCAATTTGCATTTCAGCAGCCACTTTACAGCTGATTGCCGATACCCAGATTCATCGTTTTCGCGAAGAACACCCTGGTCAGTATTGTAATGTAGGCTTTTGGAAACACGGTCGTCACCCCAACTATCTCGGCGAAATCTCGATGTGGTGGGGAGTCTGGACGATGTATGCTTCAATTTATGGTTTTGATTGGCTGATTCTTGCCCCTGTAGCCATGACTGCACTCTTCCTGTTTATCAGCATTCCGATGATGGAACGACGCCAGCTTCAAAACAAGCCAGGCTATGCTGAGTATCGGGAAAAGACAAGAATGCTGATTTGACGGCTTATTTTTGCCCATAGGGCTGAGCTTCTTCCGCCGCCAAAGCTGCTGGAGTCTCTTGAAAATCGTATGGCACCACCTTCGGCTGATGCAAGGCCAGAAAATGTTCGTTGAGCAGCAGCTCCACGCGCAGCATCGTCTCCTCGATGCGCTTGGGCGTCAGTTGGCACTCCCACACCACGATGACCTGCCATCCGTTGTCGTGTAGTATTTGATAGTTCTTTTGGTCGCGTTCCTGGTTTCTTTTGATCTTGTTCACCCAAAACTCCCGATTCGTCTGCGGAATCTTACAGCATTGGGAACTATCTTCTCTAAACTCTAAACTCTCAACACTAAACTCCACAAAGTGCCCATGCCAGAAACACCCATTCACAAAAATCGCCGTCCGATACCGCCGCATGACGATGTCGGGCTTGCCTGGCACGCTCTTCACGTTGAGGCGATAGCGGTAGCCGTGTCGCCACAGCCATTGCCTGACCTTCAGCTCGGGCTTGGTGCCTTTACCGTGAATGCGCGACATGCAGTAATGTCGCTGCGCGGGAGTCATTTTGTCGGTCATGATAGGAGTATTTGGTGTAGCTCTTCAACCGAATTGGCGACCTTTAAGTTTTCGATGCTACTCATATCCCGATACCCCCAGTTCACCGCAATGCCCATGATGCCGCCGTTGGCAGCGGTCTCCATGTCGGTGTCGGAGTCGCCAATCATGACGGCATCTTCTTTCTCGATGCCCGCCTTGCGTAACACCTCGTTGACGATTTCGGGGTCGGGCTTGAGAGGAAAATTGGTGCGACCGCCCAAAACCGCCACAAAGGGAATCTCGGGAAAGAACTCCTTGATGAGGTGCTCGGTGCCTTCCTGAAACTTGTTGGATGCGACGGCCAGCATCACGCCTTCATGGTGCAGTTTAGCCAAAAGGTCGTGTATGCCAGAAAAAGGTTTTGTGTGCACGTCGATATGGGTAATGTAGTAGGCTCTGAAGTCGTTATAGGCGGCATCCACCATGTCGTCGGTCTTATGGCCAAGGGGTAAGGCCTTTCGCATCAGGTTACGGGCACCGTGGCCGACCATGGCCATGACTTTGTCGCGCGTAAAGGTCGGGAAGCCTCTCAAGCTCATGGCGTGGTTGACGGCCTCCTTGAGGTCGTCGATGGTGTCGAGCAGCGTGCCGTCAAGGTCAAATATCGCTAATTTGTATCTCATGACTTTACCAGATAAAAGGCAAAACCTTGTATTTCACCCGTTGTTTGTATTCGCTGTAGCCTTCCAGCCCTTGTTCGAGGACGGTTTCTTCGTTGCGGATACGTTTGGCTATCAAAGGGATATACAATAGCATGATGCCGAACGAAATCGGCGAGGCCAACACCAAAGGCATCATCAGGAAGAGGAGGGTGGTGGCCATATACATCGGGTGACGGACGATGCCATAAAGCCCAGTGTCGATGACTTTTTGGTGCTCTTGTACTTCGATGGTGCGAGAGAGGTAGGTGTTCTCGCGAAGGACTTCCGCATAAAGCAGATAACACACCAAGAAAAGGCCGGCGGCCACCCATACGACCCAATTCGGCAACATGCACCATTGGAAGCGCCAATTGAGGCCTGCCACAACGAAGGCGGCGATGAACAGCAAGCCACTCAGTGCCACGACGGTCTTTTGCTCCTTCTCTTGTTCTTTGGCGTTCAGCCGTTTTTGCAATAGTTCAGGGTTTTTTGCCATCATGACCATCCCTGCTATGAACATGGGTACAAACAAAATGCCCATCAGCAGCCAGCCCTGCCAATAGTGGAGCGAGCCTGCGGGCAAGAAGATGAGCAGACCCAAGATGATGACGCCAAGGAGGAATTTTGTCAGCGCTTGAAAAAACAAGTTTGATTTCATCATTGAATTGTATTGGATATGCAAAGGTACAAAATATCTATTTCATCAAAACATGTGTCAAAAGTTACTGTTCAAAACCATGTATATCTGAAAAGCTATTAGTTAGATTCCCAAGGAAATGGAGGTTGTTCATTTTTCTATATGCGGCGGCTTGTGGGGCATACAAAGGGGTGACTTGCTTATGCCGCCGTTTATAAGACCACGCCCCAACTCCATTCCCTTAGGGAATCTCAATAAGGTGGATTAATATGCACAGCTATATGTAATAAACCGCAATAATCAGCGTTATCTATTTATGAGACAATTCTTTACTTATCTACTTCTGACAATGCTTGGCATAGTGTTTCTATCGGGTTGCCAAGCACAAAAAGCCTCCATCCGAGGCCCTCAATGCGAGATTGCCTATAAAGTTACTTTGCCCGATGGGTTCGATCCAACAACAGACCAATGTCCAATGGTGATTCTGATGCACGGCATCTTCTCCAGCAAGGACTTTATCCCCATGCCGCAGCTTGCGAAAGGTCTTGCCAAAGCCGGCATCGCCTCCATCCGTTTTGACTTCAACGGACACGGCAAGAGCGAAGGCCGCAAGCAGGACATGACCATCGAGAAGGAGCTGGCCGATGCGCGCGCCGTCTGGGGTTATGTGCAAGGTCTGCCCTATGTGCAAGGTGTGGGCTTGTTGGGCCACTCGCAAGGCGGTGTCGTCGCCTCGATGGCAGCTGGACGTCTGGCCAGCGAAAGCACGGCGCCGTCGGGTGTGGTGCTTATCGCCCCAGGCTCGGTCATCAAGGAGGCTTGTCAGGGTGGCAAGTTCTTCAATGCACGCTTCGACCCCAAGGACCCGCCGGAATACATCCGCTGTTGGGGTTTGTATAAGCTGGGGCGCGAATACCTCGTCACCACGCAGCAGCTCGACATCTATGGCACTGCGGCAGCCTACCAAGGTCCTGTGCTTCTCCTTCACGGCGACCGCGACGACATCGTGCCGATGTGGTGCAGCGAGCGTTACTTGGAGGCCTACGGCTCTCATGCCACCCTAAAAGTGGTGGAAGGCGAAAACCACACCATCACCCGCCGTCGCAAGCAAGTCGTTGCTGAGACAGTGGAGTTTTTTAGAGGGGTGTTTGGGAAGTGATGGTTTGATGGATGGCCTGTCGGTTTCTAATTATTCTTGTTCAGGATAATCAGCGCGGCGATGACGCCCGGCACCCAGCCGCAGAGCGTGAGCAGAAACACGATGAGCATCGAGCCGCAGCCGCGGTCGATCACTGCCAGCGGCGGGAAGATAATAGCTAGGATGACTTGGAGGCAGGACATGGTTGTTTTTAGTTCGGTTTATCGAAAAGGAAGTCAAATGTTTGATAAGGCGTATTGTCACCAATTAAGCGAGCCAAATCCTCTGGTGAACGGGAGTGACCGGCTGAGGCTGCTCTTGGAAGCATATAACCAATTGATTGCTTAAATCTGTAATAATTCCCTAGTTTAAATAGTAATCTTACAGGGTTCTCGTTATCTGTCACATTAGTCAACGTGATGGATTCAATCTTATATGCCCCCAAAAGGGGTTTGTTGTCAAATGGTGCGAGATATTTGATTCGGGAGAAATCTTGCATCAAGTTGGGCTTGTATCCCGAAAGAAATTCTTCAGCTGTACCCTCCATCAAAGCCTCTAAGTCATTGACTTTTTTGTCAATGGAGAATACAATCATCAATTCTTCTTTCTTTTGTTGAGGACCCTTCATCCCACTAGTGTAGCCCATTTCCTTCAGTTTCTGTGTTGGGTCTTCTCCTAATTTATAGTCTTCTCCTTCAGTTACAAAGAAGTACTTATTTAGTTCAAATAACAATGCCTCGTTTTCTTTCCTTTCCTGTTCGTTTTCAGTGTTTTCCAATGCCAGCACAAATACCTCTTCGTTGTCAAACGGACTGAATACCTTGCCAATCAGTTTATTTAGGTTTTTGTCCATATAGCCTTTGGCGTAGGTGGATGGCTTGGGAGCAAAGGCATAGAATTGGAACTTGGATGCCAATACTTCTTGGATTTTCTTCCTAAAGATGGTTCTGACATGTGCTTTCCATTGCGCCTTCTCCGATTCTTTGTTTCGCGCGTACATTCTGACAACGAATAGGAAATTGATGTCATAATACATCAACAACAAGGTGTCGCGGTCGAAGAGGCGATTGTCGAATTGGGTGGAGATATAGGTCTCTTCACGAGGTTTGACATTCAGGTCGTTCCCTTCGGCATCAGTGCCTCGGTCGTAGGTCGGCTGGTCGTCAACAAAAGCGGACAAGAAGAAGTTGGGAATGATGTCATAACCCTCGTTGGGCGAATCGGGGCGCAGCCTTATGTCTCTGAATCTTTTATCGGTCTCACTTTTCATCTGTCGCCCTTCTTCATTGTCTTTCCACAAGTCAATGTTCCATTGTATCACATTACGGGCGTAGGTGTATTGCTTCGAGACGGAAGGCTTTCCAAGAGCCGTCGACATCTTGTAATACTTGGAGTCACCGATGTAGTACACTTCTCGGTTTTGAGACGAAGTAAGCGCCAAGTCGGTGTACATGTGGTCCACCTGTTTGCCGTCGTCTTGGTCGGCCAATCCGGGCGGGATTTTGTCATGAGAAGTGCCTATGAGTTCGTCTATCATCGCCTCAAAGATGATATTGTATTTCTTGGCAAGCAGATATTCCTTGTTTTCGGTGTTGACGGCGAGCAGGTAGGTGTTGTCGAAAAATGCATAGCAGAGTTCCCATAGCAGCACCGCTTTGTCGGAGAAATACTTGTATCGGATTTCTTTCAATCTGGTTTTGCCGTAACCTTTGCGATAGGTCTCAAACTGCGACGGAGTGAGCAACTCATATTGCATATTGATAGGCGTGCGGAAGCCGTACTCGCGGTTGACATAGTCAAGGATGGAGAAGAAGATGACGAACAGCTCCTCGTCGAAATTGATTTGCCGTTTGCGGTTGACGGGATCCAGATAAACCGGAGTGCCGTTTTGGAGGATGGCTTCTGATTGTGAGATGGTCCGCGTCCAGTTGATTTTGTTGTGGCCCGAGTGGATGTTTTTGACCGTGTATAGAAAGAAATCCTGGTTCTCTTGGTTGAATTGGATGAGGGACAGGATGATGTCGAGATAGGTGTTGGCTTGATGCCGCATCCCTTTCCCCGAGCGCGGAAGACGACGGTAATAGATGGCCTGTGAATTGGGTTTATGCTGGTGGTAAACAGCAATTGTCCTATAAATCCACACTGCAAACTCGTAAAGGAACTTGCGGTATTCTTGGGTCAAGTGTTTCTGCTGCCCTTCAGGTGTGATGATTTCTTTTGGGTCGATAGTTGTATTAGGGCCAATCACCAATTGATCCTTGTCGTTGAGCAAAACCTTGGGGAGAATAAACACACAATCGGGTATGGCGGGCTCGTAGTAATAACCCACATAGCTCACGCTGACGTTTTTGTTGATGTCTTGCAACTCACTGATACCGTGCAGCGCTACTTTGACATCTTCGGCAGCATATTGGTGTTCCTCAAAAATGATATACATTAGTCCTTGTCGTTTTTGATTCTGTCGCCCAAATTCTGTTCTATTTCTTCGATGGTAGGGATGGTACCTTCCACTTTCTCCGGATAGAGTTTGGCCAGTTCGTACTCCGAAATGCCTAAGGGCTGACTGCTGGCTTCCAGTGCATATTGTGCCACAAGGCTATCTTTCTCCTTGCAAATCAAGATGCCGATAGTGGGATTGTCACGCCCTTCTTTCTTTAATATGTGGTTGCATGCCACGACATATCCTCCGAGTTGTCCGGCATCGGCAAACTCAAACTTGCCAATTTTCACCTCAATCACTACGTAGCACGACAAGTTCAAATTGTAGAAAAGTAGGTCGATGAAGTTCTCCGTGTCGCCTATCTGCAAGCGGTATTCCTTGCCTACATAAGCGAAGCCAGTGCCTAATTCTACCAAGAATTGTGTGATGTTGTCGAGTAGTTTGTCTTTTAACAACCGTTCGTTGTATTTATCGGTGATGCCAGTAAAGGCAAAGTCATACGGGTCTTTTGTCAATTCTTGCGCCAGGTCGCTTGTCTCATCTGGTAAAGTGCGGCTGAAATTGGTCAATGCCTTCCCCTGCCGTTCGTAGAGGTCGGTGTCAAGGAAGTTGAGCAGCATGTTGCGGCTCCAACCATTTTGCATGGTCTGATGGACAAAGAATAGTGCTTTTTGCGGAGCGTTTTTACATTTGTCAATGAGCAACATGTGGTGCCCCCACGGGACGGAGAATATTTCACTTTTGATTTGCTCCACAAGTTGAGGCAGAATTGTATCATTGGATTTTGCAGCAGGTTGCTGCAATTTTTCCTCGT
>JAEETH010000088.1 GCA_016290215.1 Bacteroidales bacterium
TGGATGTGGTTTCAAACGGCATGGTGTTCGGCTCAAGCCACGGCAAGGCTGTCATAGGCAAGAAAGACTATGCCCACGTCAACAACACCCGTGTCATTGTTTCAGCCGGTGCCGACATTCGTGGTTCTGTGTTTGGCGGTGGCGACGACGGCTTTGTGCTGGGCAACACTTTGGTGGAAATCATTGATGGCACCATTGGTTCTTCCTTGACGGCTGAGGAAAGCGTGGTCGACAAATATGGATCAGGTCCGGTTGTTTATACAGGCAACGTGTATGGCGGCGGTCGAGGCATCGACCGTTATAACGATACCATTTGCACCATCGCTGGCTTTGTAAAAGGAAACACGGAAGTGCGGATGACCGGAGGCATGGTGCGCCACAACGTGTATGGTGGCGGCAGTTTGGCCAATGTTGGATACAGAGACAATCAGTATCTGAAGACCACTGGTTTGGCAACTGTCCGCATCAGTGGTGGCCAGGTGGGCTCCACAGGTCTCAACAATGGCCGCGTGTATGGTTCGGGTCGTGGTATGCCGGCTTATCCGAAGTATGGTACTAGTACAGACCCGGAACTTGTTGATTCTAAAAAGTATGCCAACCTGTCCTTTACGAATAGCACCTTTGTTACCATCAACGGATCGGCCAAGGTGATGGGTGCTGTGTTTGGCGGCGGTGAGAATGGTCACGTGTTTGTCGAGACCAAGGTAAATATTGATGGACAAGCTGTCATCGGAAGCGATAACATGTATCCCTATACAGGTGATGTGTATGGCGGCGGTCGCGGTGTCGACAGGTATGTTGTTGGTACCGACTCCCTGTTCAGCCGCACAGCGGGTAAGGTGTATGTGCAAACCGAGGTGAACGTCAATAATGGTACCATCTACCATGCGGTGTATGGTGGCGGCACCATGGCCTCAGTGGGTCGAATTTATACTGATGACGGTAACGGTGGTTACGGCATGCCTTCTGATCCACCTATTTTTTATGGTCCAGACGACTTGACCATTTCGGACGAGGAAACAGGGTATCAGAAGCTTAGATCAGATATTCCGAACAACGGAAATACCTTGGTCAACATCAGCGGCGGCATCATCGGTACCGATGGCGACGGAAACGGTTTGGTTTTCGGCTCGGCCAAAGGTTGGGCAGGTGTGAGGTTTAAGAACTTGTCATATACGGGCAACACAGACGTCAACATCAGTGGTGGTGAAATCAGAGGCTCGGCGTATGGCGGTGGTGAAGACGGCCACGTGTTGGGCAGCACCGACATTGATGTATGGGGCGGAACCATTGGTTTGGAAGGAGTTGATGGCACCGCCATGGGTAATGTGTATGGCGGTGGCTGTGGTATTGATTTGGACGAGAACCAACACTTCAGCCCGACGGCAGGTTGGGTGAAGTTCCACACGAATACCACCATTAGGGGAGGCCATATCTACCGCAACGTGTATGGCGGTGGCAACTTGGCTTCCGTCGGCATCTCTGACAACCATGATCCCGACTTCTCTGGTAAGGCTACGGTGACCATCAAGGATGGTATTGTCGGTTCCGATGGCAACGAAAACGGCCACGTGTTCGGCTCGGGATTCGGTCGTCCGGCTGATGAGGGCGATAGCGACCACTTCTCAGAGCTGGCTTTCGTGAAAAACACTTATGTCTACATCCAAGATAATGCTAAGGTAAGGGGAAGTGTGTTTGGCAGTGGTGAAAACGGCCATGTGCGCCAAAATACGCATGTGTTTGTGTTAAACGGTACCATCGGCACCAATGGTACTTTGGGTTACGAAGGCAACGTTTATGGTGGCGGTCGTGGCAAGGACCAGAACACCGTTCACTACAGCCGCACCTCAGGCAGAACCTATGGCAACACCTTTGTCGACGTACAAGGCGGCATGATTTACGGCTCCGTTTATGGCGGAGGCCGTCTTGCCAGCGTGGGTTCGTATCCAGCCGAGGACAATATCCCTGCCGACGTCGACTACAATAACGGTGGTGAAACGGGGCGTTCCACAGTGCTGATCCGTGGTGGCCAGATAGGCGAAGAAACCACTTCAACGCATGGCGGCAACGTCTATGGCGGTGCAAAAGGTATGGTGGGTACGGAATTTGTACATTTGGCCTACCTGAAAAACACGGAGGTTACCATAAGAACTGGTGCCAATATCAAAGGCTCGGTGTTTGGTGGCGGTGAGGACGGCCACGTTTACGAAAATACCAAAGTGGCTGTTTACGATGGCATAATTGGCTTTGAAGGCGGCAACCAGTTCAAAGGCAACGTGTATGGTGGTGGCCGAGGCATCGATAGGGATGATTCGGGCAACCTGAGCGAAACCGCCGGTGTGGTGCGCGGCAGTACCCGTGTATTCATCAAGGGTGGCCATGTATATGGCAACGTGTTTGGAGGAGGCAACGAAAGTATCGTTTCCCTTGAAAAGGTGGTCAACATCAACGCTGGCTTGGTGGAAGGCTCGGTATTCGGCGGCTGCAATGAAGTGCCTACCGACAAGGTGAGCCTGCATCCTGGCACCAAGACGGTGAACATGCGCGGTGGCCATGTCTTTGGTTCAGTGTACGGCTGTAGTAAGTCTTCCATCGACGGCAACTTCGAGGAGGGACATGAGAAAGACTGGACTGCCTTTGTCAACATCAGCGGCGGCACCATCGACGGCAGCGTACATGGTTTGGGCTATGCCGGTGAGGTAGTTGGCTCGTCAGTCGTCAATGTAGGTGTCAACGCCATCGCTGAAAAGGTGGAAAACGAATGGTCAGAGGTACGCAATGTTGACAACATCTATTTTGACGACCGTACCTATGTTCCTACAGTGCTCTCCATCGGCTTGTTTGATGTAACTGCCAACTCAGCCGAGATTGACGGTTATGTTTCCGCTATCGGTCATAACCCTGCCACGGTACGTGGCGTGTGCTGGAGCAGCTCATCGTCTAACCCCACTACTAACGATTCGTATTCGAATGCTGCCATAGGTAATGATGAAGGACGTGGATATTACAGCGTCGTTTTGCAAAACTTGACAGAAAACACCATCTACTATGCCCGCGCATACGCTACCAATGACATGGGTACTGCCTACGGCGACATTATCACCTTCGTAACCAAGACCGGCTTGCCCCAGGTGGTCACGGAAAATATTACTGTTACAGAAAACTCCGTCACCGCCAAAGGTAAGGTTACAGGCGAGGGGGTGACAGAATATGGAATTTGCTGGGGTCTTAACCCCTATCCCACCACAAGCGATAGCCACGCTGCTTGCACAGACCAGAGTATGACGAGTACGGATTATAGTGTGACACTTTCCAACCTCACCCCGGGCAAGACCTACTACCTGCGAGCTTACGGCACCAACGGCAACGGCACCAATTACGGCAAGCAGATGTATTTTGTGTACAAGGCTGGGTATGTGGCCCATGAGGTGTACTACAATCGCGATGAGCACGAAGGCAAGATTGCCATTGAAAACGCTGTGAGCATCGGCAATTCTGTGTATGCTGGTTCTGACTATTTTGGTACACAAGGCATCAATGTGAACGATTGGACCCACTACGATGCCACAGGTTACACCAACATCTACATTGACGGTACCTCATACAATACTGCTGCCAATTCGGGCTACTACATGGATATCAGAGGTGGTGTGTTCGGCAGTGGCACCCACTGCGAGGCTGGCCGATCGGGACACAATGTCTTGATGAGAGAGTATGGACATCGTAACACTGGCGACCTTGGTCACGGTGCAGGTGAGTTTACGTCAGGCACACGCACCTTGACCACCATCCAGCGTTGCCAGAACCTGCTGCTCGACAATGTCAACATCAACTTAACCGGCTTCAACGACATTAACACAACTTACAGCACCAACAAGCTATATTCTGTGGTTAAGGTGGATGATACGCTGTATATGGCCAATGCCAGTGCCATCGCTATTGGCAATGGCCGACCCGCCTATATGGACTCCATCTTCTGCTTGCGCAGCGTGCATTTGAATGTTACAGGTGATACAACGATTTATGATAAACTTAAGGCTTTGGAAATTGCAGCAAACACCCCTGCGCAGAATGACGAAAGAAAGCAACACTACGGCAACATTAGTAATAATACAAATAACAAATGGGAGTGGATTGCTGTCAATCCTGTAGGCGATAACACTGCGTCAAACGCAAGATTGTTCTACAGATATTCTGCTCCATCAGCACCTCTAAGTTATGCGCAGGAAAATGTCATCTTGTTCAAAGACTTCTCGCAGCTTTGGGTACGCTACCATCGAAAAGTCCAAACCACCATGTACGGGGAGTTGCAGGGCTTCTTCAGAATGGACAGTGACTACGAACCATACGGAACGGAGAGCTTTGCTTTCGCCCGCCCGAAGATTACTGGTGTAAAGAACAACAACATTTGGGTAAACGAAGACAGTCTCCAATATGTCAATGACAACATTGCCGACGGTGGTTTCCTGAGCTACAAGATTAACAGTAATGGATTAGATGCGAGTGATTATCCTAATGGTTACAACTTCTTCACTCAACAAGGTGATATTGGAATTTGGGACTATCCTGTGTCAGGTGACGACGGCGGTGCTGATTTCACCAAGACGAAACAGTATCCTTACATTAATGTATATCCCATTTCAAACTCAAGGGCTGACCGCGAATTCTATCGCATGTGGATCATTCCGAGAAGAAATGGTAAAGCATGGTATGTGGATGGCCGAGGCCCAGCTGGCGGATGGGGCAAAGACGAGAACCACCAACTTGGTTGGGGGCACTTCCCGGATAAACCAAAACTGACGGTGAGTTCCAAAGTGGCTGATGTTGACGCTAATAAGGGTATCATTTATGATAGAACCCCCAAAGATGTTGAACAAGGTTACACATTCGAAGTGTTTAATCCAGCGAAAGATGTCATTTATGTGGTGGGCCCTGTCTCAGCCGTGAAAGAAGATGACTATGGTGCCAATAATAGTGACATTAGTATAAATAGAGTGTGGCCCAATGGTGATTATCCGCTGCAACACTACAAACTGCACCTCTACCGTTATCCTGGTGGCCATGAGATGAGCAACAAGAAAAAAGACGCCACCACGACTACTACGCTGTTGCCTGTTACTTATAATTATGCAACCTACAGTGGTGTAACAGGAAATGACAACACAGCAGGCCCAGGCCCGAATTACAACACCTTGATTGATGTGGATTCGGTTTCGTCTTCACAAAAGGGTAATCTCTCCTTGGACAATGTCTTGGTTGATGGCTTATATGGCCATACGGAAGTAGATGAAGCTGTCCATGAGATTCCGGATTTCTTCAATCAGGATCTTGTACACAAGCCGCTTGCTGTTACGGCAGCAGGAACAACGCTGACCCTTAAGAGTATTCCAGAACCTAATGACATTACGAATGCGCAGGAGGGTACAGAATTGCAGCGTGGCTACAACAATACCGAGGCTGATTATTACTACGATCCGGATTACACAGCTGACGCAAGTGATGCGCCAGCGAATGTTGACACAACTCGCCATGGTGGTGCAGTCTATGTACACCGTTATGCCACGATGAACATGGAAGGCAAGGTGACTGTGAAGGATAATCTCCAATACCTTAATAAACTTGTTTACAAAACGTCAGGAGAAGTGATTGATACGATACCTGCCAAGATAGAGAGTAATGTCTATCTGCCGACCTTCGCAAAGCATACCTACATCACCAACGAGTTGAATGAGGTTTCGAGAATCGGTATCACCAGCCCGATTAGAAATAAGAAACCAAGCTTCACGCAGAATACCATGTCGCCTATCGCTGAAGCGACTACTAATACGATTGCTTATAACGCATGGAACAATAAGAACTTCTATGACGACTTGCAACGCTTCTTCTATAGAGGCTATCAGAACGACTATAAGACCACTTACTATGAGCAAAGTGCATCCAATTATTCGCCCTTATTGGAGGATGCTGGAGACGATGGAACCATAGAAAAGACACTCTATTTCGGTTGGACTTGGAACAATGTGGTGACGAGGAAACCTGATGGATTCTCCTACGATAACATTGACGAACCCCGAGACCTTGCCTGGCTGATCAGTATAGTGAATGGCCTGAATGGTCCGACAGCCCAAAACTTGTTGAACGAAACTATCAGCCAAAAGAAAGACATCGACCTCCTGCAGTATGTTTGGCTTCCGGTAGGTGACCAATTGGCTGGTGTGAAGACCTTTGGCGGCACATTCGATGGTCGTGGTCACATCATCACTAACTTGAGCATGGCATACTTCGGTATGGGTGATGGACGCTACAACCGAGTCAACTATGGACTGTTTGGCGTGGTTAATGGCGAGACGGTCGAACACACTGAGAACGGCACCACGACTACAGAGTATGTCGGGGGCGTGGTTGACCGCACCTTCGTGTTGAGCGGCTATATCGAGCCTGTCAGCGACTTGAACCATAAGGGTGCTGCCAATATAGGAACCTTGGTGGGCATGTTGAGCACGAATGAAGACCGCAATCCCAATAACATGGTTTCAAACAGCGAAGGTGGTGCCGACATTGTCTGCGCAGTGCGCGACGATGCATTTAACGTAGGCAGTGTGATCGGCCTTATGGTGGAAGGCGAGCTCCATTCCTCAATGGGTATGTCCGACATCAAGGCTGTTAAATCCTATATAGATGGCGGTTACATCGGAGGTTTGGTGGGACGTGCCGCCCCGAATATCAACGATAGAAAGGCCTATATCAACAATTCTTTCTCCAATATGAAGTTGACCCTTGGAATAAGTGGTGTCAGCGCGGGAGGCTTGGTCGGTTATAATATGGCCACGATCAAGAACTGCTATACTCGTCTGCAAAACAAAGATGCCGAGAATAATGGTGTTACTAATGCCAATTTCAAGCTCCTCGCCTTTGAGACGAAGATGCCGATTATTTTGGGACATGGTTTCCAGACACCTGTGCGCGAACAGGCTGGCTTTGACCAAGGTTTCCCCAACCCGCTGACCGATTGTTACCATTACACCGACCCGATGTCAGCCGACCGCTACCGTTATATCTATAACGACAACAAGTTGCAGAAGAAGGAAGGCGATAGTTGGAATGATATTTTGGAAAACGATACCTGCCTCCTGTTTGTCAACCTGAACAAGTGGGTTAAGGAGAACAATGGTAATGGGCATAAGTATTCATTGTGGGCTCGTCCAACCATTACTGGTATCAATGACGACTTCCCTGTCTTGCATCTTTGCGATTGGAGCGATGGCAAGCAAGGCATCGGCGACTTCCGCAGCATGGCTACCTGGAATGGAGGTCCTAAGTTGCAATATGCCGGTCCCGTGCGTGATGATGATGAGCTGAATTCGATGCTTGGCAGGATGACCACCTCTGATTATATGTACATCTATGGCGATGTTGAAGAGGAAGTGGACACTACCATTAAAATAGAAGGTGTTTATCGGCCTAAACAACTCAGCATCTATGAACATGCGGCCATCTTGCATCCCGATACTTTGGCTAAACATCCGGAAACATACGTGGGTGTTACATTCGACAATTCATGTGGACAGGCTTACTCAACTCCTGGCTTGAACCACATCGAGGAAGGTCAATTATTGACCCGTGACTGGCACATGTTCTCAACACCTTTGAGCAATGCGCCTTTGGGCTTCAATTATGAATTGAAGGTTGAAAACGATTATGTGAACACGAACTTGAAAGAGTATTATACTGGTGGAGACCGTGGTACCTATTTCAACAACCCGTGGCCATACATAGATCAAGCAGCAAATGCTACGTATGGAGAGTTCACTTGGCTTAATCCTAACACTCCAGCACCGAACGATTTCATTCGTTATTGGATGAAGGGTTGGGAGAATAGCCAAAGTCAGAACACGCAAACTCCTACTTTCAACGAGAACGAATGGGTGGACGGTTACTTCCCGAGTAGGGTTGCCGACCAACAAGAATTTGGCGATGGCTGCGTTGAGCATACTGATGAGTATCATCGTTATCCATACGGTATGGATATGTTCTGTTATTATGAACCTGAACCTCATTGGATTAATTTCAAGCGCAATGGCCCGAACCACTGGCATAGTGATGAGAGTAATCCTGATGCACCTCGTCCCGAGCATATCCATAAACATCTTCCTTATACGGAGGAGGATGTGAATGATCAAAACGTATCCAACCAGAATGAGGACTTCTTGAAGATTGGTAAAGGCTATATGTTTGCCATTGCCAAGAAGACCTACCTCCAAAGCCACGGTTTACTGAACGCGGGGAATAATAATCGTACTGTCACTGTCCAAGGTAGAGAACATACCGGATGGAACCTCGTGGGCAACCCTTATCATGCCTACCTTGACTTTGATGAATTTGCTTCGGGGAATGGTTCTATTAAGCCATTCTATGCGATATATGATGCCGACGGTTATAGCCAGGAAGAGGGGATAGCTGAGAGTGCATATCTCTATTATCCCCAAGGAGGTTCTGAAGGAGGTGAATATGCAGACCGGTACTTGCATCCTCACCAAGGTTTCTTCATTAGGTCGACTGATGGAACTGCTTTGAACTTCAATGAAGGCATGATAGTGACTCGTGAAAATGCCACTAACATAGCCTATCGTAGTTGGAGACCAAACTATCCTTTGGTGAATCTCTATCTGACCAGTGAAAAGGGTTGTAAGGATGTGACCGTCGTCGAGTTCCATAGACCTGAATGGGGTGGCGCTGAAAAGCAGAAGCAGCTGCGCCAAGGCAATGGCATGTTCTATGCCTACCATGAGAAGGGGCATTATGCAGCTTTGTTCACCAAGGAAGGGGCTGAACGTGTCCCGCTGTGGTTCGAAGCCATGGAAGACGATGTGTTTACCATAAAATGGAACACGGCGAACGGCTACTTCAGTAGTCTATATCTCATCGACAACATAACTGGCGTGCGGTATGATATGCTTGAAAACAATAGTTATGTCTTTGAAGGCAAGACGACGGATTACTATTCTCGTTTCTACATCGTGTTCGATTGCCTCGATGTGGAGGAGAATGAGGAAGAGACGGAGACCAACATAGCGTTCTTCGACGGTTCACAATGGATGGTAACTGGAGAGGGAAGGCTTGAGTTGATAGACCTTCAGGGTCGAGTCTTGTGGAATTCTCAAATCAGAGGAGGTCAAAGTCGGGTGAGCTTGCCTGATGTGGCAAAAGGCCTGTATTTCTTCCGATTGGTCAACTCGAATGAGATGAAAGTCCAGAAAATAATCATTAAATAATCAACCTTGTCGAATTTTGAAAATGGAAAATAAAATGAAAAAGTTTAGAATTGTATTCGTAACAGTATTAACCGTGTTGTTATTCATTGTTACTCCAACGCAAGCTCAAGTATTCCTTTTGGAGGATGATTTTGGTGTAAACCTTAGAGAGGCTACCGCAGTGGAGAGTAATACGGTGCCTATTCCATATCAAAGTACGGATTTGGATGAATGGCAATATACTCCGTTAGGCAGTGGATGGCTCATTTTGGCCGGCCTTGGAGGACTTTATCTCATGAAAAAACGCAAGGGAAAAGAAAATGATTAATTTCGATAATTTGACCGCTACAATTTGTAGCGGTCTTTTTTTTGTCTATGTAAAATCTCAAGGATGCCATCATCACAGAAAGGAGAATGCTTAGAAAACAAAAATTCCTAATTGGCAACAATTAGGAATTCGGAGATTATTCGTGACCCGGTTGGGATTCGAACCCAAGACCCACAGCTTAGAAGGCTGTTGCTCTATCCAGCTGAGCTACCAGGCCATCGCTTTTGCGGGTGCAAAGGTACGACTTTTTTTCAAGTTTGGGCCATTTTTCGCAAAAAAATGCAAATTGACAGTTTTATTCCTCAGCTTTGGGAACGTAAGGATGATGTTGACGTTTGGGTTTGACAGCTTTTTCGGGTTTGGAAGCAGCAGTGGCCTGCGGGCGCGACTTCTTGACTTGCAGCTCGTTACCCATGAAAACAGTTTCGTCCGTCTCCACGATGGCCTTGTAAGCTTCATTTTCATTAGGCATCTCCACAAATCCGTAGCACTTTGAGCGCCCCGTTTCGTGATCCATGATTACCCTGCAGGATTCCACTTCACCGTATTGCTCGAATAAGGCTCTCAGGTCTTCCGTTGTGGTTTTAAATGCTAGTTTGGCGACAAAAATTTTCATATAATCAGAGTTTATAGTGCAAAGATATATAATTATCGATTTCAATATGGCTAAAAACGATATATTTTTTTTAAAATATCGTTTTTTATTTCGTTGTATAATCGCAAAAACGAATTGTACACATTTCTAAAATGAATTGTACATTTTTTTCAAAAGTGGGCGCGTCGGATTTTCTCTGATGCGCCCACTTCGTTTATAAGCCCTCTTTTCTGTCGAATGTGGC
>JAEETH010000029.1 GCA_016290215.1 Bacteroidales bacterium
TGGAGTACAAGTTCGACCCGATTCGTCAGGCCATTGCCGACAGCTGGCCGAACAAGATGGACGACAGCTGCGCCCGCAAGGAGTGGGGCTGGAACCCGAAGTACGACCTCGACAAGATGACGGTCGATATGATTGAGACTTTGAAGAAGAAGCTGCTGTAAGCACAAAACGACTTCAAAATGATACGAATAGCGAGGGAGAAAATCCTTCGCTATTCGTTTTTTTATGGCAAGCTTCGGGAAAAGTTTGTATTTTTGCAAAGCAAAAAAGAACATTATGGAATTCAAACCTTCATATTTTATTATGACCATCCGGAAGTTTGCGGAGCATTATTCCATGACTTCCAAGCAAGCCTATCAGTACCTGAAACGCTTTGCTGGCATAGCGTTCTTGGACGATTGTTTTGAGGCTGAGCATACACTTTCGTTTGAGGATGCCATTGAGGATTTGACAAGAGTGTGCCAAAATCATGGAGGATATTTGAAATATGCTTGAACTCTACCACGGTTCGAATGTCGCCATCGAAAAAATCGACTTGTCCAAAGGTCATATCAACAAAGATTTTGGCAAAGGATTTTACTTGACTACTTTGCCGCAACAAGCAATGGAGATGGCAAGGCGGAAGGCAAGACAATTTCTTGACGCAAAACCTATCGTAACTACTTTTCTTTTTGATGAAAACGAATTGACATCTGGTGAATTGAATGTCAAGGTGTTCCATGCGGTTAGTGAAGAATGGGCTATGTTTATTCTTCAAAACCGAAAGGCTTCGCGGACTGGATTCCACCATGATTATGACATTGTTGTCGGCCCAGTTGCGGACGATAGTGTAGTGCAACAATTGGATTTGTTTGAAATGGGGTTGATAACGCTATCTCAATTGGTTGAAGCATTGCGTTATCGTGACCTTAACAACCAGTATTTCTTCGGTACAGAGCGGGCTGTGGCAAAACTTACACGGATATGAGCAAGGAACAAACATTTATTACGGATTACCTTTACGCTGAATTGGTGAAACTGATAATGCTTTATCAAAATGTCTCTTTTCAGAAAGCACTTGATTTGCTTTATAACTCAACGCTTTACGATAAGATTTTGGATACGGAAACGGGTCTGTACTTACAAAGTCCAGACTATAATTATGAACTATTACAGGAGGAAATGTCTTAGAGTTGAGTTTTACACCTTAATTGATATATGCTCTCCAACCTAAAAAAATACCATATCATCCTCGCCTCCAAGTCCCCGCGCCGGCAGGAGCTGTTGCGCGGCATGGGTGTGGATTTCGAGATTATGACCAAGGAAACGCCTGAGAACTATCCAGCAGATTTGCCCTTGGACGAGGTGCCGAAATACCTTAGCCTGCAAAAGTCATTGGCGTTCAAAGATGAAGAACTTCCCGCTGATTACCTGTTGATTACCTCGGATACTGTTGTCATTTGCGAAGGCGAGATCTTGGGCAAGCCGAAGGATAGGGAAGACGCTGAACGAATGTTGAGGCTGCTCTCGGACAAGACACATCATGTGGTGACGGGCGTCACGGTGCGCTCGGCGGAGAAAACGGAGTCATTTGCAGTGCGTTCCAACGTGACCTTTGCCCAATTGGATGCTGAAGAAATCGACTATTACATCGAGCATTGCAAGCCCTTCGACAAGGCGGGCGCCTACGGCATCCAGGAATGGATAGGCTACGTGGGCATCAGCGGATTGGAAGGCTCGTTCTATAATGTCATGGGCCTGCCGACGCGAAAGCTTTACCAGTTCTTGAAGGAGTTCTGATTTGGTTTATAAACACGAATTATCAGTAATTTATCACGAATTGTTCAAAAATAATTAAATGGATAATTTGTGGCTCATTTTTGGCAATTCGTGTTGAAAAGAAGTGACTGTTGCTTGAATGTGTTTTTCCCAAGGACGCTTTTTTTCTGTCATATTAAGAGCAAACAAAGAATTTTTCTAAATTTGCAGTCAAATAAAATAGGTGGTTTCTGAAATGTTCTCTCAACGTCCTTCGATATTGATTACCAATGATGACGGTTACGCGGCCAAAGGTCTGCGCAAGTTGGTCTCGCTGATGCGCACGCTCGGCGATGTGACGCTCATCTCAACGGACGAGGTGATGTCGGCCAAAAGCCATTCGTGTACCATCCGCGAAAGGATTTATGTGCGTCTTGTTCAGCAGGAAGAGGGCTTTACTGAATATCGTTGCAATGGCACGCCCGTCGATTGTGTGAAATTGGCCTATCAGAAACTGTGTCCAAGATGGCCGGATTTGGTCGTCTCGGGTATCAACCACGGGATGAACGCTGCCTCGACGGTGGTGTATTCTGGCACGATTGGCGCAGTCATTGAGGCCTGCATGAATGGTCTGAATGCCATTGGATACAGCCTTTATAGCCTCGACCCTGATGCCGACTTCGACCATCTCGATACTGCCATTCTCGAAATCACGAAGAAGGTGCTGAAAGAAGGTTTGCCCAAGGGCGTGTGCCTCAATGTGAACTTCCCCAAACGTTGTGAGGAACCCATGAAAGGCATCAAGGTGTGCCGACAAGCCGCTTGTCGCTGGGTGGAGTATTTCAAGGAGCAATATGATGAGAACGGGCAGCAGTTTTACGACTTGGAAGGTACTTTCGAGAGTGACGACCTCAAGGAAGACACTGACCTTTGGGCTTTGCAGCACAACTATGCCTCGGTGGTGCCCACCTGCTTCGACTGGACGGCGCATTCGCAGATTGAACCGATGAAAGAATTTGAAAACATAACTATTGACGCGAGACTTCGAGACACGAGGCGCGAGACTATGGATCGTCCCGTGTCTTGCAGTCCCGTGTCCCATGTCAAATAATACGTTTATGAAAATCAAAGATAACTTTTGGCTTGGATTGTTGATTGGAGCGGCCAGTTTCGGGCTATTTTTCCTCTTGTTTAGCCTAATTCCTTGGGAGAGCCTCGGTCGTTTTTCAGTCCGTGCACCTTATCTTTTGGCCTTCATCCCTGGCGTTGTCCTGTTCAGGATGATGTTGGTGAAGTGGGATCTCGAAAAAATGGGTAAAGGGGTGCTGGTAGTTACTGTAGTTGGTATGTTGTTGGTGTTTTTCCTTGTTTAACGAATTGCAAACCAATGAAATACTATATCATTGCAGGTGAGGCTTCGGGCGATTTGCACGCTTCCAATCTTGTTGCCGAAATCAAGAAGAAAGACAAGAAAGCTGAGTTTCGTGGCTTTGGTGGCGACTTGATGAAAGCCCAAGGTGTCGACTTGGTGAAGCATTACCGTATGATGGCTTATATGGGCTTCGTGGAGGTGGCGGTCAACCTGCGCAAGGTGTTGGGCAACATCGCCCAGGCCAAGAAAGATATGATTGACTATCAGCCTGATGTGGTGATATTGGTGGATTATCCTGGCTTCAATTTGCGCATGGCGAAGTTCGCCCATGAGAAAGGCTTTAAGGTGATCTATTACATCTCACCTCAGATTTGGGCCTGGAAACGTCGTCGCGTGAATAAAATCAAGGCTTCTGTGGATAAGATGTTGGTCATCTTGCCTTTTGAAGAGGAGTTCTATAAGCAGTATGGCGTGGATGTGACCTATGTGGGCAATCCTCTCCTTGATGAATTGGCCAAGTTCGGTACTCCCAACCGCTCGATTTTCCTTCGTCGAAACAGCTTAGGCGAGAAACGTGAAATCATCGCTTTGTTGCCTGGCAGCCGCAAGCAGGAGGTGAAGCGGATGTTGCCCGTGATGTTGAAGATGGTTCCTCGTTTTCCTGACTATCAGTTTGTTGTGGCAGGCGTTTCATCACTTGATAAAGTACTTTATAAGCAAATCATGGGCAATACGGATGCGTTTTATGTCGAGAATCAAACCTATGAATTGCTGCAAAACTCCAGTGCCGCCTTGGTGACCTCTGGCACGGCCACCCTCGAAGCGGCTCTGTTTACCGTTCCTGAAGTGGTGTGCTATAAGGCCACTGATTTCTCCTATCGGTTGGCCAAAGCGATGATTAAGGTGAAATATATCTCCTTGGTCAATTTGGTGATGGATAGGGAATCGGTTAAAGAATTGATACAAAACGATTTGAATGAAGATAAATTGGCCGTGGAATTGGATCAGCTGCTGCACAACGGCAAGCGTCAACGCCAGTTGCTTGAGGATTATGAGGAGCTGAAAGACCGACTTGGCAATGCTGGGGCTTCGGAGAAGGCAGCTGAGGTCATACTAAAATCATTGGAAAAGAAATAACGGATTACTCTATGGACAAGAAAAAACTTTTTGTTGCGATTATAATGGCGTTTGTGTTGTTCAGGGTGCAGCCTGGCATGGCTCAATTTGTTGACATGAAATGGATGATCTTTAATTTTGAGAATATGGAAGTTCGTTCTGTCATGCAAAACAACTTCTGCGACACTTCGGAACCATTTTGCACGGATAATGGCATGTACGAGTTTCCAGCTGGAGTCAATGCGGGCTCGGGTGAGTTGGGCCCATTTTATGATTGTCTGAGGACGACCCCTAATCCCGCCTGGTATTACATGCGTATCTTGGACCCGGGCGACATGGACATTTACATGTATAGCACTCCTCAGGTGGATATCGATTTTTGCTGTTGGGGACCCTATGAAGACCCGATGGAACCCTGTCCCAGTGGCCTCACGAGGCAAAAGGTCGTTTCATGTAGCTATTCGACGGATTGGAACGAGACTTGCGAGATAAGGAATTCTCATAGTGGTGAGTATTATATCTTGTTGATAACCAATTATTCTAACCATCCTTGCAACATTCATTTTAGCAAAGTTTGGGGCGAGGCCACTACCGACTGCTCCATTTTGGCGCCATTGTTGAGTTATAATGAGCCTCTTTGTGCAGGACAGGATTTGACCTTGTATGCCAACGGTTTATCGGGCTCCGATTATCATTGGTTCAAAGTTGGTGGTAGCTGGACTTCGAGTGAGCAGAATCCTGTTCGTCCCCATGCTACGGTCGACATGGCGGGTACCTATGGTTGCGCCATCAGCCAGTCAGGGAGTCAGAGCGACACTACCTATTTAGAGGTGACCGTGGTCGAAAACTACCATTATTATTTCGACACGATTGGATGCAACGAAATGACATGGGGAAATGAAGTGTTTGAGGAAAGTGGCAACTACACATTGACTTTTACGACCCCCAGTGGGTGCGACAGTATCGTTGATTTAAGCCTTGACTTGAATTATACGCCGCTTTTTGAGATTCAAGGACCGCATTGGCCCATTGGAGGCAGTGAGACGTATATCAGCCCCAATGAGTATACGATACACTTGAATAATCCTCGCACTCAAGTCGATACGGTGATTTGGCAAGTTGACTGCCCCAATTGGTATATTGAGCCGCATGGCATTGGCTTGACATGCACCTTGTTTATCCATACTTATCTGCTTGAACCTGTCATGCTTCACGCTTGGGTCATCAACCGCTGTGACACCATACAGCAGGATTTTTTCATCCAAACTTCCTATTTTGATGTGGAAGAAAATTCGCAAGATGCTGGTTTTGAGATTTCTCCGAATCCAACCGATGGCAATGTGACCTTGCATTTCGATGGCTTGAATGGGATGACGGAGATACAAGTTTTTAACGGTCAAGGCCAAAAAGTGGATGCTTTTGCAGTGGATGCTAATCTCCAACGCGAAATGGTTTACCAGATGCCTACCGCGAATAATGGACACTATTACTTTGTGTTGAACAATGGTGGCAAAAGGCTTGCCCGAAAAGTGATGCTCGCCCGTTAATGAAAGTGCAAAATGAAAGTAGTATGAAACACACAATAAGAACATATTTCGTTTGGCTGTTGGCTTTAATTGCCTTGCCTTCATGCCTCAAGGAAGGCGATAAGACCATCTTGGTCAATGACCCGCAGGATATCCCCTTTATCACAGAATACCTCCCTCAAGACCTGCTTGATCTTTTTGGCGAGGAGCATGTGTATTTTGGCGACCAACCGCCTGTCGTCGACATGGAGTTTAAGTCGATGCACCAGTATGTGGCCACCAATTTGCAGCCGCCTTTTGCCCCTCAGCCTGGGCAACTTTCGCCTATCACGCATTACCACAAAATCAATCAGCAGTATCTTCAGATTGCGGATTACATCAGTAAGACCTCTGAGGAAAAATATTGCAACGTGATTACTCCAGTCTATTTGACTGGTCGCGCCAATAATTTCACGCTTTATTACCATGAATCACCGCAAACGGATGGCCATCCCGAGCACGCTGTGTTGCTTTCCGGAACCTTTACCCCGAGCGGAGTACGGAATCTGATGTACGGCTATAAGATATTGAAATACAACGACTCCATCGTTCCTCCTACGGTCTATCCTGTCAATTCAATATTTGTTTTCAAAGACCATGACGGTCTGGCCGAGGCTTGCACATGGTATAACGATTCTTTGATTAACCCTCAAACCCGATGAAGCCATGAAAAGATTCTTTTTTGTTTTGATTTTCAGTATTTTATCGGTTGTTTCTTTGCAGGCTCAGTTTGCCAAGCCTTTGAAGAGTAGGAATGTAACATGCAATAACAAGAGCCCGTTTAGCATTGGCATTACGGGGAGCTTTGCTGCCAACGACATGTTGTATTCTGCGGTTGGCAATGCAAAACTTTCGCCTTATCTTGCCCCAACCGTTGGCCTCGCTTTTGAGTGGAATACGATGAAAACAGTATCTGTCGGTTTGGATGCCTCATACGCCATGCGTGGCACCAACGAGGTCTTTGCCACCGAGTTTCTGACCAGTTTTACCACCACGACTTTTTCTCGAGTGCGTTACACTATGGCGATGAATGGGGTAGAAATACGCCTCCCTGTTACGCTTTATCTTGGTGCTGACGAAACCGTTCAACCTTATTTTTATGTTGCTCCTCGTTTCAATCTTTGGCTGAATGGCAACTTGCACTGGGAACGCACCTACGACGATGATAGCTACGCGCCATTGGTGTACGAAAGCGAACTGAATAATGCCACAATGGTGCCTTACGAAATCGGTGCCGTGGCTGGCTTAGGGCTTTGCAGTCGCATCTTGATTCAAAGGACGCAGCTCTTCTTGAAATTCGACCTTTCCTATGGCATCGATGTGTTGAATAGTTTTTCTCAGCATGAAGTCAATGAGGATGTTACGTTTCATGGATGGGGCGATATTGCGCATGAAACCTTGGGACAAAGACGCCTTCAGGATTTGGAAGCACGTCTGACGCTGCTGATACCTTTTGGAAAGCACATGAAGGATGCCTGCGCTTTCGACCAACAAATAAGAAAAGGCAAATGAACTGATTTCGCTCGATGACGGACTACGCCAAATATCCCTTCGTTAGGATGCTGATTCCCTTCGCTTTGGGCATTTGGTGTTGCGTGTGCCTGCCCGCGTTCCATTTACCGCCATTTACCCTCGTCGCCATCGCCTTGGCGCTTTTTGTCTTGGCCATAGTGATGGCGTTCAGTTTAAAAAGTTATCGCCATAACTGGATTTTTGGTGCAATCATGGCTTGCTATCTGGTTTTGGCAGGTTATGCCCTAACCCGAGCGCATGAGGCTGAGGTGCAAAAGAGCTATTTCCGAAATTATGAAATGGATGCGCAGTATTATGTGGCGCGGATTTACGATTATCCGACGGAGCGCCCTAATTCCATCAGGTCGGTGTTGGACTTGGAGTATCAGTTTGGCGATAGTTTGCCTTCACGCCCCGTTTCGGGCAAGGTGATGGCCTATTTCCCCAAGTCGGATTCTGCTTTTGTTTTGCGTTATGGCGACTTGATAGCGATTCCTGCCCCTATTCGCGAAGTGTCGCCCCCATTGAATCCTGGTGAGTTCGATTATCGGGATTATCTTGGTCGCAAAGGCATTACCGGGCAGATATTTCTGAAAGAGGAGGAGTGGTTGGACTTGAATGTCAATAATGCCAATCCGATATATGCTTTTTCGTATCGTTTTCGCGACATTTTGCTGGCTTCGCTACAACGGAGTGGGTTGAGCGACAATGAATTTGGTGTGGCAGCGGCCATTTTGCTAGGTTATGATGACAATCTCGCTGACGAAGTACGCAAAAACTATGTGGCAGCGGGTTCGATGCACATCCTTTGCGTGTCGGGTATGCATGTTGGCATTATCTATTTGTTGGCGAGTTTCCTCTTGAGTTTCCTCAACCGCAAGAAATGGCAGAAGACGTTGAAACAAGTGCTACTGTTGGTTTTGATTTGGTTTTATGTGCTTATTGCAGGGCTTTCGCCGTCCATTCTTCGTTCTGCCTTGATGATTTCATTGGTCATCATTGGCGAGATAATCCATCGTAAGGGATTTATCATCAATTCAATAGCGGCATCGGCGTTTATTCTGCTTTGTGTCAACCCGAACAATCTGTTTGAAATAGGGTTCTTGTTGTCTTATTCCGCAGTCATTGGCATAGTGGTGTTGCAAAGACCGATTTACAGCTGGTTCGTTTTCAAGAACAAACTGCTCGACAGGGCTTGGGAAATCACAGCGGTAGCGCTTGCAGCTCAGGTGGCTACTATTCCTTTTACTCTGTTCTATTTCAATCAATTCACAACGTATTTCTGGCTTAGCAATCTCTTCATGACCCCGATTTCTTTCCTTGTTGTCATCAGCGGGATGGTATTGTTGTTGGTGTCGTGGATTCCCTATCTTAATATCTTGGTCGGTTACTTGGTTTGGGGCGCGGTTTATGTGATGAATTGGGTGGTGGCAAGGATTGAAAGCATACCCTTTTCGATTATTAAAGGCTTGTATATCAATGAAGTTGAATTTACATTGT
The DNA here is from genome assembly GCA_016290215.1 of Bacteroidales bacterium. Taxonomy (GTDB): domain Bacteria; phylum Bacteroidota; class Bacteroidia; order Bacteroidales; family F082; genus Limimorpha. The sequence goes on from JAEETH010000029.1 coordinate 8,803, forward strand.
TGTTGGTTGCCTTGCTGTTGGTTTTGCTGATGGTTCTACTACAAAAGCGACAGCTATTCATGGGTGTGTTGGGTGCCTTATTGCTTGTGATGGTGTCAGTGACGATTCGACTTTATAGCACAGAAAACCAGCAAGGTATGACGATATACAGCCTTCGCAACCATACGGCTATCGACTTCGTCAGGGGAGGGGAGCACATACTTTTGGCCGACTCTACTTTGATGGCGGATGAAGGCACTGTTGATTATAGCCTCAAAGGGTCGTGGGCACAACGACATCTTTCTTCACGTCCGCAAGTCTTTGGCTTTGAGGAAGATTATGAGAATGACTACCTGCGCAAAAAGACGAATCTGGTATCGTTTGGCGGTAAACTCCTGGCATTGTGGGATGACGATTGCCAAGTCAAAGATAGTCTTTCTTACCGTTTGCCTGTGGATTATCTGTTGGTTTTTGGGAAACAAAAGCCTGATGTGAAATCCATAAATAATGCTTTTGCTGCACAATTGTTGCTTATTGATGGCTCGGTGCCAAGGTATCTTGCCGAGAAATGGGTAGCTCAAGCAGAGGAGTCGCAACTGCCTTATTATGATGTTGGAGGTGGCGCCTTCGAAGTTTTTGAATGAAAAGAGAGAATTTTTGTATTTTTTAAATAGCTGTTATATAGTGTTTTATAAAATTTAGGATAAAAAAATTCAAAAAAACTTCAAAAAATGCTTGCCAGTTTCAGAAAAGGTTGTACTTTTGCACCCGCAAAGCAAAGCAATAGAGTTCTTTTTCTGGTTGGTCCGGTAGTTCAGCTTGGTTAGAATGCCTGCCTGTCACGCAGGAGGTCGCGAGTTCGAGTCTCGTCCGGACCGCTCAAATGAGCAACCTACAAGGTTGCTTTTTTTATACCCAAAAATCGCCTGCGGTTTTCTCTGATTCTCCTGACTTCTGGAGAAAAAAGAAGCAGCGAAACGATATTCTGTAATTCTCAAATTCTTGATAAACAAGACTATATATGTCATTTCTTGATGAAATCAATAGGCGCAGGACCTTCGCTATCGTCAGCCACCCCGACGCGGGTAAGACCACTTTAACCGAGAAATTGTTGCTTTACGGTGGCGCCATTCAGGTGGCCGGTGCCGTGAAGTCGAACAAAATCCGCAAGACCGCCACTTCCGACTGGATGGAAATCGAGCGGCAACGTGGTATTTCGGTGGCCACTTCTGTCATGGGGTTTGACTATAAGAATATCAAAATCAACATCTTGGATACCCCTGGCCACAAGGATTTCGCTGAGGACACGTTCCGTACCCTGACTGCCGTCGACAGCGTTATCGTCGTTATTGACTCGGCCAAAGGTGTTGAATCTCAGACGGAGAAGTTGGTCGAAGTGTGCCGCATGAGGAACACGCCTATCATCGTTTTCATCAACAAGATGGACCGCCCAGGCATGGACCCGTTTGAGCTGTTGGACGAAATCGAGCAGAAGCTTCACATCCGCCTTACGCCGTTGAGTTGGCCTATCAATAGCGGCCCGAAGTTCAAAGGCGTTTATAGCATCTACGACAAGAGTCTCTACCTTTTCAATTCCGACAAACAACATATTACTGAAGGTATCGCCTTCGACGACCTCAACAATCCCGAATTGGATAAGATGATCGGCGATGATGCCGAGACCTTGCGCAATGAGACCGAACTTGTGCAGGGCGTTTATGATGACTTTTCGCGCGAGGCTTATTTAAAAGGTGACATTTGCCCCGTGTTTTTTGGCTCGGCCTTGAACAACTTCGGTGTGAAGGAACTGCTGGATTGCTTTATCCAGATTGCGCCTACGCCTATCGGCCGCGACACGGTGGAACGCCGCATCGAGCCGACGGAGGAGAAGTTTACGGGCTTCGTCTTCAAGATTCACGCCAACATGGACCCCAACCACCGCGACCGTATCGCCTTCGTGCGCGTGGTGTCGGGCCGCTTCGAGCGCAACAAGAACTATTTCCACGTGCGCCAACGCCGTGAGTTGAAGTTTTCCAACCCCACGGCTTTCATGGCGCAGAAGAAGTCCGTTCTCGACGAGGCCTATCCTGGCGACATTGTGGGCCTTTACGATGCTGGCAACTTCAAGATTGGCGACACCTTGACCGAGGGTGAAATCCTTAATTACAAAGGCATCCCAAGTTTCTCGCCCGAGCAGTTCCGCTATGTGGAGAACGCCGACCCGATGAAGTCGAAGCAGTTGGCCAAGGGTTTGGAACAACTGACGGACGAAGGTGTGGCCCAGCTCTTTACGGGTAAGATGACAGGCAGAAAGATTATCGGAACGGTGGGCGAATTGCAGTTTGAGGTGATTCAATACCGCTTGTTGCACGAGTACAACGCCTCATGCCGTTACGAACCCATTTCGCTTTACAAGACCGCTTGGATTACCAGCGACAACGAAGCCCAATTGGCTGATTTCAAAATGCGCAAGGGCTTGAATCTCGCCGAGGACAAAGAGGGTAGGGACGTGTTCCTTGCCGAGTCGCCCTACGCCCTCCAGATGGCCATGGAGAAATACCCCGACATCGAGTTCCATTTCACTTCGGAGTTCTGATTTTTTTGGAAAAACACGTTTTTCATTGAATTAGGCCACGTATTGCCCCATGAATTTTGTATCTTTGCACCTTTGAAAAGGTACAAAACCACAAACCAATGTTCATCCAAGACATACCTTCAGGCCAACTGCTTTATATCATGCTCTATGGCGGAGCGACCATGGCTGCCCTCATCGCCTTCGTCTATCTGCTGCTGCGCAGGGGCAACGCCTTTGCGCCCGACGTGACGCCGCCGCTGGCCATGCGCCGCTGGGCTGCGGCATTCTTTGCCGTGGCGTGTTTGGGCCATTTTTGGTGGCTCCTTCTATACTTCTGTTCTAACGACATCAACTCTGTGGGCGGCATGGTGGTTTCGTTGCTCGACTGCGTGGGGCTGCTCACCACTATCGCCGGCACGCTGTTTGCCATGCTCCAAGACCGCAAGCGACCTGTCTGGCCCGTCGTCGTGGCGATTTTACCATACGCGGTGCTCCTGGCGCTGAACCTTGCCTTCCCCGATCGCCGGTTCTATGACATCGCCATCGCCTGCATCTTGTTGTTCTACGTGCTCTTTATCATATATATGATGTTCGCTGTCAGGCAATACAGGCAGTGGCTGCGCGACAACTACGCCGACTTGGAGCATAAGGAGGTCAGGCAGAGCTATATGCTCATCGTCGTCGTCTCGCTGCTGCTCATCCTCTTCTATATGTTCGACACCCGCAACATGGCCATCAGCTTTATCGTGCAAGCCATCGAAATCCCGTTTTTCGGTTTACTGCTGTGGCGTATGGAAACGCTGCAACAATTGGATGGCACGCCAGTAGAAGCCACGGAAGAAGCCCCTGCGGAACAGGAAGATGATGATGCGTCACCGTCAGACGCTCCCTCCGGCATCGGGCAACTGCTTGAGCTGTATTGCGAGGGAACCCAGCTGTATTTGCAGCACGACCTCTCCCTTTCCCAACTCTCGCAGGCCATCGGCACCAACCACTACTATCTCAGCCAGTATTTCACCCAGCAGGGTCTGACCTACAACGCCTACATCAACGGGCTGCGCATCCGCCATTTTGTCAATCTCTATAATGAAGCCGTTGCCAACCAACGTTCCTTCACCGCGCAACAACTGGCCAGCGAGAGCGGCTTCAGGAGCTACAGCACCTTCAGCACCGCCTTCAAGCAACGTATGGGACAGACCGTGACGGCCTGGATGCGCGGTCAGGGGCAGTAGGGAGCTGCCCCAACGACTTTTAGATTCTGAAAAAACGGATTTGCAGAATTTGCAAAACAGTTTCAAAATCTGCAAAAAAATAAAACGGTTAGTTGCAAAATCTGCAATTTTTGCGGAATCCGCAAAACTTTTATCGGGATTTGCAAAACCTCTGTTTTGGGGTTTTTTGAGGCGCTTTTCATAAAAGAAAATGTACTACTTTTGCACACCTTTAAGCAAGGGGTATGGCCGAGTTGAAGGCCGAATAATCTTGAAAAACATTATTAAATTAAATATTGAATCTTTAAATCTTTAAATTTTAAATTTTAAATCCTAAAAACAAATGTTCAGAAACTACAACAAACGAAAAGTCATCGTGCTTTGCCTTGGGCTTGCAGCCATGACGATGCTGCCCCAATGGGTGTCCGCTCAAGATAATGGCGGGTCGGGCACTCAGGCATGGCCTGGTAAGAGTTTATTAGGCAGGGACGGCTCGGGAAATGTCTACAGCGTCTCGACATCCGACGGCGGTAGCCATGCTGGATCCTTCGTGTCATTATTTGGCAGGGAAACCTCGGGAGGAGGCTCGGGCAGCGGCTACAACATTTTTGTCGAACAGTTCGGCGGCGAGAATGGCGGCGGAACGGGAGGCTACAACATCGGCACCGAGCAATTCGGCGATGCCCCGCTCGGCAGCGGACTCTTCATCATGGCTGCGGCTGGCGCGGCCTACGCATTTTCAAAAAAACGTAAAAAACAGGAAAACAACTAAAAACACATCAGATACAATGAAGAAACTTAGCACAATCATCATGGCCTTGGCTCTCGTGCTTGGAATGAGCCAATGCAAGAAACAGGAAACACCCACCACGGGCAACACCACGCCCATTTATCCAGGGGTAGATATTACCGTGAAGGTGGGCGACAATGAAGGCAAGGCAGAAAACGGCGAAAAACACAACATCGCTCCGAATTACGGATTGTTTGCCTTCTCCGATGGCGACAAGCTCTATGTGGGCCACGGCGGTAAATTTGTGGGCTCACTGAAGTTTAAAAACGGTTTTTTCAGTGGCACCATCTACCCGAATGACGCAGTCACCGACCAGCCCTTGCACTTCTTTTTCTTGGGCAATTCGGAACTTAAGAGCGACACTATTGTGAACCAAACCACTTCGCTCAGCATCAGCATTGCCGACCAGAGCGGAAACCTGCCCGTGCTTTCCTACGGCGCTTCCACGAAGCCTTTCACCGGCGCAGGCACCACCTATTCCACCACGCTGAAGAACAAGTGCGCCTTGGTGAGGTTCGACCTTCAGAATCAAGGGGATTATGAAGTTACCCTGTCAAACGTGCCTACGCTGGCCACCGTCAACTTCGCCAATCCTACTGCTGAGACCGCCATTGTGGCCACTGAGGGCCAAACCAATGCCAATATGACCCTTTATGGCGAGGAAGGAAACACCGCTTTCAGATGGGCCATCCTGCTGCCTGGCACCAACCTTTCCACTGGCCACGGTGATTTGAATATTACCTATAGTGGTAATGTTGACTTAGCAGAATTGGCATACAACGACTATGTCAACTCCGGCATCAGCATCAACAATACTCTGCCTGCGCCTGCCGGGCCTGCGTTGGAATATGCTGTCCATACAAGTGGTAATGAACTGAGCGTATTCTCGGTGAGTCCAACGAAGAAAGTCTATTTCTCGAGGGCCAACCTGACATGGAATGAGACTGACGGATATCATTTCCACGCTACTCAGTTTGACGAGGAACACAGTGGTGGTACGAATCTTATTTACCCTTACCCTGCTTCTGGTGATGTAACCCTATCAGGCCTCACCGGCTTGGATCGCTTTACTTGGGGACATATTTCGAATCAATCTATTAATACATCCTATTACATAACTAATCAGCAATTGGCGGATGGTGCAGATCCAGAATGGGGAAAACAAATGACGGACGAAGGGAACGATCATTGGCGCACCCTGACCGCCGACGAGTGGAACTATTTGCTCCACCAGAGGTCTGGCAACCGCTTCATGTTGGTATCGGTTTTGGTTCCCATCACATACAATAATGAACCCTATTATACGAATGTTCAAGGTCTCTTGTTGTTCCCCGACAATTTTGACTATTCAGGCCTCGGCCTCACACAGGCCGCGAATGCTAATAAGATAGGTTTCTGGCCTGCTAGGATTAACAAAGTGTATGGTGCTAGCTCCAGTTATACTCCAGCTAGTGGAAATTATACTGTTACCTATGATAGTTATTTGGATGCTTATTCGTATAATATAGCAGCCGGTATATATAAGTTGATTGAGCCTGCTAATAATTTAGAGCACTTGTATACTAATCCGAGTTCAAATATGTATAAGTTGCTGGAGGCGGGATGCGTGTTCCTGCCTGCCGTGGGCTGCCGCGAAGGAGCAGTGTATAAAAAGTATTTATACTACGACAATAGAAATAATGCAGCCCAAGGCTTCTATTGGGCGGCTGACCGTGTTATTTCTGGAACCTCTGAAAATGCCAAATATTTCTGGTTTGGTTATGTAGGAGGTAGTAACGTCGAAACCGACCCGCGCCCGACCTTCGAAGCGAATAATACGCAGCATCGCAGTCTTGGCTGCTGTGTCCGTTTGGTGTGGGATGCCAACTAAGCGAGCTGTGCGTTGCTGCGGGCGTTTGAGCGCGCTGCGGCACGAGCGCAGAAGAGACTAAAAAATGATTGAGGCGGCCTTCTTTTTTGGGAGAAAGAAGGCTGCCTTTTTTGTTGTTTTCAATGGACAAACACAAGCGAAGTCAATTTCGTTTTTGGAAAAAAGGTGCATTTTTTTCTTGCTTCGACCTATTTTCTTTTTACCTTTGCAAAAAGAAACAATAGTTCAACAGTTAAACAATCAACAATTCAACAATTAAACACTATCGCTATGGGTAAATTTATGCAAGAATTCAAGGAGTTTGCCATGAAGGGCAACGTCATGGACATGGCTGTCGGTGTGGTCATCGGCGGTGCGTTCGGTAAAATCGTGTCTTCATTGGTGTCCGACATCATCATGCCGCTCATCGGTGCCATCACGGGTGGTCTCAACTTCACCGACTGGAAGTGGGTCATCCGCGAAGCCGTCATGGAGGGCGAGACTGTGGTTAAGCCCGAGTTGTGCATGACTTGGGGTAACTTCCTGCAAGTCGTCTTCGACTTCATCATCATTGCCTTCTCGATCTTCTTGGTCATCAAGGGCATCAACAAGCTGAAGAGAGAAGAACCCAAGCCCGAAGAGCCTGCCGCTCCTGCCGGCCCGACGCAAGAGGAACTCCTCGCTGAAATCCGCGACCTGCTGAAGAACAAGTGATTGCTTTAGGCAGATTGAAATGAATAGGGCGCACCTGATAGAGGTGCGCCCTTATTTTTGGCTATCTGACCGCAAATATTCACTCAAATAGCCAAAAATAATATTCATTTTTGGCTATATAATGAAAAAGTCCTACCTTTGCAGCCAGAAATAATTCTGAAGCAATGCAAATAGTAGGCAGAAAAGAGGAAATAAAAGAACTTCAAAGAATCTATGATTCAACGAGTTCTGAGTTCGTAGTGGTCTATGGTCGCCGCAGGGTAGGGAAGACTTATCTCGTCAGGGAGTTCTTCCAAGATAATTTTGTGTATTATGCTACAGGGGTGGCGCGTGGCAACCGGAAAGAGCAGTTGGCCCATTTCCATAATAGACTGATTCGTTATGGCTCGCCTGACGAACAGGACGTGCCCTCCAATTGGTTTGAGGCCTTTGAAAGGCTTGAGGCCTTGGTCGCGAAATCAAAAAAGAAGCGGAAAGTGATTTTTCTGGATGAGTTGCCGTGGATGGATACGCAGAAATCTGAGTTTTTGAAGGCTTTGGAACTGTTTTGGAACGAATGGGCTTCGGCACGCAACGACATTGTGCTTGTGGTGTGTGGCTCGGCAGCCTCGTGGATGGTCAATAAGGTCATCAATAATCACGGTGGGTTGCATAACCGCTTGACTTGCAAGATGAAACTGCTACCGTTTACCTTGTCTGAGACCAAGGAGTATCTTGAAAGCCAGAAGTTTAAGTGGGATAATATGAGTGTGGCGGAGTGCTACATGATTCTCGGAGGTATACCTTATTATCTGCATCTGCTTGACAAGAGCCGAAGTCTGGCTCAAAATGTGGACCGCCTTTTCTTCACAGATTCGGCACTTCTGGCTGACGAGTTCGACAACCTTTATAATTCACTTTTCTCGAAATCAGAGGATTATGTTCGCATTGTGGAGACCTTGTCGAAGAAGAAATCAGGCTATACTCGCGATGAGATTGCCAAAGGCTCCAAGCTGAGCAATGGCGGCGGCTTGACGCGGAAACTCATCGCCCTTGAACAGTGCGGTTTCATCCGGAAATACAAGACCATCGGGGAGGTGCCTTATCTTTATCAGCTTTCGGACAGCTTCACCTTGTTTTATTTCCAGTTCTTGAAAAACGGTGCGTATTCCGACCATGAGACATGGATGCATTTGCTGACGACGAGCACTTGCACTTCATGGCGAGGCTTGGCTTTTGAAAGATTGTGTTTTGCTCATTTACAACAGATTAAGCAGAAATTAGGCATCTCTGGCATCCTAACCAAGACCTGCTCTTATTATTCAGGGCAAGCCCAGGTTGATATGGTTATCGATCGAGCCGACCGGGCTGTTACGGTGTGCGAAATGAAATTTTCGGAACGGCCTTATCTCATCACAAAGGCGGAATGGGATAAGATTGAAACACGCTTGAACGAGGTGCAAAATTACTTCAAGCGTAAGACTTTGTTTTTTGCAATGGTTACTTCAAATGGCCTTGTAAAGAATAAATATTCAATCAATTATGTTCGACAAGAAATCACTTTAGATGATTTGTTTTGATATTATTTTTGGCTATCTGACCATAAAAATGCGCTCATATAGCCAAAAATAATCCATTTTTCTGAAATCATCGCCGTTTTCTCAAAAAACACTACATTTGCAATCTCAAAGAATGCTGCAATGAAGTGTAAACTTTTGCTCATCATAGGTTTTCTCTTTTGCCTTGCCTTCACCGCCAAGGCGACCCACCAGCGTGCCGCCGAAATCACCTACACTTGGAAGGGAGGCAATGCGTATGAGTTTACGCTTACTACCTATAACGTGCCCAATGCGGCTTGGGAACAACGTGATTCGTTGTATATGGATTGGGGCGACGGCAACTCCGGTTATATCCCACGCATCTATTGGACGAATATGGGCGACGACTGCATCAAGAACATCTATAGGCAAACGCATACCTACTCGACCTCAGGAACTTACGTCGTCAGCATGGAAGATGCCAATCGAAATTATGGCGTTATCAATGTGCCCAACTCGGTGATGGTGCCCATGCATATCGAGACAGAATTGATTATCAACCCGTTTTTGGGCTACAACAACTCGGTGGAGTTGCTCAATGCCCCCGTCGACAAGGGCTGCGTGGGCAAATTGTTTCTCCATAATCCTTCGGCCTACGACCCCGATGGCGACAGCTTGAGCTATAAATTGGTGTACTGCAAGGGGCAGGATGGCATGGAGATTCCTGGTTATACCTATCCCCAGGCTTCGCAAACCTTTGAAATCGATCCTCTTACGGGTGAGTTGCGATGGGATGCTCCTGTGATGCAAGGCGAGTACAACGTGGCTTTCATGATTGAGGAATGGCGTCACGGCGTGAAGATTGGCTCTGTGGTGCGTGATATGCAAATTCTTATCTCTCACTGCAACAATGATTTGCCACAAATCCAATGTGACGACCAATATTGCCTTGTTGCCGGCGAGCAACTTGATTTCATTATCTCTGCATCTGACCCCGATGGCGACAACGTCACTTTGACCGCTTCGGGTGCTCCTTTCGAGGTGGCGGTGAGTCCTGCTATTCTCAGCCCCGAGTCGGCTTTTGGTTTGCAGCCACAGATGGAGTTCCTATGGAACACCGTTTATGCCCATATCCGCAACACACCCTATCAGGTGGTGATTCATGCCAAGGACGACAGCTCGCCCATCAGCCTGACCAATGTCAAAACGGTGACCATCAATGTGATGGCTCCCAAGGTGCAGAATCTTGTCGCCGAGGTGCATGGTCATGATGCCACGTTGTCGTGGACGACTTATCCCTGCTACAACGCAGTGGCTTTGTTGGTCTACCGCAAGGCAGGTTGCGACGGCTATGAACCCGATTTTTGCGAGACAGGTATCCGTGATGGCTATCAGCTGATGGCCACCTTGAATGACGTTGCTGCCACATCGTATGTTGACCACGACCTTCCGCCAGGCATGGCCTACGAATACCGCGTCGTGGCGCAATTCCCCGATGGTGCCTTGAGCATTGTCAGCGATGCGGCCTGCGTGACGCTGAAAAACGACAGCCCGTTGATGACGCACGTCACTAACGACAGCATCGACCTTGTCTCGGGTCAAGTTAGGGCTTGTTGGACTCAGCCGAAAGAGATTGACGAACAATATGTTGCACCGTTCAGTTATGCCTTGACCCGTATTCTCGAAGGTGAGACCAATGTCGTTTACGAAGGTGCCGACACGACCTTCCTTGATGCCAATGTGGACTTGGCGACAGTCACGTCTATTATATACAAGGTGGAGATGCGTGATGCCGTACATCAGTTGGTGGGAACGAGTAATACTGCATCGGCGGTGATGCTTTCGGCGACCAGCAACAATACAGAAGCCTTACTCAATTGGACGGAGGCCGTGCCATGGCTTGTGGATAGCACGCAAGTGTTTAAGGAGGTCGGCAATAGCTTTGCGAGGATAGCTTCTGTCACTGGTTTTTCTTATACCGACGCCAACGTGGAAAGCGACGAAACCTATCGTTATTATGTCCGCACCTTTGGGCATTACACCATTCAAGGCATTATGCGGCCTTTGGTCAACTATTCCGCTATCAAGACCGTGCGCATTGGGCATGACGAGCCCGTTGATGAGTTCTCGTATGTTTTGCCTAATGTCATCACGCCCAATGGCGATGGCTTCAACGATGTTTTTGAACCGAAAGTGACGGGAGCAGATTTGATTGTTGGGGCCAAGACGGTCATCTTTAACCGGTGGGGCAACATCCTTTGGGACAGCGACGACCCGCTCATCCATTGGGACGGCAAGAACAAACTGACGAAATTGGATTGTCCGCCAGGGACCTATTTCTACATCACCGACATCACCTACATCGCTCCGACGGGCGAGGAGAAACTGCACCTGCAAGGTTCAATCACCATTGTCCGATAAAAAACTGTAGGGCTGTCATAATATGGCAGCCCTACAAAATTCGTTTAATTCGCAAAATTCGCCGTTCTAAAAAACGACATCCATTCGCCGAATCAATATTTCATCATCTCAATCAGGTCGACCATGCGGTTGGAATAACCCCATTCGTTGTCGTACCACGACATGATCTTCACCATCTTACCCATCACCATGGTGCTTTGGGCATCGAAGATGCTGCTGTGCGGGTTGTGGATGACGTCGCAGCTCACGATCGGGTCCTCGGTGTATTCGAGCACACCCTTCATCGGGCCTTCGGCGGCTTCCTTCATGGCGGCGTTGATTTCTTCCTTCGTGGCTTCGGTCTTCAGCGTGCAGACGAGGTCGACGAGTGAACCGGTGGGCGTAGGAACGCGGACAGCGATACCATCGAGTTTGCCATTCAGTTCGGGGATGACGATACCCACGGCCTTGGCGGCGCCAGTGGTGGTCGGGATTTGCGACATGGCGGCGCTACGGGCACGGCGCAGGTCGCTGTGCGGACCGTCGAGGATGACTTGGTCGTTGGTGTAGCTGTGGATGGTGGTGATGTAACCCTGCTCGATGCCGAAGCGGTCGTTCAACACCTTGGCCACGGGAGCTAAGCAGTTGGTGGTGCAGGAGGCGTTGCTGACGCATTCCACATCATCAGTCAGGTCGTTGTTGTTCACGCCGACCACGACGGTGGCGTCGATGGCGTCTTTCGAGGGAGCGGAGAGGATGACCTTCTTGGCACCAGCCTTCAGGTGGTCGCCATAGCCGCCCTTGCTGCTTTCCTTCGAGCGGAACACGCCAGTGGATTCAACCACCACGTCGGGAGTCTTGCTCCACTTGATGTTCAGGGGAGCGCGCTCAGCCGTGACGGGGATACGCACGCCGTTGACAATCAGAGCGGTCTCGTCATATTCCACGGTGCCAGGGAATTTGCCCTGGGTGGAGTCGTATTTCAACAAGTGGGCCAGCACCTTGGTGCTTGTCAGGTCGTTGACGCCCACGATTTCTAAGTTCGGACGTTCGCAGATGATGCGGAACACGTTGCGGCCAATGCGGCCGAAACCATTGATACCTACTTTAATCTTTTCCATTTGGTTAGTATGATTTAGTTGTTCGTTTTTGAAAGAAGCCGCAAAATTACCTTTTTTTTTGATTAGTTTGGAATTTCGTCTTTAAAAAACATGAATGGCCATAAATTATCAATAGCTCCTCTGTTAGTCTCACAATTTCTCGAAGAGTTTTCCTGCGTTTCCCCGAATTTTGTATTTCTAGTTCTTCAGGATTTCAGATTCGGAAGCCGTGAATATCTGCATTCGCAATGCGGAACGATATAAACCTAATCAAATCCATAAAAGGCTGCCTTCATTTTTGAGGGTAGTCTTTGGGGTGGTTTTTTTGAAGAAAAATATCACGATATGGATGTTATTTGTACTTTTGCATTCGAATAGAAAAGCAAATGTCAGAACGTAACAACATAGAAACCAAAGAGAACGAGGCTGTTCTTAGCAGCGGCGGAGGCTTTACGGCTTTCAGCTTTGGGAACTATCATATCCGCTTTAAGGCTCCTTACAGCTTAGAACGCTATGTGGATGTTGTAAATTGGGACGACGGTTATCTGGTGGTGCTGGCCAAGTATAGCCATAAAGTCGAGCCAGAAGAGGAGTACATAGACCTCAAACCCATCCTTGCTGGGTTATATATCGACTCTGTTGCTTTTCTGAAACCTATTAAAACCGTGCGTGTAGCTTATGCCTGATATCAAGACTATTGCCGATGAGGCCGACATCATTGTCAACGGATACGCTTTTACCCGTAAGGAAGACGGCATCCATGTGTTGAATCTGAACAGTCCCGATAAAGCCGTTGTGTTTAGTGAGGATGGCGAGGTGTTGGAAACCACGATGGACGACATTGAGATTTCCATTGCGAGTACTTACCTGCAGCAGAACCTGAAATATATGGAGGACTGAGCCATGCCAAAGTATTACGATTTTAAGGTGGCGGGTTATTATTTGTATTTTACTTCGTTCTGCGTGGTGGAATGTATGCACGTTCATGCCAGCGACAAAAAGCTTACTGAGGGAGGCTCTGCCAAGTTTTTCGTGAAGAGCAACGGCGATTCAGTCCTGCAGAGCCGTGGTATCCTTAATGACCGTGAAATTGCTAAGATTTCCGAGTTTATAAAGGATCATTATCAGGAGATGTACATCCGCTGGACTCAATATAGCAAGAAAGGTTATTACGAGAAATAAGAAACTTATTGTTTTTCAAATTTCCTCAAAGATCCGAATGAATTTTCCTCAATCATTCGAATTGGGGAAATTTCCCTATTTTTGCAACCCTTAATAAATAGATATGTCCGAAACTTTCAAATCACAAGCCCTTGAGGCCAATCTGGCTCAGACCAGATACAAAGATATCTTCATTCCCGAAGAACACCAACATTTTATCGACCTGTCGGCCAAATACTTCGGCATCAACAAACGCGCCAAGGAGTGTATCACCGAATATCACCATCCTTTGTCGAACCATACCTTCGTCACTGAGGAGTTGCGAAAGATGCTCATGGACGACTTCTGGTTCTATACCCGCGACGACATCCCCGCCGATGCGTACAATATCCCCTTGGAGATGATGCACAGCCTGCTGAAGCCCGAAGTGCCCACCAAGCTGCGACTCAATATCATCATTACCTTGATGGAGTTTGCCAACAAAGTGATGACGGAATCACCTAAACATTCCGAATTGATTACGTTGGCTTTCAATATTTTGAATGATTCATTTGAAACCAACAAGGATGTCTTCATCTTGGCCACCAAACACGCTGGTCGCTATCTTGACAAGGTGGCGAACGACGAGCATTACAATGCTTCGGCATGCGAATTGCTGCGAAAAATGTTGCAAGAAAACTACCGCTATTGGCAAGAAACGTCTCAGGTGGAAAACTGGGTGGAAAGCAAACGCCAACTGCTGACCGATGAGGAGGTCAAGAAGGTGAGCGGCGAAATTGGCAAGCCTTATTTCGAGCAATTAAAGGCTGATTTGGAAGCTGCCGACACTTGGGAAAAACTGACCGACATGCCCAACTTCGAACAGGTGGCCAAACGCTTCACCGAGTCGGAGCAGGCTTTCCCGCATTTCATCACCAAGTTCCATTATGTATTCTTCCTGCTGCATCTGCCAGGTATGGAGAACCAGCGTGAGCGACTCATCTGGAACATGGACCGCATGATGCGCGACGCCATCGACGAGATGCCGCAAGAGCAGCTGATACCTTTCATCGACACGATTTTCGACCTCGCTGAGGAGCTACGCAAGGACTACATGTCGGCAGTGCTCGACTTCCAGCTTACCCTTGGCTTGAAAATCATCGACGTCGACCAGACCGAGATGAAGGAAATCGTCAATTACTTCGAGAAGAAACTCATCGCTTTCGGCTTCGTAACGCCGGGCAATGTGTTTGTCGGAGAAGATTGGCAACTTTCTGTGGATGAGAATCATATCAAGAACATCCGCGTGTGGCTCGAACTCATCGAACATGCCAAGTCACCGATGGAGAAACTGCTGTCCGCTTTGATTGTCAACCTGAAATTGGGTGGCATCTTCCTCAGCGATACCGACCTCTTCCAGCGCGAAATCACCAAGGTCTTGAACTCCAACATCACACCTTATTATAAAAAGGTGAAACAGCTGACGCGCATCTTCCCCGTTTATTTCAACGAAATCGGTGCCGAGGGCGAAATCCGCAATGTGACCACCAACATGGACGAGATTTCGGGCCGTCAAGACCAATTGGTGCATTTCCTCCGCAAACAGGTACACACCGAAAGCAACAACACCTTGATAGCCTTGACCTTCGACGTGTTCAAGTTCTGGAGCGACGGCAACCTCGACCTGCTGAAACCCATCTTACCGAATAACGTCTTTGAAAGCATCGACAAGGAAAGCACTTGGTTTGTTCACGTCCACAACCTCGTGCAGATGATGTGCGAAATCTCGTGCCTCAACCCTGAGGATGTGCTGATGCTTTCGCGTGACGACTATGAGAACCTTATCGCTTCGGCGGCCCGACGCATGGAGTTGGGAGAAGACCTCTACCAGCGCGAGCGCGCCCGTTTGATGGACATCCGCGACTTATATGCCTATCTTCGTGAGAAATACAGCTTCGAGTCGGTCAACATTTTCAGCTCGTTGCGCAGTTTCCCCTTCATCCCCGACGAGGAAATCGACGAGTTCGAGGAAGCCTATAAGAAGAAAGACTTTGCCAAGTCGTTGACCATGATCTATGCCTTCATGGACAGGCTCAAGACCGTGATTTTCAACCCAGAACAGAGCGAGGGTTGGGAAAACATCTACCACAAGCGCCATATCGCCATCGGCATCCCGTCAATGTACGGCACCTACCGTGAGAACAAGTTCGAGGCCATGGGTTTGACCTTCCGCTTGGAGCGTGTGGCCACCCAACTGATGGAAAAAGTGGTGCAGAGCATCAACCTTGAATACATATCGGAACGCACACTGAATCAGATCTACAGAATCCTTGAATACTTCCGCAATGGCCTCGAACTCGATGGCATCACCAACCAGAGTCTCAATTCGAAACTCGACATGCTGCGTTATAGTCTGACTTCACGGAGCTTCTCTTTCGGCCAGTATATCAACATCTTCCAGTTCATCGCTGAGGACGTGCGGCGCATCATCATCAAATATTTCCTGAAGTCGTACGAATATCCGCTGAAGATAGTTATTCCTCAATTATTCGACCCCGAAGGAAAACTCAGCGAGCGCGAGACGGTGGCTTTAATC
The DNA here is from genome assembly GCA_016290215.1 of Bacteroidales bacterium. Classification (GTDB taxonomy): domain Bacteria; phylum Bacteroidota; class Bacteroidia; order Bacteroidales; family F082; genus Limimorpha. Next base: position 24,674 of record JAEETH010000029.1, read on the forward strand.
AGCAGAAAATCAGAGGAATTTCACCGCGACCTGCTTTCCGACGCCTTCCTGATGCAGCCTTTGGACAACTTCATCGGGCGCATCCTCACTTCCTTGCGCAACATGGAAACCACGCTTAACGCGAAACTCATCAGCGACATCATGACCTACAACTCGGAGATGCTGATTTGCCCCTTCTGGGAAGTGACTCCGATGATGGATAACCAAGTGTTTATTGGCAACAAGGCTTACCATCTGAAGAACCTCTACCTGCACGGAATGCCTGTGCCTCCTGGCTTTGTCATCACCACTGAGACCTTCCGCCGCAACGAGACCATCAACACCATTCCTGAGCTACGGACTGAAATCCATGGCATGATTCGCAAGCACATTGAGGAGCTGGAAAACATCTCGGGGCGCAAGTTCGGGAAGCCCGAGAATCCGCTTCTCGTTTCGGTGCGTTCGGGCACGGCCATTTCCATGCCAGGCGCGATGGACACGTTCTTGAATGTGGGTCTGAACGACGAAATCACCGAAGCCATTGCGCAAGACCAAAGCATTGCTTGGGCGGTGTGGGATTCCTACCGTCGCTTCTTGCAGAGTTGGGGCATGGCCAAAGGCATCGAGCGCGATGTTTTCGATGACGAAATCAACGCCTTCAAGCAGAAAAACAACGTGAAGATGAAGGCCGACTTCAGCATCAGCCAGATGCGCGAGGTGGCCCTGTCGTATAAGCGCATCCTTGCTGACCACGATGTGGCCTTTGAGCAGGATTCGTTCAAGCAACTGATTGAGTGCGTCAATATGGTCATTGAGTCGTGGAACTCAGAGCGTGCCTTGGCCTATCGCCGTCACTTGGGCATCTCCGAGAACTGGGGCACCGCCGTCATCGTGCAACAGATGATTTTCGGCAACCGCAGCGAGACCTCGGGCTCCGGTGTGGTGTTCACGCAAAACCCCCACCGCGAGCGTCCGGGCGTACACCTCTATGGCGACTTCACCTTGCGCAGCCAGGGCGAAGACATCGTGGGCGGTTTGGTCAAACCGTTGCCGATAGGCGAGACGCAACGCAAGGCCGCCGGATTGGAAGGCCCCTCCATGCAGACCATGTTGCCCGACATCTACAAGAAAATCTTTTCCATCGCCGTCGAGCTCACCGAACACCTCGGCTACAGCCCGCAGGAGATGGAGTTTACCTTCGAGTCCGACAACCCTGAGGATTTCCATATCCTTCAAATCCGCGACCAAGACCTCAAGACGGAAGAGGAGAAGATTGCCTTTGTGCAGTCGCCTGACGAGATGAAGCAACTCGGTCACGGCATGGGCATTGGTGGCGGCGCGATGAACGGTTTGGCAGCTTTCAACGCCGAACAAATCAATACATTGCGCGAGCAACATCCCGATAGTGATATTATTTTAGTACGTCCCGACACGGTGCCTCAAGACATCGGCATGATTTTCGACTGCGACGGACTGCTTACCGCTCGTGGTGGTGCCACCTCACACGCGGCAGTCACGGCGGTGCGTTTGGGCAAGGTTTGTGTGGTGAGTTGCGACGGCCTCGAAGTCGACATCAATGATGAATTCGGCCAGCTGAACGGCCATCCGCTGAAGATGGGCGACGAAATCGCCATCGACGGCAACCTCGGCATCGTCTATCTTGGACATTACCAGACGGAGAAGATGATGGTGGGGAAGGGGTATAATTATTAGTTTAGAGTTTAGAGTTTAGAGTTCAGAGTTTAGAGTCAGTTGAAAGTTGAGAGTTTAGAGTTGAGAGTTTGGATTTGTAGGGCTGTCACAGTGTGGCAGCCGATAAAACGTAGTATCTGAAATCCTGAATTTTGAATCTTTAAATTTTGAATTTTAAATTTTAAATTTTAAATTTTAAATTTTAAATTTTAAATCTTTAAATCCCTCCCATGGCAAAACATAACGACTTAGGAAAGATGGGCGAAGACCTCGCCGTCCAGTATCTCACCGACAAAGGTTACGAGATACTGGAGCGCAATTGGCGCAATATCCATAAGGAAATCGACATCATCGCCAAAGAAGGTGAAACTTTGGTCATCGTAGAGGTGAAGACGCGCCAAAGCGACGACCACGGCGAGCCTGATTTGGCGGTGACGAAGCGGAAACAACACATGTTGATTGCCGCCGCCAATGCCTATCTTTTCAAGACGCAAATGGACATCGAAACCAGGTTCGACATCGTTTCCATCGTTTTCAACAACGGCGAGCCTGTCATCGACCATATCGAGGATGCTTTTTTGCCGTAGGCAGCCTTGTCATCCCCCAATATTGCTACCTGTGTCGTCGCAGTGTAGGCAATGAACAGCCAGCCATTTCATTCCAACGTGGGTTTGTACGTATGCAGGAATTAATGGCTGTTTTTTTGCAAAATCATCCATAAAACCATGTAAAACCTTGATAAGCAGTGTTTTTATGATGTTGATAATTTTGTTGACAAAAAAAGTGAAGAATTTGTCCCTTTTAGGTCGTGGGAATGATGTACCTTTGCAGTGTTATTCAAAAAATTAATTTTCATGCATTTCGTTACAAACAAACCTATCTGTTTCAACTACACAGGCCCCGCCTCCGATGAAGTCTGCGCCTTGCTTCAAGACGAGGCGCGAATCGGTCTGAGCACATTTTCCCTAAGCACACTGCGCGAGGCCCTCGACCGTGTGTTGGAACAATACTTTCCGAAAGAAAACTACGTCTCCACGCCAACCCATTCAAACCGTTGGGAAGTCTGGTTTGACATGAGCCCAACCACGCATCGTTCGGTCACTTATTTGCCCAAGATAGAAGTGGAGCACGACGGCAAATGGGACAACATCGGGCGTGCCTTTTACGACAGCCGCGACTACCAGTTCACCGAGTTCCATTGTACCTTGTGCTCGATGGACGAGTTGAACCGACAAATCGAAGCGAAGATGCGGGAACTTGGGCAGAACCGCATCGTTTGTCCGCTTTTCTGCATCGAGGCCACCCCGTTTTCGACCATGTTCGACCGTTACTTGTCGCAACGCCATTGGAATGAGGACTTTTATGCCTGGATTGAGGACTACAATACCCATAACCATCTTTTTAGAACGTACTGGGAGGTAGACGGACATTCCTACCATCCCTACGATGATAAGTCACTCTACTTACATCAACTTGCCAAGCTGAGCCTGAGCGGAACCCATCCGCAAGCAAGGGTGGCGGCGCGGCCCCGCTGCCGCTCTTACCTGATGGCCTCCTGCCACCAGTCGTCAGGCGACGACCTCCTCGGTCACTGATAGGAGCTTTCCCACCTTTTTCGCAGACTGACGGTCTGTGTCCAACATTTTTTTTCAGCGTTTCGTGATTTTGGAGTTGGTTCAACACCTAAAACGCGAAAGTTCGGACTTTGTGTCGTGCATCGACTCTTTTTTCACGAAATCTCGTGGATTTGGAGTTGGGTTAACACTGAAAGTACGAAAATTCGGAATTTATGTCATGCGTCAACTCTTTTTTCGCGAGATTCTGGAAATCAGTTGTTGGATCAACGTTTTCAGTCACTAATGGTGGTGATTGCCATCTCAGCGCAAGGCATTTTGATGACTCCCCTCCGACGACAAGGGCCGCTGCTGTCGGAAACCAACCATACCTTACGGCATCGCCGTAAAATAATGTATTTATTAACCATTTTAATTTTTTTTTCATCATGAAGAAAATTCATTTGAGTCTGGTACTGGACGCTAATCAGTACCACGTAGGTAACACTGAGATCTGTCGCCACTTCGAGGGCGATACCTCGGACGAGTACCTCAACGGCTTGGTTGCCTCGCTGGCACAGGCCAACAAAGCCATTTTCGATGCCATGCACATCGCAGAAGTGCGTGTCACTATCAAGCAGGAGAACCGTCAGTTGATGGACCGACTCATGGCCATCGCTGGCTATCTCGACTCCTACAAGTATGTCGATGATGCCGTGACGAAGGCCAGTGCCTTGGTCCTCAAGCAGGTGTTCGACTCCTACAGCAAGCCGTTTGCCCGAATGAAGGCAAGCGAGCGCGTGGGTGCCGTGAAGACCTTGCTGCGCGACTTGTCGTCGCCTGCCATGAATGAGCACGTTGAGCGTCTGCCCGAAATGGTGAGTCGCATCAAAGGTGTGAGAGAGGCTTCGGAGACCTTGGAGGAAGCGTTGTACCAGGCTGACAAGGCCAAGGGCACTGCGCCCAAGGGACAATCCTTGATGCCCTTGAAGCGGGAGGCGGCGGTCAGTCTTGAGACCCTCGTGGACTATCTCGAAGCCATGGCCGTGAAGACTCCTGCCGACTATGCTGAGCATCTCGCCGTGGTGATGCAAATCATCAGAAGGCTGAATGCCACCCGACGCAAGAGCGACTATCTTCACATCAATGTGGAGCTCGAAGACGACACCACTGCCGACAACGAGGTTGCCATCGGCGCTTAACCCTGCATAAGGGATTCTCTGGCGGATTTGATTAATAAATAGGACTCAGTCCGCCGCCTCCCCATGAGCTGTTGGGCTTGTGGGGAGGATTTTTGTTATTACTAAAGCAAAAGCCTCAACATTTCAAGTTTTTTGTATCTTTGCCAATTCTTATAATTTTTTGATTATATGGCTAAGAAACCCAAAGAAGAAACCCTCAACCTTGACAACATCCTGTTCAAGTGCAGGGATATATTGAGAAACGCAAAGAACTCAGGGTCGTTTTTCGAGAAGCGCGACATCATGTTGACGCTTGTTTTTCTCCGTTTTTTAGGTGAAAAGTATGAGGACGGGGTTGTCGCTTTACGTAAGAAGCTCGTCGAAGAGGGCTTAGATCCTGATGACGAGGCCATTCAAGCGGCTTTCTTTGATGACCCCACCTTCCCCGACGGCACTTTCAACCTTCCAATTGAAGCCCGTTGGTCCACTATTATCAATAAGACAGCACCTGAGCTGAATGTGGCTCTCGACAACGCACTGAAAAGCATAGCAGAAGCCGACCCGCAGTTGAAAGGTTGTTTCGTGAAGGGTACCTTTACCCAGCGTAATCTTGGTGCCAATGACATAAAGAAAATTGTCGATGAAGTCAACAAGATTAGCCATAAGACCTTCGGCGAGGAGAAAGACCTAATTGGCCGTGTGTATGAATACTTTCTGAAGGAGTTTGCCGTGAATGCCACCAAGGAGGAAGGAGAGTACTACACTCCACACGATGTGGTGCAGTTAATCGCCACTGTGATAGAGCCTTTCGATGGTACACTCTATGACCCTTGCTGCGGATCGGGCGGCATGTTCATACAAAGCTCTGAACTGGTAAAAGCCAAGACGGGCGATATTAGCCGCGTCAACGTGTATGGACAGGAGAAAGAGGCGGCCACCTACCGTCTGGCCAAGATGAATCTTGTCCTGCGCAGCATTAGCCACAATCTGGGAAGCGAGAGTGATTCGTCGTTCACAAACGACTTGCACAAAGGGCTTTACTTTGACTACATTATGGCAAACCCGCCGTTCAACCTCAAAGGTTGGTGGGATGATAACTTGAGCAACGATGCTCGCTGGACCGATTATGGCCTACCGCCAGAAAGCAATGCCAACTATGCTTGGATTTTGCACATGCTCTCTCATCTGAAGCCGCTTTCTGGCGTGGCTGGTTTCTTGTTAGCCAATGGTGCTTTGGGAGACACGGATGCCCTCGAAATTAGGAAGAAACTGATACAGAACGACAAAGTAGAAGCTATCATCATTTTACCCAGAGAGCTTTTTATTACAACAGATATCAGCGTTACTTTCTGGATTCTAAACCAAAACAAGAAGGGCGGCAAATATCATGGGCGTGAACTTCGCAACCGTGAACATCAAATACTCTTCATGGACTTGCGCCGTTGGACGGAAAACCCAGTGAAAGGCGAGCAGAAGAAGAAAGTACAGCTGATTACGGAACAAATACAAAGGGTGGCTGACATTTACCACCAGTGGCAAATCGTTGGCACCAACGGCAGGAACTTTGCCGAACCTGAGCTATATAGGAGCGTAGGCATTGAGGAAATAGAGCAAAACAACTGGACATTAGTACCCAGTAAATACATTGAGTTCGTTGACCATGACTTGGAAATTGACTACCCAAAGGAAATGGCGCGCATTCAACAAGAGATGAAGGAACTGATAAAGCGGGAGAAAGAATCACAACAAATGCTTGAAGAGGCTTTTAAAGGTATTGGCTATGGGATTGACTAAGCATAAAATTGCTGAACTGATTTCGGTTTGCGACGAGCGAAACTCTTTCGGCCTTACAAATTTCTATGGCCTAAATATTAATAAAGAGTTTATGCCTACTGTGGCTAATACTGAAGGTTTGGACGAATCGAAGTATAAAGTGGTTCGAAACAAGCGGTTTGTGTTTAGTGGTATGCAGACTGGTCGCGATGAGTGTATCCGTATTAGCATGTATAGTGGAGAAGAACCTATCATCGTTTCTCCAGCCTATACCACCTTTGAAGTTTCTCGAGAAGACCTTGTCATTCCAGAGTATTTCTTTATGCTCTTTTTATCTAAAGAGAAAGACCGTTTCGGCGCTTTTTGTAGCGATGGCAGCATTCGTTCAAACTTGGATTGGGAAAGATTTGTTGATTTTGACATCACACTCCCTTCCATTGAGCAGCAGCGCAAATTCGTAAATGTTTATCTGTCGCTTCAAAACAACCTCGCTGCTTATCAAAACAAGGTGGAAGAGTTGAAGCTTGTTTGTGATGGGTATTTGGATCAGCTAAAAAAGAAGTGTGAAAAGAAGAGAATTGGGGAATATATTGAACAGTGTGACGAAAGAAATTCTGATAATCATTATACTTTGGATGACCTTCGTGGAATTTCAATACAAAAGAAGTTCATTGATTCAAAGGCTGATATGATGGATGTTTCTCTTTCTCCCTATATTCTCGTAAGACCAAATTCCTTTGCGTTTGTACCCGTCACTTCAAGAAACGGAGGTAAAATCACATTGGCTTATAATGACTCTGAGCAAACATACATAGTTTCATCTGCTTATATAGTATTTCAGGTGAAAGATAAGGATAATTTAGACCCAGAGTATTTATTCATGTACTTCAATAGACCTGAGTTCGACCGCTATGCTCGTTTCAATTCATGGGGCAGTGCAAGAGAAGTATTCACGATGGACGACATGAACGATGTGTCCATCCCCATCCCTGACATCAAAGTACAACGCGAAATCGTTAACACCTATCGTTGTTATATCGAACGGCAGCGCATTGCCGCCCAACTGAATGAGCAGCTGAATAATCTATGTCCCATATTTGTCAAAGGGTCATTGCAAATACTAAAGGAATAATATGAAAATCAAACGCTTAACAAAAGACGAAAGAGAAAAATGGTTAAAATGGTTGTTTTCTTTCAAAACAATCAGTGTTATAGCAGGCCTAATTATAGGTGCTGTCGCTGCTTATTATTCATATAAATCCTATGTGGATAATATGCCTCCTCGTCTAGGAATCGAAATTAGGGATCATGAAAAATCCATGAATGTAAATGTAGAACATATTCATTTTTTTCGAAATTTTTATATACCTTGTTACGATTTGGTTTTTTTGAATTGTGATAACGAGTTTGAACCAAACGGAATACCATTTGTTTACAACAATTCTAGTAAAATCATGAATAATTTCAAGTTGAGAATACATGTTGTATATACTCAATATGAAATAACTCATATGTGTGGTGATTATAAGATTACTAATCTTGATACAATCAGAGATGGACTTTATAAAATCATGGATCTGGAATATAGAAGTGATGTTTTATATGCACAAAGTGCTATACCTGTTCCATTTTCTAGCATGTCTATTTCTGAATCTGATTCTTTGTCGGAAGAACAATACGCTTGGGCTAGACTTTGTTATAGTATTGCATTTGACGGAATTCCAAAGCCGAAATCATTTGAGGTTTATTATTATTCGTATTTTAATGAATATGAAGATTTTTATAATTATGGGAACCCCGAGGATTTTGAGGAAGAATACATTGAAATGTTTCTGAGTAACTATTATAGCGATGATGACGAGTTTTCATTAATTACTTTAGTTTCGGTTTTAGATAATGATGTTACTAAATTTGTAATCCCGCCAAAGAAGTTTACAGAAGCAAAATTTGAAAAGTTCAAAAAGGATTTCGTTGAAGATTTCAAAAAACAGAAAAACAAGAAAAAAAGGTACGAGGAAGAATAATATCGGAAATGTCTGTTCAAAACTTATCAAAGGCTCACTGTAAATCTAATACATAAAGCATTATGGCGAAGCATCAACTTACAACAATAAACGGCCACTTTGTGGAAAGCGACTTCGAGAATGCCCTAATCACATTTCTCGAACATGAGGATTGGCATTATCTTTATGGTGACAACATTCCCAGAGCAAGCCGGAGGGAAGTCCTCTATATGGATGATCTCGTTCAGTTCTTGAAAAAGACCAATGCTGATTTGGATGACGAGGATATTCTCCAGATAGCCGAAAATGTTCGTTTGGTAGGCAGCGATTCCGATTTTGCCACCTTGCACAAAGTATATGGTTGGATGGTGGATGGCATGCAATATGTTTCCAAAAAAGGAGTCCCTCGTATTGTAAAACTAATCGACTTTGAGAATACTGACGCCAATGACAGCAATATCTATAGGGTAGTCAATCAGTTCACAGTGGAGTATATCAATAATAGCGAGACGAAAACCCGTCGCCCTGATGTGTTGCTCTACATCAACGGTATGCCAGTCTGTATCATCGAACTTAAGAATCCAGCTGATGCCAATGCCACAATTTATGACGCATGGGAGCAAATCAACATTCGTTATTGGCGAGACATTCCTGCTTTACTTCACTATTGTCCTTTGGCTTGCATCAGCGATGGTGTGAAGACCCGCTTGGGCACCGTTCGTACACCTTACGAGCATTTCTATGCTTGGCGGCGCATCGAAGATGGAGACAAAGTATCCACCATGCCATTTGACGAGTTGGAAACCATGGTGAAAGGCGTGTATCGTCCTGAGCGCTTCCTCGAAATCTTCAGAGACTATGTTTATTTCCAAGACAAGAACTACGATCATGACGAGAAGGAGATAGTGTGCCGTTATCCTCAATTCTTCGCCACACGATTGCTGCGCGAAAGCGTTATCAAATCGGTCAAAAACAAGACTGGCAAAGGTGGCACTTACTTTGGCGCTACTGGTTGTGGAAAAACTTACACAATGGCCTTCCTTGCGCGCCAACTCTCCATGCGATGTGCTGCCGAACTCGGCTCCCCGACCATCCTTATGATTGTGGACCGCGAAGATTTGCAAAAACAAGGTGCTAAACTATTCACAAAGAGCACGGAATTTCTCGGACTTGGCGAAGTGAAGATTGTACCCAACAGAAAAATACTACGTCAAGAATTGAGTGTCCGTCAAAGCGGAGGCTTTTTCATTTGCACCATTCAGAAGTTTTGTGACCGCAAAGAAGACCCGATAGGCCTTATTAACGAACGTGCTAACATCATCTGCTTCAGCGATGAGGCACATCGTACCCAGATTGAAGGCTCGCGCCGCATTCAATTCAGCGAAGATGCCGACGAAAACATGAAGGCCATGTTGTCCAAGCCTTACGCTAAAGTGCTCCGCGAAGCGTTGCCAAACGCCACCTTTGTGGGCTTTACAGGCACACCTATCGCAGAAACTTACCAAACCTTTGGTGACGAGATTGACCGTTACACCATGGATCAAGCTGTGGCTGACGAAATCACAGTTCCTATCAAGTATCATCCACGCATTGCCAAAGTGCTGCTCAATCAGGAAAAAGTGAAGGACATTGAGGCATATTATTCGAAGTGTGCCGAGGAAGGTTCCACTAAAGAAGATATTGTAAAGAGCAAGAAGGCAATGAGCTCATTGGAAGTGCTGTTGGGCGAACCAGACCGACTTGATAAACTGGCGGTGGATATTCACGACCACTACACTTCTGCGGTTGCCAATGACCCCGATAGAGTGCAAAAGGCCATGGTGGTCTGTTCCAACCGAAAGATTGCTTACGACCTGCTGCAAAAGTTCGAAGAGCATTATCCCGAATGGTTTGAAGAGAGCAAGACTCCAGAGGGGGTTAAAGTCACCAAAGAAGAGTTGCTGAAGCTGAAAGAAATGCCGACCATAGCTATGGTAGCCAGCGTTGGTAGCAACGACCCGGCTGAAATGTACAACTACCTTGGTGGTGTAAAAAACGACAAGCGATCGGATGAACTGGATGCTGCTTTCAAACAAGAACACTCCAACTTCCGCATCGTCATCGTGGTGGATATGTGGATTACTGGCTTTGACGTGGAATGCCTCACTTACATGTACAATGACAAACCGTTGCAAAAACACTCGCTCATTCAGACCATTAGTCGTGTGAACCGTAAATATCCCGGCAAGGAGTTCGGTCTGATTGTCGATTATATCGGCATTCGCGACTACATGATGGAGGCTATGAAGATATACGGAGGCGGTGGCGGCGATGGCAAAGGCGGAGGCTCGCTTGCCCCCACTCCTGATGACATAGAGCAAGCGACGACCATATTCCGCGAGCATTTGGAAATCCTTAAGACAATGTTCAAGGATTACGACCTGACGCCATTCTTAAATCCCGACACCGACCCTGCTACACGTTATACGTTGTTGGCAAAAGCGGCTGAATATGTCTTTGCATCCACTGAGATCCTGAACTCGGTGAGCAACGACGGAAAGAAGACCAAGAAGGTCAGTTTTAAGACCTACTTCCTGCAAGAGGTGAAGCGTATGCGCAAGGCCTACGACCTCTGCCAGCCATCGGGCGAATTGGGCGAAGAGGAAGAAGCGTTGGCGCAATGTTTCATGGCCATTGCCGGCATGATATACAAGATGAGCGGCACCGATGCACCCGATACCGACACCATGAACCGACGAGTGGCAAAGATGGTGGAAGAGGCATTGAAATACAACAACGTGGAGAGCATTCTTGAAGAAGGTGACGAGATGGACATCTTTGGCCCTGAGTTTACCGAACGCCTTTCGGACATTAAAATGCCCGCATCAAAGCTGGAAATGCTTGTCAAGTTGCTGCGCAAGCAAATCACGGAATATAGCAAGACCAACCAACTTGCCTCCAAGAAATTCCAGGAATTGTTGGAAGCCACCATCAACCAATACCATGAACGGCGAAAATTCCTCTCTGAACAAGAGGCAGGAGCCACACAAGAAGAAACAGCTGAAAGCATCATCAAGACGGCAACAGAACAGGCTCTTGGCATCTTAAAAGACATGCAGGCTGACCGTGAGAGTTTCCGCAAACTGGGGCTTACCTTCGAAGAAAAAGCTTTTTATGACATCCTCATTCATCTGCGCGACAAGAACAACTTCGAATATGGCGAAGACAAGGAGATTAATGGTATTATTGTGAACGAAAAATGCAAAAGCCTTGCCCACAAAATTCGTGAAATCCTTGATACAAAATCATCGTTTGCGGATTGGATTAACAACACCAATGTGCGAAAGGAATTGAAGTACGACATCAAGATATGTTTAGTGAAGAACGGCTATCCGCCGCAATATTCCCCAGAAGTATTCCGTGAAGTGATGGAACAAGTGGAGAACTTCAAGGAGAATGAGGAGTATGAAGAGAATACAGTAGAGATGTATAGCAAGATGGAAGAAGGGGTAGATAGGCTGGCGGCGGATAGATATGATGCGCGATAGTCCGAGAATATAAACCCTTATGACTACAAGGGTCACAGAAGTTGACATTACGTGAGGGTGTGGTATACAGCAGTTATGCCATAAAAACTTGTCGGCATCTCCTAGGAGGCTATATCTCTTGGTCACCCTCATTTTACCAAATATCGTATAAAACGGTTAGGAAGGTTTTTTCTTTTTGTTTTTCAGAGAAACAACAATATGGATGATGGAATCCGTAATTTGAAGCACATTTGTTATAATAATTAGTATTATCATATTGTATAGTTTTAGAAGATTCAATTTGTCAATTGTTAGGCATGAATAAATAAGTTTAGATATCAAATAACTATCACAAAAAGAGACTGCACAAGAAATATTTTGCTCTATCGAATTACAGTTGTTCCAATCCTTTTCCTAAAACTTCCAATCATTCCCCACATCTCCTCTACGGCCTTAGGCGACAATCCTGCACTAGGCTCATCCAAGATGACTAATCGAAGCTGACGAGCCAAGGTCATCGCCAAAGCAAACTCGTGACGCTGTCCGCCATTGAGTTTGTCGGCCATCGTTAAACCGTTGTCTTACAGAAAGTATGTGTGTTGTTTATTACATTCATTTGATTTTGTATCTCAAGCAACGTACCCATAGGCATAGATAATCTTTTCTGATAACAGGTTCGTCGAGCACCTCGCCCGCGGGACCGCTTTTTATAATCTTGTCGTCGGTGAGATAGTGGCAATAATCAGCCACGCATCTCACAAACGACATGTTGTGTTCAATTAATAATACCGTCTGTCCTTCTTTCTCCACCATATCCCGTACTGATGTAAGCACTGTTGCCATAAAAAGTCGCTTGGCACATCGTCAATAAGTTGGCCATGCCCACCGTCAAATTGGTGCTGAGTACCAAAATGATGTAGATGCAAAGCATGATTCCTATGTGCAGCAGATATTCCATCAGACAGTGCGTTGTTTATAGCCTGCAATCTCTTGGGGACGCAAGAAGAGTAATATCAAAAGAAGTACAAAGGTAACGGCGTCCTGCCAGTTCGACGAGATCCGTCAAAGACCAGCACACTAAGAGTTAAGAAACCTATCACGCAGGTGCTGAAACGTCCTATACTTCGAGTAATCGGGTTGACATCGCATAGTCCATTCGTACTCATGTGCAGGACAAGATTGCCATGACGGCAAGGGGCGCAGGTGTTGTCATTCAGTGAGGCTGTAGACCACGGCAGCCCAGCCCCGAAGGGGCTAAACTCCCTTTACCGTAGGTCGCGACCTGCGGCAGCACCCTGGCAGGCATCCTCTAGTAGGCCAAAGTCCAGAATGGACGACCCTACCTCACCCCGATATGCAATGTCGGGTTTTCATAATAAGAAGGATGACAATGCCAGACCGCAGCCACAGATGCCCGCCGGAGCACAAGCCTACGCTGGCAAGACATGGCTGCTGAATTCCGCCGCAGCCACAGGTGTCCGCCCACGCACCACCCAGCATCGTCCTGCCAAGGCAGCCGAAACCTGCCCACGTCGGCACGACAAGTCCGCCGCCGGGAGGCCGAAAGACGCCCCGACCGGCCATGGGAGCCCCCGTTTTTGCCCCCTCCAGGCCCCATGTCAAAGCCATGTGGAAGCCCTTCATTAATATATTAAGGTGCAGGTTTCCCCCGAAAAAACCCCGAACCGAAAAATTTTCCCGCTGACAATCAGCATGATGCGGGAAAGTAAAAAAATAATTGAAAAAAGTGCTTGCGGAATGGGAAAAAGGTAGTACTTTTGCACCCGCTTTCGGAACGGAAGAGGGGACGAAGAGAGGGGATACGGAAGCGGAAGTTCTTTGAAAGTCTGAGGCCAGCACAAGAAAGAAGCGCGACGGCCGCGAGGCGTCGCGCGGGAAGGGACCACCCGGGGGGAGACCCCCGGGATGGACATCAAGGCGGAACCCGAGATTCAGAATACAGAAATTTGAGTACAACAATACTACAACGAAGAGTTTGATCCTGGCTCAGGATGAACGCTAGCGGCAGGCCTAATACATGCAAGTCGAACGGGAAGGGCGCCTTCGGGTGCCCTGAGAGTGGCGCACGGGTGCGCAACGCGTATGCAACCAACCCCCGACGGGCGGATAGCCGGTGGAAACGCCGGATAATACGCCATGGTTCCGTGGGAGGGCATCCTCACATGGGTAAAGCCGAGAGGCGGTCGGGGACGGGCATGCGTCCCATTAGGTAGTCGGCGGGGTGACGGCCCACCGAGCCCGTGATGGGTAGGGGATCTGAGAGGACGGTCCCCCACACTGGTACTGAGACACGGACCAGACTCCTGCGGGAGGCAGCAGTAAGGGATATTGGTCAATGGTCGGAAGACTGAACCAGCCATGCCGCGT
>JAEETH010000030.1 GCA_016290215.1 Bacteroidales bacterium
CTAGTTTTTGGCATAAAAAAAGCAATTAGATGAAAACGTTTTCATCTAACTGCTTTTTATTGCTTTTATGCGTCTTATTGTCAGTGATTTACATTATATCTCACCAACCATTTTTGTCTATTATACCGTAAAGTCTACGGTTCGTAAACGCTACAAGCCGCCGCCTGAAAATAACAGCAAAACTCCATTCCCGAAGGGAATCTCATTTGAAATACACTCGAGTAATCCCCGTTCCACCCGTTTCCAACGAGGCATCGCAGAAACGCTCTATCTCTCGAATATGGCTGAGTTTCTCGCGGATGAGCTTGCGCAGGATGCCGTTGCCCTTACCGTGCAGGATACTCACCTCTTTGATGCTGAGTAATTTGGCTTCGTCAAGGTATTTGTCGACGATATCCAAGGCTTCTTCGGCGCGTTTGCCGCGTACATCTAATGTCAGGTCGAAGTGCTCGGCTTTCTCGCTGAGGTCGGCGGCAATGCCTTTTTGCCAGTTGCGTTGTGTCTTGCGGGCTTCGGCACGACTCACCTTGCGGAGCTTGTCGGGGCTGGTGCGCAGGCGGATGCTGTCGAAGAGGATGGTGGCGTCGGTGTCGCTGATGGCTAAGATTTCACCTACCACCTGCATGTCGTCGATGCAGGCGGTGTCGCCCACCTTCAACACTACCTCAGTTTCTTCCTTCTTTTTCTGCTCAGCCACTTCCTTGGCTTTTTGGGCTATCTCTTCCTTGGTCTTCTCCAAGTTCTGGCGGATTTCCTTGGTCTTGGTCTTCTCAGCCTGTGCCTCCTTGATTTCCTTGATGGTGCGCTCGATTTGGCTGTTGGCTTTCTGGATCAATTCCTGGGCTTCGGCTGCAGCTTCGCGGAGATATTGCTTTTTCTTGCTCTCCAATTCGGAAAGCAGGCCTTTGTATTTGTCTACCACTTCGGTCAGTAGTTGGTCGGCGATGCGCAACTCTTGCTCTTTCTTATGGATGGCTTTCTTGTCAACTTCAAGTTGCTGTAGTTGTTTCTCGAATTTGAGGTGCTGGTCGCCTGTGATGTTGGCTGCGTCGTCCAAGATTTGTCTTGGGAAGCCGATTTTCTTCGCAATCTCAAAGGCGAACGACGAGCCAGGCTTGCCCGTCAGCATGATGTACATGGGTTGCATGAAGCGTGTGTCGAACAGCATGGCACCATTGATGATGCCCTCGTGGTTGTCGGCCAAAAGCTTCAGGTTGGCGTAGTGCGTAGTGACCATGCCGAAGGCTTGTTTCTTGTTGAGCTCCAATAGGATAGCTTCGGCGATGGCACCGCCCAGTTGTGGCTCGGTGCCTGTACCAAACTCGTCGATGAGGAACAAGGTTTTTTCGTCGGCTTGTTCCAACAAAGCCTTCATATTAATAAGGTGTGAGCTGTAGGTGGAAAGGTCGTCCAAAATGGACTGCTCGTCGCCAATGTCGATGAAGAGGTTTTCGAACAAGCCACATTGTGAGTCGACGCGCATGGGTGGCATGAGGCCGCATTGCAGCATATATTGCAGCAGGCCTGTGGTCTTCAGGCAGACCGACTTGCCGCCCGCGTTCGGGCCACTGATGACTAAGATGCGTTCCTTTTCATTGAGTTGTAAATCCAACGGGACGACTTGCTTGCCTTGGGCTTTCAACTTGCGCTCGAGCAGGGGATGGCGTGCCTGTTGCCAGTTAATATAAGGTGTGTCTTTGATTTCGGGTTTCACTCCGCCAATTTCATTGGCTAACAAGGCCTTGGCACGGATGAAGTCAAGTTCGCCTAAGAGGTGCCAAGCCTTGCGCAACTCGGAGAGGTAAGGACGTAGTAGTCGCGTGAAAGCCAGCAAGATGCGATGAATTTCACGCCGTTCGGCATATTCCAGTTCTTTGATTTCGTTGGAGGTGTCGAAAATCTCGGCAGGCTCGATGTAGACGGTCTGGCCCGTGGCCGACTCGTCGTGGATGAAACCACGGATGGCGCGTTTGTCGCCAGCCTTCACGGGAATAACTAAGCGCCCGTCGCGCACGGTGAGTTCCGCTTTCGCGTCGACCCAGCCAGCGGTCTTGGCGTCGCCCATGATTTGTCGGATGCGTTTCTCGATGCCGCCTTGCTTGCGGCGGATGCTCTGACGAATCTCGAGCAACTCGGTGGAGGCGTTGTCAGGAATTTCGCCTTTGTCGTCGACGAGTCGGTTGACCTCAGTGAAGATGCTCCGTTCGATGAAGATGTCTTCAATCAGTGACTTAAGTCGGGGTGTGGTATCGGCACTTTCGGAGTGGCCGTAGCGCAGGATGGCCTCCACGACATTCAGCGATGGTTTCAGTGCAAAAAGGTCCTCGACGTTGAGGCAGGTGCCGTCAATCTGGATGCGATGGAAGGCTTCGCGCAGGTCGTGGAAATCGCGCATGGGGAAGGGCACGCCGGTCTGCAAGAGTCCGATGAACTCTTCGGTCTGCTCTAAGCTTTTGAGGATGTTGGTTTTGTCGGTCGAGAAAGCCATGGCATCCACATGCTCCAATCCCATCTGGCTGATGCAGTGGTCGGAGAGCATCTGGCGGATGCTGGCGAAGCCGATTTTTTGTTCGTAGTTATTGGGATAGATCACTGATTGAGGGTTTTAGGGCTGCAAAGGTACATATTTTTAGGAGATTCCCTGCGGGAAATCGAAGATTCGACAAAGTCAATGGAGAAATTCACTATTTAACAAGCGGCGGCGTGTAAAGCTTACAAACCGTAAACTGCTACAAGCCGCCGCTGTTCAATTAATAGCGATATTCCATTCCCCGAAGGGGAATCTCAAGCTCTTACAAACTCAATTCATACATATACCCGTGGTATTGCAATGAACCGTCGAGAAGAGGCCAGAAGAACTCGCTGTCATGCTCGACATTCTTCAGCTTCAGGTTCTCCATTGTGACGGTCTTGGTGCCATCGTCGTTGGTGACGACCTTCAAGGTGCCTTCTTTGGCGATATAGCCCGTTTGGGGCTGGAAGGTCCAGAAGTCACCATCGAGGGCCACGTGCACGCAAGGGAATCTGGGAACCCAAGGCGTGCCGATGTAACCGAGGCTATATTCGCCATCGATGAGTTGGCCGCCCAAGTAGCTGACGATAAAGAAACGCTTGCGGTTAGCCGACATGAAGAGCATCGACTTGACATCGAGACCCAAAGAACTCAGACCACTAAGTTGGGTGAGACCAGCCAGTCCAATGGGGCTTTCGATGTTCTTGATTTTGAATTTGTTGTTGGCATCGAAGGTGTAAGGACCCAAGGGACCAGTGAAGTTGAGAGCCAAATGAATGGTTTGACCTTCTTCGTTGGCGCCCATGCATTGTGACAAAACGACATGGTAGGAACCGTCGCTGTTTTGTACGACAGCCAACTCACCGTTCATCCAATAATAGGTGTCGCCATAGAACACAGTGTCGGCACCCATGATGAAAGGCAGCTCGCCGAGGTTGAAATCGTGGAAGCCAACCACGGTAGGGACGGGGTCTTTCGAGTTGTTGCTCATCGTGTAGGTGCCAGGAGTGATGTTGCCGTTAAAGACGATGGCGATGCCTTCGTTGTCGGAGGCCGTCATCTCCTTGGAGGCGAGGACGATGGCGTTTTTCTGACCGTAAGTGACTGCTTTGGCGGTGACGATGTCGGAGGTTTTGTTGTCGACGGTCATCTCACCGGATGGCACTTCGGGAGTCACATTGCTGTTTCCGTTGTCTTTGTTGCAACTGGTGCTGAAGAGGGCCAAGCCGCAGAGAAGCACCAAACTGAAAAAAACTTTCTTCATGACAATTCTGATTTTTGATGATTTTATGATTGCAATAAAAAATAATACTGCAAAAATTGTGCCGAATGGTGAACGCAGAATTGTGTCAGACTGATTTTTTGGGAGATTCCCTGTGGGAATGGAATACCATTGTCTATTATGTTCAAGGCGGCGGTAACAGGATTCTACGCATCGTAAACACCACAAGCCGCCGCAATTTAAAAACTAAGGCCCCTCCATTCCCGCAGGGAATCTTTATAGATTCAGCCTCAGCTGTATCTCCTCCACCTGCCGTTTCAGCTCCTGCACGGTTTGCATCAGCTCTGCCTCGCGGAAATGGTTTTCGCGTTGCTCGGGTAGCTCCGCGCTGATGTAATGTACGAATTTCCATACCTCTTTAATATTGGCGGCGGGCAGGTCATAAGGTTGGTAAAGCGGATTGAGTGAACTCAGCGTGAGTTTGCTCTCGTGTTCGATTTTGTTATCCACGATTTTGAAGACGATGCCGTCGTCCTGCGTAAGCACGATGTAAGGCTGGCCGCTGCGGATGTAGGTCCAGTCGACAACGTACTCACCCGTGACATAAGAGCCGTCGGGGATGGGCAGCATCGAGTCGCCGCTGATTTGGAAGGTGCGGTACTTGCGGTCGTGCGAGAGGAAGGGCATGGTGAAGGTCGGCAACACCTTAATATACTCAGGGTCGGCGAAGCCCGTGGCGTAGCCCGCTTTAGCTTTTTCGGTGACTAGCTCGATGTTTTCGTCGTTGTCGTTGTTGACCGTGGTGGCCAACACGCGCAGGTTGCTGCCTTTCAGATGCACGTCGTAGCCGCGCTCCAGTTGCAGCAGTTGGCTCGGACTAATCGTGCTCAAATCGACTTTCACCAAAGTGTCGATGGCGATGCCGAAATATTTGGAGAAAGCGACCAAGGCGTCAAGGTTAGGTTCGGAGACGCCGTTTTCGTAGCCGCTCAGCGTGGAGCGCTTCATGTTTAGGGCAAAAGCAATGTCATCCTGAGTACGACCACGATGTTTGCGTAGGAATTTGATGTTGGTGTTGAAGTACATATTGTTGAAGTGTTGGTTGTTGAATTGTTTAATTGTTGAGATTCCCCGAAGGGGAATGGAG
Organism: Bacteroidales bacterium; assembly: GCA_016290215.1. Classification (GTDB taxonomy): domain Bacteria; phylum Bacteroidota; class Bacteroidia; order Bacteroidales; family F082; genus Limimorpha. The sequence goes on from JAEETH010000030.1 coordinate 4,882, forward strand.
TGCTACGTTTGGCTTGAAAAGCGGCGGCAGAAAACACCTTCCAATATTTGAACATCACAAGCCGCCGCATTATAGCTCTAACAGACTTCCATTCCCGAAGGGAATCTCCCTACAAATCTCATTTACCTTGAATTCGAGGCATTTGGAGAAATTTTTCTATTTTTTGAACCATATTAGAATAAAATGATTAAATTTACGGCGAAATATTTGATTAAAAACTCATCAAAAGTACAACTTTTTTGGAACATGCAAGCATTTTGGGCAAAAAATAGAAAAAAATAAAGGTTACTGAGTTTATCGAAGTATGGAAAGGACGATTTTGCATTTGGATTTGGACACGTTTTTCGTGTCGGTGGAACGGCTGGTGAACCCTTCGCTGGAAGGCAAGCCTGTCATCGTGGGCGGCATGTCGGATAGGGGAGTGGTGTCGACTTGCAGTTATGAGGCACGAAAGTTTGGTGTACATTCGGCCATGCCCATGCGTATGGCGCGACAGCTGTGCTCGCAGGCCGTCTTCATCCGTGGCGACATGGAACTCTATAGCCGCTATTCCCGCCTCGTGACCGACATTATCGCTGACAGTGCGCCAGTCTATGAAAAAATGTCGATCGACGAACACTACCTCGACCTGACGGGCATGGACCGCTTCCACAACTGTCAATTATGGTCGCATGAGCTGCGGCAACGCATCATCAAGGAGTCGGGGTTGCCGATTTCGTTCGGGCTTTCGGAAAACAAGACCGTCGCGAAGATTGCCACGGGGCAGGCCAAGCCCAACGGCGAGTTGGAAGTGCCTACACCTTATATTAATACATTCCTCGACCCGCTGTCGGTACAGAAAATCCCGATGGTGGGGGAGAAAACCTACCATTTGCTTCGCTCGATGGGTGTGGAGAAAATCGGCACCCTGCGCCGACTGCCACCGCTCGCAATGGAACGCGCCATGGGCAAGCACGGCCTCGACATCTGGAAAAAGGCCAACGGACAAGACAGCACGCCCGTGTGCCCTTACCAAGAGCGGAAGTCCATCAGCAAGGAAAGGACGTTTGAACAAGACACCATCGATGTGACGACCATCAAGCAATGCCTGGCGCGGATGGTGGAGAGCCTTGGCTTCGACCTGCGCTCGCAAGGCAAGCTGACGGGCTGCGTGACGGTGAAAATCCGCTACTCCAACTTCGACACGCACGACATGCAACAGCGCATCCCTTACACCGCCTTCGACCATGTGTTGCGCGAAACGGTGAACGGCATCTTCGACCGCCTCTACAACCGAAGGATGATGATACGGCTCGTCGGCGTGCGCTTCAGCGAATTGGTCAGCGGTGCGCCGCAATTGGCCTTGTTTGACGACAACATGGAACTGACGAACCTCTATGCTGCGATGGACAAAATCAAAATGCGGTTCGGGGAAGAAATCATACACAGGGCGGCGGGGTGATATTTTTTTGTTTTATTAAATAGAAATTTATAAATCTGCAATGTTTTTTAAGTTTGAATTTAATAAATTTGTTATGGCGATAACAAGACAATAACCGTGTCTATTTCCATCCTTGTCGCCGACGTATCCTCGTAACCTACGACGAGGAAGGCACTCTGACCGACCAATACGGCAATAATCGACTAATTCACCTGTTGAAGATTCTGATGGAAAAGATGAAATAATAATTGCTTCTAGAATAAATGATGGTATGTCTACTCCTGTGGGTATATTCATTTATAGGATAAAAGACGGGAAATCATGGAGTTTAAAAGCCCCCCAAACATGGGGTGATATGAAAGTACAACTTGTAAACAATCATGTTAAAGTTGAGCCTAATCATTTTGGTTTTACTTATGATTGGGTTTTTGAGAATGATGAATTTGTTGATCGCGGTGAATATTGAACAAAGGAACTGCTCAACGGGCGCGCCGCGAAAGGTGAGCTGATTGAATACATGGCTGGAATCCCAATGCCATTTATCGCACGATTTGACGAAAAAAAGTTGCGCAAATTGTAAACTTTTCGTATTTTTGCGGCATCGAAGAGAAACAAGGACATGAAAATTGATGTAAGATACCTGCCGGAAGCCGCTGAATTCATGCTTTCAATCGACAAAGCAGCCGCCAAGAAACTGACTTACAATGTCGGTAAGGTTTGCTGTGGCATCAAAGATGTGGACATTTTCAAGAAACTTGAAAACACTAATATATGGGAGTTCCGAGCATTGAATAATGGTAACTACTATCGGTTACTGTCGTTTTGGGACACACGCACCGAGACCTTGATTGTGGCCACACACGGTATTGTGAAGAAAACGCAGAAGACCCCGAAGAAAGAAATTGAGAAGGCAGAAGCCATTAGAAAGAATTACTTTGACAATAATTAAAAACAAAACGATATGGAAAAAGGAAAGAAGTTTTATACCCAGGAAGAAATACTGGACGAACTCATTGGCAAAGTGGGAACACCCGAGCGCGACGAGTTTGAAGCGAAACTCAAGAAAGAAGTGGACGAGTATTTCATTGGCGAGGCTATCAAGGAAACCCGCAAGAAACAGGGGCTGACCCAAGAGGAGCTTGGCGAGCGGATGGGCGTGAAGAAGTCGCAAGTGTCGCGCCTTGAGAGCGGAAAGAGCATTACCTACTCAACGATAGTGCGGGCATTTCGCGCTTTGGGAGCACAAACGGCCAGCCTCGACCTCGGCTCACTCGGTCGGGTGGCACTTTGGTAGGCCGCTGCCATCGTCACAAGAAGAACTAACCAACCATCTTTGCTTTTCCATTTGAAAGAATGGGAAGCAAGGATGGTTTATTTTATGCTCGAGCCGCTTCCATTCCAAAAACTTTGATTAAATTTACGGCGAAATTTTTGATTAAAAACTAATCAAAGTAGTTTTGTTAATCGCCGTTCATTCATATAACAGCCTGTGCTACGGCACGATGCCGATTGCGGACTTGGTCACGAAGGCCGCCGCGATGGGCTATGTCGTCTTGCCTTTGACCGACATCAACACGACGATGGGCGTGGCCGATTTCGTGGTGGAATGTCAGCGGAAGGGTGTGCGGCCCGTCGTGGGCGTGGAGGTGCGCAACGGCAACGAACTGCTCTATGTGGCTTTGGCCAAAAACAAAGCAGGCTTCGCAGAATTGAACCGCTTCTTGACCCATCACAACCTCACTAAACAGCTTTTCCCCGAAATCGCACCGGATTGGGAACAGGTTTTCGTGATTTATCCTTTCGGGAAACGAAAACAGAACTTGTTGAAAAATAACGAATTTCTTGGCGTGCGTTTCTCCCAACTGACCAAACTGTACAACTGCGAATCCTTCAAGAAGTTGGTCGCCATGCAACCCGTGACCTTTGCCGAAGCCAACGATTTCCAATTGCACCAATGCATGCGCGCCATCGACGAAAATGTGCTGATTTCGCGCTTGGAGCCAGCCGCTTGTGCCACTCCCGACGAGATTCTCTTGCCCGCCGAAAGGCTGAAAACCACTTTTGTGCTTTATCCGCAACTTATTGAAAATGCGGAGCGTATCTTGGACGAGTGCGAAATCAACTTGGACAACAGCGTGAAAAACAAGCGCACCTTCACGGGCAATGTCTATGACGACCGCGAGCTGCTGCGCAAGCTGGCTTTCGACGGCATGATGTACCGTTACGGCGCAGCCAACAAGACCGCTTATCGCCGCATCGAGAAGGAGTTGGACATCATCGAGCGGATGGGCTTTTGCGCCTATTTCCTCATCGCCTGGGAGATTGTGAAGTTCGCCATGTCGCAAGGCTTCTATCATGTCGGACGCGGCAGCGGAGCCAATAGCGTGGTGGCTTATTGTCTGAAAATCACCGATGTAGACCCGATTGAGTTGGACTTGTATTTCGAGCGTTTTCTCAACCCCAAGCGCAGCAGCCCGCCCGACTTCGACCTTGATTTCTCATGGAAGGATAGGGACATCGTCATCAAGCACATTTTCGATAAATATGGCCCTGAACATGTGGCTTTGCTTGGCGCGACGGTCACCTTCCAAAGCAACTCGCTTTGCCGTGAGTTAGGCAAGGTGTTCGGCTTGCCCAAGGGCGAAATCGACCTGATGGAGCGCAACCCCGAGGCTTTCGCCCGACAGAGCGAAATTGGGCGTCAGATTCTAACCATTGCTGAACGCCTCCGCGACTTCCCGCGCCAGCGTTCTATCCATGCTGGTGGCGTGCTGATTACGGAAGAACCCATCACCAACTTTGCCGCCCTCGACTTGCCGCCCAAGGGTTTCCCAACCACGCAATACGATATGTATTCAGCCGAGAAATTAGGTTTTGAGAAAATCGACATCCTCAGTCAGCGGGGTATCGCCCATATTCGAGATGCGGTGGAAATGGTGGAACGTGGCCGTGGTTTGCACATTGACATTCACCAGATTAACGCGTTGAAACAAGATGAACTGATTCGTCGCCAGCTGCTCAAGGCAGAGACTTGTGGCTGTTTTTACATCGAGAGTCCAGCCATGCGCGGGCTGCTGCGAAAGTTACGTTGCAGCGACTACAAAACCTTGGTCGCGGCCAGTTCCATCATTCGTCCGGGTGTGGCCAAGTCGGGGATGATGCGCGAATACATCAACCGTTTCCATCATCCTGAAACTGTGGATTATAAGCATCCGTTACTGAAAGAACTTTTGGCTGAAACCTATGGCGTGATGATTTATCAGGAGGATGTGCTCAAAGTGGGGCATTATTTTGCAGGTTTGGACTTGGCCGAGGCCGATGTGCTACGCCGCATGATGGGTCACAAGATGCGCGACAAGTCGGAATTTGAGGAGGTTACCAAACGCTTTTTCGACAACAGCAAAGCCAAGGGCTATCCTGATGCCTTGGTGAGCGAACTTTGGCGGCAGATCGAGTCGTTTTCGGGCTATTCTTTCTCCAAGGCACACTCGGCCTCATACGCGGTGGAAAGTTACCAGAGCCTCTATCTGAAAAGCCATTATCCGCTTGAGTTTCAGGTAGCTGTGATTAACAACTTCGGCGGCTTCTATCAAACTTGGTTCTATTTCAACGAGGCGCGGCGCATGGGTGCAAAAATCCATCTGCCTTGCGTCAATCGTAGCGATTACCTCACCACCTTGAACGGTCGCACGATTTTCATGGGGTTTGTGCATTTGCAGGGGTTGGAGCAGGCTTTTGTGGAACAGTTCCTCGCTGAACGAGAAGCCCGAGGGCCTTTCAAGAGCCTCGAAGACTTCATTGCCAGAGTGCCATTCAAGATTGAGCAACTTGTTTTGCTCATTCGTGGTGGTGCGTTCGGCTTCACTCGAAAGCCCAAGGCCGAATTGCTGTGGCTGGCACATTTGAGCAAAAGTGATGGTAAAAAGGAACAAGTTGACACCTTGTTCCAACTTGAAAACCAACATTTTGAGTTTCCCAATTTCACGGTCAATGTCTTGCAAAACGCCTACGATGAAGTTGAGTTGTATGGTTTCCCTGTCTCACTCACTTGGTTTGATATGCTGAAGACCAAATTCCGTGGCGAACTGATGGCTTGCCAGATGCTGAACTTCGTTGGACAACGCTATAGGATGCTCGGCAAATTGGTGACGGTGAAGTATGTTCGCACTTGCAAAGGCGATACGATGGCTCTTGCCACCTTCGTTGACGTTACAGGTGAAGCATTTGATACAGTGCATTTTCCACAAGTATTGAAGGCGTGGCCGTTTCAGGGTGACGGGGTTTATCTGCTTCTCGGTAAAGTAACAGAGGAGTTTGGACAGCCGTCGCTGGAGGTCGAGAAAATGGATAGGCTTGGGTATAAGACCCTATAATAGGTCGGCAAAATAGTTTTTTCTGCAATAGATTGAAAATGCAAGCGATAAATTCCCAATGTTTTGTATTTTTGCACAAATTTATTCCATTGAAAATGCATCGAAAACTACTTCTATCAATTGTATGTCTTTTTGGGTTGACATTCAGTGTGTTTGCACAGCAAAAAGGACAAGTCACGGGTGTCGTGAAAGACGCTGAGACCAACGAAACCTTGATTGGCGTTTCCATTTACGAAGAACGGTTGCAATTGGGTACCACGACCGATGAGAAAGGCCACTATACCTTGGACTTGCCTTTGGGCGACCACACGCTGCGTGTTTCTTATGTCGGTTACACCACAATCAACAAAAAGGTGAATGTGACCACAAAGCCTCAGACCCTCAATATGAAATTGCATCCCGAGTCGGAGCGACTTTCTGAAGTGGAAATCACCAGCGAGCGCAAGGACCGCAACGTGACGGCCATGGCGATGAGTGTGCAAACCCTTGACATGATTACCATCAAGAAGATTCCCGCGCTGATGGGCGAAGTGGATGTTATCAAGAGCATCACGCTGTTGCCAGGTGTGGTGTCGGCATCGGAAGGTTCGTCGGGTTTCAGCGTGCGCGGTGGTTCCACCGACAACAACCTCATACTTTTGGATGGTGCCCCGATTTACAATGCATCACATTTCCTCGGTTTCTTCTCAGTCTTCAATAATGACGTGGTGAAAGACGCCACATTATACAAAGGTGATATCCCCGCCAACTTTGGTGGCCGCCTTTCTTCGGTACTCGATGTGACAGTGAAGGACGAAATGCCTAAACGCTTTGGCATTCAAGGTGGTATTGGTTTGGTGACGAGCCATCTGATGCTTGAAACGCCGCTCTTCGACCATAAGACTTCAGTGCTGCTGGCAGGCCGTAGGACCTATGCGGGTCTCGTTTTGCCTTTCCTTGGCGAAGACTTGAATAAGTCAAAGATTAACTTCTATGATGTGAATGCTAAGATAACGCAGTCGCTTGGCAAGAACGACCGCCTTTTCCTTTCGTTCTACAACGGCCACGACCAGTTCTCCATGCAACAAATGATAGGCATGGGTTACGGCAATACCAGTGCCACATTGCGTTGGAGTCACATCTTCTCCGATCGCTTAACCTCCAACCTTTCTCTGATTGGGTCGAGATACCGCTATGATATTGATGTCAATTATAGTCCCTACGACTTTTCTATTAAGGCGGGTACCGACGCGCTCAGTCTCAACTACGACTTCTTTATGCATTGGAACGAACGTCATGTTTCGAAATTTGGCTTGACAACAGGCATCCAATCTTATTTGCAAGGTGAGGTTGAAGATAGGGGCGGGGCTTTGTCGCAATACCTTCAGATTGACCAATCGAAGTCGGTGGCGCGCAAGGGATTGGAGCATGGTTTGTATTTCACGCATGATTATACCCCTACGCCGCGTCTTACTTTCCGTGCTGGCATGAGGTTGTCGTGTTTCCAAAATATTGGTGCTGAGGAGTTTTATGCCATTGATCCTATTCTGTATAATGTCAGTGATACGCTTCATTATGGCAAAGGCGAGGTGTTCAACACCGAAATCAATCCCGAACCCCGAGTGGCGGCCATGTATCAGGTGGATGAGCATTCGTCGGTTAAAGCCTCTTATTCGCGTACAGTACAGTATGCCCAAGTGGCTTCATCGGCAACGGGTGGCCTGCCGTTTGATGTTTGGTTCCCCGTCAGCCCCAACGTGAAGCCTCAGAAGTGCGACCAGTTTGCACTCGGCTATTTCCGCAATTTCCTCAATGATGCGATTGAAACTTCGGTGGAAGTGTATTACAAGAATATGAAGAATGTCATTGACTTTAAGGACAATGCCATTACCTATGCTAACTTGTCGCTTGATGCTGAGTTGCGGACAGGAAAAGGTCGCTCATTTGGCGTCGAGCTTTTGGTGAGGAAGAGTGTTGGAAAGTTCACGGGATGGATTTCCTACACCTATTCACGTTCGTTCCGTACCATTAATGAAATCAGCCATAATAAGGAATACCGTTCGCCCTACGACCGCCCGCATAATTTCGTTATCGTTGCGAACTATGATATTTCGCCTCGTATCAGTGTGGCTGCTAATTGGATATACAATACTGGCCAACCCGTTACTTTCCCGAGTGGTCAATATACCATTAATGGCTTGACCTATGCCGTGTATAATGGCTACCGCAATCAGAGCCGTTATCCAGACTATCATCGCCTCGACCTTTCGTTTACCTGCAAGTTGGGCAAATTAGATAATAGGAGGTGGCAGCACGAAATCAACGTTTCGGTGTATAACGCATACGCTCGTCACAACACTTGGGCCATTACCTTTGACCAAGACAAGAATGGTGCGATGGTAACTAAAAACATGTATCTGTTCTCAGCCGTACCTTCCATCTCCTATAACTTCAAATACTGATGACTATGAAGAGAGTTGTTGGAATATTGTTGGTCAGTCTTTCCTTGTTGATGGCGACTTCGTGTACCGAAGAAATTATCATCGACGTGGAAGATGGCGATCGCATGATAGGAGTTTCAGCAGTACTTACTGATGAGCTGAAGAGCCATGAGGTTGTCCTAAGCTATACGGACGATTTCTACAACAATAATGAGGGAATCCGCATGGTGACGGGTGCCACCGTATATGTCACTGATGGCATCGACACGGTTTACTATGCCGAAGAACCTACAAAACCAGGGCATTATTTTACAGCTCCTTTCGCTGGCAGAAAGAAGACATTATATCGTTTGTGCATCACCGCTCCCGATATTGAAGGCGAAATGGTGGATCTTTTTGCTGAGAGTTTTCTACCTGATAATGTGGACCAAATCGATAGTTTGGTGATGAAGCCATTCAATGGGGGTGAGGATACCGTCCCCACTGTATTCTTTGGCGACACCATCGAATTTCTTTATCCTTATTTCCAAAGCCTGTCGGATTCCACCATCGTTTATATGCCGATGATCTCGAGAAACGATACCTTGTTGACCGACACCTTGAATCAGCGTATGGTCATCCCAATGGCTGGTTATGCGGGCTTTTATGTGAATGGCCTCGAAATGCAAATGGCTAACAAGGAGATTCCCATATATTATCAGAGAAAGTCCGAGCTGAGAAATGGCGATGTGTTTCGAGCCGACTTGTATAGCATACAGTTGGATTACATCTTTTTTTACTATAGTCTGATGTTGTCGAATGGAAGTAATCCTATGTTGGGAGCACCTGCCAATGTGTCGACCAACATCCAGCCTTCGGGTTTGGGCGTGGGATGGTTCATGACGGCTTCCGTCGTTTCGGCAGAGACCGTATTTGATGACAGATAATGAAGTTCGTATAAAATCAATAGGTTATGAATATACTAAAAAGTCTTTTTCGTTCGTTGCCGTTCCTTTGTTTCATGCCGATATGTGCTTGTACTGAGGAAGTGGTTTTGGATATGCCCGAAGGCGAGAAAAGGCCTGTCGTTGAAGGCTATTTGACTAATGAGGTTAAACGCCATGAGGTGATTCTCAGCTATTCGGCACCTTGCTATTCTAGCGAAAGGGAGATGATACCGGGTGCAGTGGTGTATGCGGTTGGTGGTGGTGACACCATCTATTATTATGAACAACCAGATAAACCAGGTCATTACTTGACCGATTCGGTGGCAGGCCGCAAAAGTCGAAGGTATCACCTTGAGGTGCGTGTGGCAGAAAATACCATGTATAGCTCTCCTCTTCGCATGTATGCCGAAACGTATATGCCCAACAATGCAGCAGGTATCGATTCAGTAGGATTATTGCCCTTGCTGAATAAGGAAGGTATCCCTTTCGTTGACGAGAAGGCTGCTGTTTGTGTTTGCCCGTATTTTCAGACACTTTCGAATCCTGATATTGTCTATAATGTGGAATTGTATCTGAATGGATCCCGGTTCAGAAATAGACCATCGAAGTTATTACAGCTTTTCCAGATGCAAGGCTATGCTGGCTATTATTTCAACGGCCCCGAGATGTTGAAAGACAATGCTCCGATTCCTGTTGGCATCATGAACAAATCCTATTTACATGAAGGTGATGTGGTAAAGGTTAAGCTGTATAGCATTTCGAAAGATTATTTATACTATTTGATGGGACAAAAGCTGGCTGTCGGTGTTAATCCTATCATGGGTGCCTTCCCTGCTATTACAACGAACATATTTTCAAATTGCATTGCCATCGGTTGGTTTGCGACCACATCGATGATTGAGGGTGAGTGCGTTTACCATGAGTCTATGTTCGAATCTGAAGAATGAAGTGTTATCATAGCGTAAACGAAAAGGCGACCCCATCTTGTTGACGGGGCCGCCTTTTTCTTGAATAGATAGGGCCGTGTTATCTCACGACTACTTTTTCCATGTGGACTTGTGTGCCATTGGTGAGGCGGATGAAGTAAATGCCCTTGGTTAGGCCTTCGATGCTGATTTGCTCAGAACCTTGTGCTTTACCAGTGACCACCATTTGTCCCATTCCATTGAACATTTCATAGGTAAACTCACTGTTGCCACCTTCGATGTAAAGGATGTTGCTGGCAGGATTGGGATAGAGTGAGAAGTGGTCGACGTTTTCTTCAATGACGGTGAGGTTGACGATGACGCACTCGGGAATTGAAGAGCCATCAGCATATTCTGCAACGACACAATAGGTGTAATTGACACTCAGTGAAGTCTCTTCCGAATAAGTAGGTTCGGTGGTCTGGCCGATTTCGATGCCATTGCGCTGGATGGTGTAGGCGATGGCGCCTTCCGGAGCATCCCAAGTCAGAACGACTACGGAACCATCAACATCGGCCACGAGGTTCTCGACAGGGGCAAAGTTCGTGATGGGAGTGTCGCCACCGGTGCAGTTGCAGTCAAATTCATGCAACACGCCACCTCCTGACAAGCTACCTGATGTATAAATGGTCTCACCTGATTCGTATTTTACCGTGAATGAGCATTCGTATGAGTATTGACCAGTAATCCAGGTCAGGACGACATGGACGCCATTGCCAATTTCTATGGTTTGCGTTTCTTGTTGATTGGGTTGGACACCACTTTCGGGAGCATCTAAATAGAGTTCCAAATCAGGTGAACCATCGCTGAACGAGAGTTTAAGTATGTTGCCATTCCAGCCGTCACCCCAGCTGTCATGCATCTCAACGATGACAGCGCATGAGTTTTTCAACACGATGCTGCCTTCAGCCGTCAAGTCGCCGTCAGCTTGCATGGTAAAGCCAATGGTGATTTGCTCCGTTGTCGGGCATTCGGCATCGATGGTGATTTGGAACGGGCAAGAGGCAATGCCTTCTGGGTCGATGGTGCCAATTTCATAACTCTCGTTGAGGATATGCACGTATGGGTTGTCGCAGGTGATGTTGGCAATGGCATTGGTGGCCATGTAGTGACCGTTGTTTTGGAATTTGGCAACCATGGTCAAGGATTCACTGGGAACAAAGCTTCCAGCCCAGTCGGTTCCAACATAGTTGAGGTTGGCTTGTCCAGCCGTGACAAAGGTCTTTCCCGTCCAAGAGTGTGAGTTGTCGGCCATGGTGACGTCGATTTGGAATCGGGTACCGTCCTCAACGCCTTGTGAAACGATGAAACTAAAGGCATTTTCGAGGGTGATGGTTTCATCGGCACCCAATACATCGAATGTGGCGGTGCTTTGGGTGAAGTTCAGGCTTTCATTGGCGCATGACACGGTGACGTTGACAGGACCATTGGTGGGGTCAACACCCACATTCTTGAAGGTCATGCTCATGTCAGTTTCCACATTGACGGGAGCGAAGTTAGGAACGCTATTGGTCAAAGTGATGTAAGGACCTTCAGCAGGAAGGACCTCTAACGGCAGGATTTCAGTGACTTTGTTGTAGCCCATCACTGTCAGAGTGGCGGTACCCACATTACTCAATGGGGCAAAGTGTAAGGTGCAAGTGCCGTCCAAAATATAGCCGGAGCTAATCACTTCGCCGTCCATCATCATCGTGGCAATGCCGAAAGCGGTGTTTTCGGCGTCCACTTCCATTTCGGTCATGCCTAACATCAAAGCTGAGGGTGAGCAAGTGACATTCATCGGGACAGGATTGTCGGTGCGGACCATCACCGTTGGGTCGCCGAAGAGAATCCAAGTGTCGTGAGTGTCGTATCCTTGGGAACCACTCATGTCGATGACATACAGGTTGCCGTTCACCGATGCGCCACCTAAGGTATGGTTGTATTTGTCGTTGTTGTGCCATTCGGTCAGGATGTTGACCATCTCGTCTTGACCGTACATAGGCGGAATCCAAGGCTGGTTCATCCAGGAGAACATTCCGCCAATAGCGCCAGTGGGGACACCGGTCGAGTTATTGCTGGCACGCATCCAAGCCTCAGCGAAACATTCACCATTTGCACCGCCATAGTTGAATTTACCCGTCAAACAAGCCACTGACCAGTTGATGGGCCACATGTAGTCGTTTGTCAAAGCGTTGACATGGCTGTTGCTGTAATTGGCGACACCCCAGCTGGTCTCGGAGCCATGGTTGCAGTAGTTGATGATGCTCACGCCTGCGTTGATGGCAGCGCTGATGCTTGAAGCGCTGGCAGAACCACCACCGTGAAGCTCAGTGACATGTTCATAGGTGTAGTGCTCCAGTGTGTCGCGGATGAGGTCGATGTGTTGGTAGTCATCTTCACCGTAATGTCCAGAACCGGCGCCGATAGCACCGATGCCAAGGCCTTTGTTGACCCAAGTAAGGTTTTCTGGCATGTCGCGCTCATAGTAAAGCACCTTGTTGACTTGGTTGGCCAAATGGGCATTGTTTTGCACTGAGAAACGGCCAATGATTACTTCCTCATAATGGTCGGTGCCTTCAACTCGGCCAAACCAGTTGTCGGAATATTCGGAGCTATAACCAGAAGTGAAGGGGTGCGGGGTGATGTGTTCATAGTCACCAACAAACAATACAAATTGGAGGTTGTGGGCCGGGTCGTTATAGATGTTAGTGATGTAGTTCTTGATAGCGTTTTGCTCGTTACCGCCAACTTCGCTTACGCTGACTATTGTGGTGGGACGTCCTGACTGGTTTTTCCAGTCGACGAATTCTTGCATGCCATCCATAAACTGGTCGGCGCAAATGACCAACATCTCGCCACGGTCATTAACAAAGTTGTACTTGCTGGCGTTTTCACCGAAGTTGATGAAACGGCGGCTATAGGCCTGTCTCATTTCGGGATCCAACTTGCCAGAACGCTTGCGGTTGAGTTTCGGGTTCTCGCCGTTGTCGCTCACCTTGCGCATGGCAATGGTCATGTTGTGGTAAACACGAAGCGTCTTGGTCGTCGGGTTGTAGGTGAAAGGCTTCACCATGATGTTTTGGCCACGGAAGTCACGAAGGATGTAAGGAGCATCCAATGAGGCTTGTGCTTCAGGATAGAAAGCATCCTGGCTGTACATGGGGCCGTAGGTGTAAGGCACGTTTTTCGGGTCGACTTGACGGCTGAGGTTGCCTTTTGAAGGGGCAATCTCAACGTTCTGGTAGTCCGTGAACTCGCTCTTGAGGATGCTGACTTCCATTTCAGCCAAATCACCGATGATGGCCGGGACAGGGAACTGAGGAAGGTCGGGAGCACCGGCTGTGAGCATCGGGGCCATCTTGGGAACGGACACGATTTGCTGTGTACCGTTCGGAGTGCTAACACTGGTCAAATAGAAACCACCTATCGAGAAGTCGACAACGACTTGCTTTTCGCTGCTCGAAATCAAGGTGACTTCAGGACCTGCGGGTTCCGCATTCACGGAACTCTTGCTGATACTAGTCCATTGTTGGGCAAATGTCATGGTTGACAAAGCCGCAAATAGGAGGGAAAAAAGTAGTTTTTTCATGTGTTATGAATTAAAAATTAATGAAAACCATTGAAAGAGTGCAAAGATACGAATCTTTTTTCTTGTGGAACGCTTTTTGGTTGAGAAATATTATCAACTCTAAATGTTTATTTTTGTGTACTTTTGCCGACTGAAAAAATAGAACTGTTATGGGATTTTTCTTGAAACTTTTTCTTACGGGATTGGGCTGGGCATTTGGCGGCCCCTTAGGCGGCATCATAGGTTATGCCATCGGCGCACTTTTTTCTGGTAATGGACCGCGCGTGATTCGTTCGGAAGTGACGGATACTTTTGGAAATACAGAGGAAAAGCGTGATTTCAACGTGACATTGTTGGTGCTTTCCGCTGCCGTGATGAAGGCCGACGGCAACGTGAAACGCTCGGAACTCGATTATGTGAAACGCTTTTTCTTGCAAAACTTTGGGCAAAATCGCGCTGAGAGTTATATCAAGATGCTGCGCGAGATTTTGGAGAAGGACTATAATCTTTACGAAGTCAGTCAGCAGGTGGGTCGTTACATGGATTATTCCTCCCGCCTTCAACTGCTCCATTATCTTTTCGGCATTGCCAATGCTGATGGTGCGATTTCGCAAGAGGAACTGGGCGTCGTCAACACGATTTCCGATTATATGGGCATCACTAACAGCGATTTCCTATCGGTGAAGGCTATGTTTATTAAGGAAACCGACAGCGCCTATAAGATTCTTGGTATTGATGCATCAGCTTCCGACGAGGAAGTGAAGAGAGCCTACCGCGAGATGGCGAAGAAAAACCATCCGGATTTGGTCAGCAACCTTGGCGAGGAGGTAAGGCAAGCGGCTGAGAAAAAGTTCCAAGAAGTCAACGCTGCTTACGAGGCCATCAAGAAACAACGCGGATTATGATTGTTTCTCACGCAGAATTCGCTGAAAACGCAGAAATTAATAGCTGTATCATGCGACTTTTCATATAGTTCAGCGTATTCTGCGTGATAAAAAAAGGTCGCCCGATGTGGACGACCTTTCTTATTGCATTTCTGCGAGTGGTTATTCAACCACGACTTTTTCGATGCGCACTTGCGTGCCAGAGGTGAGGCGCAGGAAATAGACTCCCTTGGCCATGCTGCTGACGCTGATTTGGGTGTTGCCCGTGGCTTTGCCTTCGGCAACCTTCTGTCCCATGCCGTTGAACATCTCATAGCTGTATTCGGCATCGCCTCCGTTGACAAACAGAGTGTTGTTGACGGGGTTAGGATAGATGGCGAATTCGACTTCGTTTTCGTTGATGTCGTCGAAGAACTCGATAAGGACGCACGAAGGAACTGAGAGGTTGCTGCTCATTTCTGCGACGACGCAGTAGGTGTAAACCATCTCGGTGGAAACCATGTCGGTGTAGGTGTGTTCAGTGGTTTGGCCGATTTTAACGCCGTTACGATAGACATGGAAGACCAACTCGTCATTCGTGGTCGTATTCCAGTGGAGAGTGACCTCGTTGCCATTCACTTCGCCAGTAAGATCGGTTACAGGATCCACACTGGTTGATGAACCACCGCCGCAGTTGCAGTCGAACTGGTATGACCATGAAGCGCTGAGGTTGCTGGCTTGGGTGATGACGGTGCCGTCTTCGTAAGAAACGGTGAATGAGCATTCGTAGGCGTAACTGCCATTGACCCAGCTCAAGGTAACGTGAACATTAATTCCGATTTCGAGGATGTATTCAGCGGCGTTGCCGTTTTCGATGGTCAGGTCTTGAGTGGGCGAGCCGTCGTCAAAAGCAACACGGAGCTTGTTGCCATTCCAACCGTCGCCCCATGAGTCGACGAGCGAGAACACAACGTTACAAGTGTTCTTGAGGTTGGCGCTGCCTTCGGCATTGAGGTTGCCGTCGGCATTCAAGGTAAAGGTCAGAGGCAGTTGCTCTGTGCTGGGGCAGGAGGCGTCGATGGTGACATCGAACACGCAGGTGGCGATGCCGTTAGGCTCGATGGTGCCTACCTGGTAGGTGTCGTTTACGAAGCTGACATTTTGGCTCGTAGAGGCAATGGTGGCGATGGCGTTGGTGGCCATGTAGTGACCAGTATTCTTGAATGTAGCGGTGACGGTGACGGTTTCACCAGGAGTGTAGCCGCCCGCTTGGGCATCGACAAATTCTAAGATGGCTTCACCCGCAGTGATGTAGGCTTTACCTTCCCAAGTGTCGCTACCGCAAACACAAGTAACGTTGATGGTGAATCTGGTGCCGTCGGCCACGCCTTGGGCGATACGATAGCTGAAGCCGTTCAAGGTAACGGTGGCATCAGCGGCAAGAGCTCCAAATTGGTTGCTGCCGCTAATGATGGTGAGGTTCGGGTTTTCGCAGCTCAGCGTGACATTGGTGGTGCCAGTGGTGGCCTGTGTACCAACGTTCTTGAAGGTGATGCTGAGGTTGGCTTCGTCGCCGACATGGGCGTTTTCAGGAGTATAGCTGTCAACAGAAACGTAAGCACCTTCCATGGCAGCAGCGGGGATGGTTGCAATATAAGGTTGACGTTGCGGATGCGTCACCACAATCTTAACTTCACCGCCAGAAGTGATGGGGGTAATCGGGATGTCGGCCACGCCTTCTTCTCCGATTTCACCAGCGCCGTAGAGGACGCCGTCCTTCGAAATGCCAACGTATGAACCTGGGTCGGCTGTGATAGTGTAAGAGTCAAGTCCGATGGGCATGACAGCCATGTGTGAAACGGTGTTCGCGATAGGATTGGTGTGGTAGGGGCAAACGGAACCGTCGCCGAGGACATGGTAGGCCTCCCAGTAATATTGGTCGGTTGCAGTGCTACTGCTTTGATAACCATTGGCGTGAGCGTATGCCACAGCGACGTTACCTATAAACGGAATGGCTGAAATGCTGTTGAACTCATCAGTGAAGGTGGCGTCGTAAACACCCATCGTCGTGTTCTCGTAAAGAGGCATCTGGTTCATGGTGTTAGTGGCACCAACGCCAAAGTAGTAGTCTTCATACCAGTAGGTTTCAACGGGTGAACCGATGTAGGCGTAAGCGCCCTTCTTTTGGGCGATAATCATGGCTTCGCCCAAGCTCTTGCTTGAATAGCCCCAGTTGGCGGCCAAGCAGCAGTTACCCATGGCCAGGAAGTATTTGTTAAGGTTGGTCAACGAATTGACGTTGCTGGCAGAGAAGTTGGGGTCGGACCATTCGGTGTCGCCACCGTGGGCGGTGTAGTTCACAAAACCGACGCCCGTGCTCAAATGTTGATAGCAGCCCGTGTAAGGCTGTTGTAAGTAGCTATACACATTGTCGAAGCCGTGTTCAGCATTGTAATAGTAGTTTGTGGCATATTGAATGGTAGGCTTGCCGATTCTCGGATTCCAAGTGCCGTCCCAACCTGCAATGAGGAGCACATTGTTCAAGTAGCTCGGATCGGGCATGGTGTATTGCTCATACATCATGGATTTTTCAATGACATTTTGGAATTCCTGGACGGTTTCGCAGGTGAAACGGCTGTGGAACATATCCGGGAAGTAATCGCTGGCACCACCTGCCACGGCGTAGTAATAAAGGTCGGTCACTTTATTGGTTGCTGCGCCCATTTGTGATTGGGGAACTCTGTTGTTGTCACCGACGATGATAAGGAAGGTAGGAGTTTGTCCTTCAGCCAGGCCTTGGTTGTATTTGTCGACGATGAAGCTCTTGATGGCAGCGGCGCTTGTGCCAATCTCATCTGTGTAGTTGACATCCATGTAGAAACCTTTTTCGGTCTTCCAGGTAAGCCAAGGCTCCATGGCTTCTTCAAACATACGGTTGGCAATGACCAAAACCTTGACAGGAACGGCCCAGAGGTCGGGGTGCTCGTCGTAAGTATCGGAAATTGCTTTCTCGTTGAACAAGGTCGAATAAACCGTTTTGAAATAAGGGCTGTAGGTGTTCACCAAGGTCTTTTCAGTCAGGGCGAGGTCGGCACCTTTGAACGACACTTCCAATTCAATGTTGTTGTAAACGCGGATGGTGTTTGCTGCGGCATTGTATCTCAAGGTGTTGAGTTGCAGTGCTCCGAGCTGGACGCCACGCATGGTTCCCAAAACTGAAACCTCGGCAATCGGACGGTCCTCGTTGTAGCCTCTTGCTGAATAGGCAGCTTCGTTATAGGCAAACTTGGGATTGTTGTCGCTCTTGCTCACCGAAGGTTGATGAGGATAGAGTTTTGCAATGCCGTAGTCAGCAAGATTGTATTCTTCAACGGTGTAGTGCTTGACGGTCACCACGGGGGTGGCACCGAAAGGAACGGCGATAAGCTTGCGGGTAACAAGCACCTCGGGCTCGCCAATGTTGCCAGCGGCGATGGAGTTGCCCATGTTAAGGATGGAGAAAACACCCTTTTCGGTGTTCATCTCTTGGCTTTCAATGGAGCTGTAAGAGAAAGATGCAGAGAAACCGTCGAGCGTGACGTTCTTGCATTCTTGTGTTGCCTTGGCAGCGTTCAAGTCGATACGGCCTTGGGCCATCGCATGTGTGCCAAATAGCAGTCCTGCAAAGAGGAGTACTAAGGTAAATAAAGCGTTTCTTTTCATTTGAATGAAATTTGTTATTGAAATTATTGTTGGATTATTTCCATAATTAATGGAGCGGCAAAAATAGGGAATTTTTCCGAAAAATACAGGCTATTAATCGGAAAAATGTTCCACAAAAAGAAGAAAAATACGTGACGAAGTTTATTCGACAACGACTTTGACCACTCGTGCTTGCATTCCTGACGTAATGTGCAGGAAATAAATGCCTTTGGCTATGCCTTCAACATGGATTTGCGCCATACCATGGGCACCGCCTTTGGCCACCGCCTGACCAACATTATTAAATAGGATAAAGTTGAAATCAGTGTCTTCGATAATGACATTCAGTGAGTTGGACGTGGGGTTGGGATAGACCGCAAAGGTCCCTGAGCCTGTCGAAGGGACGTTTTCTTCCAAGCCGTCAAAGAATTCCATATTCACGCATTCGGGGTAAGAGATACCTTCATCATATTTGGCAACCACGCAGTAAGTGTATGTCATCTCCGTACCGACTTCGTCAGTGAAAGTGGTTTCGGTGGTCTCGCCTAATTGGATTCCGTTCCGATAGACGATGAAGCCGATGGGATTGGATGCAGTTTCCCAGTCGAGGATGATATGGTAGCCTTCAACGGTGGCAGTCAAGTTCTCAACGGGGCTGAAGTTGCTGGTGCTGAATTGACAGTCGCAATCAAATTCGTAGAGCAGCCCTTCTTGCGGGTTTTGGCCATGTTGGTAAATGATGTCGCCATTCTCGTAGCGCACCACGAAACTCACTTCTCCATCCCATTCGCCTACAGTCCACAAAAGGCTAACATGCACATGGTTTCCAACTTCGATGGCGAAAGAGGCGTAGTTGCCGCTCTCGATGAATAGGCGTTCGGAAGGTGTGCCATCGTCAAAGGTGACGTCTAAGTAGGCGTTGTTCCAGCCGTCGCCGTAGGTGTCGCTGAGTTCAAAGATGACGTTGCAGGCGTTACGCAACCTGCCGTTGCCTTCGGCGGTAAGGCCATTGTCGGCGTTGAGTGTGAAGTTGAGCGGAAGGATTTCCGACTCAGGACAGTCAGGGCTAATGATGACATTGAACACGCAAACAGCCTCGCCTTCAGGGTCGATGGTGCCGATTTCAACGGTTTCGCTCTCAAAGGTGATGTATTCGCTTATGCTGGCGATGTTTGCCATGGCGTTGGTGGCACGATAATGACCTTTATTAATAAAATGGGCCACGACGCTCACGGTTTCGCCAGGGACGAATCCTCCATCCCATTCCATGCTTTCATATTGTAGTTTGGCTTCCCATGCCGTCAGCACGGTTTTGCCTTCCCAAACGTTGTCACCACAAGTAGCAGTGCTATGGAGGGTGAACACGGCGCGGTCGTCCACACCCTCGGCGATGCTGTAGCTGAAGTTGTTGATGGTGACGCTTTCCTCGGGTGCGAGGCTCTCGAAGGTGGCCGTGCCGTTGAGGATGGTGAGTTCGGGTGCGTCGCAAGTCAAGGTGACGGTCGTCGTGCCGCCAATAGCTTCGGTGCCGATGTTCTTGAAGGTGATGCTCAACGGATTCTCTTCACCAACATGCGGGTTGTGGGGCGTGTAGCTGTCGATGGCGATGAAGGGTCCTTCGAGGACGGCGGCAGGGATGTTGGCAATGTATGGAATCTTGTCGAGGCCAGTGACGCAAATGGTCACCTCGCCGCTCGTATTAACGGGTTCCAAATCAAGGTTGATGACGCCGCTCTCATCGACGAGGCCTGCGCCGTGAAGCTCGCCGTCTTTGCTGACGGCCACATACGAGCCAGGCAAGGCACTGATTTCAAAGCTGTTTGCTCCGATGGGGAAATCATCGTCGTGACTGACCACGTTTTCAGTTGGTTGTACGCGGAAAGGCATGATGGAACCATCGCCAAGGGTGTGGTAAGCTTGCCAATAGTAAGTGTTGACGGCCTCACCGGGATTATGGGCATAACACACGGCAAGGTTGCCGATAAAAGGCAGAGATGCAACGGTGTTGAACCCATTGTTGTCCCAAACAGCATCGTAAACGCCCATCGATGACTCCTCGTATGTGGGCATTTGCCCGAAAATGTTGGTGGCTCCGACGGCAAAATAGTAGTCTTCATACCAGTAAGTGCTAGGGCAGGAGCCGATGTAGGCATATGCGGCGGCTTGGTTGGTGCGAATCATGGCTTCACCGAAACAGGTACTGTTGATGCCCCAGTCGGCGGCGCTGCAGCAGTTGCCTATTGCGAGGAAAGGCTTGCCGAAGTTGGTCAAATTGGGGATGTCGTTGTTGTCGAGGTTAGGCTCGCCCCAACCTTGGTTGTAGCCGTGAGCGGTATAGTTTGCAAAACCGACGCCCGTGTTGAGGCTGGCGTAGGCGTCTTCGTAGGGCCGACCAAGGAAGTAGTTTACCTCGTTGTAGCCATGCTCGGCGTTATAGTAGTAGTTCATGCCGTATTGGATGGTCGGTACACCGATGTAGTCGCACCAATAATCATCCCAGCCAGCCACGAGAAGTACATTGTTTAAATAGGACGGGTCGGGAAACTCGTAGCGTTCGTATAGCAGGCTCTTGGCGATGATGTTTTGCATCTGTTCAACGGTTTCGGCACACATTCGGCTGTGGTAAATGTCAGGGAAATCGTCGTTGTCAACGCTCATGTAATACAAGTCGGTGACGCACTCGGTTTCGCTGCCGATGGCACTGGCTTCCACTTGGTTCTTGTCGCCGAAAATGATGACAAAAGTAGGAGCGTCTTGCGCATACTTGCCTTGGATGAAACTGCGGATGGCCGAGGCAGTGTTGCCGATTTGGTCGGTATAGTTCACGTCCATGTAGAAACCTTTGGTGGTTTTCCACGCAATCCATTCCTGCATCGACTCCTCAAATATGCGGTCGGCGATGACGAGCATCTTCACAGGGGCTTGCCACAGGTCGGGGTGCTGGTCGTACACGTCGTCACGCCAGTTGAACATCTGCTTGTAAATGGGGGCAAAATAGGGGCTGAAGGTGCGGGCGAACTCGTTGTAGGCTGCGGTCTTGTCGTATTCGTTGTAGTTGACTTTCAGCTCGATGTCGTTATAAACCACGATGCTGCCTTTGGCAGGATTGTAAGCCACTGGGTTCACGGTCAGCGAGCCGATTTGGATGCCACGCATCGTGCCGAGAATCTCGAAATCCACAAGGTTACGGGCACTATAGTCCTTGCTGGCGTAGGCTTTTTCGTTATAGGCAAACTTGATGTCCTCGGGCTTTTGGTCTTTCCTGACCGATGGCTGTTGAGGCATGAGTCGGTTGATATTGAAATCGCTCAACTTATATTCGGTTGTTGTGTAGCTGACGACTTCCGCAGTGACGTTTTGGGCACCGTATGGAACGGCTATCAGCTGGTGCGCAGCAGGAAGTGAAGGCTCGCCGATGTTGCCAGAAGGATAGGTGTCTTCCATGACGATGCTGGAAAACGTACCTTTTTCAGTTTGTACTTCTTTAGAAATCAGATTATTGAAAGAGAAATTAGCCGTAAAGCCGTTGTCATTCACGTTGACGCATTGCTGTACGGAAGCGGTCTTCCCGAAATCAATGCGCCCTTGGGCAAAGGCTTGTGTACCGATGAGCAAAACAATAGCTGCTATGAGTAAACTCGTCCTTGTCATTTTCATGGAATCGAATTTTATGATTTGTTGTAATTATTTGTTGCTCAATATTTTGTTGAAAGCTTTGTTGTCGTTGAGGATTTCGATTGCTTTCTGAACCCCAGGGTCGGATGAAGCCATCACCTGGTAGTATTGTTGTGTCTCCCAAACATTGCGTGCTATCAAGGCTTTGATCTGCAAAAGCAAGAACTTTTCTGAACGATTGAATTGCTCGTCATTCCATTCCACCTTGGCGTCTTCAGCGGCTTTTTTCAGCCCATTAACGAGGTCCTGACCGACAACGAAATCCTTGTTATAGTTATCGAAATCGCCATATTGGGCCTTGATTTCGTCACGATGTTTGAGGGCGTAATCGGTGGTGAAGCGGTTCAAGGCACCTTTGCGGACGAGGTTGGTGTAGAGCTTGCTATTGTAGGCCGTGTCGACAGGAATGAAGAGGTCGGGCATGATGCCACCACCGCCGTAAACGGTGCGACCGCCGTCGGTCTTAAACTTCAGCGAGTCGGGGAAGTGGATGCTGTCGGCATGGTAGTATTCGCCATGTTTGAGGCGTTTTTCCATCTCCTTGGCATAGTCTTCGGCACCCTTTTCGTAAGGCCGTTGGATGCAACGTCCCGAAGGCGTGTGGTAGCGCGAGGTGGTCAGGCGGATTTGTGCGCCGTCGGGCAGGTTGAAAGGTCTTTGAACCAGACCTTTGCCAAAGGAACGGCGACCGATGACGACACCTCGGTCGTGGTCTTGGATGGCACCTGAAAGAATCTCACTGGCCGAGGCTGAGCCTTCATCGATGAGGACGACGAGTTTGCCCGTGGTGTAAAGCCCCGCAGCAGTGCTTCTCCATTCCTGACGGGGTGAGTGGATGCCTTCGGTGAAGACGATGAGCTTGCCTTCGTCGATGAATTGATCCACCAATTCGATGGCGGTGTTAAGGTAGCCGCCCGTGTTGCCGCGCAGGTCGAAGATGAGCGACTCCATGCCTTGGCTTTGCAGCTTGGCGAAGGCTTCCTTGAACTCTTGTGTCGATTCTTGTGCGAAACGGTCGAGTTTGATATAGCCGATATGGTTGTCGAGCATATAAGAAGCGTTGATGCTGTTCAACGGAATCTTGTCGCGGGTGATTTCAAAGTCAATAAGTTCAGGGTCACTGCCGCGCTTCACGCCCACGGTGACCTTGGTGCCTTTCTTGCCGCGCAAGCGTTTCTGCACATATTCATTGTCGATTTTTTTGCCGAAGGCATCTTCGCCATCGATTTTGATGATCTGGTCACCGGTCATGATGCCGACCTTCTCGGAGGGGCCTCCCGCCGTGGGGCTGATGACGGTGATGGTGTCGCGGATGAGCTGGTAGGTCACGCCGATGCCCTCGAAGCTACCCACGAGGGGCTCGTTGGCCTTCTCCACGTCCTTTTTGGAAATGTAGGCCGAGTGCGGGTCGAGTTCTTTCAGTGCCGCGATGATGGCGTCTTCCGTCACCTTGTCTATATTGGCCGTGTCGACGTAAAAGTTCTCGATGAGATAAAGCGTCGTAGCCAGTTTTTGGGAGTTCATCTGCCCTTTTGATTGGGGCTGTTGGGCTGTTGCCGCCATTGCAATGAAACAGGCAATAGCCAAAAAAAACAATTTCAGTGATTTCATAGGTCAAAATGGGGTTTTAGGGGCGCAAAGGTAGTGTTTTTTCGGGAAAAGGCGGACAATTTGATGAAAATGACTATATTTGCGCAATGAAAACAAAGAGTGACTATGCTGTTGGAACGGATGACATATAATTATGATAAAATGCAACGCAACCAAAAATATGGCAAATGGTTGAGGCATAGTCGTGTAGGCCCGGGAGGGGTAGTTGGTTTTTCTATTGGAATGTGGGCGATTGACATTACAATACCTCTTATTTTCGTTGCGAGTAGCAATGAATGGACTTTTGATGTGGTAAAATGGATTTTAATTTTATGTTTCGCATTCGTTGTTTCGGGATTTATCATTGGGATTATTCTTGATTACAAACTGGATCATAACAAGTTGAAGAAAGGCTCAAGCAAGCTGTCCGATAAGGAAATTAGAAAAATAAACTTTTATTTTGTAATCATGCCATTTATTATAGGATTGTTGGAAACTTTAGGTTTGATTATATACGCTATCATTTGTGGTATTCAACGAAATGCTATCTGAATCTCGGGTTCAGGCAGATTTGCAATTCGTCGTTTAAAAAGAAAAGATTTATGTTCAGATACCGTCAGCAATGGTATAAATGGTTGTGTCGTTGTTGGCAGACTCTTGGGCTTGAGCGGAAACCATAGCAAACGCACAAGCCAAGGCTATCATCATTGTTTTTATATGTTTCAAGGCATCGCTTTATTGGGTTATTGCCTCAAAATCTCAAAAGTGTTGTCCTCGTTGAGCTTGATGATAGTCGAGCTTTTGGGCTTGCAGAAGCTGTCGTGGTAGAGCTGCACCACATAATCGACCGAGTTCTTGATTTCATCGCAGATGTCGCTGAAAATCATCGATGAAGGTTGCCCGGTTAGGTTAGCCGAGGTAGAGGTAATGGGTTTGCCGAGGCGACGGATGACTACCTTGCAGAAGTCGTTGTCAACCACGCGGATGCAGATGCTCTTGTCGTCGGAAACGGCCTTGGCCAAGTTCTTGCTTTCGGGATAGATGATGCTCAGCGGACTTTTGGCGCCCTTGATGAGGTCGTAGGCGATGGCAGGTACGTTAACCACGTAATCCTGGAGCCTTTCTACCGAATCGACGAGGATGATGAGGCTCTTGTTGAGCGGCCTCTGCTTGACGGCGTACACGCGCAGGCAGGCCTTGTTGTTGGTGGCGTCGCAGCCCACTCCCCAAATGGTGTCGGTGGGGTAGAGGATGGTCTTTCCAGCCTTTAGCATGGCTACGGTGCGTTCTACTTCTTGTTCAAATGATTCTTCCATTTTTTTTCTTTACTATGACTTGTGACCATGACTATGACCTGACTCACGGTCGAAGTGGTCATGGTCATAGTCATTGGTCATTGTTACTTGTCTTTTATTTTACTTCTCAATAAATTATACTTGTGCCTATTGGCTTGCGTCATCACGCGGCAGATGCTGAAGCCTGTCTTGCCGTAGAGGAAGCCGCCTTTTATAATATAGGTGCGGATAAAGTTGATGCTCGGGCTGAAGATCCATGGCAGGATGCCCGTCTTTTTGCCGCGTTCGTAATATGATTGAGCGCCCAGCTCGGCGAAATGGAACTGTTGTTTCCGAAAAGCCTCAGGCGTGTCCCAGGAATAATGCAGCAGGTCGCCGCTCAACAGGGTTTTCTTCGACGTTTCCTTGAAGTTCAGCCATTCGTGGATGATGCCTTCCCACTCGGCGAAGCCGCGCCGCCAGATGCGTATCTTGGTCTCGGGATAAAGGCCGCAGCCTTTGACCCACCGGCCACAGTAGTTGTTTAGACGGTTCATGGCAAAGACCTCGTTCTCGGCGATTTCCTTGTCTTTCAGTACTTTGATAGACTTTTTCAGTTCGTCGGAGAGGGCTTCGTCGGCGTCGATGCTGAAGATGAGGTCGCAGGTGGCGAGGTCGTCGGCGAGGTTTTTCTGGTCGGAGTAGCCGAGCCAGTCTTGGGTGAAGAACTTCGCGCCATAGCGGTCGCAGATGGCCTCGGTCGCATCGGTGGAATGCGAGTCAACGACGATGATCTCGTCGGCAATATCCTTAATGGAGTCAAGGCATTGCGCGATTTTCTGCTCCTCGTTGAAGGTGATGATGACGACCGAAATGCTGTTCATGGACGCAAATTTTGCGCAAAAGTAATGTTTTCTTCGGTTATGGGGATTTGCTTCGCAAAGAAATCTGTAGAAAATCACAACAAAACTCCTATCTTTGTGCCTTTATAAGAGTAATCGATGAACATCGGATTCTTTGCCGTAAAATGTAGTATAATTATGGAATTGAAAATAAGTGTAATTGACAGTAGCATTTCTTGGGAGAAAAGCGTATCAAAAAGGCAAGCGATACAAGAAGTGTCGGAGGCGGCAAACAATTTGGTCGCATCAAATGATTATGGTGAATCTATTGAAAAGATGCTTGTTGGACTTATCGTTGTTGAACCTGTATATGATGATTTTTCTAAACCTCGTCGGCCTCGATATACGGAGCACAAGGAAACAATGGCTTTTGGGTCCATTCCGATCGTCAGCCATAAGACATTGGAAATAGAAATCAAATTGAATTATGAGAAGGTGTTGGCGGCAAAAGACGAGGAATTAAAAAGAATAGTTGCTTCAGAGGTTCTCAATACCTTTCAGAATTTGAAAGTGCCAAAAAAAGTGACTGATTTTGACAAAGACCGTTTTATGGCTGATATAGACGGGTTATTTCGTCAGATGTTTTTGAAATGAAAATGTATCTATAGATGAAGAAGTCGGAGAGGTAAGAAAGATTTGGAGATTTTTTCTTACTTTTGCAGCATAAACACAAAAGTGAACAATATGACAACAATAACGTTAAGCTATAATGAGCGCAACAAGACAGCACAGGCTGTCGTCAAGTTTATAGAGAGTCTTGGAATTTTCAAGATTCTGAAGGACGACGAGCCTAATGCAACAACAATAAAGGCTATTGAGGAGGTAAAGTCTGGGAAAACCTATAAGGCATCGAACTTGCAGGATATGTTGAACTATCTCAGAAACTGACCCATGTACAACCTCGAATCGTCAACCCAATTCAAGAAGGACTACAAGGCACTCTCTGCTTCTGACACAAAACTTCTAGAGACAGCTTTAGGTATTCTTGCAACAACTGGCACATTGCCATACGATCCGTATCTGACACATCCGCTTAAAGGCAAGTACAAGGATAATTTGGAAGCCCATCTTCGCCCCGATATGCTTCTGATTTGGTTTGAAAAAAGCGGTGACACCATCAAACTTGTCCGTGTAGGGTCACATTCCAAGCTTTTCAAGAAGTGAGGCTTTTTTGCAATACATATTTGAGCCCTAAATGAATATCGGAATCCCAATATGGATGTTGGCTTTATCGCTGTTGGCTGGTCTGGCGGCGGCTACAGTGTTGTATTTCCGGAACAAGAAACAACACTATGGCAAAGCATTGAATGTCATTTTGTTTGCTCTACGAACACTGATAGTGGGCTTGGTGGTTTTGCTGCTCTTTAATCCGTTGATTAGACAGAAATTCAGTTCGGTGGAGACACCTACAATCATCCTTGCCCATGACAATTCTTCGTCCGTCATCCTTTGCAAGGATTCGGCGTTTTACAAAAAGGATTATCAGACCCAATTTGAGCAGTTTAGGAAAGACTTGAACGCTGATTTTCAAGTCGATGAATATCTTTTCGGTGAGGAAGTCCGTGATTTTGAGCAACTCGATTTCTCCGACCAACTGACGGACTTGTCGTCTCTCATAAAGACCTTGGACAGAAGATATTACAAGCGTAATGTGGGTGCGGTGCTGCTCTTTTCCGATGGCATCTACAACCGCGGTTTCGAGCCGGAGTTGGTAGCGGAGAACTTCCCGTTCCCCATCCATACGGTCGTTTTGGGCGACTCGATTTCCTATCCCGACCTCGCCATCCGCAATGTGCATTATAATAAGGTGGTGTCGCTCGGCGCGACATTCCCCATTCGTGTGACCGTCGCCGCTCGCGACTTGGCCGGCCGCAAGGCCCAACTGACCCTCAAGGAAAGCGGTCGCCTTATCGAGAAGCGCGACATCGAGATTCCCTCCAATCGCTTCTCCAAGGAAATCGACTTCATGCTCGACGCCACCAAGAAAGGCGTGATGGCCATCGACATCGAGGTGAGCGGCATCGACGAGGAGGAACAACTGCTGAATAATGTGCGGCATATCTATGTCGAAGTACTTGACCAGAAATATAAGCTGCTTTGTGTGGCTGCCTCGCCGCATCCCGACTTGGGTGCCTTGCGCAGCGTGCTCAACGACAATTATGAGGTGGATTTCTGTTTCGGAAAGGAGACCTTGCCCGAGTTTAGCAACTATGACTTGGTCATCCTGCATCAGGTGCCCTCTGCACGTATGGATTTCAATGCTTTGAAGGTACAATTAGACAAGAACGTGAAGTTGCCCGTCTTCTTCATCATCGGCAATGACACCGACCGCGATATGTTAAGCAAGTTGCAGAATGTCTTTGTCTTGCATTCTGGTGCAACCAACACCCTGATGGATGTCAAGGCGCACCAAAACACGGCCTTCTCGACCTTCACCTTTGACTCGAAGTCGGAGCAACTCATCGCAAAATATCCACCTTTGGCCTTGCCACATCTGGAAATCAATACATTGAAATCGCACGACGACTTGCTTTTGCAGGAAGTGATGGGCATCAAGTCGGGGTTGCCACTGTTGAGCTTTGCCAGCGATGGGCGCAAGATGGCTTTCCTGTTTGGCACCAACATCTGGCGTTGGAGGCTGTATGAGTATTACCAGAACAAGAACCACGATGTGTTCGACGAGATGTTCTCCAAGTCGCTGAAGTACCTGCTGTTGTCGGCCAACGACGGCTCGGCCATCTATGCCAAGGAGACCTACTACAGCAACGAGCCTGTCATCATCACCGCCGAGTTGCGCAACCCGAACAACGAGTTGGTGACCGACCCCGACATGACCATTCAAATCGAGAATAAATTGACGGGCGAGACTTACGACTACACCTTCTCGAAACGCGATCACGACTATGAGCTGAACGCTGGCCTTCTTCCCGAAGGCCTTTATACCTTTAAGGTGCAAGCGCAGATGGGCGAGCGCCTAATCAATGTGAACGGCACCTTTAGTGTAGTGGCCATCGGCATTGAGGCACAACAGCTTACCGCTGACATTGACCGTATGCGCACCATCGCTCGCCTGACCAACGGAAACTGCTATACCGCCCGCGAGTTGCAGCAACTTTTTGCCGACTTGCACAATGATTCGCGCATCACCTCCGTTGAACACCATGAGAGCCGTTTCGAAGACTTGATTCACTCCAAGTGGATCTTCTTCGTCCTCATCGGCTTGGCCGCGATAGAGTGGTTCCTGCGGAAGATGTTTGGCAGTTATTAAAATGCTGAATTATGAATGCTGAATGCTGAATTAGGAATTTTGAAATTAGAAATCATGAAATCTTGAAATTTTAAATCTTTGAATCTTAAATCTTTAAATACAAATACACTATGAAAATCCAAGATCAAGCTGTCGTCACAATGACCTACGTCCTGCGTGAGAACGACGAAAACGGTCCCATCCTTCAGGAGACCACGAAAGAGAACCCCTTTGTTGCCATCTTTGGCATGCATCAGTTATTGCCCAAGTTCGAGGAGAACCTCATGGGCAAGGAGCCTGGCGACCATTATGCCTTCCACCTGACCCCCGAAGAGGGTTACGGCGAGCGCGATGAGGCATACGTGATGGACCTCGATAAGAACATGTTCATGCAGAACAATGTGCTGATGGACATGGTGAAAGTCGGCGCTCAGCTGATGATGCAGACCTCAGACGGTCGCCCGATTGCCGGTATCGTCCGCGAGATTGGCGACAATCACGTGAAGATGGACTTCAACCACGACATGGCGGGCAAGCACCTCCATTTCTCTGGCGAGATCCTCGATGTGCGCGAGTCCACCGATGAAGACTTCGGCGCAGGCGGCTGTGCCGGTTGCGGCGGCGACTGCGGTGAAGGCGGTTGCGAGGGTTGTGGCGGCGGTTGCAACTGATTTTAATATGCTGTTTGTAGAGACGTGCTATGGCGCGTCTCTACAATGTTTTTGACAAAACTCTGGGGAAAATCATATTATCTGTGGTTTTTCCATAGAGTTTTGTTGATATCTTGTGTAATGGAGGGAATGTTTTCCTCAAAAATTGCGCAACTTATTGAAATATTTTCTGCGCAAATGATGCTTTTTGATGCCATTTGCGCAGATTATCTTTTGATTTTCTGCGGAAAATTCATCACTCAAATAGTTCATCCAAAACCACCTCGCACTGAACACCTCCACTGTGTGCATTTTGCTTTACGCCTTCAGTAGTCACAAAGGTGAGTAAAAGCGTTTTTTTAGTGCCGGTTTCTTGAACGAAAGTCGTCAGTCTGTCGTTGAGTGTATCTTCATAGGCTTGGTCTATCTCGTATTTCCCTTTGGAATACTTCATTTCGCAGATGTTGATGGTGTTTTAATTCTATCCTTTGACAGCTTTCTACTTGATGTATAGGATTGAAAAAAACAAACGGGCTTCTCCGACAAAGGGTGAAGCCCGATTTGAAACCTTTTATAGTGCAATGCATAGTGACAAAGACTATACCGGCACTTTGGCAGTGCAAAAGTACAAAGTTTTTCTTTTCTTGCAGATTTAAATTCCTTTTCTTTATATTTGCACCGTCATTCGATGAGTATAGGATGAAAAAACATTGAAGAGAATGTAATTTGAATACAAAAATTGACAATTAACTGATTATAAATCAAAACATTAGCCTATGAGATAACGCTTTAAGCGATATGCACATCATAGAATAGGAAAAAGCGGAGTAGCTTAGCTGGTTGTTCTGAAACTTGGACACTTTCAAACAATTTCCCAGAGTAAAGCAACGATGCTCCCGCCAAGTGGCGTGGGCTTTGCTCGTTGTAATTGGGAGATTGTAGGTAGTCCAAGACCTCAGAACAACCAATGAAGGCGAAAAAGTGCCACGCTTTTTTTGTGTGCGTAAATTGGTTAAGGTACTGGCGGAGAATCCTGAAAAGCCATAATAGAGTAGGGAAAACAAAATCATCAACAAAACTGCGGGCGACAGGATAAAAACTGCCAAAATTGAAATGAAAAAATTGTTTTTAATATTGGTTGCTGCGATTACAATCTTTTTGGGCTCATCGTTCAAACCCAATGCAATGTCTCAACAAACCCTGTCCAGTGCTACACCTCAGCAAGAACAATGTTATAGGGTGAAAGTGACGTATGATATAATTTATGAATTGAGGACTGAAAGATGGGGCGGAAGTGTGATACAATCTAAAACTGTGAAATCTGGTGAAACTTATATAACACCACAATGCGCTGACAGCGAATCTGAAGCAAGGGATCAAGCGGTAAGTGAATGTTATAATGCTTGTAATAATGGAGAAGGCAAATATGTCAAAGAAGCAAGTAATGGTAATGGTTTCATATTCGAAGTAAGACGGGTAACAAGAACCGATATTATTGGAACTTGCGGAAATTGTTAATAATGTAGAAACGGGCTTCACCAACAAAAGATGAAGCCCGTTTCTGTTTTGAAAACTTATTTCCTCAGCCCAGCCAACTGCTGCTCAATCACAGCAATCTTGGCTTCGGCGTCGGCTTTTTTCTTACGCTCCTTGTCGACGACGGCGGCAGGAGCACCGCTCACGAAGCGCTCGTTGGAGAGTTTAGCCTCAACACTCTTCAGGAAGCCTTGGGCGTATTTCAGTTCTTCTTCCAACTTCTTGATCTCGGCCTCCACATCGACGCTGCCGGTGAGCGGCACGAAGAACTCGGTGCTGCCCACGATGAAGCCGAAGGCACCAGCAGGAGCCTCAGCCACATAACTCACCTCGCTCACGTTGCAGAGCTTGGCAATCACGCAGTCGAAATCCTTGTTGGCCGTACCTTTCACCACGAGTTGGATGGCATCGCGGAAGGCGATGTTCTTATCAGAACGCACCTTACGGACATTATTGATGACCTCTTGGGTGAACTCGAACTGTTTAAGAATAGCCTCATCAAAGCTTTGGAATTTAGGCTGCTGCGCGATGATAATGTCGTCACCTTCTTTGCGCTCGGCGATGGCATGCCAGATTTCCTCGGTGATGAACGGCATGAAGGGGTGCAACAAGAGCATCAGGTTCTCGAAGAACTTGATAGTGGCGGCGTAGGTTACGGGGTCGATGCCTTGGCCTTGCGGGGCCTTCACCATCTCTAAGTACCACGAGCAGAAGTCGTCCCAGGTGAGCTTGTAGATGCCCATCAAAGCATCGCTCAAGCGGTACTTGTCGATGTTGTCGTTGGTCTCGGCCAACACCTGGTTGAAGCGAGCCTCAAACCACTTGACGGCCATCTTGGCGGCCTCAGGTTGGGCGGCGTTTTCGTCCACATTCCAGCCTTTCACCAGACGCAAAGCGTTCCAAATCTTGTTGCAGAAGTTACGGCCTTGTTCGCAGAGGGCCTCGTCGAAGAGGATGTCGTTGCCGGCAGGGGCGCTGAGCATCATGCCCATGCGCACACCATCGGCACCGAATTTGTCGATAAGCTCGATCGGGTCGGGGGAGTTGCCCAACGACTTGGACATCTTGCGGCCCAACTTGTCTCTCACGATACCGGTGAAATACACATTCTTGAACGGCACTTCATTTTGGTATTCCTCACCGGCCATGATCATGCGCGCCACCCAGAAGAAGATGATGTCGGGGGCGGTGATGAGGTCGTTGGTGGGGTAGTAGTATTTGAACTCGGAGTTGTCGGGGTCGAGGATGCCGTTGAAAAGCGACAAAGGCCACAGCCACGAGCTGAACCAAGTGTCCAAGGCATCGTCATCTTGACGCAAGTCTTTGAGGGTCAAATTCTTGTTGCCAGTCTTCTCGATGGCCAGTTTCAATGCTTCTTCGGGTGTCTCAGCGACCACGAAACCGCCTTCGGGCAGATAGTAGGCTGGAATCTGATGGCCCCACCACAGCTGACGGCTGATGCACCAGTCCTTGATGTTCTCCAACCAGTGACGGTAGAGGTTGACATATTTGGCGGGATAGAACTTGATGTCGCCATTCAACACGGGCTTCA
>JAEETH010000031.1 GCA_016290215.1 Bacteroidales bacterium
GTGCCCAAGTTCCACGAGCGCGTCGATTGGGCGTATATCATCCACCCAAGGAATCTCACTGTAAACGAGAAACGAATTTCCATCCCGCCCTATATGGCCATTTGCATCTGAAAACGCCGTTATCCCTGCGCATTGTCAAAGATTTTAGGGTTTCTATGATTGCGCATTGTCAAAAACGACATGAAAAAAGCCGACATTGCTGCCGGCTTTTTCCATACTATACTATTCAGTTATTCCAGATGTGTATATTGTTTCGACACCCACAATTCATTACCATTAAAGTCAATCTTGTAAAAATCGTCCGACTCGCCAAGGTATCTAAATTTGTCACCAACATTAGGATGACGGTTCGTGCCATCAGGCCATTTAAAGGTATCTGAACTTGTTGAAGGACCCAAGCGGAGGCGTAATTGCGAACCCTCTATAACAACAAATTGGCTTACACCGCTATTGACTTGTTGATGAAATTCAGGCGATGAACTTGCATTATTTTGGGTTGGACTGAAAAATCCTCCATGCAAATTTATCACAGCTCCTTTGAAACCTTTCGTTTCATTAGTTACTCTACTTATCGTGCTTCCAACCTTGATGGTAAAATTCCCTTCGTTCAACACATCACTTATCCACTCACAATAATCATAATCCGAAACTATACCACCGGCTCCATACTCTTTATAAGGCACTCTAAGTGTTTGACCATCGGAATCTCTTCTGATAACGATGTCCGTATCCCAGGTAATATCTTCTTCCTGTACTATTCTAAAGCCTTCTTTGCTAAACATTATCCTAATATTTACATCCCAATTCTCAGGAGTATAAACGCCTGGAAGGGAAATATAAACGTATGGATAATTGTAATCTTTCTCATTGAATTCGTTTACAAAATAGTCCTCCTTCCAATTGCCACATTGTACTTTACCGTCTGGCATTACCCTTATCGCATGTTCTAAATCGTACACTCCTGGGATTTCAAGAACAAACAGCGCAGAAGAAACTTCATCTTTTTCTGGATAATACCTCATAAACCCTATCATTTCTTCATCAATAGTATTATCAACACATGTATAACACCTGTCTTCTTCATTATAATAAGTTCTACCTTGTGAATTGTCCCATTCCTGATTTTTCAAAACATCATACCATTTCTTTCCATATTTCTCTATCAATGCTTCACGGTAATCATTGTCAAGAAGATAATCTCGAATGCTATAACGATCTCTCGCCCCCCAAGAAAATAGTTTTTCAAAATAACTCACATTCCTATTGATTAGCAGATTCCCCTTTTTATCTACATAGTTATCGCCTTCGTTATAAATGATTACTTTTGCTATGCCATCGTGAAATTCAGTTGCCTTGCAAAACAACGAATCAATCACCATTTTTTCATTCTTATCAATATAATAATACTTCCTGCTCTTCAACGAACCATCTCTAAAACAACAAACAGCTGCCAATCCTTCTGAAAAGCTACTTGCCAGGTTATATTTTGGCTGTATTACAACCCTTCCCGTTTTATCAATGTAACCATATCGATTATTCTCATTCAATATCAAGGCTAAGCCGTCCGAAAATTGTTCCGCTTCATCATATTTAGGTTCAATTACAATTTTCCCAGTTCTATCAATATAACCATATTTGTCATCTATTTTCACGCGAGCAAGTCCCTCTGAAAACATCAAATCATCATCCCAAGACAATCCTTCTGGTAATTTATCAATCACGACATTACCTTTTTTGTCAATACAGACAGGATGCTCGTAATCTATCCATACAAAAGCCATACCTTCATTAAAATCATTAACCCCAATATAATTTGCAGCATCAATTACCACATTTCCTCTTTTGTCAATGCAACAAATGTCCCCATTTATTACAACCCATGCTAAACCATCAGAATAGTCACTGGCACTTTCATATTTAAATGCTAGTACTTGATTGCCATTTTTATCGAAATAGCCATATTTTCCTTTGTTACCAACCATCACCATTCCATCTGACATTTTGCCTACAAATTCCAATCCTTCTCCGTCAATTACAAATGCTCCGGTTTTATTAATGTAACCAGTTTTATCGCCTATTTTCACGCAAGCAAGTCCTTCTGAAAATTGTTCTGCATCATCAAATTGAGGTTCAATGACCACATTGCCTTTTCTGTCCATATAGCCGTATTTACCCCTAAAATCGTAAACGAGCAAACCATTTGAAGTTTTACTGTTACAACCAAACAATCCTAATAGGCTGATTGCAACTAATGTCATAGTTTTTGTGATTCTGTTCATTTTTCAATCCCTAAATATGTGCCGGGCGCAACTTTTTATTGTTATTATTTCTATGCTTATTGACGAGTAATTCATTATTTTACCAAAGTCCTATAGTTTGGGCTTTAACGATTAAATCCAGCACTCCTTCTATCCGAGTCATCACTTGATCGTAATCTTTTTTCTGTTCTCCTTTTGTGATACTCATATCAGAAATCACAATACCATCAACTTGTTCATATATCTTTCTTTTCGCTTTGTATTCTTTGGCACCCCACAAAGTTCTTTTATCTTTTATCAGCAAATCCTCTGTGGTTTGTTTCTCCGATTTCAATACGCTTTCAATAACATTGTTATCCAACACTGTTTTACACAGAGGCAAATATAATTCCGATCCATAAGCATCGCAAAAAGCCACCTTTGCACTTCCCATTCGTGGATCAAGATATGCCTCAAATTCTTCATCGCCCCCTGTAATTGCACTCCATGGCGCAGTATTCCTAATAGGCACAACAGCTCTGACTTCCCATAAATCATCCATGACTTCAACTAACATTACTTTGGCATCACCT
Source organism: Bacteroidales bacterium (assembly GCA_016290215.1). Classification (GTDB taxonomy): domain Bacteria; phylum Bacteroidota; class Bacteroidia; order Bacteroidales; family F082; genus Limimorpha. The sequence continues at coordinate 2,831 of JAEETH010000031.1, forward strand.
GCCACTTCTATGAAGTCCTTGTGTTCTCCTGATAATTTAACATGGCTCGCTGGTATAACTTTGACTTGTGGCTTTTTGCTGCATGATGGAAATAAGGTACAGCAAAACAAGGCTAAGACAGAGATAATAATAACAGTTTTTCGCATAGCAATCTTTTACGGCCTATAGTCTCCCTGATTCGGCACAACATACTATAAGAAGGCTAGGAAACTTGAATTGCACCTATTTTCAATATGCAGGCTCTGGAACACCTTTGAGAATAAAATAGATACTGTTCACCTAGCCTGTATGTATTCATATTGAAAATTATTGAATACAACTCAGACCGGCTAACCCGTATCTTGCATCCATTCTCAAAATTTTCCAGATTTTGCATATTGGGACACAAGCACAAATTGCCTTCAACTGCTCGGATGTCTCCCCGAACAATCAGCGGCAAATATACGAAGAATTTGGAATTGCTATTATTTTTGAAAGATTTTTGAAGAATTTATCTGCGATGAATGCAAAGCATTTCTTTCTTTGCAAAGCAAATCCCATGACAATTTATCTGGACTGCTTCGTGCCTCGCAGTGACGCAAAGCGACAACAAGCCTAAGCGAGCTGCTCCGATTGGGGCGGCTCGTTTTGTGTTATCCCTGCACATTGCCAAAACTTAAAACTTTTCCATCAGTGATGTGAATTTTTTGGTATTTTTGCACCTTAATTAATAATTGCTCAAACTAACTATACTCAACTGGCTACTACAATGAAAAAAGTATTCGCTCTCATCGCTGCTATCGTACTGTGTTTCAACCTAAACGCACAAAATCCAACCGATGAAGAAGTGATTGTCACCCCCGACTCACTTCATCTTTTTTTCTTCGCCTGCTCACCTCACGGCGAGAGAGTGACCATTATCAACAACACCTCTGAGGAGTTGGTCATTAACCGATTCTATGCTGACAACTTCCATGTAGAGTGCCTTTACTTTGGCGAAAACATTGCCGACGAAGGTTTCATCCTGCCATGTGGCGACACCCTAAATCTTTATGTCTATGCGTCTCCCCTCGACAAAGCGCAGCAGGACGCGTATGGTGAACTTATCATAGACACGGATTTTGGCATTTATACCATTACCTTGTTCTACGAAACCACTTTAGGGATACACGAAAACCAAACTTCATTCAGTCTTTTCCCCAATCCAACCAAGGAAACCTTCACCATTAGAGGAGATGGACTTGGAAAAGTGACTTTATACAATGTGTTAGGTCAAGAAGTGGATGTTTTCGAATCATCTGGTTCGGAAATCAAGATTTCGACCTCTCCATACCAAAATGGCATATATTTTGTAAAGAACAGCGACGGAATTACAAAACGCATAATTATTGCACATTAAACTTAACAACAAATAAAAAATCCTTTAAAAAATGAAGAAAAACTTTAGAAGATTTGCCCCCGTGGCACTCGTCCTCATCGGACTGGCTACCCTTTCATTCATGGCCAAAGAGACCGTCACCCTTAGACTGCATCCCCAACAAGGCAAGAGCTACACCATCAACTCCAAGGCCACCTCAATGAGCCTGATGGAAGTGCAAGGCCAAACCATGAACATGTCACAAACGATGGAAACCAACCAATCCTTCACCATCAAGGAAGCCAACGACACGCAAAGCGTCATCGAATCACAAATTGAATCCATGAAAATGAGCATCTCACAAATGGGCATGAAGTTCGAGTATGACTCCGAGCACCCCGAGAAGACCAGCCCGATGATTGCTGACCAGACAAAAGAATTAGAAAAAACCATCAAGAAGCCTGTCGATCTTACATACGACGCCATGGGTAACATGATTTCAGAAAAGGATGAAGAAGACATGAACTCCTTAGGCAACGTCATCATCAAGATGCCTGAAGAGCCCATCAGCGAGGGTAGCACCTGGACCACCAGCAACACCCAAGGCGTCAGCGGTATGGAATTCACCGTCGAGTTCACCTACACTGTCACCTCCATCAGCAAGAAGAGCATCGAGGTCAGCTTCACGGGCAACATCCTGAAGAACAACGACAACATCACCGGCACCTACAATGGTACGGCCAGCATCAATCCTGCCACTGGTATCATCACCAAGAGCAGCACCAAGAGCAACATTTCGATGACTATCTCACAGCAAGGCTTAACCATCCCGATGACCATCAATGGGAACAGCACCGTCACAGTTGCCGAGAAATAAAAGCACTGCTTAAACGACAAAAAAACCAGCGGAATTCCGCTGGTTTTTTTGTGCCTTAAAAGAACAGCATACTTAAGCGTTGAGCATCACAGGCATAAGGAGCATCAACAGATCCTCGGCCTCATTTGCATTGTCGACAGGAGTAAGGATGCCAGCACGGTTGGGAGCCGACATCTCTAACTTCACCTCATTGGAATCGAAGTTGCCCAACATCTCTTGGAAGAAACGCGAGTTGAAGCCGATTTCCATATCGTCGCCCGTGTAGCTGCATGCGAGGCGTTCCTTGGCTTCGTTGTAAAAGTCGACATCCTCAGCCGTCAGCATGATTTCCTGACCCGTAATGCGGAATCGCACCTGATGGGTGGCCTTGCTCGAGAACACTGCCACACGACGAATGGCCGAAAGGAAGGTCTGACGGTCGATGGTCAGCTGGTTGGGGTTGCTCTTCGGGATGACCGCTTCATAATTCGGATAACGGCCTTCGAGCAGGCGGCAAATCAGCACATAATCGCCAAACACATACGAGGCGTTGGTCTTGTTGAACTCGATACGAACAGGTTCGTCGGCGAGACCAGCAAGGATGTTCTTCAGCTGGTTGATGGGTTTTTTCGGCATGATGAACGAGGCCACCACATCCGACTTGACATCCATCCTTCTGTAACGCACCAACTTGTGGGCATCGGTGGCAACGAAGGTCAGATAATTCTCAGTCATCTCCATAAACACGCCCGACATAATAGGACGAATCTCATCCATACCAGTAGCGAAGACGGTCTTCTCGAAGCCACGTGCCAACACATCGGCAGGGATTTCCCACACCGAAGTATCCGTCATCACGGGCAGCTGCGGGAACTCATCGCTCTTATGGCCAGCCAATTTATAACGGCCTTCACCTGCAATCAATTCAACGGCCAACGTGTTGTTATCCACATTGATGGTAATCGGCACATCGGGGAAGTTCTTCATGATTTCGAGCAAGAGGCGCGCCGGAATCGTCACCTCGCCCGTGCCTTCCACCATATCAGGAACCATGCTCACCGACATCGTCACATCAAGATCGGAGGTCGTGATTTTCAGTTCGTTCTCGGTCAACTGAAACAAGAAGTCGTCCAAAATCGGGAGGGTGTTTTTCGTACCGATGACACCGCTCAACGCTTGGAGATTCTTCAATAACTTAAGGCTTGATACTATGAATTTCATATTGTTAGGTATTTATTAATCTTTCAAAATTGAAGTTGTAAAAATACAAATAATTGAGACACGGAGGCATGTTTTTGACGAAAAAACATCAATTTTTATATTCCGTTCACACTAAACCCAGCATTTTTCAAGCGATTCAGGAAATCCAACATCGACTCGTATGGCACTGCCACATATTGGAAACGCTGACCATTTTTCTTCCTGCTGCGGGCACTCTCCTTCAGGTCGTACATCTTTTGGTTGAGGTCAGAATAGGTGGCATGCACCTGCAGCTGACCATCACCGCAGTTATAATTAATATAGGTCATAAACATATCGTTTTGGAAGAAATAGGTGATATTGCCCAAACGATGGTCAAACACCACAAAACCATCCACATACTTATTCACGACATGCTTGCCCAAATTGCCCAAGCCAATCTTGCCCACTGACACAAAGGCATGCATCTTGTCGTTCCACACCATCTTGAGGTCGGGTATGACAAGCGTCTTGCAATAGAAATCAGACGACGATTCTATCTGGGGATAGCCTTCCAACTCGACAGCCATGACTCGCTCAGCGACCTTCTCCTCGTCATTCTCGGAACGGAAATAATGCATGTATTGCGTCTTCGTCAAGTCGATGGAACGACCTTCCATATTGGAATAGACTTCGGCAATGCCTTGCATCACGCCATCATCAAAGACTGGAACATTCAACACATTCATGCCACTGAAAGTCAAACTGTCGTTAGGATATTGCGTGTACATTCCATGAACGGCAAAATCAACCAAGCCCATGTCGAAGCCAAGGTTGGAACTGCCTTGACCTTGCACCACGCCCCGCGAATTGAGCGAGAGCCAAGAGTCATAGAGTTGATTGTCAGTCACCACGAACCGCGCGCTGTCAGCATCATACCACAAAGTACCATTCGACGGATTGACTTCAACCTTCTTTTCCTTCCTCCCCTTCTTCGGTGTAAGGAACGAAGCAAAGTAACCGCCATCGATGGCCTGCTCATAATACAGCCCGTTGCAAATCGCAGGCACCTCCTTCTGAATTCGTGCCAAATCAACGGGGACTTGGATGTTATTCGGGTCGACAGTAGCCGTAGAGACAAACCAATTGTGCAGCGCTCCAATGGTATCATTCTGAACCGTCTCCGTCACGGGCACCATTTGAGTGCCAGAGCCGATGCTGTCATTCGTCGTTGAAACCATCCTATAAGTAAGGACTTTTTCAGGATTGAAGCCCGAAAGCGCATAATGACCATCGTACAAGCCGTGCTCATCCGTAGCCTTCAAAGTGAGTTTGCCCCTGAAAGCAAACTGAGGGCTCAACTGGAAATCGGCCGTGTCTGCAAGATGGGCGATGCCATAGGTCACGCCAGCCTTGGGAGCGATGGAATCCATAAAAATCGGGGTGCGAGTGCCATCGGCAGCCACATAGTCCCAATAGCCCTGGGCTTGGTATTTCCTTCGGCTTTGGATGTCGACGACTGCGTTCTTATAAAGGTGGAAACGGTTCAAGGTATCAGCAAGCAGGTCGCCATTCACTGGCTCCATCTTCGATTCCGAATCGATGTCGACATCGTGTTCGTATGGGAAAATGGCAGCATCAGCCACGCGAATGATTTTCACTTCGTGGGCATGAATGATATAATTCGTCATGTCGTATTCGGCATTCATGCTGTAGAACTGCAAAGAGTCCTGACCGGGGACCAAAGAGATGAATTTGGATGCGTTGGAATGCACGGCAAGAAGCTCCTCATGGGTGGTAGCCGTGGCATAGTCGCCAAACGACTCCACGGGATTGTAGAGATGCAAGTTATTGGTAGCCATGTCCCATTCGGCTTCCTTCAACGAACAGATATATTGGTTCATCGGGAAGTCCAAGTTACTGGTATAGTCCAAATAGTCATAATTCACCTTTTGCGCGTCAAAGTCAACATTGGCGCGATAGTTGGTAGCCGCAAAAGCTATGGAGCTACTGTCGGCAGCATATAACATGAACTTCGCCGAATCGGCCACGAAGGTACGCGAATCGAAGGCGAAATGGTCGGAATCGAACTCCGTCAAGCCAAAGCGCAGCTTACCGTCAGCCGAATAGCCATCAGGCGACAAGGTGGTCTTACCCCTGAAATAGGTGTCGCCATACATGCAAATCGGCTTGTCGATGGTTTCGGTAGTCAACTCAGGCTTGAAGACATCCCATCTCAGTTTCAAGGCATCAGCCGAAGCGATAGGGAAACCCGTTCCGTCGGCAAGCGGCTCCATCTTGAACTGACTAGTGATGGCTGCCACATGCTTCGGATACATCATAAACCGGTCAGACTTAAACTCAGAGGTCTGGTAATCAAGCGTTCCCGTGCCATAGAAGCCGCTTGCCGAAAGGTGTACAATCTCGTGCAGGCGTCCCGACCCATCATACATCGGATAGGAATCCGTGCTGCCATTCCCGATTTGATGCCTGAAGCCCAAGGAATAATCGTCCATCACCACCAAGGGTTCATTGATTTTAGGAAGAATACCACCAGAGACTAACTCACCTTCAAACCGTACCTTCTTCATAGACAAGTCGTTAAGGCTATCTACGACAAACGGATACAAGCTGTAATAGAACTTGCCACTGAGGTCCTCGGGAATCGACAACGAGTCGAGATTGCCCGGGTCAAAGGCCCTTTCGTTGATTTTCCTATAGAACTTATATCCTTCGGCATCGCTATGGAAGATAGGATATTCCGGCGTGACTTCACGGCTCGACTTATTATTGCCCTTATCAATGAGAAGACGCCCTTTCAGTCTCTCCAAAGTACCATCAACCGGTATGATATGTTTGTCGTCGCGGGCATAAAAACGCAACGAGTCCACTTTGTTCATCTTAATCATGAATTCTTCGTACAAAAACAGACAGTCTTTGGTGAAGAACTCAAACATACCCGCAAGGATGCCACCCGAAAACCTGAAGTTTTTGTCTTTCTTCAACGTGATTCGGCCATTGTCGGGCACAATAACCACACGCTTGCGGTCGCTCAACGAAATGGCAGAGCCTTCAAAGCCATCAATTTGGCTGGTGATACCATAAACGAGCAAATCGTTGGTGGCCAAGTCGAGGCGCAGGTTGGGCTCACGGTTTGTGGTCACCGTGTTGAATTCAATCACGTCATAATCGATTTTTTCATAGTAGGAATCAACCACGTCGAAGAACCGAGGCAAAGCCGTCACCCACTGGGTTTGGGGGTCATATTCCAAATAACCTTCCGCCTGCAAACGCAACACCATGGAGATGACTTGTTCAGTAGGATAGCCAAGATAGGAAGTCAAGTCGCCGAGATAGAAATGCACCTGACGTTCCACGTTGTCGAAGCCCTTCAGGAACTTCTCAAGACGTATCATCGGATGAACACCATCGAGGCCTTGCAAACGCTTAAAATCATCGTGCCTATAATAATTGACCGACACTACATGGCCCTCACTCCTATGGTTGACGCTTTCCATGCGCCTGAAATCCACTAAACCTTCATCAATATTCCAATACATGGCCTCCAAAAAGATATCGACGCCATGGTAATAATCATGGAAGGGCGCATCGCCATAATCCTTATCGGAACGGTAGAACATCATGCGGCGGCTCTTGTTGTCGTACCTGAAGCCCAAGCTGTTATGATAAATGGAATCCAAACTCAACCGACCCGACACGGTATCAGGCAGATAAAGACGCATCTTCGCACGATCGGAAACCAGAACCTCTTCTTCCGACATCGTGAAACGCGAAGATTCCACCTTCACCACTTCCATGCCCTTGCGATGGAAATGAAACATTGCTTTGTTTTCCACTCCGCCAAACACTTCCACAAGATTGCCCATCATGCCGATACCGCCTTCAAAATCAATATTATTCATTAGATTTTTAATACGATAGTCAGAGCGATACGACCTCACTCGTGGATACATGGTCTTTTCAGTTGGCGCATTGGCCAATACCTTGTCTTCGAAACGGCATAAGATGTTCTGGTTGAAATGCTTACGTTCATGAAACTGCACCGAATCAATGGCATACTCAGAGCGATTCAAGTCGATGGTATAAAAATCCGGCAAAGTCACGAAGACCTCATCCGCCGAAATGCCGAAACGCGACCAGTCGACACGCCCGCCTTGCCCTTTCCAGCGATTATCCTCCAAAGAAAAAACGCCTCGCGTCTGCTTGATGACCGACTCATCCTTTTGCGACATCAACGCCAGCGTACCGTCCACCGTCAACTCAAACTTGTCAGCCGACGGAAATCCTATCAGCGCATCGCGAAGCACCCATTGAGTGTTGCCTTTCGCCGAAAGCACCTTGTCGACAAATATGCCTTCACAAGTGGAAAGGTACTTGTCAACACCGTTCATCGACTTTTGGAGTTTGTTTTCAGTGAACGTCAACCAGTTGTTCACATCCTTGTGGGTCATGCCTGCCGTAGGAATCCTTTGCAAAACCGATACAAAACTGAAAATGTTAGGATAGGCCCTTGCGCCGCCTTTGGCATGGAACAATTCGCATAAGCGAATCACCGTACTGGCTTCAGCATCAGAATAATAGCTATCCCACGCACCACGAAAAGCTTTCATCATCGTGGCAGCTTCCTCGCGATCCTGTTTAACTGTGGCCGAGCCCAAATAGGTGGACAACTGGTCATAAAAAGCGTTTTTCTCGGTAGGGAAAAAAGCCTGCGCAAAAGCAGACGACACACCCAAGAAAAGTGCCAAAACGGCAATAAGGATTCCTTTTTTCATTCTATTTACAAGTTATAAATCAATCATTTAACAAACTCAGCCGCCACCCAATTGTTGCGACTCAAATGACGGCAATAGTGCAGCCCTTGACGTTCTGCCTCCGCCCTGATGCTCTCCAAGTCTTCGGTATAAAAACCACTGAAAAAGATATGAGCTTGGGGGTTCATCGCCGCTACATAATAGTGCATATCGCGCAAAAGGATATTGCGGTTGATGTTGGCCAGAACCACGTCAAACTCACCTTTGATGGCAAGTGCGTCGCCAAGAACGATTTCGATGTCGTTGATGCCATTCAAAGCAATATTGGTGAAGGCATTGCGATAAGCCCATTCGTCGTTATCGATAGCCACGGTGTGAGCAGCACCCAACTTCTTGGCGAGAATGGCCAACACCGCCGTTCCACTGCCCATATCAAGGACGTTTTTTCCTTGGAAATCAGTCTCCAACATCAGCTGGATGATTTGAGCTGTCGTCTCATGGTTAGCCGTACCAAACGACATTTTGGGCTCAATGACCAAGTCGAACTCGAAACTTGGGTCGGGCTCATGGAAAGGTGCTCGCACGCGGCAACGCTCGTTCACCACCACAGGCTGATAGGATGCCTCCCAAAGCTCGTTCCAGTCCTTGTCTGGCATCTCCTCCACATTCAGAAGTTGCAAACCAACAAAAGCCGGCTCAAGCAAGAGGTTCTCAACTGCCAAATCGTCACGACAATCCTCTGAGCAATAGGCTTTAAGGGTCTTACCTTCATCCATAAAAGAGTCGAACCCGATTCCAGCCAACATTGTTGTCAGCATATCATGCTGAATGTCGGATGAAGGTGCAGTGAAGGTGTATTCAAAGGTCTTCATTCTTCACCGATATGCGAGGCTTGGTTGCAGATGGAGACAAAGTCTTCCGCTTTGAGTGATGCGCCACCGATGAGGCCGCCATCCACGTCGGGCTGCGAGAACAATTCCGTGGCATTCTTGGCATTACAGCTGCCACCATAAAGGATGCGAATGTCGTCGGCTGTGGCTTCGTCGTAGTGTTCCTTAATCAGCGAACGGATGAAGGCGTGCATCTCCTGTGCCTGCTCGGGTGTAGCAGTTTTGCCTGTGCCGATGGCCCAAACGGGTTCGTAGGCAATAATGGCATCATAGATGGCATCGCCATCCAAGTGGAACAAGCCTTTTTCCAGTTGCTCCTTGACAACTTCGAAATGACGTCCTGCCTCGCGTTCTTCAAGCACTTCGCCGACACAATAGATGGGCGACATATTGTTCTCAATCAAGCGGTTGATTTTCTCGGCAAGGATTTCGTTGGTCTCGCCAAAGTATTTCCTTCTCTCGCTGTGACCTACGATGCAGTAGTCCACATCGATGGATTTCAGCATCTTTGCCGACACCTCGCCCGTATAGGCACCTTTGTCGTAGGCACTGCAATTCTGAGCGCCCACGTTGAAACGCTGCTCGTCAAACTCATAGTCCGTCAGCATTTCGAGGTATGGGAACGGCGGGCAAATGATGACTTCGCAGTTCATATCTTCCTGTTCATCAAGGCGGTCGAGGATGTCATCGACCAAGGTTTCGGCCTCATCGAAAGTGAGGTTCATTTTCCAGTTACCGGCAACGATTTTGCTTCTCATAATATTTTCAATTTAAAAATTTAATATTCAAAGATTTAAAGATTAGCTATAACAAGACTACACTTGTATTTTCAATTTGACAAAAATACAAATTATTTTGGAACAGCCCTGAAACAAGGCTCTCTTTTTTTCATCATGATGTTATCTATAATTGGTAAATTTTGTATCTTTGCAGAAAAAAGATGAAATATGACCTATCTGAATCAATTTCACAAAGAAGCAGTAGAGAGAAAGATGCGGAAAATAACCGAATTAAGAAGATATCCGATGAACTCAGAAGACGCTGCCAACTATATGAAACGAAATTTGGAGACAGCAAAGTCTATGTAAACCATTTTGATGCTGAACAACGCATCGCCGAAGAATGGGCAAAAGAAAATGACTTATGGATTGCCATGGATGAAGCATTCCAAATTGGCGTTCCAGGCCCAAGTGGACATGAGAACTATACCTTTATAATTCAGGACACCATTTTCAAAATCAACAATCTTTTAAATAATGGTGGAGTGGCCAATCTTCTTGACAAGATTACCTTCCACAATATTCTTTTCCCTGAAACATTTTATTATTTCATTGGTTTTGCAGGCTTTGATGGTCGCAGTGTAATGCCCATCCTTCGTCAAGATTTGATTAAAAACGCCTCTCCTGCCACAAGCATTGAAATTGACACATACATGGCGGCTATTGGATTTATCAAAAATCCTGTTGATGGGAAATTTGAAAACGACACTTACGCGGTGTGGGATGTCGTCCCACGAAATGTATTGAAAGACAAAGACGGAGATATTTTTATTATTGACGCAGAAATCGCTTTAAAATAGCTTAGTTGTTCAAACAAAAAGCAGCTTACACCTACATACTTCAATTTCTTTACCCGTCTTATCTGTCTTGACCAATCGAACACAATACTCGTTCTCAGCGGATTGCTCTCGATAAAAACTCAACTTTTCGCCCTGATGCGCTTCGGCAACGTATGCAATCTCAAAACGTTTCAGCCGATGTTCGCGATACCAATCAATATCCCAAAGGTCAAGCACGTGCTCTATATATTTCACCGAGTTGACATGGCCGTTGATGTCGATATCGTTGTAGTGGATGTCTATGGAGCGAACCAATGTTGCACTATCCGACATCTTCACGCGACCGCCTTTCTCAATTGGGCAGGGCTTGTCGTCCACAATCCAATTGTTGATGGCACCGTTGTCAATGGAATAGATATCGGTGGGCTGTCGTGTTTCCGTGTCAATCATAGCCCAAATGGAACGGCCATAACCATAAACCTTACCATTACCATCCGACACACAGAAATTACGGCTGGTGAAGAACTTCATCGCACCTTCCACCCAAGTCTCAATGGTATACTGTTCATGCTGGGAAGGCATCTCCTCCATCTCGATGGCTAATCGCGACAAGACCCACGAACGTTTGATGGTCATCAGATATTTCATCCCGAAGCCACGATCAGTGGAATGAAAATCCGCTGCATTAAGCATCTGATTACCCAAATGGCCCAAAAACATCCGTCCCGAAAAATCGCAATGGAACGGCTCAGCCACAAAATCGTATTTGCCTATTTTATTCAAGATTCAAAGATTTAAAATTCAAAGATTTAAAGATTTATAATTCAAAGATTCAAAGATTTAAATACTTCTTTTCGGCTGCCACGATGTGACAGCCCTACAACTCCAAACTATCAACTGTCAACTATCAACTCCAAACTATCAACTAATGCGTACTCTCGGGTCAATAATCCCATAAATGATGTCCACCACAATATTGACGATAATCAGCATGACTGCAATGAGCAGCACTGCGCCCATGATGACCGGAAAATCATATTTGTCCAGCGCATCGACCACCACCACACCGATGCCTTTCCAGTCGAAGACATACTCCACGAAAACCGCACCCGCCAACAATGAGGCAAACCAACCAGAAACTGCCGTCACCACGGGATTCAAGGCATTGCGCAAAGCATGAACGCAAATGACACGCCAAGGTCTCAGGCCTTTGGCACGCGCCGTGCGCACATAGTCCATCGACATGGCTTCGAGCAAAGAGGTACGCGTCAACTCGGTCACCACGGCCAAAGGTCGCATTCCCAACGTCAAGGCGGGTAAGATAAGGTTGCGCAGACTCAAGAACTCTCCCCTGCCGTATTCATCGACGGTGTAAAGGCTTCCCGTCATGCTTAATCCAGTATAATGCTCAAGCAAAAAGCCAAAAATCCAAGCCATCAGAATGGCGGCGAAAAACGAGGGCAACGACATGCCTATGGTAGTAACGAAAAGCGTCAACTTATTGAGGAACTTTGTGTTGAATACCGCCGTCAGAACCCCTATCAACAAACCCAAAAGCATGGCGATAGAGATGGACACTGCTGCCAGCAACAAGGTATTGGGAAATGCTTCGCCCAAAATATCCGAGACTTTGCGTTTGCTTTGGTACGACATCCTTAGAAATGGCGCTTTCAGCACGATGGCAGTAGAACCAATGGAGGCAATTTTGGCGTAACGGCCAATCTTTTCCAGTTTTTGCGTGCCTTCTGAAACATCATAAAACGAGACAGGAACCAAGTCATTCAGATAGTCAACATATTGTTTACCAAGACTTTGATTAAGGCCTAATTCCTCACGGATAGCATTTACAGACGCTTCGTCAGCACGCTGTCCGAGCATCATTTGGGCTGGGTCGCCAGGCAGGATGTTGAAGAGAAAAAACACTAGCGTCGCAACGCCCCAAAGCACCGCGATACCATACAGCAACTTCCTGACGATGTAACTTCCCATCGTTTCACAAAACCTTCAAAGCCTTTGAAAAGTCAACCGAGCTCCACTTGTCCTTGACCAAGCCGTTGTCAAGCCAAATCAGTCCAGGATTGGAACGCACTATCGGCTTGATTTCCAGCTCATCAGCATAGTAAACCTCGTAAATAAAGCCGTGTTTCTCTTGCAAATGCTTCACATAATGCGGTTCGTCAGCGACCACCCAAATCACCGTAAGACCATGTTCCTCGGCGACCGCAGTAATCTCCTTGGCTTTTTCCCAGTCCTTTTCCGTTAACTTGGACAAATCGTGTGAAGTGAACATCAACAGGTTTTCGGTGGTGAGAATGCTCTCAGTGATATCATTGCCATCTTCGTCCAAAGCACTGAAACCAAGGAAGTTGGCACCTCCTTCCGTCCTTTGGTCGACGAACTCCCACTGCGACATCCACACCGAGTCGTTCCAGGGATAGTTGGGCGAAAGGAATTCCTTCATCTCACCCGTGGCTTTGTTCCTGTAAGTCAGATAGACCTTGCTTTCATTTGCAGTCTCAACAGTCAGTTGCTTACCAACCTTCCAGTTCATGAAGTCAACAACCGGCAAATGGCGATAATTGTAGATTTCGAAACCCAAAAACGCCAAGGCAAAAGCACTGGCGATGAAAACCTGTACCCCACTTTCCAATTTTGACTTCAGCCGCCCATTGTTCATTATCAGAGGAATAAGCAACGCATCAATAACAAGGTTCTTGTAGAACGTCTGCCAATTGCTCATCTTGATAGCAGTGCCGAAGCAACCACAATCGGGCACAAGGTCATACAAGGCATCAAACAAGGTGGTGATGGTGAAAAACAACATCAACAAAGTCGCGCCAAGCACAGCCAACCTTGGACAAACCTTGGTTATCAGGCAAATACCTACTATAAATTCCGCCAAGATCATCACCATGGCCAACACCAAAGCGAAGTCGTTGAGCCAAGTCATGCCATAGACAGCAAGATAATCCAACATTTTGTATTTCGTCCCAAGCGGGTCGACGCCTTTGGTAAAACTGCTGAAGATGAACAAAGCACCCACCAAAAGGCGGCAAACGGTCAAAGGAGCGGTGTCATATTTTCTACTGAAAATCAAGGAAGCCAGCAGGTTAAGCAGCAAAATGGCAAGAAACCAAAAATGGTAAGCTGGCAAAAAATAAATGCCCACCGCCGAGGCCAAAGCCACAACGATGCTGATCCATGGCATTGATATTGTATTTCTTTTCATGTCAATCTATTTTAAAACGGCTCATTCGCTCATCAGAATCAGGGCGAACACCGCATAGTTAATCATATCGTAATAATTGGCATCAAGTCCTTCGGAGACAAGCGTTTTGCCGCCATGGTCCTCGATGCTCTTGGTACGCAGCACCTTGCTCATTATCAAGTCGGTGATGGAGCTGACACGCATGTCGCGCCAAGCCTCGTCGTAGTCGTGGTTCTTGCGCATCATCAGTTCGTAAGCCTCATTGGTGACCTTGTCGTAAAGTGCCGTGGCCTCTTCTGCCGTCAGGTCGGGTTGGTCGACCACACCAAGTTGCAGCTGGATGATGCCCATCGCCGCATAATTGACGATGCCGATGAATTCGGGCTCAATGCCTTCATCGACAAGCTGTTCTGAAGTCGTCTGCAACGTCCTGATTCTCTTTACTTTAATAAAAATCTGGTCGGTAATGGATGGCGTGCGCAGGATGCGCCAAGCTGGGCCGTAATCCTTCATTTTGTCGACAAACATCTTGCGACATTGGGCCAAAACGCTATGAAATTGGGATTTTGTATCTTTTTTGCGCATAATAAAAGTCTTTGGCTGCAAAGATACGCATTTTTTTCTTCTTATGGCAAACGTTGCAGCCAAATAGCCATGAAACGGTCATAAACAAAATGTTTAATTTCCATCACGGAAAGTCCGTCACGGAAAGTCCGTGATGAAAAACAGGAAACAATCATCATACTAAACACATTTTGTTCACAAAAAAAGTGTAATTTTGCAAGAAAACTGTGATGTTTCAAATCAGTATTCATAATAAAACTCTCCTTTTCGACCGTCCTGCCCTCATGGGCATCTTGAACGTGACACCCGACTCGTTTTCCGACGGTGGCCGATTCAACCAGATGGACAAGGCCTTGCGACACTGCGAGCAGATGATTGCCGACGGTACCGACTTCATCGACATTGGTGGCTGCTCCACGCGGCCTAACAACACCATCGCCACAGAAAATGAGGAGATGGAGCGCGTCATCCCCATTCTGAAAACCGTCAGAAAGACCTTCCCCGAAACCTTGGTTTCCATCGACACATTCAGGAAAAACGTAGCCGAAGCCTGCATCAACGAAGGCGCCGACCTCATCAACGACATCTCAGGCGGACTTTTTGACAAGGAAATGCTGACCTACATCGGCAAAAACCACATCCCCTACGTGATGATGCACTGCGTTGGCACACCCGAAACCATGCACCAATACGCCCTCGGTGGCGACATCCACCAAACCGTGCAGGACTTTTTCAAGCAGCAATGTGAAGTCTTGGAAGCCTTTGGCGAGCAACAAATCATCCTCGACCCTGGCATTGGATTCGGTAAAAGCTTGGAAGCCAATTATCAGTTACTTAGTGATTTAAGCCGTTATCGCTACAACAATTTCCCCATTCTCATCGGCATTTCGAGGAAATCATTAATAAACAAGGTGCTACACACCACACCAGACACCGCCGAAAACGGTACTACGGTGCTCAACACCATTGCTTTGCTCAATGGTGCCGACATCCTGCGCGTCCATGATGTGAAAAATGCACGCGAAGCCATCGAATTGGTTGGGAGTTTTCGTAATTTTGCAGCAAAATTGGAATCATGATTGACTTGTTCATACAAATCCGTGTCTTCGACATCATCGACATCATTTTGGTGGCCGCCCTATTCTTTGGTCTTTACCGCCTGCTGAAAGGCACCTCAGCCATGAGCATCTTCATTGGCATCGTGGCCATCTTCCTTATCTGGCAGTTAGTCAAGTTCTTGCAAATGGAAATGCTGACCGCCATCCTTGGCGCTTTCGTCAGCGTGGGTTTCATCGCGCTTATCATCATTTTCCAACCTGAAATCAGGCGATTCCTGTTCACCATCGGTGCCCAAGCCCAAGAAGGTAAACTGGCACAAAAATTCAAGTTCTTGAAAGTCAGGAGCAACGTGGATTTAAACATTGATGCCATCACCAAGGCCTGCATCAACATGTCGGACATCAAACAAGGCGCGCTTATCCTCCTAACCCGCAACAACAATTTGGACGACATTGTCTCAACTGGTGTTTTGGTCAACGCCGACATCAGCAACCCTCTGATTGAGAACATCTTCTTCAAAAACAGTCCTTTGCACGACGGCGCCATGATTATACGCCACAACCGCATCACCGCCGCGCGCTGCATCCTCCCTGTGTCGAACAAGACTAACATCCCTGGCCACTACGGACTGCGCCATCGCGCCGCCATCGGCGTGACCGAGGTCAACGACTGCATTGCTTTGGTGGTTTCGGAAGAAACTGGCAACATCAGCATGGTTTCAAGCGGTGAAATCCAAACCGTAAAAGCGTCGGAATTAAAGGAAACGATTGAGAAAGAAATGAAAGTTTAGAGTTGAGAGTTAATAGTTGAGAGTTTAGAGACAGTTTATAGTCGAAAGTAGTAAGTATGGTGGCTTATCGCAAACGTCTTGAAAACCATAAACTAAAAACTTCAAACTCTCAACTACTCTACACTCTAAACACTCAACTCTAAACTACTCGATTTCAACAAACCCATCATCTTCCCCAGCATACCGCAACTGCTTCTCGTAAGGGTCGTAGCGCAACAAAAGCTGATAGTTATAGCCCTTTTTCTTGAGTTCTGCCCCAACATAACTATTCATCATATAGTCATAGGTGTAGCCCGCATAGAGCTTGCCCAAATACACAGCATAGTTGTAGACATCATTAAGTTTCAGAGTGTCAATAGTATAGCTATAATCTATCTTATTGGACCAGAAAGAATAATCCGTATTCGAGTCGAAACCATCCATCAGGTTGTGCTCACAAAACAGCACAGGTTTCCAGTCGCCGTCGTTGACCTCGAACCACGAAGCCACGTTGACCGTATTCAATGGGTGCTTGTAGCTGAATTCTTCCGTGTCGCTAAACAAATAATCCTCATACTCCGTAATGCGTCCCGAAATCTCCATCCGCGACAACATCACTAACCAATGCGTGGAATCGACGGGGACATTGTCGATGTCGTCAGGCACATAGACCGAAACGCCATACTGCCCCATCTCCTCCGCGTATGCGTTATACATCACGTCCAGAAACAAGTCCTGGCTGAAATCGTTCAAGACCTCGGTTTGCTTGCCATACTGGATGTTGTATTCCACCTTCACCTCGGCCTGCTCAGGAAAATATACAGCAGCCTGAATGTCAGTACGTTCTGCCACATATTTCTTGGCTATCTTCAAGTCGGTGCGGCAACTGGTCAGCAAAGCCAGCAGCATTCCCGCCATTATTATCACTACCCTATTCTTCATATAACACCTCCAAACAAATCCATCTGCACGCCGTCACCTTGGGGCTTTACAACCTCCATCGGCACATCGGCAGGATTGACAGCAATCTTCTCATTCTTTTCAGACATTTCTGGGTCATCCGGCCCTTCAACCCTTCGAGAGACATCAGGGGCCTCAGAATCCTCAGTGGTTTCTGGCTCTTCTTCACTTGGTTCTGGTTGGAAAGGCTCCAAAAACTCCCAATGGTCAATCTCCCTCGTAGAGAGGCGCTTGCCCTTAGCTTTGTAGCTCTTGATGCCAATAAATTCCTCCACATTGACCTCGTCGTCCGGGAAACTGTTGCCTGCATCGCTGACCTTGTAACTCAACAGCAAGCGTGGCAACACATCGGTACTCATGCCAAGATATTTTGCCTCAGGATGCTCACCGATGAAGGAAGCACGACTGTTCAGCTTGGTATCCGCTTCGATAGTGAATCGCTTGAGATACATCTTTTGTGTTTCACCTTCTATATAAATGACGGAGAAAATCTCATCGGGGTCGAACTTGCGGATGTCCACCATGTCGTCATCGAAGTGGGTGTTAAGGTCGAAGCCCGAAATCTTGAACTCGCCGTTGCTGAAGATTTGCAGGATCTTGTCGTCACCTTCAAAGGCACCGAGGTACTGACCGCGCTTATCGGCATTGAGGCGGCGCACTGTGTCGTCAAACCAAATGTCACGAGCGTTGAGCGTAGAGACGCCTTCCCCACCTTTCTTCACTTCCTTGACCTCGTATTTCGTGAGCAGGTTGCCCCTAGCATCACGACCCTTCACGGCCAAATCCGCAAAGTTGTAGTCGACCGTCTTCTGTTTCTTGCTGAACAACACCAGCGTCACCTTGATGATCTCGGCCTCGCCATTGGGATTCGGCGAGAAATAACGCACCTTCGAACCAGGTTTGCCTTGCGTGAGGTCGTATTCCTTGTCGCGGGTGATACCTTTCACGGCGAAACGCTTCACATAATGCGGCGCACCATTCTTGCCATCACGATAGACGACATTATAGGTCGTTCGGTCATCGTTCTTGTGGAACACATCGACATGGATGACCTTCTGCCCCACAAAAAGTTTAGGCTGCAACTTGGTCACAGCATATTTTCCATCTTCATGGAACACGATGATGTCGTCAATGTCGGAACAATCGCAAACGTATTCGTAGGCTTCCTTGTTCTTCTCGCGTTTCAAGCCCTCGCCTGTGCAGACGAAGCCCTCGTCACGGTTGACATACAGCTTTTCATTGTTGGCAGCCACAGCCACAGCCGAAATGTTATCAAAGTTGCGGATTTCGGTCTTGCGTTCGCGACCTTCGCCATATTTCTCCTTGATGTGCAGGAAATAGTCGATGGTATAGTCCACAATATGGTCGAGGTTGTACTTGGCCTCTTCCATTTTCTTCTCAATGTCAGCCAGTTGCTCATCGGCCTTCTTGATGTCGAACTTCGAGATTTTGCGGACGGGCTTCTCACAGAGTTTCTCCACATCTTCGCGCGTGATTTCGCGTTTCAGCAACTTGCGATATTTATCGAAGCGGCGCTCGATACCCGTAAGTTGGTCATCCCAAGTCTCATAGTCCTTGTTTTCCAACTCCTTATAGATACCCTTCTCGAAGAAAATCTTCTCCAAGGAAATCCAATGCCAGCTATTCTCCAACTCATCAATGAGGATGCGTAATTCCCAGCTGAGGAGTTCCATCGTACGGTCGGTGCTGAGTTTCAGGATTTCGCTCACACCCAAAAATGCCGGATGTTGGTTGACGATGACGCAGGCATTGGGCGAAATGGAGACCTCACAATCTGTGAAGGCATAGAGCGCGTCAATGGTCTGGTCGGGCGACACTCCGGGATTCAGGTAAATCACGATTTCGCACTGTTCGGCGGTGTTGTCGTCGATTTTCTTAATCTTGATTTTGCCTTTATCATTGCACTTCACGATGCTCTCAATGAGGCTTCCCGTAGTCGTTCCGTAGGGTATCTCACTGATTACAAGTGTTTTCTTATCCTGTTGACTGATTCTTGCACGAATACGCACCTTACCGCCACGCAAACCGTCATTGTAGTTAGTCACGTCCATCATGCCACCCGTCGGGAAATCGGGATAGAGCGTAAACGGCTCGTCTTTCAGATATGCTATCGAAGCGTCAATCAGTTCGTTGAAGTTGTGGGGCAAGAACTTGGAAGCCAAACCCACGGCAATGCCTTCGGTGCCTTGTGCCAACAGCAGCGGAAACTTCACTGGTAGCGAGACAGGCTCGGCATTGCGGTTGTCGTAGGAACGGGTCCAGTCGGTGGTCTTATGGTTGAAGACAACTTCTTTAGCGAACTTCGAAAGACGTGCCTCGATGTAACGCGGGGCAGCGGCATCGTCACCCGTGAGGATGTTGCCGAAGTTACCTTGTGTGTCGATAAGCAGGTCTTTCTGAGCAAGTTGCACCAAAGCATCACCAATGGATGCATCACCGTGCGGGTGGTATTTCATCGTGTTACCCACGATGTTAGCCACCTTGTTGAAACGACCGTCGTCGAGTTCGTCCATCGAATGCAGGATACGACGTTGCACAGGCTTCAAGCCGTCCTCGATGGCAGGCACAGCACGTTCGAGGATGACATACGAGGCGTAGTCGAGAAACCAATTCTCGAACATGCCTTTCAGTGGTATCACATGGTATTCATCCTCCTGAGCCTGAGCGTCTTCCACGCCTTCCATAGTCTCGTCCATCGGCTGCTCGTCCATGGGTTCGTTTTCGGTCTTGTCTTCGATATCCATTGTGGGGTTTTTCTTAAGTTTGCAAAAATAAGAAAAAAAACCGATTGTGTTTCCAAGAGAATGCCCATCAACCACTATTTTTCATAGTTTTGCAACAAATTACACTGCCTTTTTCTGTTAGAAAAGAGCAAAATAAAATATATATTATACTAAATATCAACCAATTAAAACCCATCATTAATGAAAAGCATTTATCAATTTTCGATGAAGATGTTGCTATTTAGCGCAGTCTTTGTCATGCTTTTTGCCTCGTGCAAGAAAAAAGAAGAAAGCAAGTACAAGTACGAAACCGTGAAGGGCGACCTCACCGAAGCCCGCATCTACACGCTCGACAACGGCCTTACCGTTTATCTGAGTGTCAACAAGGAAGAGCCTCGCATCCAGACCTATATCGCGGTGCGTACTGGTTCAAAGAACGACCCTTCAGAGACCACAGGTTTGGCGCACTATCTGGAACACCTGATGTTTAAGGGCACCGACAAGTTCGGCACCACCGACTATGAAGCCGAGAAGCCCTTCTTGGATGACATCGAGGCGCGTTATGAAAAATACCGCACCCTCACCGACCCTGAGGAACGCCGCATTGCCTACCATGAAATCGACTCGGTGAGCCAGCTGGCTGCCCAGTATTTCATCCCCAACGAGTACGACAAACTCATGTCGACCATCGGTGCAGAAGGCACTAACGCCTACACCTCCGAAGACGTGACTTGCTATGTTGAAGACATCCCTTCAAACGAGATCGAGAACTGGGCCAAGATCCAGGCCGACCGTTTCCAGAACATGGTCATCCGTGGTTTCCACACCGAGCTGGAAGCCGTTTATGAGGAGTATAACATCGGCATCGCACAGGACAGCCGCAAAGTGTGGGAAGCCCTGAATGCCATGCTCTTCCCGACCCACCCCTACGGCACGCAGACCACCATCGGCACACAGGAACACCTGAAGAATCCTTCGATTACCAACATCAAGAACTACTTCAACAAGTGGTACCGCCCGAACAACGTGGCCATCTGCATGGCTGGCGACTTCAATCCTGACGAGGTCATCGCCATCATCGACAAGTACTTTGGCGGCTGGCAACCTGGCGAAGATGTGAAACAGCCCGAATTTGCCCCGTTGGAGCCCATCACCTCACCTAAGGACACCACCATCTATGGCCTTGAAGCCGAAAACCTGATGATGGGTTGGCGCTTCGACCGTGGCAACTCGATGCAATGCGACACCCTTGAGATGATTGGCACCATGCTGAGCAACGGCACTGCCGGCCTCATCGACCTCGACATCAACCAACAGATGCAGATGCTCTACGCATGGGGCGGTTCAAGCACCAACCGCGACTATTCCAGCTTCCTCATTGGTGGCTCGCCGCGTCCTGGACAGACCCTCGAAGAGGCCAAAGACCTATTGCTGGCCGAGATAGAGAAACTGAAGAAGGGCGACTTCCCCGACGACTTGATGCCTTCTGTCGTCAACAACATGAAACTCAACCACTACAACGCAATGGAGAGCAACGAGGCCCGTGCCAATATGTTTGTCAACTCGTTCATCCTCGAGAGACCGTGGAAACAAGACGTGGAATACCTCAATCGCATGGAAGGCATGACCAAGGAGCAAATCGTGGCTTTCGCCAACAAACATTTCAACGACAACTATGTGGTGGTCTACAAGCGTCAAGGCACTGACGAAAACCAGAAGAAAATCGACAAACCCGCAATTACCCCCATCCCAACCAACCGTGACCTCGTCAGCGACTTCGTGACCGAAGTGCAAAACGCTGAAGTGCCTGCCATCCGACCCCGTTTCGTCGACTTCAAAAAAGACCTCACCTTCGGCAAGACAGCGGCAGGACTGCCTTACATCTATGTGCAGAACAATGAAAACGGGCGCTTCACATTAAGCTTCCGCTATGAGTTTGGCGACGAGGCCGACCTCCGTTATGGCGTGGCCGCCGATTACATTGAATACCTCGGCACCGACCAGATGAGCAACGAAGAGATCAAGCAGCAGTTCTACGAACTCGCTTGCAACTACTACATTAATGTAGGTGCACGTAGCATCAACGTCACCTTGAACGGCCTTAGCGAGAACATGCCTGAGGCCTTGGCCCTGCTTGAAAACGTGATGCAAAACGCCCAAGCCGACCCGATGGTGGCCGAGATGTGCATCCAACAATTGGAAAAATCTCGCATGGACGCCAAATCGAATCAACGCAGCAACTTCAACGCATTGGTGCAGTATGGACTTTATGGCCCTTACAACTCACAACGTAACCAGCTATCGCCCGAACAAATCCGCCAACTCGACCCACAGGAACTCCTCGACCTCTTGAAGAACCTCAAGAACTATGAGCACACCGTGCTGTATTACGGCCCGATGACAGCAGAAGAGATGGCCAAGGCCGTCACTGAGAACCATCAGACCGTGGCCGAGTTGCAGGTTGTTCCGCAAGGCAAGCACTACGAGATGCAGCCCACACCCGAAAACGAGATCCTCATCGCTCCTTACGATGCCAAGAACATCTACATGCGCATGATCCACAACGAACAGCGCGAATGGAACCCCGAAGAGGCTGCAGTGAAGGATTTGTTCAATGAATATTATGGTGGCGGCATGAACACCATCGTCTTCCAGGAGATGCGTGAGGCTCGCGGCTTGGCCTACAATGCCTTTGCTGCCTATATGGAGCCGAGCTATAAGGACCAGAAAGAATACTTCTTCACGCACATCATCACACAAAACGACAAGATGATGGATGCCGTGAATCATTTCTTGGAAATCCTCAACGAAATGCCAGAGAGCGAACAAGCCTTCGGCATCGCCAAGGAAGCCCTCACCAAACGTCTGGCCAGTCAGCGCACCACCAAGTTCGGTCTCATCAACGCCTGGCTGTATGCCCAAATGAAGGGTATTGATTACGACCTCAACGAACGCATCTACAATGCTTTGCCCAATGTCACACTGCAAGACATCGTGAAGTTTGAGCAGGAGCAGATGGCCAACAAGCCCTACCGCTACGTCATCCTCGGCGACGAGAAGGAACTCGACATGAAGGCCTTGGAGCAACTTGGCCCCGTGCGCCGCATAAGCACTGAGGAAATCTTTGGGTATTAACAACGTTTCCTACAATTGCACACGAAAAAGGCCATCCTGGCAGTACGCTGGGATGGCCTCTTTTATGTTGATGGTTTGTTGTCATTTCCAGAACCTCAGCACAGCAATCTCACCTAACAAAGCCAGCAATGCAATCAAAGCAAATAGTTTCCATTGCGAGGACTGATGCGCCATGGCTTCCACCAAATCGGCGGTGGCAAAATCGGAAGTGTCGAGGACGGCAGCCACATCAAAACCGGCTCGGGCGAAGACTGGCTCAATGGCATCACGCTCGGTGAAGTCCATCTTCGACTCCACTCGGCTTTCATTCCATGCGGTCACTCGGTTGATTGTGTCATTGACAAGCAGGTCATAAAAACCGGCCAAGGGTAAATTATCATTCAAATAAAGATACACTTTACCATTTCTCACCTCAGAAGCAGGCATCAACTCAAAGCTACGGTCGGTATTGGCAATGAGGAAATGATGGTCACCTTCAAGGTTCATTTCACTCAGCACCAACATCTTATCCTGTCCGATGGTATAGGACAACTTATCCATCTTACCGCCCATAAAGGCCATCTTGACCATCATCGGGACGAAAATTGCATTGTCAGACAGGTTGCTCCATTCAGCATCCAAGGCCGTGGCCATCACAAAAGCCTGCCCATTCCCCACCGACTCCATCATCAGCATTGGGTCGCCGTTTTGCATAGTCAGCAAAGGCGTGGCCATGCCATTAGGTCTCATCCTGACATGTTGCTTTACCTTGGGAAGATCAGGGTGCTGAGGCAAATCTAAAATCATATCGTTGAAGAAAGCATGTTGCTGGGCCAAGTCTTCCACTGCCGTGTTATTGGTATCAATTTCCATCAAAGTGATCCCGAGCTTATTGTAAAGATAATTGTTGTTTTTCGGGTCGTCGGTCGATGGAAACACCATAAGGCTCGCACCTTCGCTAACGGCATCCAACAAAGTTTGTTGCAAAGTCTCATTCATCACAACACTTTCGTTCACGATCAGCAGCTGGGCTTGGGCAATGGCAGCCATGTCGAAGCGCGAAGGCTCCATCAACGTGTAATTGAACTGCTCGTCGTCTTCGAACAGCAGGGCGCAACTCGAACTCTGCGACCCCAATTCCACTACCGATAGGCTCGGCTTCACGCTCAACACAAAGTTGTAAGTATCGTCAAAGGTAATGGGATGATCGTTCAAAGCCACAAAGCAACGCTGGTCGCCATTGTTTTCCACCACAAACTGCATTTCGACTTCAGCCGTACCGTTCTTCTCAAGGTCAACGGTCGTGGAGGCAGCCATTGCTCCGTTCATAGTGAAGTTGATTGGCATACCTTTCACCTCCTTGTCGCCTTGGTTGACCACACGCACCATCAAATCATTCGTCAAACCAGCCTGCACAATGGGCGATGCCAACCATACCGAATCAATGTAAAGATTGGTCTTGAATTCGGGCGTCATAGGCACCACTGCCACCTGCATAGTGGTATCAGCCTTGGCCGCCGACAAATCGAAGGTATTGCTTTGAAAGTCAGAATAGACGAACAATGTGGAAGCAGTAAAGCCATGCTGTTTACGGAGCATTTCAAAACGTTCCATCACCTCACCCATCGGCACAGGAGCACCATCGGGATTCATGCGATCGAGTTGGTCGAGCATCTCCTCCTGGTTCATAGGGTATTCATTCTGCACCTCAAAGCTGTTGGTCATCAGCAGGTAACGGTTGGAGGGATTGAGTTTGTGTACCAAATCACGCGCCGACTGTCTTGCATCCTCAATCATGGTGGTGCGTTGCGACTGTCCTTTCATACTCATCGAGTTATCAATATAAATGCCGACCAAACTCTCAGCTGTATTGACATTCAATTGCTTTTCGGGACGATACGGGAAAGCGAAGGCCAGCACCAATGCTGCTATGAATAGGCAACGCAACAACAGTGTCACCAGATATTTCAACTTCCGTGTCTTAGCGTTTTCCTGTTGAATGCTTCGAAGCACAGCCGTGTTGCTGAAATACACCAACTTATGCCGCCTGAAATTGAACAGGTGGATAATGATGGGTATCAGTAGGGCGAGCAGCCCCCATAGCATATTTGGATAAAGAAAACGCATCGTTAATGCACTGCAAATGCCGAAATTCAAGAACGGGCGGATTTGCGAATCCGCCCGTTTCTGTTTTCACATGGTTTAGAAGCCAAAGAGGCCTCTTCCGCTGCCACGACGGCGATAGCGGTCGTTGGAGAAAGTGCGGCAAGCATCGTCCGGTCTCGGCTTCAACGGGATGCCAAAACTCAGGTAAAACTCTATGCCACGGGGCAAACGGCTTCCTGTAATATGATAGGCATTCACATTCTCGGCAGGAACGCCTTCTTCTTTTTCCAAAGCCGTATAGGTGTCAAGGATGCCTTGATGATAAGAGGCACCAATCTTAAACAGAAAATCACGTTGTCCAATGGTCACCAAACTGCGAATACCCAGTCCAGTGAAGATTCCTGCATAAACCTTGGTCATATTGGCATCACCCACCTCAATATCTGCTTCAAGGAACACGGGCATGGTTCTATCAATGTGAATGTTACCACCGAGACGCCATCCTCCAGCAACTCCAACTTGGAAGAAAGGTTGCAGATAAGGCTTTATGGGAATACGGAATTCAAAGGGAACACGTAGATCGACATATCTAACTGCCATCGAATAATTCACTAAAGTACCCGAAATATGCTGATAGGAAACGCCTGTTCCACGCTGCACATAATCAACCTCTGGTGCAATGACGATGATGTCATTCAAAGGGATGTCGACAAAAAGTCCGCCTGTGGGCGTAAACTGAGTGGCTTGGGGCAAACTGCTCAGATACATATTTTTGAAGTAAAGCATTCGAGGCATATTCACGCCACCTTTAACACCGATGGAAATCGCGTTATCCTGTTGCGCCATCGCGCCGAAACCAAACAAAACCAGAAGGGATGCTATCAATAAGTTTTTCTTCATGACTCTAACATTTTTACATTACCACTCAAAATTCTCAGCCAGTCCATTGCCATCACGATAAATGAAGAACGAACCCGGTTCATATTGTCCCAACATGCCATTTGAATCGTCTTCCGCTTCCATGATGACAGATGCAATCTTAAAGTTGGAAAGACCGAGGAGCCCCACGGTACCCGTCATAATAACGCCGCGTTTCACTCTCACATGGAATGATTGCGTTTCGAAAGGAATATCGTAAACCTTGTTTTCAATGAAATAGACTGTAAAATCTTTATGATGGCCCATCACAAAAACGGTATCCGTCATTTGTTCTGTGGCCTCGGCCAAGTCCATCGTCACAGTGCCATTGTTCTGATCCGAAAATCTCAGATACACATTGGGTTCAAGGACCGACAAAGGCCAAAGCTCTACATTTGAAGCATAGCGCATCTTGGGGTCAACCACGTATGAGCCTACAATTCTTGGAGGGACTGGCCCTTCAGGAATACCACCAAAATAGCTATCAAACATTGGCCGCAAAGTGTCTGGAATCACGGTTAGAATCTCGTCAATGTAGCGTTCCTCTCCTATCAGTACGATAGTGCTTTCATCGTTTTTCGTACACGATGCAAACACCATCCCGATAAGGACTAGTGCCAGGATACCAATTTTTCTAATACTTTTCATATCATCAGGTTTTAATTCTTTAACATCAATTTTTGTAATTTATTATTCAACAATCACTTTCTTCATCACCGTACCCTCTTTTCCAGTGACCACAAAGAAATACATGCCACCGGCATGATGTTGTAATTCGTAGGGTATTATGGAGTCTTTCGAGTCATTGTTGGTTTGGAAATGGTCTATCATGCCGCCTTTCATGTCATACACTTTAACATCGATTTTTCCCATGAAGTGTTCAAAAGAGAGCATCATCTGCCCGTTATTGGGATTGGGTATCACACTGAAATCCGCTTTGTTCTCTTCTTGCTCATCAACGCCATAGAACGAGCACAACAGCCAATAGCGCTGCTCAATGCCCTCTTCGGGGGCGCAACGGTTGAACACATGAGCCGTCAACCAAACGGTATCCTCAACATGATTGAGCACAAACACTTTACAGTACTTGCCTTGGTCGCCAGAAGGCTCAAGCACCCATTCCAACGGTTCGTCAAAACTCCATGTGACCGTGTCCCATTCGCAAAGCGGGTTGTTATCCCAAAGATGGAAATCGTAGGTATTAATCTGAAATTCTGAAGCTGTAATGACCCAATGAGGGGCAGGATTGTCCCAATCCACCGGATAGATGGGAGACGGAGTCGGCGTATAGTCGAAATATACATGTATGGTAACGATGCTGTCACAATCCATCTGATTCTTGTACGTCCTATGGTAGGTGCCCGATGCGGTGTAGACATTATCTGCCGGAGCATAGGTATCGGTAGTAGTGTATTCATGGCCCTTCGGATCCCAGAAATAGCCGTCACAACTTTCATCGTACGGGACGGTGAACTCATTCGTCTCGTAGTTGCTAATCTCAAGATGCAGGACAAAGGTGCTGTCACATTCCTTGTCTCCAAAGGCATTATGATAGGTCTTCTCGATTCGATCTTGGCTGGTGTAATAGGTCTGCCCTGTAATAGGCCAATAATAGCTGTCGCAGGCCACCTTAGTTTCCTCGTGCAAGTATTCCTCATGGAACTTGAGGTCCAGTCTGTACTTTATGGGACAGCCACCTTGCGGATCGTCAAGGACGATTTCGTCGATGGCATTCTCGTGATAAGTGATTCCATTCTTGTCCCAAGTCCAGCTGGGTGTGGTTCCATGTTCGTAACACTCAAACTGATACTGCACCGGAGGCATCTGATATTCACCCACCGAAAGCACAAATCTCTCCACTTTCAGGCAACCATGGTTGTCGACTGTGTCAAAATAAGCCGTCTGACCATCTTGATTATATATCGTGCCATGGAAATTATAGGTTTCTCCTTCACAAATACTCGGATCGATAAGCGTGGTGTCGTTGGCGGGATACACGGTCAGATTAAGTCTGACAATGCTGTCGCAGCCGTGGCTACTATGGTCAACATACATCTCTTGACACGATTGGCTATAGGATGTGCCATAAAACAGATAACTCTCACCATAACAAATGTTTTCGGTGATGAGGGTTTCATCATAAATGGGCCAATTATCAAAATGCAGGTATAAGGTCTTGTCGCAGCCAAACTCGGTTTGAAGATGGTGTTCGTAAACACCTGGCGTGCTCACCTGTTGGCCATAAAAATCAAATGTGCTGTTGGCGCAAATGGTCTCATAGGTATCCTCCACTTCATTGGGATGAACGACAATCGTAACACTGACATCCTGGGAACTATAATCATCGCTGATATGGCAAGTGTAAGTGGTGGTGCCCACTTCAGGCGTGGCCATTGGATGCTGTGAAGTTGGGTTGTCAAGGGTGTTGGCGGGAGTCCAATTGAACCTATAGTTGCCCACGCCGCCCGAAGGCAAAGCATGGAGCATGGTATATCCACCTTCGCAAAGCTCGGTGTTGTCGGCAGTAGCCATCGCCGTCATACTCCCCACCGTTATCGTACATTCAGGAGCGCCCAACAAAACGAGTTCGCAAAACGAGATGTCGTCAAGGCCAAAGTCATTACCGCTACCCACCGTGTTCTGATTCAGTATGGTGATGGTAGCCGAAGTGGAGGTACCACTATACCAAAGCTCATAGAACTGAAGCCATTCGCCCGTAAAAGAAGGTGCAGAGAACACTTCGCCTATTTGACTGCCATTGATGCTAAACTGAAGGCGGGCCGCATCGCCAGCCGGGCTAACAGTGCATACCCATGTCGAAAAAGCATAGTAGGTATCAGGCGAAACGGTAATTTGTTCCGTCCAGATGTTTGTATTTGGGCTCGTAGCACCATTGATTACCATAAAATTACCCGTCCCTCCGTGACCTGTTCCCACAAAATCTGGGTGAAAATCTCCAGCATAGTCTCCTACGCTATATGTACTTTCAGGATAAAGGTTGGTGGAATAGGTATATGCTGAGGTGAAACCTACATTGCCTTGTTCGAAATCTCCGTTGAACACGCTTTCGGGACCAGGGCCATAGCCTGAACAAGTATAGGTCGTCGTGACCATGGGTGTAGCCACGGTAACCGGGCCATCCGTCGTGGATAGTCCCGTAGCAGGAGACCAAACATAATATAAAGCTCCCGAAGCCGTAAGCGTCACTGACTCACCTGGCTCAATGACAGCAGACGGCGGTGTTATCACCACTGGTTGCGCCATAGCCCCAAAAGCCAAAAGCGACAATAATGTTATTAGAACAAGTCTATTTCTCATAAACCGACAATTTGTCGGGCGCAAATTTAGAAAATAATGTGATTGCAACGCATTTTCCCCTTAAAAAAATATGAGAAAATTAACGGCAAAGCACCACGCGCTGCTTAACCACGCCTTTATCTGTCTTTACTTCAAGCAGATAAACCGATGGTTTATAACTATTGAGATTGAGCACAACACTATCCGAATGACCGCCCTCGTAGGTCTCAAGCACCTGCCCCATCATGTCTACCAATCGAATGTTTTCGATGCCTTCTGCCTCAATAGTTAGGGTTCCCTTGGTCGGATTGGGATAGACCTGCACTCCGAATGATGCCTGTTCCTCAACACCAAAATAATCGGCATAAATCTCGAAAGTGCGCTCCATCAGCCCACAATCCTCGGCCACGAAACTCGCCTTCAATGTATTTGTCCCAGGTGTAATCACTTTGATAAGGCAATAATTGTCTTCAGCTTCAACAATTCGCCATTCATCGTTTGACAAGGTCCAAGTGACCTCTCCGGCCACACCAACCGTATCCAATTCGTAACGATACACGCCACTGACCAAGTTGGACGCAACAAATACATTAGGGCTGCCTATTATCACACCAATGGCATCCGAATCCTTGATGTCGAGCCTGATAATCTGAACAATCGAGTCGCAACCTGCCTGCGATTGCAAAGTATCCGAATAAATATAAGTGATACCCGGCTGATCGTAGATAACTCCATCATATTCATAGTAATCGCATGCTTGGACATCTTCCGTTAAAGTCATCGCCTCGTTCAGCCCAACATGCAAAACCACCGTACTATCGCAACCTTGCATGGTCTGGAAAAGATGGCTGTAGGTCATCCCATCCGCATCACAATGATGCTCATACCATTGGAAAGGCTCACACGCTAAGGTGTCGAACTCATACAGCAGCTCCTCAGAAAGGCTAAAATGAACCGTCACAAGGCTGTCGCAGCCATACACTGACTGGAACAGATGCTGATAGTCCCCTTCTGTTTCGCAATAGTGTTCCTGCCACCAAATGGGCTTGCAGGCCACAATGTTAGTATCCGTGGCAACGGGAGCAATAATGTGCAACTGATAAGCTACAATGCTGTCGCATCGCGTAACCGATGTCAACAAAGAATCATACACAATGGCATCCTCATAATAAGGAACGCCATGCCAAACGAAGCCGCTACATTCAGTCATGGAACCGCCCTCCACCAAGGTATCGTTCCCCAAAGTAAGGTTGAGGTAATACCAAGTATCGCACTCGTCTTCATTCGTTGCAGCCACGAACACCGAATCCCTAACACTTTGGGTATAAACCTGATTGGGGTTCATTTCCCAAACGTAAGAGCCACAAGAGGTTCTGTCATGCGTAAAGGTGGAGTACGCACCAAAATCGAGTTGCAGGTTCACGATGCTGTCGCAACCTGTCGCATTGCTCAACGTCACCGTTGCATATTGCGTCTCCGACGAATGATAGAAGGTCATTCCTTGCCAAGTATACGACTCATGGCAAGAGGTGATGCGCTCGGTCACTTCATCGCTGTGATTAATGACAACCGGCTGATGGATCACATGATAACACGGGTCGTATGTTTCAAAGTCAATCGTTTGGCTTTCAGTGATAACCTCGCCCGTAGGCAAAACATAGGCATCGCATTCCGTGATGGTTTCAAGCCATTCCTCAGCTTCGGCAATCACTGTTATTCGGACTGGGCCAACGATGTCATCGCCACAGGCATTATGCGCCAAAAAACGCAGCCAATTGCCATCATAACTTGCTTGCATGGTCATCGATGAAGAGATGGCGGTGTAATCGCCATTCTCAGTCGAAGACATTTGCCATTGTGCAAGACGTTCACTCTCATTCTCGTTGTTCCAAGTCACATTCACCTCGGGCAAGTCAAGCGTTTGGCCCTCACACACCTGCAATGCGGAAAGCTGCCCATGAGCCACCGGCGCATCTTCGACATGGAAGGAAACGACATTGCTGTAGTCTTCATCGCAGCCATTGACGACGGCGAAACGGACATAATAAGTGCCATAATTCCAGTTAGTTGAATTGGGGTTGAACGCAGTGAAAGGCCCACCTGACGAAGTGGCATATTCCCAATGGGCATCTCCCCCATCAACATGATTCATCTCGTACTGAGGGGCTGTAACATTCAATGTACTGCCCGCACAAATGGTGGCTGGAGCCGATATGCTACCCAAAACCACGGGGGCATTGTTGACGGTCAGGCTAAGGGTATAGATGCTGTCGCAAACTAAAGGATTGCCGCTTTCAACCGTGTATTCGTATGTGCCAGAGTCGGTATAGGTCTGCCCGTTTTTATTCCATGTAAACGCGCCACAACTCGAATAGGTTTGCGTCTCCGTATAAGCATTGCTCAAAACGAAATGCAGATGCGCAGCAATATCGCATCCGTCAGGCGACTGGATTGTAGTCTGGAAGTCGTCAGAATGGTTGCAGGTCACACCATTCCAAACGTAAGTGTCGCAAGCCGAAATGGTGTCAAAAACAGGCTCAGTAGAATAAACCGTTATTTGGACAGGGTCTCCGTATGTCTCGCCACAATCATTCTCAGCAAAATAGCGAATCCAATAGCCATTATTGTCAAATGACACGTTGTTATTGTTGAAGTCAGAATAGTCTCCCGTTTGTGTGGCCGCGATTTGCCAGCCTTGGTTGAGGATGGTCGCTCCATGGTTTTGCACAGTAGGTGTCGTCAAACCAAAGCTACCGCCGGCACAAATGGCTTCGGGAGCAGCAATAGCCGCTATCTCAGGGACTTCACTGACATGAATTTGAACGACATTGCTAAAATCGTCGCCACATTCATTACTGACCTTATAATGCAGATACCAGTCGTTATAGGAAGTAGAAACATTCTGAATGTCAAAAGGTTGATAGGTTCCGTTTTGCGTTTGGCAGATTTCCCATTCACCCGTACCATCGCCGCTAAAGCCAGGTGCCGACACATTCAAGTCTTCGCCATCGCAAATCATGGGCGGAGCTTGCAACGTCCCCGTGACCTCGGGTGCAACATTCACCACTAACTGTCGCGCGGGGGCACTAAAGACCTCACCACAGCCATTCTCAATCCTATAGCGGATATACCAACCATCATACGATGCAGGTATATTGTTTAGACTGAAATCATTGTAATTTCCCGACTCTGTGGGCGAGGCAACCCAGCCTTGGCTTAAAACCTCCGATCCCACAGCCGAAAAAGCGGGAGGTGTCAAAGTCAAGCTTGCACCAGCACAAATGGGTAGAACCTGTGGGGTCGCTTCCGTAAAGTCAGGTTCAACCGCCACGGTAATCTGAACCGCATTGCTATGGCCTTCGCCGCAACCATTGGCAGCCGAATAGCGCACCCACCAACCGTTCATCGAGGCGGGAATGGAACTCGGGTCAAAGCTGACGAAAGTACCATTTTGCGTTTGGCATTTCGTCCAGTTTCCCGAAACATCAGGGCTCACAGAAGGCGTCTGAATGCCCAAACTCTCGCCTACGCAAATCACATCAGGTGCAACGATGTTCCCCACATCCGGTGTTCTGTTCAAGTTGACATACACCCAAGCCTCGGAAGAGACTCCATGGGTCGACACGCGATACTTTATCTGATCGGTAGTATAGTTACCTCCAGTGAAGGTGTATCGAATCCTGTTATTGGGCAGCACTTCATATTCCCCATGCAATGGGCCAGTCACAATTTCGACCACGGCATCGTTGGCATTGGGTGTGATAACATCATTCGCCAACACATCAATATCCACCGAAACATCCTGACAGACAGAAATGTCGGTATCGTTGTTGGCTGCCACGCTGTAGGTTACATTGGAAACAAAAGACATCCCGTCCAAGGCATAGTCGTCGCCCAAGCCGGAATTACCCGTAAACATATCGTAGATTTCAATCACTGCCTGCGTTGCGTTTTGGCTGTTCCACGACAGTGTCCATTCATGCCAATCGTTATTCGTTGGCAATTGATTCACGCCGCCCACATTCGCCCCATTGATTTTCAGCTGCAACTTCGCTGGTTGAATTTGTCCATTAATTAGCAAATTGAGGTTAGCTACACGACAAGAAAACGTATAGTTTGTGTTGGTCGTCACTTCAATAGGTTGCTGTGTGGTCCAAACGATTTTGGTAGGATTGGTGTTGCCGCCAAAGCCGTTCACAATCATGAACCTACCCGATGAATTGGCTGGCTGGGGCCATCCTTGTCCACCGCCATGGTTTTCAGTCGTATTATCAATGGCATATTGGCCAGCACCAACGCCATTGGGGCCAAAAATACGCTCATATTCAGAGGTATAGCCGCCAGAAGTCTCAAATTCACCGTTGGGAATAAGGTTCTGAGCGAACAATGGTGATGCCGAAAGCATCAAAAACAACAATAAAATGTTGATTATCCGATGTCTCCGATTTGATATGTCCATAATACTTGAAATTGCTGTTTTTACAAACGCAAAAATAGACAAAAAACGTACCAAACCGAGAAAAAAATTCATTTACAGCGGTTTCCCGTCCAAAACGGCCTCTAATAATGTGTCGTTTTCATAGGTCAGTTTCAACGAGAAGAAAGGTCTGTGCTCCTCAATGAGGCGAAGGAAAATCTTGTCGCCTTCCCATGCAGGGAGCTCCAAAAGACGTTGTTTTTCTATCCATTCCAAATCGCCTTCGTTGCAAGTGATTTGTTCACCCGTCCATTCGGTGCAGACAAAGATGTGCATCTGCTCGGCAGGCCAGATATTGTGCACGAAAGTGACGATGCCACAATAGCGCCATTGGGTCACGGTGAAGCCTGTCTCTTCCCATATTTCGCGCCTCATACAATCTTCGGGGCTCTCCCCTTCCTCGAACTTACCGCCCACGCCAATCCATTTGTCGTGGTTCTCGTCGTTTTCCTTCTTGGTGCGGTGCAGCATAAGGTATTGGCCGCCGCGCTCTAAGTAACATTGAGTGGTTTGTTTCATAGTTCAAAAATACAACTTTTTTCAAATATTACGTATTTTACGTAACGGATTTTACGTAATATTTTGGAAAAAGCATAAAAAAGCAAGGCGGCCAAACCTGACCGCCTTGCAAAAACCTTTTTTGCTCTGGAATTAGATGATACCTTGAGCCATCATGGCGTGGGCAACACGCATGAAGCCAGCGATGTTAGCACCCTTCACATAGTTGATGGTGCCATCGGCTTGCTTACCGTATTTCACGCACTGATCG
>JAEETH010000089.1 GCA_016290215.1 Bacteroidales bacterium
ATCGCCGAAGGTAACATCAAATCCACCAAGTTTTACAACGAAGAAAAATTTAAAAAGATCAGACAATATGACAACAGTAACAGTGAATGCCAAGAAGAATGAAGTTTCGTCCTTCACCAAGAAATTGATGAGCGGCCTCGACCTCTCGATGCAAAGGCTTATTGCCATGCGTTGCCGCCACAACGGTTCCTTCTACCTCTGCGATGCCGAGGGCAACATCTACACCGTGAAGGCCAAGGAAGTCAAAGCCATGATGGAACAGGAATAAAATTCATTCGTCACATAGAAAAAATAGCCACAATTTGCAGGTTGTTTGCGGATTGTGGTTTTTTTGTGAATCAAAAAGAGGCTTCATACCGTTGGACAAATAATCCACTTCCTCTTACGCTTCTATTCCTCCTCTATACCTAAGTATTTTCTAATGAAACCTTATCGAAGAATATCGCTTATAGATTTATCTTTGTCTTTTTTCTCAAAATCTATACTTCCCTCACAATCAGCCTCACCGATATGATGTCCTGTAGAGTCAAATACTTCATAATGTTCTTTATTGTCTTTATGGAAAAAATCATAATACCAAAATCTTCCAGTTTCTTTTTCTCTAAACATTCGTTGTTTCGACCAAAAATAGCAAGTCTTTTCAAACCTTGTTACGTCATTGAATGTAAAAGTCCTTCCTGATATTTCCGAATTATACCACTCTATAAACAAATCTATAGGATTGAAATATGGTATCTTTGATATGATTGGTAATTCTTGATAATGTGGAGCGTCCTTTATCATCGGTACGATATTTCGAGGCCATTTATCTTGAAATAAGAAGGATACAATAACAGTATTTTCATTCCCATCCATTATCAATTTTTCCGTGGCAGACCTGAAAAGAAAGTCATTTTTTGGAATAATACTATTTGCATTCCATTGATAATAAAAACAATCAGATTTGAACAATGGCAGTTTTGTTGTATCGGTTGCATTTTTATTCAATAGGCTTAATAATTGATTCCTAATACCATCCAAATATGTACTTCCACATAAGTCTACTGCCTTTGAACAAAACTCCGTGACATTTTTAGAATCATAGAAAAACCTGTGATTATGTCCTTTGATTATTGCTTTTATAAATGACAACTGTTTTGGGATGTCCAAATATCTATCACAATCATCGCCTAAAGCAAGTATTTCATCATCACTTTCAGGAAACAATAAGAATATATTCAGTTGTTCCATAGCATTAAAATCCAAGCAAATAACTTAAATCTTTCTCCGTCTGATCAAAGAAGCCTTCTGGTTGCACATCAATCTTCCCATCACCAATAATATTGATCGGAGTTACTTCTGCGGTTTGTGTAACATCGTCCTTTTTGCAATTAAGCAACTGTACTTTATTACGATCCACCCCTTTTTCGCCATTTTCAAATTGTTTTGTGGCAACCAAGATTCCATTAATAATGTGATCGCTATGTGTCTCAATAATAATCTGTGCACCCATTTGCGCGGTTCTTGCTATTAATTTAGCCAATTCGGACTGGCCGTGAGGATGCAAATGGATTTCTGGATTTTCAATGATAATCAGACTATTGGCAGAAGCCGTAAGTAATGCCACTATTATTGGAAGCGCATAACTTAGCCCATATCCCACATTCGTTGCATTGAATTCGTCTGGCGATATGAAATCATTGGGCTTATTAAACGAATACTTCAAAACAAACGCTTTACCTTCTCTTTGCGGAATAACATTAACCCCTTTACTGATTATATTCTCCCAAGCCGAAACCTGATCAATTAAATCAAGAGATTGGTTTTCATCATACTTTAATTCTTCCTTTATCGTCCAATTCTTCTCTTTGCCAAAGTGATACAAATAATGAGGAACCAAATCACATAAACCAAGTTCACTTGACAATTGTTTCTTTATTTCTACTGCACTTGTGTTAAGTGGATACGACTCTCTTGGCGACCATCTGGAAGCACTTATATATTGGAAGTCGTTTGAAAAGACGCTAGGAATGGCGTCACCTATCAGAACATTATTCTCTTTTACTGGAATCATATCCTGAAAAATGCTATTGTTCCTTTGGGAAAACTCCCAATTATATAGTATGTCATTCTCGACAAAACTAGTTTTTACTATATCCTCTTCAGCATATTTACACAATGCATCAGAGATTAATCCAACATTACACAAATCGCCCTGCAACTGTAATCCATTTTTCAACTCGCCTTTCAAATAACTCTGTCTCAGCAATAAAAGCATCTGAATAATAGATGATTTACCACTACTATTTTGGCCTGTCAATACGCTCAAGTTTTTAAGATTCAAAGTAGTGCGTTTATGAATCTTATAGTTTTCAATATACAAACTTGTAATCATATAGAAATTTTTTCTTCTATTGTTTCATCTATAATTCGCTTAAACTCAGAAAATCTTCTAACAACACTGTCTTTTTGGCCTGTTCCAGAAGAAATAGCATATCTGAACTTTTCATCGTTGTTCAACTGGATGAATTTATGCTTAAAAACATTTTTTTTATTGACAAGCAATCGCAATTGAGAATCTGACATTTTTGCATAGATAACACTTTGAACTTCAAACAAGGCCTTATTAATAGGCTTTCTTCTGTCATATACATTTGTACGTTTTCTAAATGCATCATCGTCAAACAATTTTATTGCAGTTTGCATGGATTTAATAAACCGAGATTTCATCTCCACACGTTCAGTATCAGTTAATAACTTAATCTTGCCCATTCCTTTATTCATAAAACCATCCAAATCAGGCTGATAAGCGGTATAGTTTTGGAGATAGAATGAAACATACCTTGTAATAAAATCCCTATCTTCCATTCTCTCAGTCTTGATAATATGACAGGTGGCATCTTTGAACTCTTTCAAATCCGCCAATTCTGCTACAAAATCCGCTGGAATGCCTTGATTCATAGCATGTCTTATCTCTTGAGGGGTTAGGATCAATCCACCAGTGTTAATACGTTTGAAAATATTAAACTTAACTTCTTCAGGCGTACCTTTTTCAACAACATAGACCGTAATAGGAGTTTGAGAAATACGACGTTGTAGTTCACGAGGTAAATCTTTATAATATTTGCCATTAAACTGGGTTAAAAACTCAAGGTTTTCTAATGAAAATGATCTTTCCACAATGAAATGATTAAAAGCACTGCATCTTTGTAGTCCGTCAATTACTTGCCATATAGTCTTACGTTTCTCTATATCATCTTCGTGCTCAATTATTTCATCAAAATAGAATGCTGGTAATGGCAACCTCAACAATACCGATTCTATCAATCTACTTTGTTGGGTTTTATCCCATAAATCACTTTTGCGTTGAAATGCCGTTTTAAAGTTTACTTCATCGTGTTCAATTTTGTCAATCAATTCACCAAGAGTAAACGGATCTCGCCTTATCCTAATTAAATTAGGATCAAAAGGAACTGTAATAGGGTCATTACCAACTATTTCTTCTTCAACTTTGTTTTCTTCATTATCAATATTACTACCAATACTGTCCATCATCATTTACTATTTTTATTCAGCAAAAGTAATCAAAAATATCATTGACATCATTTTTCAGCCGAAAAATCCTCACTTTTGCCCAACAAATCCATTTACACGTTGCTGAATGTCACCATTATTAGGTAATACATAAGGCTGGAAAAACGGGTAGTCCATCCGTATCGCCAATAAACAGAACCGCCGCAAGGGTTTCTGTGACCTTTGCGGCGGTTTTTCCGTCTACTTATCGGAACTCACTTCCCAAACCCGCCCAAAGCGGTGTAAAGGTTGATGAGGGCCTGCACCAGCTCATAGCGGTTTTCCACCTGCGCGAGTTGGGCCGAAAGCAACGACTCCTGCGCGGTAAGGACCTCCAAATAGGTGGTCGAGCCATGGTTCATCAACTCGGTAGTGGCCGAAAAAGCCTCATGCAAGGCGTTGACGCGGATATCGATGTGACTGGTCTTTTCCTCAGCCGTCTCAATGGCTTTCTTGTATTGATACACCTCACTACCTGCATCGTAAAGGGTCTGGACGAACTCCAAACGGGCCTTCTCTTGTTCGGCTTTGGCATTACGAAGCTGCGCCGTGAGCTGTCCGCCTTGCAAGATGGGCTGCGTCAATGAGCCTACAGCCTGACCGATGAGGTCAAGCGCGCTGAAAGTGCCGGCTAAGCCAAACAGACCATCGAGGCTGAGCGAAGGATAGAAAGACTGGCGCGCCTGTTGGGTGGTGTAATAAGCAATTTCCATGTTGCGCTCGGCCATACGGACGTCGGGACGGGCAGCGAGCAAACGGACGGGCAAACCAACATGAATCTGCTCAGGCATCTCAAATTGCTCAAAAGAAGAGCGGTCGATGTGATGCGGCGGCTCGGCGAGCAACTGGCAGAGCGAAGCCTCGGTGGCGGCGATACTGTAGCGCAAAGTCACAATATCGGCACGCAAAGCCTCCAACGAAGCCTGCATCTCATACACTGCAGGGCTGTTGTAGGTACCCGCCTGGAACAAGGCCTGCGTGGTATTGTACGACTCCTGATACAGTATCTCGGTCGCCTCGGAAATCGCCAACTGGCGGTCGAGCATCACCAAGGTGTAATACAGGTTGGCGACATTGGCGGCCAAGTCGACTTGCACTGCTTGACGAAGATCTTCATCATAGGCGAGTTTTGCCTTGGCTGAACGGACTTTGCTCCGGTTTTGGCCAAAAATACCCAGCTGCCAACTGGCCCTTACGGGAATCTGAACATTGTAACCACCTGCTCTACCTTGATAATTATAAGAGGCACTGGGAGAGAACGACAAAGTAGGCGCATAACCCCATTTGGCTGACCTCACCACGTTTTGCGCCTGCTCGATGGTGAGTTGAGCGGTGCGCATATCGGTGTTGTTGACCATTGCCGTTTCGATGAGGCTCTGCAGTTTGGGGTCTTTAAAAACATCACGCCAACCAAGGTCGCCCATCGACAAAGTGTCTTGCGAATCGACCACATTGCCCATGACGTTTTCCGGAACGGTAACATTCGACTCGTATTTCTTATAGAGATTGCAGCCAGGCAACAGCAGCAACCCTGCCAATACTAATAAGATATGTTTCTTCATTTTAGTTTCAAGATTGAATTATAGATTGTTTTGACACGAGACACGGGACTTCGGGACACGGGGCAGTTCCGCTAAACGGAAGTCTCGCGTCTCGCAGTCTCGAGTCTCGAGTCTTTTATATATGCTTAACTTACTCATTCACTAACGATTCTTCTTCATCTTTATCTGGAGTCAAACGCTCGTGAATCTTCTGGAACACAATGTACAAGGCTGGCGTGACGAACAAGATGGCGATGATAGCCACCGTCATACCGCCCACCACAGCGATGGACAGCGACTTGTTGCCCACAGCACCTGCGCCTGTGCCCACAATCAACGGAATCATACCGATAATCATGGTCAAAACGGTCATCAGAATAGGACGCAAACGGTCTTGGCAGGCGCCGACGGCAGCATCGTAAATCGACATGCCCTCCTTGCGTTTCTGCACGGCGAACTCAGTGATAAGAATGGCCGTTTTGGCCGCCAAACCCATCAACATGATGACACCCACCTGCACATATACGTTGACACCCACACCCATCAGCACCTCCAAGGGGCGCACCGCCAAGTAAGCGCCGAAGATACCAAACGGGA
This sequence comes from Bacteroidales bacterium, assembly GCA_016290215.1. Classification (GTDB taxonomy): domain Bacteria; phylum Bacteroidota; class Bacteroidia; order Bacteroidales; family F082; genus Limimorpha. The sequence continues at coordinate 5,691 of JAEETH010000089.1, forward strand.
TGGACAGCAGCACCGCGAAGGGGATAAACACCGAGTTATACAACACGGCAAGGATAAGGTAGACCAGCAATACTGCGATAGCATAGATGATGGCGGTGGTATTGGAACCTGCATTAGCAGCCTCCTCACGCGCCATACCGCCAAACTCGTAGCTGTAGCCTTCGGGGAACACCTCTTCCATCACTTCATCGACGGCGGTACGCACATGCGACGAAGTATAGCCTGGGTTAGCAATCATGTTAATGTTGTAGCAGGTAAACAGGTTGAAACGGCGCTCCTGCGAGGTGCCCATGATCGGAGTCATGGTGACCAACCCCGACACTGGAGTCATCTCTTCTCCTGCCTGAACGTAAATGTTGTTGAGCGTGCTCGGTTCCATGCGATACTCATCGCCCGCCTCCACAATCACATAGTACACCTTGCCGTATTTGGTGTAGGTGCCGATATACGATCCGGCGAGGTTAGTGCCGATGGTCTCGACAACGGTCCTCGGCGAAATGCCCTTGCTGATGCAAGCCGGCACATCAACGGTAAGTTCGTATTTCGGATAGTTGGCCGAATAGGTAGCCACCGCTATGGCCACCTCTGGACGTTCATTCAGTTTCTGCGTAAACTCGGTCGCATACTTGATGAAGGTCGCGTCGTCGTCACTCGAACTGTTCTGGAGGTTCAACTCTATGGCCGAACCTGAGCCATAACCCGGAATCTGAGGCATCTGGAACGCGGAGACATCGGCCTCCGGCATATTCTCCATCGACCACAATGTGATTTGGTTCTGCACGGTGGCGACACTGTAGAAGTCGCGCTCCTCCCAGTTTTTCATTCGTACCATCAAGGTGCCGTAGTTGGTTCCCGCACCACCGTTCATGATGGAGAAGCCTGACACAGCGCTAACCAGTTCGACATCGTCTATTGATTTAACATAATTCTCGACTTTACTGACCGCCGCTTCCGTCTCGTTAAGATAGGTGCCTGGTGCGGTTTGCACATCGACGAAGAAGAAGCCCTGGTCTTCCTGAGGAACCAGTTCCGATTGGGCGCTCTTCATCAACCATACCATACCAACACTGAAAACCGCTACCAGAATCCATGAAACAGCAGGACGCTTGATGAATTTGCTCACGCCTTTCATATACTTGCCCAACATGGCATTGAATGCCACATCGTATGCTTGCTTGACGTAATAGCTGACTCCCTTATGTTCTTTTTCGCCTTCTTTTTTCGGTTTGAACAAAAGCGCGCAAAGGGCTGGGCAAATGGTCAAGGCTGAAAGGGTGGAAAGGCACACCGAACCCGACATGATGAAGCCGAACTGCTTGAAGAAGGTGCCTTGGGTGCCCGAAATGAAAGTCACGGGGATAAACACGGCGACAAACACCAAAGTGGTTGAAATAGCGGCTGCCGTCACCTCATGGAGTGCCTCGCTGGTGGCGGATGCGGCAGTGTATTTGCCTGTCTCCATTTTCGTCATCACCGCCTCGACGACCACAATGGCGTCATCGACGACGGTTCCGATGGCCAACACCAAGGCGAACAATGTGATTAGGTTGAGTGAATAACCCAAGGCCCACACAATGGCAAAGGTGCCCACCAACGACACGATGATGGAAACCGAGGGAATCAACGTCGCCTTGAAATCCTGCAGGAACAGATACACGATGAGGATAACGAGGACGATGGCGATGATAAGGGTTTCCACGACATTGTGGATGGAGGCGTAAAGGAAGTCATCGGAGGTCTCCATCTGCTTGAATTCCAAGCCAGCGGGCAACGACTTTGAGATTTCCTTGATCACCTTATCGATTTCCGCGTTGACTTCTGTAGCGTTGGCACCCGGTGCCTGCTTGACGATGAACATGGATCCGGGATGTCCGTCCACCTTCGAACGGAAGGAGTACGTCTTGGTTCCAAACTCCACGTCGGCCACGTCTCTCAAGCGCAAAACCTCGCCGTCAGGGGTGGCACGCAGGATGATTTCCCCGAACTCGCTCATTTCGCTGAGTTGTCCCTTGAACTCAATGTCCATCTTGTTAACCGTGCTCTCGATGCTACCCACGGGCGACACCATGTGCTGCTCATTGATGGCATTGATAATCTCTTCCCTGGTGACGCCGTATGAGGCCATCACATCCGGCTTGATCCAGATACGCACGCCGTAGGTGTCGCCGAGGAGGTTGATGCTACCCACACCAGTGATACGACTGATACGTGGTATCACATTGATGTCCAGGTAGTTGATAATAAACTTCTGGTCAAACCTGTCGTCGGTACTCTCCAAAGACTGGATTTGCAGGATGGAGTTGACACTCTTTTGCACTGTAACACCCTGTTGGGTCACTGCAGCAGGCAATATGCCTTCGGCCTGACTCACGCGGTTTTGCACATTCACCGTGGCTTTGTCGGCATCGGTGCCTTGCTTGAAATACACACTGATTTCGGCACTACCATTGGAGAAAGCCGACGAAGAGATATACATCATGTCTTCCACGCCGTTCACCTGCTCCTCGATAGGCATGATGACCGATTTCATGATAGACGCAACGTCGGCACCGGTGTAAGAGGCCGAAATGACGACCTGTGGTGGCGCAATGTTAGGGTATTGCTCAATCGATAACGAATTGAGTCCCACCACTCCGATAAGGCAAACCAGCACAGCGACGACAAGCGCTGACACCCAGTGCTTTACGAAATATTTTTGTTTTATTGGTTTTTCCATACTTTCAACTTTTAGCTCTTAACTTATAGTTGCTCGTCTAGATTGCTTCGTTCCTCGCAATGACGCGATGCGACAACTCTAAACTATAAACTATAAACTCTAAACTTTACCTGATTTTCTGTCCATTCGTCAACTTACCCGCACCATTGGTGACCACTTCGTCGCCTGCGTTCAAGCCTTCGAAAATATAATATTCCGTTCCGTCGTTTGAGGGATACACTTCCTTGCAGATGATGCCTTCCACCGTGCCATCTTGCTTGACGCGGTAGAACATCATCTGGTCTTGCAGGCGCACAGCGGCCGTTTGAGGTACGCTCAGCACGCTGTTGAGCGAAACCGGAATGATGACGTTGGCCGACAAACCTGAACGGAGCACGCCGTCAGGGTTATCGAAAACGGCCTCGCATGACGACGTACCCGTGGTTTGGTTGACGATAGCGCCAATCACGGTAATATTGCCATCATTATTATATATGGAGCCGTCCTTCAGCTTGAGTTTCACTTTGGGCAGCACGTCGCTGACGAGAGAGCCGTTGGGGCCTTCCATGCCGTTTTTGCCATTAATCAAGTGAAATTCCTTGACCATGCTCAGCAAGTCGGTTTCCGTGATGGAGAAGTTGGCTTTCACCTTACTGATGTCGCTCACGGTGCATAAATACTTGGCTCTTGAAACCATGTCGCCCACATTGAATTCGTTGCCGGCAATGAAGCCTGTCACCGGTGATGTGACGGTGCAATAGCCGAGGTTGGTCCGAGCGATGTTGAGTTGTGCCTGAGCCTGCGAAACCGAAGCCTGCGCCGAATTGTAGTCGTTGAGGCTGGTGTTGAGCACATAGTCGCTGATGATTCTCTTTTCAAACAGTTTCTGGTTCGACTCATATTGCAATCTCGTGGTCTCCAAATTGGCTTTCGCCACCTTAAGGTTGGCTTCGGCAGACTGCACGCTGAGTTGATACTCGGTCGGGTCGATCACAAAGAGGGTTTGGCCTTTTTGGACAATGGTGCCCGGAGTGTAATTTTTCTTCGTAACAATGCCTTCAACCTGCGGATACACCTTGATTTCAGTGATGCCACAAGTCGTTGCTGGGAACAACATGTTATACGTTTTGGGTTCTGGTTGAAGCACCTTGGTCTCGTACTTCGTCATAGGCAATTCCATTGGGGTTTGGTTTCCACTACAGGAAACCATTATGCCACAGGCCAATAGCAGCGCTGAGCATAGCAAAAGACACGGTTTATTCATAATCATAA
>JAEETH010000032.1 GCA_016290215.1 Bacteroidales bacterium
CAATTACATGGACATTATTAAATCAATTTACCATTGATAATGAAAATGTTGTAGTTTTGCGGTGTAAATCAAATTGAACAAGATGAGTTTGTAGATACGAGAAAATAGCTGTTTGGCTGTCAGCCTTTAGCCATCAGCAGTCAGCTAAAGTGCTACCAAGCTGAAAGCTGACGGCTGATAGCTTACAGCCAATGAACCAATAGAAATTAAAAAAGTCATAATATGTCAAAAGTTCTTTCCTTCTTACTAATTGCGCTTTGCGCTTTGAATGGCTGGGCGCAAGCTCCTCTACTGAAAACTGTTGAAAAACCAGATGCGGCCACACCGACGCTTCGCGCGGATGGATTGCTTCATTCGCATTGGACACAAGATTATCCCTACAATCAATTTTGTCCTAGAGACCCAGTGAATGGCAATGCATACAGCGTGGCAGGCTGTCCTGCTATTGCCATGGCGCAGATTATTAACTATTTGCGAACAACAGAAGACACTCGCTTTACCGACGATGACGACTACAACCATTACTATGCGGGACGCAATTATGTCATTGACGACGATTGGGCAAGCTTGAAATTTCCGTCCTTCCCGCAATTGAATGAAATGTTGGATTCCATCGACGCCACATTCCAGCGCGGCGAGGAACTGCCTGACGAGTTTGCCGCCGCCTTGGTCTTTGCTTGCGGCACGGCCTGCACGCAGGTCTATACTTCGCAAAGTTCCGGCACCTTCTATGTGGACCAAGCCTTTGAGGCCTACCAACGCTTTGGCTTTACGGACTGTGTGCTGTATCGCGAGCCCAGTGACGAAATGTACACCACCTTGATTTCCAATCTGCAAGCCGGTTATCCTGCCCATCTAGCTGTTGAAAATCCTGCTGGAACGGTTGGGCATAATGTGGTGGTCGATGGCTATCGCGAGTCGGATGGCAAGTTCCATATCAATTTCGGCTACGGTGGCACTCTGGACAACTGGTACGACATCCCCGACCCCAATTTCTATTACGGCATGACCAAGGTGGAAGGCATCATTCTGAACATTATTCCTAAAGATGGACCTTTGGCCGTTCACGAGTCCACCGTCCAACAGCCGTTAGAGGTTTATCCTAACCCCGTTTCCGATGTCCTCTACGTGAAGAACCTTCCTTGCGAAAAGGTTGAGTATTCCATTTTCAATTTGATGGGACAAGAAGTGGCTGCAGGTTCCTCAAGTGGAACCATTTCCGTGGCTGGATTGGAAAAAGGAGTTTATTTCTTGCAGGTCAAGGAAGAAGGTATCTGTGAAACGGCGAAGTTTGTTGTGAAATAACCCATTATGTCGGAACTGAAGGCGATATTATCGGGTAGGCTCAGCGGCAACGACGTCAAAGCCTTGGCTGGAGCCGACTTCAAAGAGGAGTTGTTTCAGTTGCTTCTCGACCCTGACAAACGCATCTCCGACAACGCTGCCTGGGTGCTGACGCATTTGCCTAAGACTGCCGACGCTTGGTTGGCCGAGCGCCAAAACATCCTTATCGACGAGGCCATGCGTACGGCAAGCACCACCAAACGCCGCCTAATCATGAACCTCTTGGAACGGACCACCTTCGACCCCGACCACATCCGCACCGATTTCCTCGATTTCTGCTTCAACACCATTCTTTCCGATGAACCCATCGGCGTGAAGAGCTTAGCCATCAAGTTGGCGTACGCGCAGAGTGTGCATTATCCCGAGCTACTCGAAGAAATCAACGCCACCCTTCGGATGATGGAGCCAGAGGAACTTCCCGCGGCCTTGAAGCACCTCAGAGGAAAGATGCTTGCAAAATAAACTAATAACAGCAAAGCAAAATAAACTAATGGAAGGGATGTATTGAAGGGTTTGGGAGGGTGATGGGATAATATGATTGTCATTGATTGTCCAAATCCAGGTGGGGTACAATTTGTACCCCTATTCGAATGAAAGCGGCTGACGGAATTAGCGGAATAAAACATTTTGCCAAATAGGGAAAGATTTGTATTTTTGCGGTGATAAATAATCCTTCTTGAAGGTTGCATTATGAAGAATGTTGTAGAAATACCGAGGACACAAGTGATGATGACTTTTGTGGCCACTTGCATCGAGACCACCGCCCGACTGCTGAACACTTCCTACAAAGAGGTGTACGAGCGGATGAAGCGTGTGGGGCTGATAGAGCGGTTTATACTTCCGCATTACGAAACCCTTCATAGTGAGAGCCGAGAGAACCTTGCGGAGGTGTTGGTAGAATGTATGAACAGTTGGGAGGGCAGGAAATGAGTGAAATAATCGTCTATCATGGTGGAACGGAAACGGTGGAGTTTCCCATCTGCAAATTTGGCCGTCGCAACTTGGACTTCGGCCAAGGCTTTTATGTCACAGACCTTCGCAAACAAGCCGTTGACTGGGCTACACAAGTGGCCGACCGTAGGAAAGCACCGCCAATCTTAAACAGATACCGTTTAAACCGTGATGCCATATTAGCTGAAGCGCGCTGCAAGGTCTTCACGGCATACGACAAGGAGTGGCTGCATTTTATTGTGGCCAGCCGTCGTGGTGAGCCTGTGGCCGACAATTACGATTACATTGAAGGCGGTGTGGCCAACGACCGTGTGATTGACACTGTTAACCTTTATATGGCAGGTCTGATGGATGAGGACACCGCTTTGCTTCGCTTGTCGGAGCATCGGCCTAACAACCAAATGTGTTTGCTCTCACAAGAATTAACCGAAAAATACCTGATTTTCGATGGAACAGAAGCAATCTGAAGACCCCGTAAAGTCGCCTGTCATACAGGAGATTATCATGAGCAACCGCATTGGTGCCATTTCAATGGAGTTGTCCAAACGGCTGAATATTGAACCCGTGAAAGCATTGCAACTGTTTTACGAAAGCCAGACCTGCGCCGACCTTCATGACAAATCCACTGGCCTTTACCTTTATGGAGATTTGTATGTGGCGGATGAGTTTATGAGGGAGATGGAATATGGGATGTAGGGTGCTTGGTGGATGCGGTGATATAAAACGATTTTTTTTGATGAATATATAAACAATAACAAATCAAATATAAACCATGAACATTAGAATTTTTCATATTTCAGATTTTCACCTAAACAAAAACAACCTTAGGGATTGGAGCGATTTCTTGAAATCAAGCTTCATCAACTATGTTAATGAGAATAAAGCGAAAGAGAATTTTATCGTTTGTTCAGGTGATATGATTGATAAAGGTGGAGCTGATTTTGGTGGTGTTATGGCTGGCTTAGAAAAATTCAGAGATGATGTTATCTATCCTATTGTCAGTCAAACAGGTATTAATGTGGATAGATTCATCTTAGTTCCAGGCAATCATGACATCGACCGTAATGCAGATAAGGACTATACGAGAAGAGGTGTCCGCGACTCAATTAAAGACAGTGGTGCTGATAAAATCAATGAATATGTCAGAGATTTAATCGAGAATAAAGGTGACCCTTCAAAACGCACAAGAGGATATTATGATTTTATTGTCGGTTTTTATGCAAATTGTAGCAATATTACTAATAATTATCTTGGTTCAGTGTTCAATTATTGTATTAATGGGAAAAACCTCGCTTTCACGGCCTTTAATACTGTTTGGAATTGTTGCGATGACAATGACAAGGATTGGGGTCTAGCAATCGGAGAGCCTCAATATATCGCCTGCAATAATGTCATACCTGATGATGCTGTTAAGATTGCTATCATGCACCATCCTTTGGATTGGCTTCTTTTTGAAAAGCAAACGATACAAGCATGGATCCGTAAAGATTATGACTTGTTGCTGATGGGACATGTTCATGAAAACGACACAATGTTGACCATGAATAATATGGGCAGTTTAATAATGAATTTTTCACCTTGTTTTACCAACGATATTCGAAAAAATTCTATTACATATTCAAATGGTTTTTCAGTTATTGATTTTGATACCGACAACAAACAACTTGATTTCTCCTTTCAGAAATACAATCATAAATTTCGTAAATATGAGTTGAATCACGAATTCGCAGAATCGGGTTGCTTTCATGCAGAAATTACAGAAGGCGTTAGCGATAAGCTAGCTCAACTCATGACGCGATGCATGAATCATCTTAGGACTAAACATGTTCCCGATATTAACGATAGTATTATTCCTCAAAAGGCAAAAGCAATAGGAACCCTCAACGAGGCATTTGTCATGCCTCCCTTGAAAAAGAACGGTGATTTGGACTATGAAGAGGAATACACATTGTCCTCAATCCTCAACTCGCAAGAAAATATGGTATTCTTCGGGCAGCACGAAAGCGGGAAGACAGTCCTGCTGAATAAAATGTTGATAGAATATGTTGACAATGAGTCAGTATTCGGTGTCGTTCCTGTCTATTTTGATTTCGATGTACAATCTAGTCAGGACATAGAAACCATCATCAAAGGCTATCTTGACTGCAACACCAACGAGGCAGAGATGCTCATTAATGCGAACAAGATAGTGTTGCTTGTCGACAATTATTCACCTGTTGAGTCAAAGAAGGAAAAAGCAAAAAAATTATATCACTTCATCGCCGACAATACCGTACGAATGATAGCCTCGTCAAATCATGAAATAATCGATAGTATTCCCGATAGTTTTGTCAGGAACAATGAGATTTCGTGTGAGTACTACTTCATCCATCAGTTCCAATCATCAAACGTCAAAGAACTAATTACAAAATGGTCGCCCGACATACAGACACTGGAAAGAAACCAGAAGATCGAAAACCTTGTTAACCGCTTTTGCTCTTTCTCATTACCTTGTACTGCAATGTCAGTATCTCTCTATCTGTGGAGCACCGAGAACAGCAATCGTGACCCCGTAAACCCATCCGTTCTCCTCGACATATATATGGAGATTATTCTAGAGCGAATGTCAATAGAAAACATCTATGTCAACACATTCGACTATGAGAACAAGGCGAGTCTTTTGGCTTTTCTTGCTCAATCTGTCCATGATGAGATGCAAGGTGATTATTCTTATACGCTAAGCTATGGTCATTATATTATTAAAATAGAGGATTATTTGAAAAAGGTGGGGTTTCAGGGTATTGATGCTGAACATCTTGCCAAATACTTTATCGACCGTAAGGTTTTTTTGCTGAAAGATGGCAACGTTGAGTTCGCTCACGCTTGCTTCTATTATTTTTTCTTAGCAAAAAGAATGATAAAAGACACGACTTTCCGCAAGCAGATACTTAACAAAGATGAGTATTACAAGTATGATCGTGTCATTGAGTATTATAGTGGTCTGGTACGTTCTGATAAAGAGTTGCTTGAATTCCTTTACAATGAATTTGAATCAGTATTTGCCGAGGTGGCTTTTGTGCATGACGAAGTTGACATGGACAAGTGCTTTACCTTTATCCGTAAAGGACAAACTGGATACTCACCTTTGGTCAAGTCCATGAGTCCTCAAAAAGTAATCGACAAGAAACTGACTGAAGAGGAGGCTGAGAAAAAGGTTTTAGCTATAGCCGATGAAAAATTATCGCAGATTTCAGATAAATTTTACGAGCCTCAACGTCTTTCACCTGATACTTTGGTGCTAATGCTGAGCAAGGCTTTGCGTAACCTAGACGGCGTTGAAGATACGGTATTAAAGCAAAAAGTATATAATGCCATCGTGAAAAACGCAATGATACTTACGGTAATCGTCAAAGACCAGCTTGCTCTATATGCCAATAATCATAAGGGTTCTTTACCGGCCGTTTATAGCGATGTGAAAAACGTAGGAGCATTTTTCCGTTTCATGCCATTGAGCATGCAATTTACACTAGGTGAGATTATGTCAACACGAAAGTTGTTGAATTTCTTTTTGGGGAAGTATAATAAGGATGTGCATGATAAAGTGAGCGACGTGGAAAAGTTTGTGTCAATAGGTATGATGTGGGATAGCACCGGGCTTGAAAACAAGAAACTAATTAAATCCTTCATCAAACAATTGGGCAACAATTCAGCACAAGATTATGTGTTGCTGAAGCTTTTGTACTATTTCAACAACAAAGTGGCATTAGGGTCGGAAGAAGAGGACGAATATATTGAATTATTAGCTGAGTTAAAAGTAAAGCAAAAGGTCATCAAGCCAATTGAAAAGAGTAGAATAATGAGGGAGATGAAAGATGCTAGGAATAGAAGGTTGGCAGCAAAGAAAAAGGAATAGGATAAAACAGCACACCAATTCTTCCAAAATAGAGTAATAATACTATTAATAATAAGCGGAGCAGAAAAACAATGTATTCAAAAACGTATCTTTGCCCCCATAAACACCAACAAAACAAACAACATATCAAACCAACAAGATAGAACATAAATAACATATTATAAATCATAGCGTTTGCTATTTATTCGGTAGCGTCTTAAACCTGAGAAATTTAAAATGCTCATACACGAATAAGTCAAGTAAATGCCTGCGCTTTGGCGTGGGCTTGACTTATCTGTATGAGCGGGCATTCTCAGGGCCTAAGACGTGGATAATGTTCAAGTCCACGTTCTTTTTGCTCCAAAAGATTGTCCGCCAAACCGAAAACAGATAAGTGAGCGCATAAAACGCAAGGCAATTTATGACAAGACAAAAAAGTAGCGAAACCGTAACAGAAAACATATTTCGGGAATATTACGGAGCAAACACATTTATAGAAAAATCGGCAATTCCTTCTGTATATGGCTTTACGTCAAAAAAAGGAACCAATTATGCAGGCTATCCAGATTTTTTCAAAATGGATGAAGAGTATTGTATTGTGGTTGAAGCAAAAGCAACTAATCATGTCGCTGCACAAGAAGAAACGCAATATTATATAATTAACAACAAGATACACAAGGACATAATTGGGATTGCTATTTCAGGCCAAAGTATCGATAATATCAAAATCACATATTATTTGAGATTGAATGGAAAATCTGCATTTGTAACATTTCCACAAGAAAACACTTTTCTTTCCCTTTCTGCGATAAAAAAGCAATATGTAAAGTCAAAATATGGTGAAAGTGTGACAACAGAGGCCCTTATCACGGTTTTAAAGGATTTGAACAAAAGATTTAATGACAACAATAAAGTACGAGACACCGATCGTAGTCTGTTTTTTTCAGGGCTTATGATTGCCTTGAAAAACAATAATTTCAGAAGCACCTACAAAAGCATTCAAGCACCATCAAAACAAGAAGTTGCCACGACAAAAGCAACTGTCCTCGAGGCGCATTACCTTAACAAATCAATTCTTGAAGCGATTACGACAGAACTTGAAAGCAAAATCAACAGCCTTTCAAAAGAATTCAGTTGGCGAGATAAATTCTCGTTCATAAAAAACATAGACTATACCCTTGAGGAATACAAGAAAATCATTGGGATCATTGAGGAAAAAATCTTTTATCCTTTTCAAAATGAGGAAAAGCAAGATATTCTAGGACGCGCATATAAAATTTTCTTGTCACGAGCAGGAAAAGTTGATAACAAAAACATCATTCTAACACCTGACCATATCAAGGAACTGATGGTTCGGCTGGCACGTTTATCTGTTAATGATGTAGTGTTAGACACATGTGCTGGCTCTGGCGGATTCCTTATGGAAGCAATGGAAACCATGATTGCACTTGCTAAAGGTGATGAAACTATCATTGATGAAATAACAGAAAAGCAACTTATCGGTTTTGAAACCGACCCCGTTCTTTTTGCTCTTGCATGTTCTAATATGTTTCTGCATGGCGATGGTAGAACCAATTTACTTTACAGGAGCAGTCTCCTCGATGAAACACAAGAAGGAATCGTAAACAACAGTGATAATGAACTTCTTGAATATATACGGAACATGAAACCTACAAAGGTAATTATTAATCCACCTTATGAGAATAACAACCCAATAAAATTTACTATTCAAGCATTGAACTATCTTGAACCCGGTGGAAAACTTGTTATAATTATGCCAACCCCTACCTTAACACATAATCAAGGAGGATTAACTGAGAAGGTTTTGTCTATGGCAAAATTGGAGTATGTTATCAAAATGCCAAACAAATTGTTTACTGAACAAAAGCGGACAGTAAACACATCTATTTTCGGTTTTACAAAAACGCCTCACATTCAAACAGATGACGTATTATTTTTTAACCTTGAAGATGATGGTTTTGTCAGTATTCAGCACAAAGGACGAATTGATAAGAACGGAACTTGGCTACAAATAGAAGACAATATCTTTGATGCAATATCGAATTCGAAGGAAATTCAGAACATTTGTCAAAAGAAAAAGATATTCAAAAATGGGATTCTCAATTGTGCAGGTGTACAAATTCGTCGCAACAGCAACTATGAGATGGTAAAGATAAGTACTTTGTTTAATGTAACCAAAGGAACACTTGCAAGCGAGAGCAATATTGAAGGAGACTATCCATTTGTTACCGCCAGTGAAGAATGGAAAACACATATTGAATATGACCTTGACACTGAGGCTATTGTTTATGCAGTTAGTGCCGCAGGTTCTTTAGGGCGTAGCCATTATGTCAAAGGAAAATTCATTGCAAGCAATCTTTGTCTCGTTCTAACTAATAAAAATAACCCCAAATATCCGATAGACTTAGAGTTTTATAATTGTTATTTTGCGTCAATAAAAAAGCAAATCGTTTCTGATTTGGCAGATGGTACTTCTAAACTGACTATTTCACAAGAACTATTCAAAGATTATTACATTGATTATATCCCTTATGACGAGCAGAAAGCTTTTGTTCTAACAAAACTAAAAGACTATTTGAAGATACAAGAGAAATATAGAAAAGCACAAGAGCAATTATCTCAAGATATTATCAACTTGGCAAAATAAAACCAATCCAAACTTTCAATTATAGAGCGATAAGACAAACGATACTAATCCTTTACCATCCAATTAACTGTAAATCTTTCAATTGCTTTTGTTTCTTCAACCGCGCCCAAATGAACGACGCCATCCTGAAGTTCCGCCGCTACGAGGATGCCTCATTGGAATACACTGGCGTAAACCGCCATGCCTCCGACACCCGCATCGGCTTGATGGACAGCACCGTGTCGATTGAGGCAATGCTGGGGTATGGCAAAGATTAAAATCATCTATTATCGATTTTTACGAACAAATTGCTCTTGTTGCTCTTGCCCATTGATGTATTTTTGAGGAAAATATCTAATTTTGCAGTAGAAAAAACGCCTTAAACCGTGGAATCATGGAAGACATCATCATAGGAAATGACGGACAATTGCAATTCGACATCCTTTTTGAAGATACCTGCGCCATCATTGAACAGGCCCAAAACAAAGCCATAAGGGCGATTAACTTTGCCCTTACCATACGGAATTGGCAGATTGGACAAAGAATCGCCCGCGAGGAATTGGATGGAGCAGCAAGAGCTGGATATGGCGAACAGGTCATTCAACGGCTGTCGGAAAAACTCACATCGAAGTTTGGCAAAGGCTACGACAGGATTTCACTTTACAACTACATCAAGTTTTTCCGCCTTTTCCCTGAAATTGTTGACGCAGCGAGCCAACAATCTACAAAAGTTGACGCAGTGAGTCAACAATTACTACCTTGGACTCATTATCGCGAACTGATTCGAGTCGAGAACCGTGAGGCGCGCCAATGGTATGAGCAAGAAGCCTTGAGGGAGACTTGGAGCACACGCACACTGCACCGCAATATCGCTTCGTGTTATACAACTATTACTTAAAATGCTTCTTATTGATCGACCTGAAGACAGAGGCTATTTCCCATCAGGATGTCGGCCAAATGGACATGTATGTCAGGATGTATGACGACCTAAAACGACCCAAAGGCGACAATCCCACTATTGGCTTGATACTTTGTTCCGATACCAGTGAAGACATGGCTCGATATTCGGTACTACATGACAATGCACGACTTTTTCAGGCCAAGTATTTGACCTATCTTCCATCGGAAGAAGAACTTAAACATGAAATCGAGCAGCAAAAAGAGATATTCAGACTGCAACAAACGGATAAAAACGAATAAAAAACGAACACCTAACCCTATGAATCACCCCATTCAAGAAGGCTATATGCCTTATCTCGGCTACCAGACCTACTACCGCATTGTCGGTGAACCTTCAAGCAAGCCCGCACTGCTTTGTCTGCATGGTGGACCGGGCAGCACACACAACTATTTCGAAGTGCTGGACCGCATCGCTGACACAGGCCGTCAGGTCATCTCCTACGACCAAATCGGCTGCGGCAATTCTTACCTCGACGGCCATCCCGAACTGTGGACTCAAGAGACCTGGATCAACGAGCTTATCGCCTTGCGCGAGTACCTGCACCTCGACCAAATCCACCTCCTCGGCCAGTCGTGGGGCGCCATGCAGGCCATTGCCTACATCATCGACTGTCAACCCAAGGGTATCAAGTCGGTCATCCTTTCTTCGGGCCATGCCTCCAGTTCGCTGTGGGCCAGCGAGCAGCACCGCCTCATCAAATACATGTCGGAAGAAGACCAAGAGGCCATCCGCCATGCCGAAGCCACTGGAAAGTGGGACGACCCCGACTATCTCCGCGCCAACGAGCATTACTATGAGCGTTATGTCATCAGCGTGGACGAAAACTCGCCCGAGTGTATCCGTCGCCCGAAACGCGCCGGCAACGAAGCCTACCTTTACGGCTGGGGCCCCAACGAATACCAACCCTTAGGCGATCTAGCCGACTTCGAATACACCGACCGTCTGCACCAAATCACGCAGCCTTGCCTCATCTGCAGCGGCACCCGCGACATCTGCACCCCCGTGGTGGCCGCCTCGCTCTACGAGAACATCCCCAACAGCCGCTGGGAAGTCTTCAAAGGCGCACGTCACACCTGCTTCGTCGAACAAACCGACAAATACTGCAAGATACTGGAAAAGTGGTTGGAGGAATGTGATTGAAGAAACCGTTTCCCATATTCTTTTCAGATTTAAATAGTTAATAGCATATTTGAGACAATGGTATCCGTCACGGTTTTTGGCACGCCACATTCAGCAGCCAAATCCGGCCATTGTGAGGCTACTTCGCTTACCTCATCGATAATCATTGCGGCATCCTTGATGTTGTTTTGATGGGCAAACGTCATCAGGTCTTGCCTCGTGATGTCGTCAAATTTACCATTGATCGACATTTGGTGTGTAGCCGTCCACCCACCTTTGGGATTATAGGCGTATCCCATGTCGTAAGCCGGTGAGAGTCGCCAAATGCCATCTTCGTCCATCAAGAATGAGATATTTTTGGTGTGGTCATCCTGGTTACGCACCACCACGTTGAACACCATACGCCTGAACATCTCCTGAGCAGCCGAGTAGGGCAGACGCAAGGCCCTCATCACGTTGAAAGCCTGTTCGTAGGAATAGGCGCGATGAATCCGATAGTCGAAATGGGCTATGCCGCAGAGCGTCTGCAGGTGGATTTTTTTGCCGTTATTGCGGTCGAAGCGCTGGGTGAGGAAGTGTGCCCGTCCGTTTTCCTCAATCAACGAGCAGTCCGTCATCTCGATGCCACAGGCTTTCGCCAGCTTATAGAACGAATACTCCAAACGGCCATGGTTGCCCGTCGCCTTAAAACCTACAGTCGCACTGACTCCATCCAACTTAATCAGATAGTAGTTGAATCCTGCGGGTGCTTCCACTTGACCCGATCGAACTTCGCCGGTTTCTTTATTATAGGCAATGATGGCCTTGGCTCTTTGTCCTCCAGCCGAGGTCCCTAACCGCAGGATTTCGGCAATGGCCGCTTTCTTGTCATCATTGAGATTCACACCGAAGGACGTTTTTTCCGTCAAGGCATCACGGGCCACCTTCACCAACGAATCAATCTCGAAAAGGGCATTAGGGTCGTATGTAAAATCCATAGCAGGCTCGAACTCCAAGGCACCCATGCAACGCTTTCCCAAGAAACACAAGGTCTCGATGGGGTTGCTGCTTGTACGGCCAGTCAAGGCCAACCACCTATCGAACAAGGCACGACCGTAGGTGTCAGGGAGCGAATCGGCCAACATGCCAGGCAAGCCCTTGTAAGTTTCCCTATCGAGGCTAGCAAAGGAATAAACACGCCCTTCTTGCACAGGCATCATCAATGGAGAAGGCTCCAAGCCACGTCCAACGAAGCTGCTGTCGTATTCAAATCTCGCAACGTTATACCGCTCGTCCCATCGGAAAGTGCCGACAGGCATGCCAAACATGTTCACCTTTGCTACATCTACCATGTCGATTCCTCCTTGCTATATTGATGCAGTTTTCCAACGGCCCGTTTTCTAGTTTTGTTTTTTGAAGTGTGGACCAACTCATAGTATTCATTAGGGCTTAATTGTTCCTCTTCAACCAAGGGTTGAAGCACATCGAGCAGCCCCAAAGTGCGCAACAACCGTAATAGGGAGTCGAAGGAACCAATCTCGCCTTTTTCTATTTTTTTCACCGACGACAATGACACTCCCGCTGCCTCGGCAAGGCTCTGCTGGGTGATGTTCTGCTTCAGCCTTACTTGTCGAACCCGATTCCCAATCTTCTCAAGAATCATCTTGTCTGCAAGCATATAGATATCATCCATAATAGCTCAAAATTAAACTTTAATACTGCAAAAATACGAATAAAAGTTTAAAATGAAACTATTAAATTTGGATTTATCTGCAAAAATACAATACTTCTCAGCGCATCGGCCACATCTATTCGAGTGTTGGGAAGACTACTGGCAACATACATGGCAGCAGTATTTTTCAGTAATCCATCGGTATTTCAGGATGCGGCACGGAAAGCGGTTGTCCTTTTTGGGAAAGGTAGAACATATCAAGAATTACCGGTATATTTCCCCGGTTCACGCCGTGATGGATGGTGCCTACCATCTCCACGACCGCCTCGCCTTCGTGAACGGTCTTCTCTTTCCCGTCGAGGGTGATGATGGTAAGCTCGCCTTGCTGCACCACGCCATAGTTCATCACATCGTGATGGTGCCAGCCCAACTTTTTTCCAGGAGAAAACACGTAACGGATGGCCACTAACTCAGGTCGCCCGATAGGGTAGTCAGGCATCTCGGCTCCATCCCAACTCTGCGACGTGCGCAGGAGCTCTGTAATCTGCACATCGTCTCTGTCGTCCTTTTTTCCCATGTTTTTATCTTTTTAAAGTATATAATTCACAACAGCAAAAACCAGATGGCACACTGCAAACGACGTTGCAAAAACCACTACCAGGAGGTTTTGGTCAAATTCATGTCCTATTTATTCGATTGCCTATTTATCCTGCGTAAACTTCTCTCTGACCTCAATGAGAGCTTTCTCTGCCTCAATGAATTCCTGAACCGCCTGCTCATGAATTCTTTCATCTTCTTCGCTAACCTCGTCCTCTACCACAGAGCGCAGACGGCTGAATTCCTTTAGTTCCTCCTCGCGGACTTTCATCATTTGCACACAACGGTTGCGTATCTTCTTCAAATTAATCAGACAATCCAAGTTATTGATATAATGATCTGGAAAACTAACTTTTATGAGGTTCTCTAGAGACTGGGCGATTCCCGATCCATAAACCTCGTTCTTGAATTCATCCATTACATTTTCTTGGTAAAAACGGCGCAAATTGTAAAAAGCAGAAACCTCGTGAACAAAATTGACATTGCCGAGGGTGTTGAAAGTCTCTATATTGGAAGAGAAAACCTTTTCAGTCGTTTCGGAAAACTCAGTATAGATAAGTTGAACAGATGCCATAAATGTAGAATAGTGACTCTTGAAATGCTCCGGATGAAGGATGGCATCCTGCTGTGCTTTGAATGCTTGCCGAAATACTGAATCGGCATGTTGCACCTGCTCAATGGTCTTGTCAAAGTCATAGATAATCATCATGACCATTTCCTTCTTGGCCGCCTCCTTATGGCGCCTATCGATGATGGCCGAGGTGCCAAAGGTGAGTATGATGGAGAAGGTTGTCGCGAGAAGCGTCAACAGGAACTGTTTGGTGTCGGACGATATGTTTTTTTTCATAGCTATTTTGTTTGAAATTTCATGTATCTATTCCATTCTTCTTGTAGGTCATCATTATGGTCTCCCATGAAGAACGTGGCTTGTAGGTCATCCTTGAAAGGCGTCCAGTTGCCGCAAATCACGCCGTCGTGGGAAATGACAGGCTGGAAGATGCCGCTGTTGTTGTGGGCCTTGTGGCTAAAATCAGGCGAGAGGACGACGTCGCGGCTCTTGTAGCCGATGAGGTATTCGTCGTAGGGCGGAATCAGGAGATATTTGCCTTTGCGGAAACCTCGGGTGCGGCAATCGTTGGTGAAATAGAATTCCCTGCGTTTTTGTAGAGACGCGCCATGGCACGTCTCTATATGCAGGTAATCACCTAAAATTTCAATTCCCCGCCTGCAATCGTTGATATTCAATCCCGACCACCACACAAAATCCTCCAAGGTGGCAGGCTGGCGGCTTTGGAAATATTTGCGCGCAAGCATCGCCAAGGCTTCGTCGCGGTCGGCAGAGGATGTATTGCAACGCTTGGAAGCGTTGCCTACCTTATCGGCGGCAAGGGCGTAGGTCGCCTTCATCGGTAACAGGTCGCCGCTGCAAAGCGTCCCCGACAGCTCGGCATAGCGGATGTGGTACGACAGACGATGCTCATCCATGTGGATATCCTTCTCTGCCAAGGCCTGAACGAAATCTTCCTTGGTCACGCTACCCTTGTCGGCAGCGGTTTGCGCAAGGATTTCGCGGATTTTCATCACTTCCTCTTCGGGGATGCTGATTTTGTTGCTGCTCATCCACCCTTTGATGACCGCCAACGCCTTCGCCGAACAAAGTTCGAGCAAAGGCCAATAATCTTCGGCGGAAACGAGCTGCCATGTGCCGCGCATCAGGTGCAGACGGATAATCTGCCCGCTGTCGAAGGCCTTCTTGAAGGCTTTGGCCGAGGGTTTCTTGGTTCGCATTGCCACGCCCCACCGCATCATTCGGTATTCTTGTGCCTGCATCGCGCCCATATAATTCACCACCTCCTCAGGATTGTCAAACTGCGGGCAGATGAGCTGTTGGTTGAGTAATCGGAGGGCTATGGGATTCATCGTTTTGTCTCGATTTTCGTGCAAAGGTACATATAAAATGGAAAAATCGTATTTTTGCAGCCTAATATCAACGAAAATGAAGAAAATTCTCATCACCATAATGGCAGTGCTACTTTTGGCCTCGTGCGGCGACAAGCAACCCAAAGGAACCGCCGACCCCACCGAAAAACCCAAGAAAACGGTTGCTGTTCCTGCTTTTAATGCCGATTCAGCTTACCATTTTGTGGCTAAGCAGACCAGCTTCGGACCGCGTGTGCCAGCGACCCAAGCCCATGCCGATTGTGCCGATTGGCTCACGACCAAGTTGAATGAGTTTGCCGACACGGTCATCGTTCAGGATTTCCGCACCAAGCTTTTCAACGGAATGGGCATCGATGGGAAAAATATCATGGCGGTGTTTCATCCCGAAGCCAAGAAGCGTATTGTGCTTTGCGCGCATTGGGATTCACGCCCTTTCGCCGACCATGATGCCGACAAAGCCAACTCGCATAAAGCCATCGACGGCGCCAATGATGGTGCCAGTGGCGTAGGTGTCCTTTTGGAATGTGCCCGACTTTTCAAGGCTCAGCCGTTGCCCGAAAAATTGGGCATCGACATCGTTCTCTTCGACCTTGAGGATTATGGCCCACACCAGGACGAAGCTGAAAAGTATTATGATGATAGGGTCAACTACTGGGCATTAGGTTCGCAGTATTGGTCGAAAATGCCCCATGTGTACGGCTACAAAGCCTATTACGGCATTCTCCTTGACATGGTTGGTGGTGCAAATCCCAACTTCCCCAAGGAATATTACTCTCAAGGTTATGCCGCTTGGGTAAGCAACAAGGTGTGGCGCAAGGCTGCCGACTTGGGCTACAGGCCGTATTTCACCAATGAATTGGGAACGATGATCAGTGATGACCACATCCCGATGAACCAAATCGCTGGCATCCCGACCATCGACATCATCGACCTGCACCCCGAAAGCAGCAACGAATGTTTCCCCGAGGTGTGGCACACCTTGAACGACAACCTTGAAAACATCGACAAGACCACGCTCGGCATGGTAGGCGACGTGCTGCTGCATGTTGTTTATGAAGAATGAGAAAAGACCGCAAATGCGGTCTTTTCTCATAAGCCTTGGATATATTCGTTCAGCTCTCGTTTCGAAGAATCGTAGGTGAGCACTTCGTTTAACAAGTAGTATTTATTCTTTTCCGTGCAATAGGGGTAAGCGAACTTGGCAAACTCTAACTTATTGCTTTCGAAGGAGAACAGCTTGCAGATGTTGGCGATTTGGCTCGCTGTCATTGGATTGTTGGAAATGACTTGTTTCGCCACCGTCAGTTTAGTGTCATCAAACGACTCATTTGAAATCATGCGTACCACCTCGTTATAGTCTTCGGGATTCATACCCTGTGGCATAGGAGGAAGTGGAGGAACAGGCGGTGTGGGCATAATGTTCTGGTTTCCTTGTGGCATAGGTGGCACATGGGGTAACAACAAATCCATAGTCAGTTCGGGACGGATATGTGCTTGTGTGAAGTCTAAACCGAACAAGCCATCGTATTGTGCGATGTTGAGGCTTTGCGAACGTGACATGTCGACATACTGGCCAACGCAGTTGTGAAACCTGTTGTCGAGTTCTACTCGAATGTGGAAGTCTTCGGGCCAAAAGTTTCTGACGCAAATGGAATGGACAGGATTCTCGTTTTGTAAAACGTCGTCGACAAAAAGCCAAAAGCCTTGATGGTTGGTGGAAATGACGGTCAATGTGGTGGATTGTCCTTGATGTTCAAAGTGATGCGACCGTAACTGTGCCATGGCAGGCATGGTGAACAAAAGAATGAACGCAAAAAATAAGTGTTTTTTCATACGGATATGGTTTTAAATTGTTTCGATAGTAGAGACGGCACATGCACCGTCTCTACAATGAAACCTTACAATAATCATTCCACGATGACTTTCTTGGTCACTACTTTTCCGCCGATAATGTTGACGAAATAGAGACCAGGTGCCCAGCCGCTGACGTCGATGGTGGCTTGCTTGTCCATCACGAAGCCGCGCACTTCTTGGCCTTGGGCGTTCAAGATATGGACGCAGAGTTTGCCCATTTCGTAATCCGTGGCGATGGTCATCTGATGCTTCACTGGGTTGGGCGAAATGCTCACCGTGAACGGGTCTTTCTCGAAGTCGGGATATTCCTTGACATCAACTAATACACCGTCGTTGTTGGAACGGCTTACCACCATGCCTGAGACCCTCAGCAGCGGATTGCTGGGATTCGAGCATTGGATGCACGAGTTTTGTCCGCTGACACAGTCAGGGTAGTTGGGATGGCATTGGTCAAGATAAGAGGGGTCAAATTGATAGAAGAGGTGGGCGCCTCCGTCGGGCAGGTATTCGTTCATGTCATAGTCCCACACCATGCCCATGCTGCCTGGGCACCAACCGCTGCGGGAGTAGGTCCAAGTGCCAGGTTGGTCATTACACCCTGACGGATTGGGGCTGCAAGAACGCCAGAGGTGCTGGTCATATTTAGGCTGTCCGTTCACGAAAATGTGGTGCGTGGCCTCATAGAACTCGGCTGCGTTGCCCGTGTTGTAAGCACCACCGCTTGTGTTGCTCCAATTGTGTCCGGTGGTGATGATTTTCAGGTGCGCTTCCTCGGTGTTTTCGGCAAAGTCGAAGTCCATCTCGGGCACAGGTTGTTGGTTGGCATAGTCGCCGAAGTCGTAGGTACCAAACCAGATGGGTTGCACGTCACTGTAAAGGTAGTCGGGTGTGCCTTTCTGCATGTTGAAGGTCAGGATAGGGCTGAAACTCCAGCTCTGCCAGATTTCGTAATACACCTCAAATTCTACCAAGCCTTGAAGGATGGAGGTGTAGTCGGTGACATCGATATTGTCGTCGCACTCTATTCCGAAGGGTGAGCAGTAGCGGAACAACTCAACCCACTCTCCACGATGGTTTTTCACACGCACATAACCGATATGGTCGTAAGGGTCGCAGTTGCCATTCACGCAGCGGTGGTCATAGTGGGCATTAATCGAGGCAAAAGCACCTACATGTGAAGGCAGGGCATATTCGCCAAGGGCGGTTTGGCCAGAGGAAGTCACCACCAAGTCGCCATTCATAGCCACAGCATCCACATTGTTGAAGTCATTGGTCACTGTGAAGTGGTTGCTGACCGAGGTGGTCTTGCCTCCCGATTGGGTGATGGTGGCGGTCAGGTCAAAGTCGCCAAAGGCGGTTGGCTCCCATGATGCGTACCAATAGCCGTTTTCCGGATTGTCGGGATAGGCGGTCTGCAATGATACGGTTTGCCCGCCGATGGTGCACGACACATTCTCAAACTTGATGACATTGCCGTGTTCGACGTAGGCACTCAATACCAACATCATGGGTTTGAGTTCAGGCATATAGACGTTGAGGCCGTCGTAGGGTCTGCGGATGGTGATTTCTGGAGTGAAATTGTCGGGATTGACCACCTCAAAGGTACGGTTCACGGCGGGAGCGGCTTGCCATTGCGTGCCATCGCCGGCTTGTGTGGCGCGCACTTTCACAATGCCTTCCTCGCCAGTCATAGTGACAGTGTTGCCCTCCAAAGTGGCTGGGCCTTCCATGATTTCAAAAGTGACGGGCAACCCCGAAGTGGCCGTGGCATTGAGCGTGAACGGCTCGTCAAATACGAGCTTGTCAGGGATGGCTTCAAACTCGATGAACTGCGACGCTAATCCTGCGGGCGTGTGACGCACCACCACGTTGTCGAAGCCGCCATGCGAGCTGCTGAGGAAGAACACGCCGTCCCATGCAGCGGGGTCGAAGCGGTTGCCACTGCCAGGAGTGAGGCCTGCATTGATGCCTTGTACCTCGGGAATGGGTTCAAATTCTCCCGTGCAGCCATGGTCGGCGAAAAGGGTGACGGAGCCTTGGCCATCGTTGGCTTCAAGGTCAATCATGATTTTCCAACGCGTCCATCCCGTTTCGGGCGATTCGTAGTCGAACGAGGCTGCGATTTCGTTGTTGGGCAGCACGATGCCTGTGACAAACGAAGGTCGTGGGTCGACGCCGGTCGTGACGAAGTAAATGCCGCCATCTTGGGTGGGTAGGGCAGGGTTGGGGTGAGTGGCTTCATAACTCATCGGGGGCAGCACGGTGCCGTCGCCGTTGGCATCATAGCCAATGCCGAAGCAGGTGCCCCACCAATTGCGCATCATGTCGATTTCTACCTCGATGATGCCGCCCGTTGAGAAGTCGAACTCGAAGTTTGGCGTTGTTTTATGGGTGGCCACTTCGCCGTAGTTGGTGTTGGCATTGTCGAAGAAGGCTCCCATGGTCTCATCGGGCGTAGTGGAGCCAAACGAGCTAATGTATTCGGTCTTCAGCACGCCGCCACCCGCACTGTGGGCGCGCGCCACCCAACCACCTTGGCCGTTCAAGGGCGCGTTTTCGGTGTAGCTGTTAAAGTCGTCGGAGGCAACGGTTTGTGCAGTTGCTCCTAAGGCAAAAGCCATTAATGCTAAGAGTAGTGATAATCTTTTCATGGTAAATGGATGAATTAGTTTGGGCAAAAGTAGTCATTTTGCTCAAATTGCACAATTTTGGGCAAATAAAAAATGCCGTCAACGCATTGACGGCATTTTTGTTGAGTTGATGTCGGTTTATTATTCAATGACCACTTTCTTGGTCACGACCTTTCCGCCAACGATGTTGACGAAATACACGCCAGCCGGCAGGTCGCTGACATCGATGGTGGCTTTGCTATCCATGCTGAAGCTACGCACCTCGACGCCATTGGCGTTCAGGATATGGACACCCATGCGGCCTAATTCGTAGTCTGTCGTGATGGTCATCTGGTTCTTCACGGGGTTGGGAGTGATGGCTACCTTGAATGGATCCTTGTCCACATCGAAATACTCAGGCGTGTCAAGCAGGATATCGGTGTGGTGGCTGTAAGTCACTAACTTGCCAGAAACCTTGATGTAGGGGTTTTGGGAATCTTGGCAGTTGGGGCAGTTGTTTTGTCCGTTGACGCAGTCGGGGTAGTTGGGATGGCATTGGTCAATGTAGTCGGGGGCAAATTCGTAGGTCAGTTCTGCACCGCCGTTGTCGAGGTAGTCATCGAGGCTGTAGCGCCACACCAAACCTATGCTGCCTGGGCACCAGCCACTACGGTTGTAGGTCCAAGTGCCAGGTTGGTTGTTACACCCGGCTGGGTTGGGGTTACAAGTACGCCAGAGATGTTGTGTGTACGTTGTTGCACCATTAATTTTAATATTGTGCGTGGCATCGTAGAACTCGGCAGCGTTGCCTGTATTGTAGTTGCCGTTGGAGCCGCTACTCCAGTTGTGGCCTGTCGAGACGAGGCGCAGTTCAGCTTTTTCAACGCAGGGGTCAAATTCGACATTGCGGGTGGGCACGGAGAGCTGGTTGGCATAGTCGCCGAAGCTGTAGTTGCCAAACCACAATTCGTTCATGTCGACGTAAGGATAGTCAGGTGTGCCTTTGCTGTATTCGAAGAGGATGGTGGGGTTGTAGCCACTGCCGTCCCAAACATCGAAGTGCACCTCAAATTCAACGAGGCCTTGCAGCAGGCTGGTGAAGTCGCTGACGTCGAGGTCGTCTTCGCACTGTATGCCAAACGGAGTAACATAGCGGAAGAGTTCCACCCATTCGCCACGGTAGTTCTTGATGCGGCAATAACCCACACGGTCGTATGGGTCGCAGTCGCCGTTCACGCAGTTGTGGTCATAGTGCATGTTGATGGCGTTGAAGGCATTGACATGGGAGGGGAAGATATAGTCGGCATAGTTGGTCGCGTTGGAGCTCGATACCACCAAGTCACCATTGCAGGCGGTCACCACCATGTCGTTGTAGGTGGTGGTCACCTCGAAGGTGTTGGAGGCCGAAGTGGTCTTGCCACCAGTTTGCTTGATGTAGACCGTCATGTTGTAGGTGCCTTCGCCAGAGGGTGTCCATGAGGTGTACCAATAGCCGTTTTCGGGGTTGTCGGGATGTTCGGTCCTCAAGGTCAGTTCTTGTCCGTCAACAGCGCATTTCACTTCTTCGAATTTGAGGACATCGGGATGGTCGATGTAGGCGCTCAACACAATCATGATGGGGTTCTCGAAATCAGGCATGTAGACCTTGGTGCCATCATAGGGACGACGGATGGTGATTTCAGGAGCATAGTTTTCAGGGTCAACGACATAGAATGTACGTGTCACCGTGGGTGCGGCCTGCCATTGCTCGCTGTCGCCAGCTTGTAAGGCACTCACTTTCACTTCGCCTTCTTCGCCCGTAAGCGTGAGGATGCTGCCTTCCACCGTGGCGGGGCCTTCGACAACCTCAAAGGTCACAGGAAGACCTGAGGTGGCAACGGCATTCAGTGTGATGGGGGCAGCATAAACGAGTTGGTCGGTGATGGCTTCAAAGTCGATGAACTGGGCTTCCATGCCGCCAGGGGTGTGGCGGACGGTGAAGTTGTCGAAGCCGCCCCAACCGCTGTTGAGCATGAAGATTTTATCCCACATGGCAGGGTCGAATTTGTCGCCTGAGCCAGGGGTGAGGCCCATGTTGATGCCTTGGCAATCGGGCACGGGTTCAAATTCGCCGTGCAGCACGTCGCGCTTCATATATAAGGTGACGGCACCTGCGCCATTGTTGGCATCGAGGTCCATGGAGATTTTCCAACGGTACCATTGGTGTGATGGGTCAAATTCAATGTCGCTGGCCAATTTGTTGTTAGGCAACACGACACCGTTGAAGAAACGCGGGTCAGTGCCCGTGTTGGTAGTCAACATGTAGACACCGCCGTCGAGCTTGGTGCTCGTGGAATCGGGGTTGATAGGCTCATAGTTGCCCTTAATGGGAGGCAGCACAAAGCCGTCGCCATCACCGTCGTAACCGATACCGAAGAGGTCGCCCCAGTGTTCGCGCCACATGTCGCATTCGATTTCGAGGATGCCACCCGTCGAGAAGTCGAAGCCGAATTCGTCGATGTTACGAGTGGCGATGTCGCCGTAGCTGGTGCCTGAGCAGGTCGAGAACACACCGATGGTTTCGTCGGGTGTAGGCATTTGGGGTTGAGAGCCCCACCAGTAGGCAAGATAGCCGGTGTACATATACCTGTTACCGTTACCGGCGCTATGCACCTTGGTTCTCCAGCCACTTTGACCGTTGAGCGGGGGACGATTTAGAGGGTTTGAGTCTCCGTCGTCGGTGTAGGCACAGTCGTTGAAGTCGAAGGTGACTTCGATTTGGGCAGTAAGCCCGATGGCGAAAGCCATCATCGCAATGAGTAGAAATACTTTTTTCATAAGGTTTTGAATTAGTTTGAAAAGGCAAAAATAGATACTTTGATTGAATCAATGCAATTTTTTGTGATGAATGTTAGTCCACTACCATTTTTTTCGTCACCAAACTACCACCAAGCATCTGCACGGTGTATACCCCTGAGGGCCAACGGCTCACATCTAATGTGCGTTGTCCTTCCATGGTAAAGGTGGCCACAATCTGTCCCTGCATGTTGAGCACCATCACGCTGACGGCACCTTTCTCATAATCAGTACGTAATGTAACTTGTCCTTTGGCAGGGTTGGGGTAGATCTCGGCTTCAAAAGCCGTTTCGGGGCGTTCGGGATGCAGGCTGGTTAGGACGGCTTCGTCGTTGCTGTAGGTGATGACCTTGCCTGCCACGCGAAGCACGGGATTATCGGGGGCGGCACATTCTGTGCAGGTCGTTCCGTCGATGCAATCGGGATGGTTGGGATGGCAATAGTCGAGGTAAGTTGGATCGAACTGATAGAACAATTCGGCTTGTCCTGCTGCGAGGTATTCCGTCAGGTCGTAGTCCCACACCTTGCCGATGCTGCCTGGGCACCAGCCGCTGCGGTTGTAAGTCCAGGTGCCAGGTTGGTTATTACAACCTGCAGGATTGGGGTTGCAGGTACGCCAAAGGTGCTGGTCGTATCTCGGTTGGCCGTTCACGAGGATGTGGTGCGTGGCCTCGTAAAATTCAGCGGCGTTACCCGTGTTGTAGGTGCCGTTGGTGCCGCTGCTCCAATTGTGCCCCGTGGTGGTCAGCTTCAGTTTGGCACTTTGGGCGTTTTCGCTGAAAGAGTAATTGACGACGGGAACGGGCTGCTGATTGGCGTAGTCGCCGAAGGCGTATGTGCCAAACCATATCTCATCCACATCGGCATAGAGGTATTCGGGGGTTCCTTGGGTGAAGCTGAAAATCAGTGTCGGGTTGTAGCCGCTGCCAGCCCAGCTTTCCATGTAGAACTCAAATTCCACCAAGCCTTGCAACAAAGAGGTGTAGTCGGTCACGTCCACGTCGTCCTCGCACTGTATGCCGAAGGGGGTGATGTAGCGGAACAGTTCCACCCATTCGCCACGGTAATTTCTGATTTTCACACCGCCCACACGGTCGTAGGGGTCGCAGTTGCCGTTCACACAATTGTGGTCGTAGTGAGCTGTAATCTCGTTGAAAGCCCCCACATGCGTAGGAAATATGTATTCGCCTTTGGCACTATGCACCGTAGGGGTGCAAACGAGGTCGTATAAGGCCATCACATCCAAGTGGCTTTCGATAATGTTGACGAGTTCAATGCTGTTGCTGATGGTGGTTACTTTGCCACCTGATTGGGTGACCCTTACGCTGAGGTCGTAAACACCGTTGAAATTGGGCGTTGTTGGCGACCAAAAACCATAATAATAGCCGTTTTCGGGGTCGTCGGGATAGTCGGTATGCAGCACAACATCTTCGCCATCGATGGTTGCAGTGATGTCAGTGAACTTGATGACTTCGGGATGCTCAATATAAGCTGAGACTACAATCATAAATGGGTGAATGTCATCCAAATAGACCTTGGTGCCTTGGTATGGCCGGCGAATCTTCAACTCGGGTTCATAAGCGAACGGGTCAACTACCTCGAACGTCTTCACCACATCGGGAGCAGGCAGCCAGTTGGCATCTCCAGCTTGGGTGGCTTTCAGCTTCACAATGCCCGTTTCGCCCGTTAAGGTCAATACATTGTTATTAATGGTTGCTGGGCCTTCCATCAACTCGAAACTGACAGGAAGTCCCGACGAAGCAGTGGCTTCTAAAGTGATTGGATCGTTGAATATTAATTGGTTAGAAATGTCTGCCATCTCAATGAGTTGGGCATTGCCGTCGGGCTGCTGGCGCACGAGGAGGTTGTCGAAGCCGCCCGTGCCGCCTTGCGAATGGAAGAAAAGGCCGTCCCATACATGGTAGTCATTCTTGTCGCCACTGCCAGGGGTGAGGTTCATGCAGACGTTGGTGCAACCCGCCATCTGAATCCATTCTCCTTCGCAGTTGGGCTTCACGAACACCGTCACCGCTCCAGCACCATCGTAGGCGGAGAAGTCGAACGACATTTTGTAGCGGCTCCAGCCGCCTTGTTCGTAGTCGAACTCGACGCTTGATTCGTCGGGCAGGCACACTTTGGCATGACCGCTGTCGCCTTGGGCCTTTACGTAAAGGTAGACGCCGCCATCGGCATCCGTCATACCAGGCAGGATATGTCCGTCGCCATCACCATCGAAGCCTACACCGAAGAAAGCGCCCCACCAAGTGCGGTTCATGTCCATCTCAAGGTCCATGATGCCACCATTTTGGAAATTGAAATTGAAGTTTTCGGAAGCTTTGCGCGTGGCAGTGCGACCTACGCCTGCGCCACCGTAGGGATACCAGATGGCAAGGCTTTCGTCAGGGGCCAAATCGGAGTCGCAGACAAAGCATACATTGAAGTCCTGGGATGAAGCGGCAGTTTGGTAATGCGTCATCCAGCCATCTTGTCCGTTGAGATTTTGCGAGCCTTCAATGAGGCTGTTGAAGTTGTAAAGGTATTCCACTTGGGCTGTTGCCGTGAAAGCCAAAAGTGACAACAGGGAGAGGAGTATGGTCTTTTTCATGTAGAAATAGTTTTAAATTATGGTACAAAAATAAAAAAAACCATAAAACAATAGGTATCAATAGAAAAAAATGCTATTTTTGCCACAATGAAAAAACAACATTAACATGAAAACATACTATCATTTACTTTTATTTGTTTTTTTCGGTGCGTTTTTCGCTTCATGCAGCACCGATGTGGAAATGTATACCGATTACAAGGATGTGGCCATCATTTATGGCCTGCTTAATTATCAATCCGACACCAATTATATAAAGATAACCCGTGCTTTTTGCGGCACCAACGATGATCCCATTAATGCCCATGAAGTGGCACTGATTGCCGATTCGAGCAACTATCCTGGCAAATTAGAAACCCGCCTAGTTGAATTGAAAAGCACGATTGGGAGCCAATATGAGCCCACAGGACGCGAGTTTGTGCTCGACACGATGACCATCCATGATAAAGAAGAGGGCACGTTTTATTCTCCCGACCAAAAGATCTATTACACCACGGAACAACTTAATGCGAGCAACAATGGAAGTAGGTATAAGTATCGTCTTAAGGTTGTCAAGCCCGATGGCGACACGGTCACGGCCCAAACCACCATGGTCGGCGATGAAGAATTCCGCATCTTGTCGGGTAGTGCTAATTTTCAGTTAGGACACACAAATGCGATGGGAAAGATTGTCTTTAGGGCTGACGGCATGGCCTCCCTCTATGATGTCAAGGTGCGGTTCAATTATAGTGAGCAACATGTCGGTGAGGAAATGAAATGGAAACATATCAGCCGATCGTTTGGCACAAAGACCATTGATAAGTATCTATTAGAAGAAGGTACTGAAAATACCTATTATTTACAATATTCTCTGAATTGGTTGTTCAATGCCCTTGAGAGTGCCATCGGCAGCGATACCGTTGTGGACGGCAACCATCCCAACGTGGTTCGCCACATCGGCAGTTTCGTCATCTCCATCAGTGCCGGTGGTGACGATATGAGCATGTATTATTCCGCAAATCAGGCACAACTGAACAGCCCTATGTCGCTCGTATCGTTATATACCAACATTGATGGCGGCTATGGCTTGTTTTCGTCGCGTACCACCGTAGAAAAAACGGTAAAACTAACCCTTTTTGCAACCAGAGACCTCTATAGTGTGACCGCATGGGGGTTCAGGGAACAATAAATTAATGGAAAAAAGTGTAGCTTTCGGGAAAAAAAGTCCTATTTTTACCTCTTCATTTAAACTTATAAACAATGAAAAAATTGTATTTTGCTCTTTCATTATTGGCCTGCATGACCTTGTTCAACGCGTGCAGCACCGATGTGGAACTTTATACCGACTACAAGGATGTGGCCATCATTTATGGTTTGCTCGATCATCAGGCCGACACCAACTTTATTAAGATTACCAGAGCTTTTTGCGGCACCAACGATGATCCCATTAATGCGCATGAAGTGGCGCTGATTGCCGATTCGAGCAACTATCCTGGTAAATTAGATGCCCGCCTCGTTGAATTGAAAAGCACGATTGGGAGCCAATATGAGCCCACAGGACGCGAGTTTGTGCTCGACACGATGACCATCCATGATAAAGAAGAGGGCACGTTTTATTCCCCCGACCAAAAGGTCTATTACACCACGGAACAACTTAATGCGAGCAACAATGGAAGTAGGTACAAGTATCGTCTCATTGTGGTTAAGCCCGATGGCGACACAGTCACTGCACAAACCACTATGGTCGGCGATGAGGAGTTCCTCATTTTGTCGAATAGTGTTGATTTTCAGTTGGCGCACTCCGATAGGATGGGAAGGATTGTTTTCAAGGCTGCCGGTATGGCTTCAATGTACGATATCAAGATGCAGTTCAACTATCGCGAGCAGTTGGCTGGACAGGAAATGAAGTATAGAAATGTCAGCTGTTCATTTGGCACCAAGTCGCTTTATGAGTATCCGAAGGTTGAGTATTTGGAAAACACGTATTATCAGGAATACTCAAAAAATTTGCTGTTTAATGCGCTTGAGGATGCCATTGGCAGCGACACGGTGGTCAATTTCAATCATCCCAATGTGGTGCGCTATTTTGATAGTTTTGTCATATTCATCAGTGCTGGTGGTGATGAGTTGAATTACTATAATTCTGTATATCAAGCGCAACTGGATAGTCCGATTTCGCTTGTTTCAACCTTTACCAGTATCGAAGGCGGTTACGGCTTGTTCTCTTCGCGTACTGCCATAAAAAAGGCGGTAAGGCTTTCTTCCAAAGCTTTACGAGACCTCTATAGCAAAGAGTCATGGGGCTTTAGAGAGTCCCGAAGTCAAAAGATATTCGTAGATGAAATTAAAAACAGTTACTTATGAAAACACGGTTATTTTTCTTTTTTCTGCTGACAGTTTTGGCCATTTTCAGTGCTTGCAGCACCGATGTGGACATTTATGCCGATTACAAGGATGTACCCATCGTTTATGGTTTGCTCGATTATCGGGCCGACACCAACTTTATTAAGATTACCCGAGCTTTTTGTGGTACCAACGACAATCCCATTAATGCCAACGAGGTGGCGTTGATAGCCGATTCGAGCAACTATCCTGGCAAGTTGGAAGCTCGCCTCATTGAATTGAAAAGCGGAATTGGCGGCATCTATGAGCCTACAGGGTGCGAATTTGTGCTCGACACGATGACCATCCATGATAAAGAAGCGGGCACGTTTTATTCTCCCGACCAAAAGATCTATTACACCACGGAACAACTTAATGCGAGAACCAATGGGAGTAGGTATAAGTATCGTCTTAAGGTTGTCAAGCCTGATGGCGACACGGTCACGGCCCAAACCACTATGGTCGGCGATGAAGAATTCCGTATCTTGTCGGGTAGCGCAAATTTTCAAATGGAGCACTCCGATAAGCTGACTAAGATTATGTTTAAAGCCGATGGCATGGCCTCTCTCTATGATGTCAAGATTCAGTTCAATTATGGTGAGCAACATGCTGGTGAGGAAATGAAATGGAAACACGTCAGTCGCTCGTTTGGAACGAAATCTCTTGATAGATACCAACGTGTTGAGGGTTCTGAAGACAGCTATTATTTGGAATATTCCGTGAATTGGTTGTTCAATGCTCTTGAGAGTGCCATCGGCAGCGATACCGTTGTGGACGGCAACCATCCCAACGTGGTTCGCCACATCGGCAGTTTCGTAATCTCCATCAGTGCCGGTGGTGACGATATGAGCATGTATTATTCCGCAAATCAGGCACAACTGAACAGCCCTATGTCGCTCGTATCGTTATATACCAACATTGATGGCGGCTATGGTCTGTTCTCGTCTCGCACCACCATCGAAAAAACGGTAGGACTCTCCTATTATGCCACGAGAGATCTTTACGCTATGTCGGCTTGGGGCTTCAAGGAACAATAAATTAATGGAAAAAGTGCAGCTTTCGGGAAAAAAGCACTATTTTTGCCTCTTCATTTAAACTCATGAACGATGAAAAAACTGTTTTTTGCTCTTTCATTATTGGCCTGCGTGACCATGTTCAACGCATGCAGCACCGATGTGGAACTCTATGCCGACTATAAGGATATCCCTGTGGTTTACGGCTTGCTTGATACTTCTGTTGATACCAATTTTGTGAGAATCAACAGGGCTTTTTCGAGCAGCAACGACCATCCCATCAATGCCACCGAGGTGGCCATGATTGAGGATTCTTGTAACTATCCAGGCAAACTCAAAGCGTATCTTTTGGAGCTGAAGAAATCCGGAAACGAATATGTCCCTACAGGTCGTGATACCATTTTTCTTGACACGTTAACGATTCTCGACAAGGACCCGGGCGTGTTTTATTCACCTCGTCAAAAGGTGTATTACACCACTGAAGCATTGAAGGAGAACACGGTCAGCCAACGTTATAGGTATCGTTTGGAGGTTTTTAAAGGCAACGACACCATCACTTCTGAGACAGGCTTGGTGGGAGGTGAAGAATTTAGGATTCTCACTTATCAGGCCTCATTTATGTTGAGTGATAACTCCCCTTCTGGAAAATTATCTTTCAAACCTGCCGCCAATGCGGTTTTCTATGATGTGAAGATGGTCTTCAATTATCAAGAAAAACATGGTAATAAATTGGAGGATAAACAGGTAAAGTGGGATTTTGGTGTCCAAAGCATAGATCAACTTCCCTATGAGAATGGCGTTTACTATGTGACATACGAAATGAACTCTTTGTTTAACCTTTTGGAAGATGCCATCGGTAACGACACGGTATTTGATCCCAACCACCCCAATGTGGAACGGTATTTTGACGAGCGTCCCATCGAAATCATGATTGCAGCGGGAGGCGAAGAGCTTTATAATTACATCAGAGTGAATTCCGTGACGAGTTATTCCCAGGCTGTCCCCGACTATACCAATATTAAAGGCGGCTATGGCGTGTTCTCGTCACGAGTCAACCGCTCTAAGTCCGTTTTGCTTTCGACGTTTGCCCAAAATGACTTGTATGGCAAAAAAGAATGGGGATTCAAAGACATTTCGTTTTGAAATATTTTAGTAATTATGATTCGTTCCATGACTGGCTATGGCATAGCCGAACAGACTTTTAGCCAAAAGAAAATTTCCGTTGAAATCAAGACTTTGAACA
Organism: Bacteroidales bacterium; assembly: GCA_016290215.1. Classification (GTDB taxonomy): domain Bacteria; phylum Bacteroidota; class Bacteroidia; order Bacteroidales; family F082; genus Limimorpha. The sequence continues at coordinate 29,600 of JAEETH010000032.1, forward strand.
GCAAACAGCTGGACCTTCAGGTAAAGTTGCCCAACGAGTTGCGTTTCGCTGAACTGGATTTCCGCAACAGAATAGGTGCCAAGTTACAGCGTGGCAAGGTCGACGTTGTGATTACGGTGACCGACACCGACTTGAGCCAAACTTATCACATTGATGCCGACATCGTGAAGGCTTACAAGGAGCAGATTGAAAGCATTTCCACTCAGCTCTCCATTGCGCCTGCCGACGACATGGCCAGCATCTTGTTCAGAATGCCCGGCATCTTCAACGTGCCTGTCGAAAACTACGATGAGGTGTTTGTCAACAAGGTAGGGGAGACCCTCGACCAGGCTTTGGACATGGTGGACGGTTTCCGCATCCAGGAAGGCCAGACCTTGAAGAAGGACTTGCTGCATCGCGTTGAGCTGATTCTCAACCTTTTGGAGCAGGTTGAACCCTACGAAAAGAGTCGCCACGAGGTCATCAAGCAGCGCATCACGAAAAACCTCGCCGATTTGACCACTTCGGGACAATACGACGAAAACCGCTTCGAGCAGGAACTGATTTATTATCTCGAAAAGCTCGACATCACCGAAGAGAAAGTGCGGCTGCGTCAGCATTGCAACTACTTCAACGAGAGCTGCGACGAGGACCAGGCGGGCAAGAAACTCGGTTTCATCGCCCAGGAGATGGGCCGCGAAATCAACACCTTAGGCTCGAAAGCCAACGAGGTGAACATCCAAAAAATCGTCGTCAAGATGAAGGACGAATTGGAGAAAATCAAGGAACAAGTTTGTAATATCTTATAAAGTTTGCAGTTGTTCAGTTTGCAGTTGTCAGTTAATTGGACTGCGCAACTGAACAACTAAACAACTGAATAACTGAACAACTATGAAAAAGGGAAAACTTCTGATCTTCAGCGCCCCTTCAGGTTCGGGCAAAACCACCTTGTTGAACCATGTCATGGCCAATATCCCTGAGATGGCCTTTTCGGTTTCGGCCACCACACGCCCGCCTCGTGGCGAGGAAGTGAACGGTCGCGAGTATTATTTCCTGACGATGGAAGACTTCAAGCAACGCGTCGAAAATGGTGAGTTTCTCGAATGGGAAGAGGTCTATCCAGGTCGTTGCTACGGCACTTTGCTTTCAGTTGTGGAGCAGATGCAACTCGATGGCAAGCATGTGGCCTTCGACGTCGACGTGTGCGGCGGCGTCAACATCAAGGAGCATTATGGCGACCAGGCGTTGTCGGTGTTCATTCAGGCCCCTTCAGTGGAGGTCCTGCGTGAACGCCTCATCAACCGTCAGACCGACTCGATGGAAGAAATCGAGAAGCGTCTTGCCAAGGCCGCATGGGAGATGGAGTTTGCCCAAGGCAAGTTCGACCGCACCGTCATCAACGACGACCTCGATACTGCCAAGCGCGAAATCCTCGAAGTGGTCCAAGCTTTTCTTGAAGCCGAGTAAACTAAGGTTCCTGAGCCTGTCGAAGGGCCGTTTAATAAAAGCATCATGAAAAAAGTCGGCATCTATTCCGGTTCCTTCAACCCCATCCATCACGGTCACGTGATGTTAGCCAATTATTTAGTCGAGTTCTCCGACTTGGATGAGCTTTGGTTTGTGGTGACGCCGCAAAATCCGCTGAAGAAAAAGGAAGACCTGCTTGATGATGATGAGCGTCTGAAGATGGTGCAATTGGCCGTCGGTGATGACCCACGCTTTTTCGTCAGCGACATCGAAATGCACCTGCCCACGCCGTCCTATACCATTAATACATTGACGGCCCTGTCGGAACAGCATCCCGATTGTGAGTTCATCTTCATTTGCGGCATGGATAGTTTGCAAAACCTGAAAAACTGGCGCGAATACCAGAAAATCTTGGACAATTACGAGCTGTTGGTGTTTCCCCGCGAAGGCTACGACGGGGGCGAGTTAGCCAATTACCCTTCAGTGAATATCCTGAAAACCCCAATTATTGAGGTTTCATCTACCTTTATCCGCGATTGTGTGAAGGAAGGTCGCGATGTGCGGCATTTCATGCCTGAGAAGGCGTTCCAATACATGCAGGAACACCATTTCTACGAATAACCTGTAGGGCTGCCGCATTGCGGCAGCCGCCAATCATTCAGAAATCCAAATTAAACGACAGATAGAATCGCGGTTTTTTGGCGATATGTCCATCCTCGATGCCCCAAGCCACGTCGCCCCTAACGAAGTAGCCGAAGATGGTGGTGCGCAGTCCCACGCCGATGCCGCCCACTAAAGGTTCTTTCATCTCCGTCACGCTGATGTCGAGGTTGCCGTCGGTGATGTAGTGATTGAACAAGGAATTGGTGGGCGCGTATGGATTCCAGCCCGTCCAAGCGGTGCCTAAGTCGCCGAAAGCCACGATTTGGAAGTCCCTGATGAATTGCAGGTTGATGGGACGGTCCATGAAATAGCTGAACAAGGGGAAGCGCAACTCGCTGTTGAGCACCACGAAGTTGTTGCCGTTGCGGATGTTTTGCTGGAAACCGCGCATGTTGGTAGCCAAGGTCTGGTAGGCGTAGTTTTGCGTGTAGTCAACGGGGGTACCATTGTTGAAGGAGGCGAAAATCCAGTTGTCGACGCCACCCATGTAATAGATGAGCTTGTTTTGCCCAAACGAAGTACTGCCCGCGATGCGGTTGGCCCAAATGAAGTTACGGCTGATACGGGTGTAATGCCGGTAGTCGAAGCCCAACACGACCAGGTTGGCTGTGTTTTTCGCAATTTTCTGGTGATATTCGGCGAAGATTTTACCACGTGCCCCCACGAGCAGGTTCCTGCCAATCTTTTTCGAGTTGTCGTAGACGAGTTCGGCACGCACGCCGCCCCAGTTCACGTAAACATCCTTGTCGGCAAGGCTGTAATCGTCGATGGCCAAGTTGACCCTATGGTCAAGTCGGTAAATGGCTGTGCCTCTAATGCTTAGAATTTCACTCAAAGGATAGCTTAGCGTGTAGAAACCTTCGTTGGTGAAAGTACGGTAATAGTATCCGGAGTAGTCGTCGGTGACGAAACGGTGCAGAGTGATACTCTTGTCGAGACGTTTGCTGAAGTCGCTGAAACGCAGCATGTATTCGTTGTTGATGAGGCTGGTGTTGAGCTTCAAGCCGAGTTCGATTTTGTAGTCTTCCATCAAGTCTTTCATCTTGGTGCCGAGGAAGACGTTGAGGCCTTGGTAAAGATAGATGGGGGAGTTGCCGCCAGTGAAAGGCTGGTAGCTGTAGTTCATGCTGGTGAAGTCGATTTGGCTCATCAGTTGGTCGGCAAAGAGCTCCACATAGTAGTTGTTCGGCCGTTGGATGGTGTCTTTGGGACGGGGTTTGGGAGCTGGGCCTAAGCCTTGTTGCATCACTTGCGTAGAGTCAGACCCCAAGGCACCTGCAATCTGCCGTTTGCGCCTGGCATATCGGTAACTGGTTGAGAAACGGTGCTTTGAAATGGGTTCTACCACGGTGTCCTTTTCCTTTTGTATCAGTTCGGTCAGCAGTCGCTTTTGCGCGTAGGGACTTAATTGGTTGACGTTTTGTTCTTGACCGCGCAAAATGGGCGACATGAAGAACTTCTCTCCGTTTTGGTCGGCTATCAGCAGGGCGGCTTTGTGGTCGCGAGGCTGGTAGGAATAATCGATGATATTGGTGGTATAGTCCGTAAGTTGCTCTTTCTTACCGAAATAGCGATAATGGATGATAGTGTCGATGTGGCTGATGGCACTGTCGAAGCGGATTTGGTAAAGGTTGAAGTAGCCGCTGGTGTCGTTTAGGTAGAGCAGGCTGCCATCTTTCAGCGGCTCAGGCATAGTGCTGTTGGAAAAGCGTTGTTGTGTCAGGTTCTGAAGCACATCGCTTTTGTTGTTGTAGTTGTAGGCAAACAGGTCGAATTGCTTGTTTTGGAAGCCGATTTTGTCGTCGACTTTCAGCGTGTCGTTGTCGCGGTTCGAGCTGAAAACGATTTGTCGGTCGTCGAAGGTAAAAACGGGGTTCAGGTCGGTGTGGTAGTCGTTGGTGATTTGTTCTAAAGTATTGGAAAACAGGTTGTAGACATAAATGTCGGGCTTGCCCATGCGGGTGGCAGCGAGCACGATTTTGCGGCTCTTGTGAGCGTAGGAGAACGAACTGACCTTTTGGAAGTCAAAGAGGAAAGTGCTGGCCTTCTTCCCGCTGTTGACGTCCAAGTTGTAGAGTTGGATTTTGCCTTCCTCTTCAATGATGAACGACAGGATTTCGTTATTGGGGTGCCAGGCCAGCAACGGAAACGAGGTGTCTATATTTTCGTCGGAGTGGTAGCCGGCCTTGAACAGCTGTTGCCGTTTGCCCGTTTGCAGGTCTTCGAGCCAAAGGCGGATTTTTCCTTCGTCGTTGCTGACATAGGCGATATGCCTGCCGTTCGGACTGATGCTGGGCTGCGTGAAGGTGCGGTACTTTTTGTATTTCAGCTTCATCAAGTCGGTGGGCTGGTTGACCAAGATGGTCTCATAGCGAGCCTTGTAGAAAGCGTACCATTCGTCCACTAATTGCTTGTATTCTTTTCCCGTGACGTAAAGCAAGGCCTTTCTGACGTTTTTCGTGTTTTCGGCCAAGGTCAGGATGTCGTTGAACGACTTGCTACCGTATTTCTCGTCGATGAAATTCCAAAACGAATAGCCTGCAATCAAGGCGTCTTCATCGCGCAGATGGTTGATTTTTTTGTAATTGCCAGAGGTGATGCCACGTTGCAGTTGACTCTCTTTGTAGCTGTCCCAGTTGCCCGCGATGAAGGCCACCAAGCCGTCACGGAACCATTGTGGAATATCGTAGCGGTAGGAACTGCGGATTTGTGAGCCGATGCTCGTGCCGTTCATCACCTGACTGAACAGCAGGCGAACGATACCTTCACGGATTTGGGCTTCGTAGTGGGTGTAGTCTCCATCGAAATAAAGAATCACCTTCGAACCGATGATTTTGGTGATGCCGCCGGTGTTTCCGTTTTCCTCTTCTTCAAGGTCGATGTTGCTTTGCTTGAAGTCGCCCTTGCTGTTGAAAACGATGAATTGGATTTTCTTGCTGAAGCGGCTGTTGAGACGGGTCTCCAAGCGCGGAATTTGGTCTTTGGCGTAGGCTTGTGCATATTTCGCCAAGTCATCGCCGCCTTGGTAGAAATATACGTCGAAGTTGTCGTTCATGTAGTACGACCAATGGAAGTCGCCCCATTGCACGCGGTTCTTCCCGAAAGGCATGTTCATACCATTGTAAAACTGGGCATGAGAAAGAGGTGCAACTGCCATGAGCAGCAGAAATAATAGCGCATATTTCGTTTTCGGCAACATTTCATCCAAATAAGCGGACAAAGATAGGCAAATTCTTTAGATTGCTGCGGAAAAATCCTTACCTTTGCCCCGAAAATCACGTGTGCAGTTGGCCCCTGAGCCTGTCGAAGGGCCATTTTGAATCTTGAAATCTTGAAATTATAAATCTTGAAATTCTATTCTATGCTCAAATTCGAATCCTTTATCTTCAATCCCTTCTCGGAAAACACTTACGTCGTTTATGCCGAATCGGGCGAATGTGTCATCATCGACCCAGGTTGCGGTACGCCTAACGAGGAAAACCAGCTTTTCGGCTTCATCGACAGCCACCGTCTCAAGCCACTGATGGCCATCAACACGCATGGTCACATCGACCACATTCTTGGCAATGCCGCGGTAAAGAAACGTTACGGCATTCCGGTGGCGGCACATCCAAATGTGAAGGGTGACTTCCAGCGTTCGTTGCAGCAGTCGCAGCTGTTTGGGATGTCGTTCAATGGTGAGTGCGAGCTGCCCGACCGCGACTTGAAGGATGGCGAAATCATCAAGGTAGGGGAGAGCACTTTGGAGGTCATTTGCACCCCTGGCCATGCCGAGGGTAGCATCAGCCTTTATGCCGAAATCGAAGGTTGGGTCTTTACGGGCGATGCGCTGTTTTGCCGCAGCATCGGGCGCACAGATTTTCCTGGAGGCAGTTACGAAACGCTGCGCAATAGCATTAAGGAAAGGCTGTTTCACCTGCCCGACGACACGGAAGTGTTGTCAGGCCACGGTGAAAGCACAACCATCTTCGATGAAAGGAAATATAACATGTTCCTTTGATGAAGAGGCTGTTTAATATATTGGTTTTCTGTTGTTTGTCGTTGACTGCCTTTTCTCAAGAAGAAACGCGTGTTGTTGACAGCCTGCTTCGTGTATTGGACCATCAGGAAGGCCGTGACAAAGTGCTGACAATGATAGAGCTGACTTGGGAATTCTATGACATTTCATACGATGATTGCATTGATTGGGGTGAAAAAGCTATTAACGAAGCCCAAAATCAGTGCTTTAAAGATTTGGAAGCCGACGCCATGTATGCTTTGGGTATGCAATATGGGTATCATGGAGATCTTGATTTGTCGCAGGAAAAGCTGAGGGAAGCATTTAGATTGCATGAAATAGTTGGTAACGAGGCAAGAGCTTTTGAAGACCTATGGAACCAAGCCCGCTTTGAGCAAAAAAATGGTAATATTGATACATCATTTCAGATTTATGAAAAGGTGTTAGTTTATGCTGAAAAACGTCAAGATAGTATAGCTATGGCCCAAGTCTATACAAATATGGCCATAATACAACATCAAAAAAACGATTTTGTGCAAGCTGAAAAGAATCTTAAGAAATGCTTTGATATTTATAATTCAATTCCTGACACTGTGTGGGTGTTAAGGACAGAAACCAACATGGCAGGTATTTATATGGAATGGGGTAAGTATTCTGAAGCTAAGCGTCTTTTCTTGGATGCTATTCCCAAAATGGAGGCCATAGGCGACTATGGTATATTGGTAAGTGTATATAAAAACTATGGTCAGCTTTTTGTGAAACAGACCATGGATTTTGATTCGGCGAAATATTATTTTGAGAAGGCATATTCAATAGTCGAATTATTGGAAGAAAATGAAATAAAAGTACCAATCACTGATAAAGTGAATATTTTAGTTGAGTTAGGGAATTCAGATTATAACCAAGATAATTATCTAGAGGCCATTGAGAAATATAAAGAAGCGTTTGATTTAGCTGAGTCAAATGCATACTATGCAGGCCAATTGCAGGCTTGTATGGGACTTGGAACTGCCTATTCATGCCTTACAAAGCCATCAGAATCGCTATATTATCTGAATCTTTTTTTCGAGTTGGAAGAGAAGTCGGGGATAACTATTGCGCATTCATCAATGAGGCTCTCGCTTATGCTTAATTATGCACGTCTTGGTAAATTCGATGAATTGGAATCAGAACTTAGTGATTTTGAAGAGGATTATAATGGCATTCTTCGTGAAAATGTAGACATTTATGACCAGCTTCAAGATTTGCAAAATGAATTGAGCGACCTCTTTAACGAGTACGACTCCCAAAACACCCAAATACAAACCCTCCAAGCCCAACGCAACCACTACCGCTTAGCCTTTTTCGGCCTTTTAGCCATAGTGCTTTTCATGGCGGTTTTGTTTGTGGCCTACAAAATTGTTCGGAAAAAACGCTTAAAAGTGTGAAATCTTGAAATAAAACCCTACCTTTGCACGAAATTTTGATTCTTAAATCTTTAAATCTTAAATAAGTAACACGTTATGATCGAGAAAATCACATCATCACAACAAGCTATGGACCTGGAAGCCAAGTACGGTGCCCATAACTATCACCCGCTGCCGGTCGTCCTCGC
>JAEETH010000005.1 GCA_016290215.1 Bacteroidales bacterium
TACATGAAGAAGGAAGACGGCACCAACGCCAAGGTGGACGACAGCCTCGAGTTCAAGGTCCTTGAGTTCAACAAGGAAAGCAAGAAGATCATTCTCGCCCTGCCTAAGGTAGAGGAAGAGAAGGAAGCTCCAGCCAAGAGCCCAGAGGAAAAGGCCGCTGAAAAGGCAGCCAAGCAAGCCAAGCGCACTGTGAAGGAAATCAATGACAACATTGAGCACAGCACCCTCGGCGACCTCGAAGTCCTTGCTGGTCTGAAAGAAAACCTTGAGAAGCAAGAGAAAGCCCAGAAAGGCGAATAATCGCTTCACTTGCTGAAAAGCCAAACTGCCGCTCTCGTTTGAGGGCGGCTGTTTTTTTGTTTCCAACAAACACCTTGCGCAAAGGAAAAATCCTTAACTTTGTCCCCAAACAATCCCGAGCAATATGAAAAAGAGAATCCTTACACTAATCCTGCTTCTTGTGGCAGCCACATTCGTCGCAGAAGCCAACCCCGTTGGTTTAAGAACAGCCCAAGAGGTGGTGGTGAAATTCATGAACGCCAATTCTAAAGTACCCTTGCGTGGTGCGGAAGACCTCCAGTTAGTGACCATCTACAACATTTCCCGAGGCGATGCGGCCTTTTACGTGTTCAACACGCCCAATGGCTATGTTATCGTTTCGGCCGACGACTGCGCCACGCCCATCTTGGGTTATTCCAATGAAGGCCAGTTTGACGTGAACAACATTCCGATTCAATTACAGGATTATCTGCAAGACTTTGTTGAGCAAATCCAATATGGCATTGAGAATCATCTGGAAGCTGATGAACAGACGCTTCAACAATGGGAACTAGTGAGAACCGTTGGACGATTGACCAATAGCCGTTCCGATGAAGTGGTGGAACCGTTGCTTACCACAAAATGGAGTCAGAGTTCTCCATATAACATGTATGTTCCAAACGGTTATCCTGCGGGCTGTGTGGCCACCGCCATGGCACAAATCATGAAATATTGGGAATGGCCTGTGCAAGGGGTAGGCGAACATTCCTACCAGTGGAATGACCAGACCCTAAGCGCCAATTTTATAGAGACTATATACGATTGGGACAATATGCTCGACAGTTACGGTAGTTCTACACAGGAACAAAAGGAAGCTGTGGCCACGTTGATGTGGCATTGTGGCGTTGCCGTTAATATGCAATATGCTCCAAATTCGTCTGGGGCAAGCTCTAATGACCTCCCTTCTGCTTTGGTGAACTATTTCGGCTATTCTGATGAGATGTCTCAAGTTTACAAAAACAACTATAGTGATGAGGATTGGCTGAATCTGTTGAAGAGTTATCTTGATTTAGGCTGTCCGATACACTATAGTGGCAGGGATACCTCTACTGGAAGTGGTCATAGTTTCGTTTGTGATGGTTATGATGCAAACAACCTGTTGCATTTCAATTGGGGATGGGGCGGTTACTGTGATGGCTATTTTTCCATTAATGCCATGAATCCAAGCTATCATGACTATACCAGCAACAATATGGCCACAATCAACATCCGTCCTGGATGCACTTCAGGCAATACCTATCAGATTACGGTTTCAACCGACTCAACAAATGGTGGAACCGTTAGCGGTGCTGGTTCATACGATTGTGGAGAAATCTGTACATTGACAGCAACTGCCATCGGCGAATATTCCTTTATGTATTGGACTGAAGAGGGTGAGCCGGTTTCTTCCGAAGCCTCTTATTCATTCATTGCCATGAACAACAGAAATTTGGTGGCTCATTTTGGACTGCCCTTCACTATTACGGCCTCGGCTAATCCTGCAGAAGGCGGAACGGTGAGTGGAGGTGGGATTTGCTACTATAATCAGCATGTCACACTCATAGCCACAGCCAATGAAGGTTATGTGTTCGACAAATGGACCAAGGACGGTGAGGATTTTTCATACTATCCCACATTGAACCTGACCGTAACTGAGGCTGCGGAATATGTGGCGTATTTCCAACAGATGAATGGTATAGTGATAGGGGACCCAACCAACGTCAACTATTATTTTCCGATTACTGGTAATTATTCTTTGACACAGCAAATCTATACAGCCGAGGAGATGGGTGGTGAAGCCTGCGAGATTTCCAGCGTGTCTTTTTTCAACACAGTGTCAGGCGGATTATTTAACCTCACCCTATATATGGTCAGTACCAGCAAGACAGCATTCGATGGCACCAACGATTGGATTCTGGTCACTGAGGCGAATCAGGTGTTCAGTGGCAGTGTTTACATGGCCGCAAAAAGTTGGACGACCATCTATTTTGCCACACCATTCTCCTATGATGGCTCTTCAAATGTTGCTCTGATAGTGGACAATAACTCAAGTACTTCTAGTATGTTCTGTCGCACTTTTAAAACAGATGAGAAACAGGCCATTTGCATATATGGTTATGACACGAATTACGATCCTTACCATCCTTCCGGTTATACAGGTACGCTCGTTTCATGGAAGAACCAAGTCGTATTTGGTATTCCGAACTATGATTATTGTGTTACGGCTTCAGCCGCTCCAAACGAGGGAGGCACGGTAAGTGGAGGAGGCCTTTACTACCTCAATCAGCCCATCACCCTCACAGCAACGCCCAACGAAGGTTATGTGTTCAACAACTGGACAAAAGATGGGGATGTGGTTTCTTATCTATCCACATTGAACTTGACTGTGACAGCGTCGGTCGAATATGTGGCGCATTTCCAGCAGATAGGTGGTATAGTGATAGGGGACGCAACCTCCATCAACTATTATCTACCGACTAATGGCAGGTATTCTTTGAGTCAGCAAATCTACACGGCCGAGGAGATGGGAGGCGAAGCCTGCGGGATTTCCAGTGTGTCGTTTTTCAATACATGTGATTATGGCTTAACTCGCAACATGGATGTCTACATGGTTAATACCGACAAGGTTTCGTTTGAGAGCAATTCTGATTGGATTTCCGTGTCGGATGATGATTTGGTTTTCAGCGGCAGTTTTACTTTCACTGCCCAAACTTGGGCGACCATCTATTTTGACACACCATTCTTCTATGACGGTTCTTCAAATGTTGCTCTGATAGTGGACGACAACTCAAACTCATATAATTCTAGTGATATAAGATGTCGCACTTTTGAAACGAATGAGAATCAAGCCATTTACATATTTGGCACTGACACGAATTTCGATCCGTACCATCCTTCCGGTGGTTCGCTCATATCCAGGAAGAACCAAATTGTGTTCCATCAGCTCAGAACAGTCACTGCCACAGCCAGTCCTGTTGAAGGAGGAACGGTTAACGGTGGGGGAGCCTATGCTCATGGATTGACTTGCACCTTAACGGCTACGCCCAATGCCGGATACTACTTCCTGAATTGGACAGAAGATGGGGAAGTGGTGACGTACGATGCCGACTATTCCTTCACAGTCAATGGTGACAGAAACTTGGTGGCCAACTTTATTGAAGGAGAGTCGATATGTACAATTAACTTTGATTTGTACGACTCAAACAGCAATGGTTGGAGTGGCAATTACTTGGTTGTAGACTATGGTAACGGTAATTCCGAACAGCTTACGGTGGAAAGCGGTGCGTCGGCATCGTTTTCCCGTGAAATTGCAACGGGAAGCACTATTGCGTTGTCGTGGATTACGGGCACAAGCACAAGCCAATGTTCGTTCGACATTAAATTTGACAACGGTGTTCTGATATACCATAAAACTGGTCTCAATTCCAATTTCCAACAAGAGCTTTATGTCAACTGCGCGGTTGCCTCTGCACCTTGCACTATCACCGCTATTGCCGATCCCGAGGAGGGCGGTATGGTCGAGGGGGTGGGTACTTATGATAGTGGAACGGTCATTACACTGTTGGCCACGCCTGGCTTTCCTTGCACGCTGACAGCCACTCCCAATGAAGGCTACCTGTTCTTGCACTGGAGCAAGAATGGCGAAGTGGTCAGTTGCAAAGCCACCTATAGCTTTACAGTGACTGAAGATACTGAAGTTAATGCAATCTTTATGCATATTGACGGCAGGCTGATTGGAAGTGGTGAGATAACAAGTTCGTATCTGCCGAGCTATTCTTATTGTAGGTATTCCCTTTCTCAACAAATTTATACGCCAGAGGAAATAGGTGAGGCGGGAAGCATTACCTCCATTTCTTTCTATAATGCAGGCAGTACAAAATCTCGTATTTACGACATCTATATGGTGCATACCGACAAATCGTCTTTCGACAGTAATACGGACTGGATGCCAGTAACAGAAGTTGACCGGGTGTATAGGGGTAACGTGACCATGACAAAGGGGTATTGGACTACTCTGGTTCTTGACACGCCTTTTGCTTATGATGGTACATCCAATCTTGCCATTGTTGTTCATGACAATAAAGGAAGTTACACGGAGTCTTTCCAAATGTATTGTCGTGTGTTCAATGCCCAAGGCTACCAGGCCATCTATGATTACAGTGACGGCAACATCTACAACCCAAGCAACCCTTCGACTTATAGTGGCACTCGTGTCTCGTGGAAGAACCAGATAATATTGGGTGTCATGCCAGCCTATCGTTTCGTCACAGCAGGCACATGGGGCAACGCCACCAACTGGAGCGGAGGAACATTGCCTGGAGCCAACGATGAAGTCTTCATTGATGCCTCGTGCCAATTGGATATGGATGCAACAGTGGCCTCATTGACTGTTTCTAACGGCCAATCACTTGCACTGCAGTCAGGTAAGACGCTTACCGTTACAAATGTTTTGACCAATGCTGCAACGACAGGCTTAGTCATCGAGGACGGAGCCCAACTTGTTCATGCTTCCGAGAATGTCAGCGCAATGGTAAAGAAGAACATTGTTGGCCATGGTACGAATAATGGAAAGTATTACCTCATCTCTAACCCGCTCACTACGGTTGTCGACCCTGAAATGTCGAGTGTCAACCATCTCATCACAGGTGATTACGACCTCTACGACTGGCTCCCTAATGCCTCAGATCACCTTGAATGGAGAAACTTCAAGGACAACATCTTTTTGATGTCTCCCGAAGGTTTTGGTTATCTCTACGCCAACCGAAACGGCGTGGAGTTGAGCTTCCCAGGCATCCTCAAGCCGAGCAATAATCGCTATGCCAAATCCGTAAGCTACGATTCAGGCGATACTGATCATCCTGGCTGGAACCTTATCGGCAACCCCTTCGTGTGCAATGCCTATCTTGTCGATGAGGAAGGGACCCCCTTGCCATACTATAGGATGAACGCTACAGGTAATGGCTTTGAGGCTGTTGCGCCGGGTACGCCTATTGCTCCTATGGAAGGGGTATTCTATAAGGCTTCTGGAAACGGGACTGTGTATTTCACAAGAATCGCGCCATCGGAGTCAGCCGACAAGGCCGCCAAGCAAGCCAAGCGTACTGTGAAGCAAAACAATGACGACATGGAGCACAGCACCCTCGGCGACCTCGAAGTCCTCGATGGCTTGAAGGAAAACCTTGAGAAGCAGGAGAAAGCCCAGAAAGGCGAATAATCGCTTCACTTGCTGAAAAGCCCAACGGCCGCTCTCGATTGAGGGCGGTCGTTTGTTGTCCTGCGGTTGCCACGCTGTGACAGCCCTACACCCATGTCTGTAGGGCTGTAGTACCACGGCAGCCGCTTTGTCAATTAATGATAATTCGTGGACAATTCATGACAATTCATGTGGAAAACACATCCGAAAAATACAAAATAAAATATTATTTTGTAAAAAATGATTTTATCCCTATCTTTGAAGCGTCTTTAACCAGCAATTATCAACCAACAAAAATCATAACGTTATGAAGAAATTTCTACAACACCAAAAAGGTTTTTTCGCCACCCAACAGAAACATGAAATGAACCTAAGCTGTCGTTTCCACGCTGTTCTTTTCTTGCTCCTTGTGCTCCTCGCGCCTTGGACAGCAAAAGCACAAACTACGGTGACCATCGGAACAAGAACCACTCAAAATGCAGGCCTCAACTTCAACAACAACAGCATCATCACCTTCGCCGACCCCAATGTGAAGCAGATCTGCGTGCAGTATTGGGACACCAACAACGACGGCGAGCTGAGCTATGCCGAAGCCGCTGTGGTGACGAGTTTGATACCTGCTGGCGAGAATGAAAGTCCGTTCTACTATAACGATAATGTCACCTCTTTCGACGAACTGCAGTACTTCACGGGTCTCACAACCATCGAACTCGCAGCTTTCGCTTACTGCAGAAACTTGGCCTCAGTCATCATCCCCTCATCCGTGACCTCCCTTAGACGTAGGGCATTTTGCGGCACCGCCTTGACCTCGTTGGACATTCCGAATTCCGTGAACACCATTGGGAGCGATGCCGTCTCCGAATGCTACAATCTCCAAACCGTCACTTTGCCCAACACACTTACCACCATCGGGAGCATGGCTTTCTATTATTGCACTAGCCTGACCTCTATCGAGATTCCTGCCTCAGTGACAACCATAGGTTATAATCCTTTTTCGCGTTGCCCTTCTTTGGCCTCCATCATGGTGGATGAAAACAATACGGTGTACAGCTCACCCAACAATTGCAACGCCATCATCAAGACGGAAACCCACACCCTGATTTCGGGATGCATGAACACCATCATCCCTGATGTTGTCACGACCATCGGGGAAGATGCTTTCTTGGGTTCTGGACTGGTTTCGGTGATCATCCCAAATAACGTAACAGCCATCGGTGAACGAGCTTTTTTCGATTGCTACAGCTTAACCTCGGTGGTTCTTCCCAATAATTTGACAGTCATCAGCTCTGAGACTTTCCGTGGTTGCACGGCATTGCCCTCAATAGAAATCCCCAACTCCGTGACAAGTATTGGCACGTGGGCTTTCTTTGAATGCAATAGTTTGACCTCTTTCGTGATTCCCGCCACAGTGACATCCCTAGGCTATAATCCTTTCGGTCAATGCGCTTCTCTTGTATCCATCACCGTGGACGGAAACAACCCAGTGTACAGCTCGCCAAACAACTGCAACGCCATCATCGAGACGACAACCCACACCCTGGTCACAGCTTGCATAAACACCGTCATCCCAGATGATGTCACGACTATTGGGGTATACGCTATCATGGTATCCAACCTAACCTCCATCGAGATTCCAAACTCCGTGACTTCTATCCTTGGCTTCTCATTTTGGCAAACTCCTCTGACTTCGATTGAAATTCCGAACAGCGTGACCTCCATAGGCGAATATGCGTTCTATTGTTGCACCGCCCTGGCCTCCATTACCATGCGGTCCATCATGCCACCCGTCTTGGGTAACGGAGCTTTCGCGGAGGTACCCACCGACATCCCCGTCTATGTGCCATGCGGGTCGATGGAGGCTTACCAGACCTATGACAACGGCGCTCCCTGGGGCGGCTTCATCAACTTCCAATGCCTGCCCTATGACGCCTACCCCTATGTGGAAAACTTTGAAACGTCCTGCGATTGGCGACTCATCAACGGCGACCTCACCAACAAATGGGTTTGGGGCGAAGCCAGCACCCGAAGCAACCACTACCTCTATATTAGCAATAACAACGGCGTAAGTTGCAATTACAGCATTACTAGCCCAGCCATGGTCTATGCCACCAAGCTGTTCCACTTCGAGGAAGGCTGGTATCGTTTCCAATACGATTGGCTAGCCTACGGCGAAAGAGACTACGACTACCTGAGGGTGGCCTTGGTGCCTGCTTCGGTCGAGTTGTCGGCTGGCACATCGGTTCCTTCCGGGTTTTCCTATCAAGCCTTGCCTACAGGATGGATAGCTTTGGACGGAGGTGCACAACTCAACCAGAATTCATGGTGGCAGACCACCTACAGCGAAATCAATGTGCCAAGCGGTGACTACTTGATGGTGTTCGCATGGCGCAACGACAATAGTGTTGGCACTCAGCCTCCTGCGTCTATCGACAATGTGAGCATCAGGCACATCACCTGCGTCGCACCTACACAACTGACCACCCAGCAAGTGGGCGCAACCCAGGTTACCTTGGACTGGACACCTGTCGGCGACGAGGATGGATGGGATGTCTGGCTCAGCTGGACCAGTGGCGAGGAGACCTGCTACGTGCCTTACACGGCAACCACGCACCCCTTCACCCTCACTGGATTGTCAGCAGGCAGAACCTACACGGCCAACGTGTATGCGGTTTGTGGGCCCGACAATGCGAGCTTGTCAAGCAACGAGATAAGCTTTACCACATCCACCAATCTTTGCGACAACCCAATCACCCTCCCCTTTACGGAGAACTTCGATGGCTATACGGGCACCACTTCGGGCTCGGTGAACATCCTGCCTAGCTGCTGGAGCCGCATCAACACGACGACGGCGAGCAACTTCACTGGATATCCCTCGATTTTTGAATACAGCAGTTATGCGCATTCCAGCAACAATTTCCTGTTCTTCATGTCCAACTATAACAATGGCGACGACCCGCAAGACCAGTACATCATCCTGCCTAACATGGAGAACGTGAATGGCTTGGCCCTGAGCCTCTATGCAAGAGCTGTTGCCAGCAATCGTGTAGCCTACTTCGAAGTGGGCGTCATGACCAACCCGACGGATGCCAGTACCTTCACTGAAGTGGCTTCTTTCACACCCACTGGTACAACATACGAGCAATACTCCGTTACCTTTGGCAGTTACATGGGTACGGGTACCTTCATTGCCATCAGGTTGCCCGCAGCTTCATCCGAAGTGCTTTATCGTGGCTTGTGCATTGACGACGTGATTATTACGGAGACAAGCACTACATTCTGCAATCCCGAAGACCAGTGCGAGCTCACCTTCACGCTCATCGACAGCTACGGCGACACATGGAACGGCAATGCCATCAAGGTGGTGGACGAGGAAACAAACCTTGTTTTGGCTATAATGACCAACGACTACAACAACTACCAAGCGACAGGTCAATCAGGAGCCTATACGCAAACCAAGACCCTTACGGTGTGCGACGGTCGTGAGCTACGCTTCGAATGGGTCAAAGGAAGTTGGGCAACCGAATGCTCGTATAAAATCGCCGATGCCAACGGAACAGTCATCGTTCAGGGCACAGGCAGTAGCAGCATGAACACTGGCGATGTGCTGGGCAACTATACGGTGAATTGTGCCCTAATCCCTATCTTCTTCACCGATGGCGACTGGAACGACAGCAACTGTTGGAGTACGGGCACAGTGCCTGCACCAGGCAGCAACGTAGAAATCAGGGCCAATGTCACTATCCCCGCTGGATACACTGCCATAGCCGATTTCATCGACTTGTACAGTGTTGGCTCCATCACCATCGAAGACGGTGGCCAGTTGAGACACAACATGAGATACCTCAGGGTGACGATGAAGAAAAACATCGTACCTTATACCGAGGTGAACGGTACGGGTAACTACCATCTGTTGGCGTTCCCATTCAGTGAGCAGGTCGCCGTGCCGGCGGCCATGATCGCCACCGAAGGCTACGACTTCTACAAGTTCGACCCAAACTATCAGGATGCCGAATGGCGTAACAACAGGCAGCAGGCCATCGCCTCCGTGGGCGGCACCACAGGTTACCTCTATGCCAATCCCGAGCCCATCGTGTTGTCGTTGTCAGGTAAGACCTACCCATCATTTGATGATGAATCCATAATCGTGACCGTCCCCTATACCGAGGGCTCAAGCAACCTCTTCAACGGATGGGCACTCTTGGGCAACCCTTTTACCTGCGAAGCCTATGTCTATTCTTTTGACCCCGACTTGGATTATGTCCCGATGGAGGTCATGGTGTATGACGACAATGGCCGATTGGTGACCCTCAATGGAGGCCCCCTCCGTCCGATGCAGGGCTTCTTCGTGAAGGTGACGCAGACGACGAGAGTTTACATCTGGAATAATCCCCACCCGGATTTCCACTATTATGTCGACCTCGGCCTGCCGAGCGGCACCTTGTGGGCCACCTGCAATTTGGGCGCCGACACACCCGAAGGTTACGGCGACTACTTCGCCTGGGGCGAGACGCATCCCAAGACCAATTATGATTGGAGCAACTACCAACATTGCAACGGCAGTTACAGCACCATTACCAAGTATTGCAACAACTCCAGTTACAGCTACAACGGCTATACCGATAACCTGACTACCCTGTTGATTGAGGACGACGCGGCCACGGCCAATTGGAGCGAAGACTGGCGTATGCCTACCGTGGAAGAGTGGTCAGAGCTTTACGCAAATACCACCTCCACAGAGGCTAC
Organism: Bacteroidales bacterium; assembly: GCA_016290215.1. GTDB lineage: Bacteria > Bacteroidota > Bacteroidia > Bacteroidales > F082 > Limimorpha. The sequence continues at coordinate 10,235 of JAEETH010000005.1, forward strand.
CTTGAATGGTGTGGCCGGACGACGTTTCACCGCTGCCAACGGCAACAGCATCTTCCTGCCCTATTCGGGTTATCGCTATGAGAGCACACTTAGCAATGCTGGCAGTGACGGTTACTATTGGTCGAGTATGCTCAATTCTAGCAATCAGAATTCGGCCAGGTCCTTCCACTTCACTTCAGGCAACACTACGCAGTACATCATCTCGCGTTGCCCTGGTTTCTCCGTCCGTCCTGTGTTGGCCGAGCAAACGCCCACCGAATCCTATATGGTGACAGCCACGGCGGCCCCAAACACCTACGGCAAGGTCACTAACAGGCAGCAGGGCACGACCTGCACCCTCACAGCCACGCCCAATGCGAACTACGTCTTCGTCAACTGGACGGAGAATGGCGTAGTGGTCTCCACCGATGCCACTTATACCTTCATCGTGGAGAGCAGCCGCAACTTAGTGGCGAATTTCATGCAGCCGCCCACCTATATCGACCTCGGCCTGCCGAGCGGCACTTTATGGGCCACCTGCAACGTGGGAGCCAACACCCCCGAAGGCTACGGTGACTACTTCGCCTGGGGCGAGACCACGCCGAAGGATGACTACAGTTGGGACACTTACCAGCACTGCAACGGCAGTGAAAACACGCTTACCAAATACTGCAGCCTTGCGGAATACGGCTACAACAGTTTCACCGACAATCTGACCACCTTGCAGCTCGAGGACGACGCTGCCACGGCCAACTGGGGCGACGACTGGCGTATGCCCACCAAGGAGGAGTTTGAGGAACTCTATAACAACACGACTGTGACCTGGACGACACGAAACGGCGTGAACGGCAGACTTTTCACCGCGAGCAATGGCAACAGTCTCTTCCTTCCCGCTGCTGGCCGCCGTTATGACGATGAGCTCGAAGTCGCTGGCGATTGGGGCACCTACTGGTCGAGTTCGCTCATCACGGACTGCCCGAGGAACGCGTGGTACTTCTTCTTCAATTCGGGCGACGACGACACTTACTCCTTCTACCGCAACTATGGGTTACCTGTACGGCCCGTGCGCAACTTTTGTCACATCACGGTTACGACCCCGTATAATGGCGGCACCGTCACAGGTGCAGGCACCTTCTTTTTCGGTCAAAGCTGCACGGTAACAGCCACGCCCAATGCGAACTACGTCTTCGTCAACTGGACGGAGAATGGCGTAGTGGTCTCCACCGATGCCACTTATACCTTCATCGTGGAGAGCAGCCGCAACTTAGTGGCGAATTTCATGCAGCCGCCCACCTATGTTGACCTCGGCCTGCCGAGCGGCACTTTATGGGCCACCTGCAATGTGGGTGCTGACAACCCCGAGGAATACGGCGACTACTTCGCCTGGGGCGAGATTGCGCCGAAGGATGTCTATAGTTGGGACACTTACCAGCACTGCAACGGCAGTGAAAACACCCTCACCAAGTACTGCAACAATGCGGAATACGGCTACAACAGTTTCACCGACAATCTGACCACCTTGCAGCTCGAAGACGACGCGGCCTCAGTCAATTGGAGCAGCGACTGGCGTATGCCCACCGAGGAGGAGTTTGAGGAACTCTACAACAACACGACCGTGACCTGGACGACACGAAACGGCGTGAACGGCAAACTGTTTACCGCCGCCAACGGCAACAGTCTCTTCCTTCCCGCCGCTGGCCGTTGGGAAGATGAGCTCGTCGTCGCTGGCAGCTGGGGCAACTACTGGTCGAGTACGCTCAGCGCTGGCGGCTCGTACAACGCGTTGTACTTCTTCTTCGAATCGGGTAACGACGACATGTACCTCATCGACCGCTACTACGGGTTCTCAGTACGGCCCGTGCGTGCTGCATCGAAGCACTAACCTTTGTTTCGCTACGGAGTGGGGGAGAGGCCTTGTGGTTTTTTCCCCTGCCCTGTTGTGGGGAGGCGAAGGGAAGTGTTTGAGTCCTCGGTGGTTTGTTGGGGAGAAGGTGAAAGGAAGTGTTGGTATTTCCCCAGCCACCTAAGGGCAGGGGGATAAAAAAACACCTCCCCAATGCAACCTAACTCTTTGAAATCCTGAAATATCAAATCTTTGAATCTCGGATCTTTGAATTTTGAATTTTGAATTTTGAATTTTTGAATCTTGAAATCAAAAATACATATTATATGAAAAACCTATTTCTACGAATGAAGAGGGCACTGAGTGCTGTCCTGCTTGTCCTGCTGCTGAGTGCAGTGGGAATGACGAAAGGCTTTGCCTACGACTTCTCAAAAGTCTGCTCCACAGGGCAGACGCTGTATTATGATATTATTGATGCCACCAACCATTATGTGGAGATGACTTATCCGGGAACAAGTTCATTAAGTCCATGGAATGGCTATACCAAACCCACGGGAAACATCACCTTGCCTTTCACTGTAACCTATAATGGAAACATTTACACGGTGAAAAGGATAGGCGATTATGCATTCGATGGTTGCTTTGGCTTGACGGGCTCGCTGTCTATCCCAAATTCCGTGACCACGATAGGCTATGCAGCTTTCTCTAGTTGCACCTGTTTCACAGGCACACTGACCCTCCCGAATTCCCTGACCGAGATAGGCATGTTCGCTTTCCAAAATTGCTACCGTTTCACTGGTTCGCTGACCATCCCCAATTCCGTGACCTCGATTGGCAATTACGCTTTCTATAATTGCTACGGTTTCACGGGCACGCTGATTATCCCGAATTCAGTGACCGAGATAGGCATGTACGCTTTCGAAAATTGCAGCGGCTTCACTTCAATGAGAGTGTATCCTGAAACGCCGCCCACTTTGGAAGAGGGTGTATTCTATGATGTGCCCAAGACTATCCCTGTAACTGTGCCCTGTGGTACTTTGAGTGCTTATCAGAGTGCATCGGGTTGGAATGAGTTCACTAACATACAGCAAGCGTATTGTGACCCCGACCCCTTGATCTACTCCATCAATGCGGACGGTGTCTCCGTTACCGTGACGGGCCATGTGGACGGCACCGCCGCCTCGGGTGAGCTTATCATCCCCGAAACCAAGACCATCGATGGTGTCACTTACACCGTGACCGCGATAGGAAACGATGCTTTCTATGGTTGCACTGGGCTAACGGGGTCGCTGACCATTCCTCATGCCGTCACTACGATAGGTTCTTTAGCTTTTTACAATTGCAGCGGTTTTACAGGTTCTTTGGTCATCCCGAACTCTGTGACCGAGATAGGGTTGGGGGCTTTCATTTATTGCAGCGGTTTCACGGGCTCGCTGACCATCGGCAATTCCGTGACCTCGATTGGTGATTACGCTTTCTCCAGTTGCAGCGGCTTCACGCAGGTGAACTTCAATGCCGTCAATTGCGCTGATGTTTCTCCTGAAAGTCATACTTTTGATGGTTGCGGAGGCACGCTCGTCATCGGAGGCAGTGTGCAAAGGATTCCTGCTTGTATGTTTTATCGTTGCTCAGGTTTTACAGGCTCGCTGACCATCCCGAACTCCGTGACCGAGATAGGTGAGGGGGCTTTCGTGTATTGCAGCGGTTTCACTGGTTCGCTGACCATCGGCAATTCCGTGACCTCGATTGATGATTACACTTTCTACAGTTGCAGCGGCTTTACAGGCTCACTGACCATCCCCAATTCCGTCACCACGATAGGCTCTTCAGCTTTTTACAATTGCAGCGGCTTCACGCAGGTGAACTTCAATGCCATCAATTGCGCCGATGTCGCTTACGATGCCAACCCTTTTAAATACTGCGGAGGCACGCTCACCATCGGCGGCAGTGTGCAAAGGATTCCTGCATGCATGTTTTATGAGTGCTCAGGTTTCACTGGCTCGCTGACCATTCCGAACTCCGTGACCGAGATAGGTGAGGGGGCTTTCGCGAATTGCAGCGGTTTCACTGGCTCGCTGACCATCGGCAATTCCGTGACCTCGATTGATGATTACACTTTCTACAGTTGCAGCGGCTTTACGGGCTCACTGACCATCCCCAATTCCGTCACCACAATAGGCTCTTCAGCTTTTTACAATTGCAGCGGCTTCACGCAGGTGAACTTCAATGCCGTCAATTGCGCTGATGTCGCTTACGATGCCAACCCTTTTAAATACTGCGGAAGCACGCTCACCATCGGCGGCAGTGTGCAAAGGATTCCTGCTTGCATGTTTTATGGTTGCTCAGGTTTTACAGGCTCGCTGACCCTCCCGAACTCCGTGGCTGAGATAGGCGATTATGCTTTTTCTGGTTGCAGCGGCTTCACAGGTTCGCTGACCATCGGCACAGGTGTGACTTCTATTGGCCAAGGTGCTTTCCGCTACTGCGCAGGCTTCGCCTCAATGACCGTTTATCTCCAAACGCCTCCAACTTTAGGTTCGGATGTGTTCTTCTATGTGCCAACGACCATTCCCGTGTATGTGTTCTGCAGTTCATTGGAAGGCTATCAGGCGGCCGCGCAATGGAGCGCGTTCACCAACATGCAATGCATCCATGAAACATTGACTGTGTATGACGGGACTGTAACCAACAACCATATTCCTGCCTACATCTATTACTTTGACGAGTTCACCAAAAGCCAGTTTGTCATCCCCGCCGACGACTTGGCAGATATGACAGGCACGCCCATCAACAGCATGACATTCTACACCACTGGTGAAAATGTCCCGTATACCACGGTGAGCTCTGCCGATGTCTACCTGAAGGAAGTGAATTACACCAATATCAGTGCCTTCGAGCCCAAGACCTCAGCCACCACCGTCTACAGCGGCTACCTCGACATCGTGAGCACGGGCAACGGCGGCGAAATGACCATCAACTTCAGCACACCCTACACCTATAACGGCGGCAACCTCTTAGTGGGCATCGAGAACACCGAAACAAATGGGTGGAAAATCATCTACTTCCACGGGAAGCATGTCAGCGAGGCTTCCGTTTCCGGTTCAAGCAGCAGCAGCTTGGAAAGCGTTCAGCCCGTTCAGCAGAACTTCATCCCCAAGACCACCTTCGGCTACACTCCAACCGAGTGTTCAAGACCCGTTGACTTGACCGCTACCGACATCACCTCCAACTCGGCCATGCTGAACTGGACCGGCTTTCAGGACGAATACGATGTGCGTTACAGGACGAAGCCCCTTTTCTTCGAGGACTTCGAGCACGGTCTGCCTTCTGGCTGGACCACCATCGACAACGACGGCGACGGGTACAACTGGCACCACTATAGTAATAATGTCTATAATTACGCTCATAGTGGCACGCACCTAATGGGATCGGCAAGTTGGCAAGAAGGCACCGCCCTTACACCCGACAACTGGCTGGTCACGCCTCTGCTTCAGCTGCAAGGCACCATGAAGGTGTGGTTGAGTGCCAACAGTTCAGCGTATCAAGATGAGCACTTTGCCATCTACCTCTCCACCACGGGCAACAATGTCAGCGACTTCACCACCGTGCTTGTGCCAGAGACAGTGACCTCAAGCGAATATGTGTGCTACACTGCCGACCTGAGTGCCTACGCAGGCCAGCAGGGCTACATTGCCATTCGCCACTTCAACTGCACGGATATGGATCGCTTGCGTCTTGACGACTTCGGCATCTATGACGACCTCAATGCTGACGAATGGGAGTTAGCTTTGTCAACAAACAATCAACTCCTCATTGGCAATCTTGAACCAGACACCGAATACGAGTGGCAGGTAAGGGGCCGTGACTGCGAAGGTAGCGGCACCTTCACCGAATGGAGCGCCGCACAAAGTTTCACCACCAAATGCGAAGCCTTCGTTGTCGATGTCAGCAACCCATTTACCGAAGACTTCGAAGTCGCGGACTTTTCGCCTGTTTGCTGGGAAAACATCCCATTCGGTAATTATCAATGGAGAAGCGACACAGACCAATCCCATTCATCTTCGCACAGTGCCTTTAGCGGCTGGTACGGCGACATTTATCTGGTGTTGCCCGACCTCGAGCTTTCCGCCGATGCTGAAGCAGTCCAACTCTCCTTCTGGTCGTATAATAGTTATCCTTCAGACTTTGCAGTCGGCAACAACAAGGTCGTGCTGCTCGACGGCGGCACCGAGACCGTGCTCTGGTCGGCTGAAATGGTAAGTCAGGAATGGGTAGAAACCATCGTCGACCTCACAGACTACTTGGGCCAGACCGTCAGCCTCGCCTTCAAGTATGCAGGCGACAACGGCAACGGCTGGTATGTTGACGATGTGGAGGTCTCGGTCACGGCATCCATCTCCCTCACTGGCGGCGACTGGCATCTCATCGCTTCGCCTCTTGAAAGCGTCAGCCCCGACGACATCCCCGGTATGACCACGGGAGACTACGACCTCTACCGTTTCGAACCTTCCGCCACCGACCAGGAATGGCGGAACTTCAAGAACACACCATTCAGTTTACAATCCGGTCAAGGCTACCTCTACGCCCACGGCACGGATGTCACGCTTGTTTTCGATGGCACATCTTACACGAGCACCGAGCTCGTGGAGGTGTCGTTGGTCTACGACGCCAACGACAGCCACAAGTGCTGGAACTTAGTGGGCAACCCGTACAAATGCAAGGCATATCTCAACAAGGAATGCTACATGCTGAACGCCGAAGGCACGGGCATCAATCCCGAACCGCTGCCGGTCGGCACGCCCATCCCGCCGTACACAGCCGTGTTTGTGAAGGCCATTGCCACTGGCGATACGGTCGTTTTCACTAAGACAGTGCCCTAAATGATTGTAGAGACGCCAGATTTTGCGTCTCTACAATATGTTTACCTATACACGAACGGCCGCTCTCGTTTGAGGGCGGTCGTTTGTTGTCCTGCGGCTGCCACGCTGTGACAGCCCTACACCCATGGTGACAACGGTGAGTGCTGGTGGCGGGGGATGGTAAATGTAAAAGTTTCTGGAGAGATGGGTTTCCCTTCTGCCATTGTCATTTTCTATTTGAAAAGTATTGCAACGGCGTTTGCCCGTACTTTTTCTTGAACGACCGCAGGAATGTGATGTAGGAATTGAAGCCCGACATCAATGAAATCTCTTCCACTGAGTGTTTGTTCCCTTCATCTTTGCTCTCTAACAAGCGTTTGGCTTCCTCTAAGCGAAAGTCGTTGATGTAATCGTAGAAACTCACATGCTTCTCTTGGTTGATGTAATTGCTCAAGTATTGTCGGTTGGTACCCAAAAGCTGCGCTAACTTCTGTAAAGTCAGTGTGTTGTCTTGATAATATCGGTTTTCCACAATAACGCTTTCCAAGTTGTTATTAATCAACACTTTGTGATATTGAGGGTTGGAAACAGGAACCTGTGCTTCAATTTCTTGGTTTTCAGTCACATTCTCGTCTTCGGTCGTGGAAAGGGTAAACACCTTTTGCCGATTCAGTTTCATCACGACAAGCAGGACAACGGCTATAATAAAGAAACAATAAACAGTGTCGACAAGCAGATTGTTGTTCATCGACTGAGTCGAAAACCATGTTTGCTGCGAAAAGCTTTCGACTATCCAAATCATAAGAACCGCGAAATAGACGACAAGCAGATAGTTGGTCCAGCGCAAGTCGAAACACTCCAAGTTGCCAACATTGTCGAGCAGCATTTTCGTGTGCTTTTTTATGGAAAGCCTAAGACAAACCAACAACGCGACAGAGGCCACCAACGTGTAGATGCGTACAATGGGCAAAACCATGCTGCTTTGGGTAATGGCAAACAGTAGCATTGCAATAATGAAAGGTATTTCCAAAAGCAAAAGCTGGCGTATCTTGAAACGGTTGGGAAAGACCAAAGAGACGGCGAACATCATATAACCACCTGCAATCATAAAATCGAAAAACAACAAAAGCAAGTTGAGAAATTCGGAAATGGGCAGATTTCGGCAAGCCAGTATCACGAAATTGTTTAAAAAGCCGATAGAGTGCAGGATCAGAACAGCCGCATAGACGCGCTGGAACTGATAGGTGCGGTGGAACTTGAGCATAAAGATACCGATTCCCGCCAAAGTGCATTGCGTTATGCCGGAGACGAAACAAAGCAGCAGTATGTAAAACAAAGCATCGTTCATGTTGACAAAATTACGGTTTTTCATTCAAAAAGCGACCAATTCCCGCTCTATCCTTAATTTTTTACGCATTGAAAGCCGTTTTTTACGCAATGAAAGATTATCGGGTGTTTTTTTTTACGCAATGAAAGTCGATTTTTTAACGATGAAAGCCTGATAAGTTGATTTTTTTTGAAATTTGACCTCATAATATCTAAAGCGAACTAAAAAAATTCAACTAATCATTAAAAACAAATCATCATGAACAAAAAAGTTTACATCTTTCTGCTGATGGTGCTATCCCTTCCATTGGCAATCATGGCCCAAACGGCCGTAGTTGTTGACGGAGACCATCCCTTCTTCGACAATTTTGAAGGCACTGCCTGCGAATGGGAATTTGTGAACGGCGAATCCACCAACGCTTGGTGTTGGGGAACCGCCACCAGTAGCGGCGGCCCCCATTCCGTCTACATTTCCCAAGACGGAGGTGAAACCAACACTTACAACATGAGTGCAACCACTTGGGTGTATTTCTGGAAACTCGTTACCCTCGAAACCGCTTCCTATCGTTTCACTTACGACTGGAAAAACCTTGGTGAAAACAATTATGACTACATTCGTGTCGGTCTGCTGCCAAGCTCCACGGACCCCACACAAGGCTCAGGATTGCCCTCGGGTTGGATTTCGCTTGACGGCGATGCTACATTATCTAATTCTTCCAATTGGACCACCAAAAGTGTCATCAGAGCCAATATCACGGAAGGAACCTATAAGATGGTTTTCGCTTGGCGCAACGACGGCGGAAGTGGAAGCAACCCTCCTGGTGCCATCGACAATGTGAAAATCGAAAAATTGGCACTTGACAGTCACACTTATTTGGTACAGACCTACAACAATGACTTCATCATGGGCAACGGTTCGAATGTGAACATCGCGGATGGCAAGGTGGCCTCACAATATAAGATGGCCTCCGTCGTCGACTGGGCTGCGACTACCAACCTGCCCCAAAACCTGAAAGGCCACCAAGTGGTGACTTGGCGCAACTACGTCTATTGCGTGGGTGGCCGTAACTCCAACCCCGTGAGTACCGTTTATTATGCCACGCAACAAACTAATGGCATCTCAGGCTGGACTACCCTTAACGCTCTGCCTCAACCCTTACAAGACATGGCCGTGGTAACCACGCAAACCCACATGATTGTTATCGGTGGTCGCAACAACGATACCGTGAGCGACAAGATTTATTCGGCTGCCATCAACGACGACGGCTCCATCGCGGCATGGGAGGAACTCTCCATCAGCCTGCCCCAATCCTGCTGGGGCGCTCGCGCCGTGGAAGCCTTGGGTAACCTATATATAATAGGTGGCGCCAACACCGATACCGAAAACGATGCCACCGACAAGGTGTATCGCCTCACCGTGAACGCCATCGGCGAAGTGACGGGCATCACCGAAATGAACAGCTTGCCCGAAGCCCGCAACGGTCATGCCGTCACCGTATACAACTCTAAGATCATCGTCACCGGCGGTTACGACGCTTCGTTCACCCCAAAGAACACAGTGTATAGTGTCGCCGTCAACCTTAACGGCAACCTCGGCACTTGGCAGACCAAGGCCGCCCTGCCCAACGCTGTCTATGGCCACAGCACCGTTTGCACCAACGGCATCATAGCCGTCATCGGTGGTAAGGAAGGCACGTTGGAAAGCAACAAGTTCATCTATACCGATGCCGATGCCACCACTTATAACTGGCAGCTCTCCGACATCCAACTGCCTGAACGTTACACCGAAGGTGCCGCCTTCGCCTTTGGCAACAAGATTTTCTACTGCGGCGGCATCAACCTTTCGGGCAACCTCAACAACGCCGTGCGCTTCATGGCCGTGAACCCCTCCACCACCCTCGCTGGCCATCCCGTTTTCGTCAGCTGGCCCTTCAATGTAGGTACACCCAAAGTGATGGACGAGTTGAACTATAGCCTGACCAACACGACCTCTTACACTTACGAGATTCTTTACCGCACAGCTTCTGATGAAAACTTGGTGTTCAGCAACTGGACCTCAGCCGGTACTAACCTACCCGTGGTCGTTAACCAAACCAAGAGCTTCATCCAGTACATGTTCCGCATTACCTCCACGGGTTCAACTGCCTTCTCCATTGATGACGTTACCCTTACCATGAGCGGCTACAGTCAATTGGCCGGCAATCTGAATTGGATTACCGAACTCACCGCCGAAAATAGTCCATACTTGGTGACCGAAACCATCAGCTTCACCTCGGGTACGCACAACATTGGCCCGGGTGTTACCATCTTGTTCATGCCCAACACAGGGTTGAACATCGGAGCAGCCAATGTTAACTTCAACGGCACAGAGGCCAACCCCATCCTGTTGACTGCCTACGAAGCCGGCAGTGGCAGTTGGAACGGCGTATACTACCAAGATGCCAGCGACAACAGTGGCCTCTCCTCAGTGATGGAATACACCACCATTGAGAAGGCTGGCAACGGCGAGAACCACGCCAACCTGCGCTTATACTACACCAACCAACCTTCTGTCATCAACCACTGCTCTTTCAACCTGTCCTCAACCGACGGCATTTGGTGCTATTGCACAAATTATTCATACTCAGGTCCAACCATGACCGACTGCACCTTTGACGGAAACGCTACAAACGGTCTGTACCTGCAATACAATAGTTCACCTATATGTAACTCTTGTACGATGAGCAACAACAACAATGGCCTCTATATGTACGAAAGCTATTGTTCCCCGACCTTGGATGACTGCACGATGACGGGCAACGCTTTCGCGGGCATTAATTACGCCTCCAACTACTTCGGTGCCACCTTCACGGGTGTAACTTCCTCCGACAACCTGTACGGTCTTTATTCCTGCACACCCAACCACTCCTTTACCTTCGACGAAAGCGTTATCGCTTTTGCCGACAACGGTTCTGACATTGCCATGGCTGGTGGAACCATCAGTTCCAACCAGACCTGGAACTACTATGCCAATGGTTATGCTCTTTTGGGCAATGTAGAGGTTTTCGGCGGTACGCCTAAACTTACTATAGTTTCTGGCAATACCATCAAGGTACAACAGAACTGCTGCCTTTATGTGGGTCGCTACGACTATCAAGGTGGAATGCTCTATGCCGTGGGCACGGCGGATACCCCCATCACCTTCACTTCACTGAACGGTGAGGTGGGCGGTTGGTCTGGCCTTCGTTTCCGAGACGGCAGCGACAACAGTTCCTCCTCCTCGATGCGTTATTGTGTAGTGGAGAATGCCACTCTCAACCTCTATTCCGAATACACTAACCAGCCCAGCGTGATGTGGTGTACCTTCCAGAATGCCACAGACCATAACGTTTACCTGTATCAAGCCAGCATCAGTTTGGAAGGTTGCACCCTGAAAGATGCCCCGAGAGGCTTGTCGGTGGACTACTATTCCAATCCCACGGTGGTTTCCACGACCTTCGAGAACCACAGTGAGGCTTGCGTTCGTTTCTACAATAGCGACAACACTTCAGTGACCTACGCTGGTTGCACCATGAAGAATTCGCAGTATGGCATTTGGGAGAGTTCACCCAATAGAGATTTCGACTTCACCAATACGGTTACTTTTGAAAACAATGTCGCTAACATAGCCGTGCCTTATGGACAGATTAATACGCATACTTGGGCGGCAAGTACGTACGCTGTTCTCGACCACATTTGGGTAAACAATGGTACGCTGACGCTGTCTCCTGGAACTGTATTGAAGTTTTCCGAAAACAACGGGTATCTTTCCATTGAGAACTATGGTAATCTTATTGCCGAAGGTACGGCCACACAGCCCATCACTTTCACTTCGCTGAACGGCGAGGTGGGTGGCTGGTATGGCCTCCGTTTCTACGACGGCAGCGACTACAATGCAGACCAATATTCCTCGCTGAAGCACTGCATTTTTGAGAAGGCCAATGAATACAACTTGCTCGTGCAATACACCGCCCAACCTTCGTTGATAGAGAATTGCATCTTCCGCAATTCAGCTACGAAAGGTGTTTACATGTATGATAGTTACAACACCTTTAACAACTGCACTTTTGAGAACAACGGCGAATATCCGCTCTACTACAACAATGGCCATTTTGTGGGCGAGTTGAACGATTTGACCTTTACCGGCAACTTGCTTGACGGTGTAGTCGTGAACGGTGGTCATATTACAGTGGATCGTACTTGGAATGCCTATACCTACTTCATCTTGAATACCATGCATGTGGGACGTTATATTAATGATTCGCCGAATCACAATCGTTTGACACTCATGCCAGGAACGACCATCAAAGTCGCAGAAGGAAAGAATATAAATATCGCAATTGATAACTATTGTGGCGAATTGTACGCTGTTGGAACAGCCGAACAGCCCATCACCTTCACATCGATGAATGGCGAGGCAGGTGGTTGGAATGGTCTTGTTTTCAATGGTAGGAGTGATGATTTTGAGAATCCTTATTCCTTGCTGAAATATTGTGTCATAGAGAAGGGCGGTTCCTACAATTTGTACATAACGGGAACCGTGCTGCCAGAAATTGAAAACTGTGTGTTCCAAAACTCGAATGGTTATGGTCTCCGCATCGATAACGAGTATAGCCAGACCATCAAGAATACAGTGATAAGAGACAATGCCTCACATGGTATCTATGTCTACTATAATGACACACCATTCATTGTAGGCGGCTCACCAGAATATGCCTGTAGCATCTACAACAACGGCGGCTATGCCGTGTATCAGAATAGCTACGCAAACAACAACATGACTTACAACTTCTGGGGCAACATCGATGCCGAATACATCGACAATAACATGATTTACGACAAGCAGGATGATTCGTGGCGTGGCCGTGTCACCTTTGAGCCGGTGAGCTGGTTCCCCGTGGATAACTTCGGGCATCTGCAAGGCACCTTTGCTTATGGTGATAACAAACTGATGTCTAACCGACAGATGAACGTCATTGACGAGGAAGAAAATGTGTTGGTCACTGCCACCACCAACGGCAACGGCGTATTCAACTTTAGCAACTATGCCGTGGGAGTCTACAACACCTTGGATAACGACTTCGGTGTAGATATTTTGGCTGGTGTAAACGCCACCGACGCTTTGTTGGTCATGCGCCACTTCGTCCACTTGGACACGCTTGCTTACAACTATGCCACCGCCGCCGACGTGAACGGTAGCGGCACCATCAACGGCACCGATGCCATGCTCATCCTGCGCCGCGCCATCGACGAGGAGTTCCCCATTGGCAATTTCTACTACTACAATCCCAACGGCATCAGCGTTGAAGGCAACACCTGCACCTACGACTTGAGCTTCCTCTGTTACGGCGACGTGAACGGTTCCTATACGCCCGCCACCCGTGACAACTCCATCGAACTGATGACCGAAGGGCAGATAGTGGCCGATTCCTATCAGGAGACAGAACTGTCCGTCAACATCAAGAACGCAGTTGAGATGGGTGCCCTTACCTTACGTTTTGCCTATCCCGAGGAATACCTTGAGATTGAGGATGTGGTACTTGCTGCAACAGGCGAGAGCCTCATCTTTAGTGCTAACGAAGGCATGTTGACTACCGCTTGGTTCAGCCTTGAACCTATTGCATTAGCTGAGAATGACGAGCTTATCTTAGTTAAAGTGCGCACGAAAGACCTGAGCAACATTGAGGAGCCTGTCGTCTTCAGCTTGAATGCCTATTCCGAGTTGGCCGACGGCAGTGCCCAAGTGCTTGACGACGTGGTGATTGCCATGCCAGCGATTATCACCGAAACCCTCGGCATGAGCGACAATACGATGGATGCCACCAACTTGACCATTTATCCCAACCCCGCCAATGATATCTGCCGTTTGAGCTATCAATTAGCTGAAGCAGGTCGCGTGACCGTGTCGGTTTACAATTTGATGGGCGAGAAGGTGATGGATGGTGCCGACTTCCACCAGGAAGAAGGTCAGCATGAGCTGTGCCTGAACACCTCATCACTTGCTGTCGGCATGTACTGCTGCCGCATCACCTTCGAAGGTGAGAACAGCTGGACGAAGACCACTATGTTAATCATTGAAAAATAAGATGCCATGACACGGAAGATAAAAATTCTCATTCTGCTATGCTGCCTCTTCCCATGGATGCGGGCAGTGGCCGACCCCATCAATACGACGGTCGGTCGTGGCTCGATTTGCCCCAATAATGAGGTCGTGATTCCCGTCACGGTAAGCAATTGCAATGGTGTGGCAGCCATCAGCTTGGCTTTAAGTTTTGACAACACCAAAGTCAACTATGAAGGCTACCAAAACGTGAATAGTGCCGTCTCCACGATGCTCGTCAACCAGAGCAACGGCATGATATATATGACTTGGGCTAACATGAGTGCCGTCAACATAGGTGACGGCACGCTCTTGGAGCTTCGCTTTACTGGACTCAATGGCAATACCAACCTGAACTGGAACACGAGCCAGTGCGAGTACAGCGATGTTTCAGGAACAACACTGCAAGCCAACTACTACAACGGCTCGGTAACCGTGTATGGGGTGCCGGACATTACCTCTCATCCCACCGACCGCAGCCTTACCGAAGGCCAAAGCACCTACTTCGATGTGGGTGCTTCGGGCCAGGGTTTGAATTACCAATGGCAAGTCAAGACCCTTACTGGTAACCTTTGGCAAGACTTGACCAACGACAGCCATCACAGCAGTGTGAACAGCTCGAGGCTGTATGTGAACAACATCACCATGGAGATGGACGGCAACCAATACCGTTGCGTGGTCAGCGGCACCTGTCCCTCGCCTGTGACCTCAAATTCAGCCCTGTTGAAGGTTGAACAGTTTATACCTACCATAGTGACTTCTGTGGGCTCTGTCAGCACCTGTCCCGACGAGGCTTTCTCGGTGCCCATCACTGTAACCAACTGCAATAACGTGGGTGCCATCAGTTTAGCCTTGAATTTCAATGGAAGTGTGGTGACCTATCTCGGCTATGAGAATGCTAATGAGGAGTTGGCTAACGGCACCATGCGAGTGAATGCCGCTCGTGGAACGGTGTATCTTACTTGGGCATCGAGCAACCATCCACTCAACATCGGTGACGGCACTTTGGTATCGCTGGTATTCAAGTCTGCTTCGAACGAGTCTTCCTTGTCGTGGAACACGGCACAGTGCGAATATGCCACTCTTGCGGGCAATACTCTGCCTACTTCCTACAATAATGGCCATCTTTCAATATATTATTCACCGAGCATCAATTCCCACCCGAGCGACAGAACAGTTGAGGAAGGCAGCAATACCAACTTCTCCATCAGCGCCTCGGGACAAGGGCTGAGCTATCAGTGGCAGATGAGCCAAGACCAAGGTATCTCATGGGAGACTTTGAGCAATAATAATCATTATAGCAACGTCAATAGGAGTACGCTTAACGTCAATAACGTGGAGGCTACGATGGAAGGTTTGCGTTACCGTTGTGTTGTGAACGGCACCTGTGAGCCTGCGGTGATTTCCAACTATGGCACCTTGCACGTTATAGGTGCCAATCCGACCATTGTCACTACAGCGGGCAGCATCAACACCTGCTCACAAACTGAGTTCGGTATCCCAATTTCAGTGACCCACTGCAACAATGTAGGTGCCATCAGTTTGGCATTGTCATATAATACCAACATAATGACCTACGCAGGCTATGAAGGCCTGAATCCAGAGTTGAGCAACGGTCAATTGCAAGTAAACGCTACGCATGGAATGGTCTTCATCGCATGGGCCTCTACTGCTGGAGCCAACGTGGGTGATGGCAACCTGCTTACCCTCAACTTCACGGCACTTTCGGGCACAAGTGGCTTGAACTGGAACACTTCCTATTGCGAATACGCCAATCCGCATGGCAATCCCTTGCCGGCCAGTTATGTAAACGGAAACGTCTCCGTTGGTGATTTGAGCTTCACTATTACAACCCAACCGACCAACCAAACCGTGACGATGGAGGAAAACACTACCTTCACCATTGCGACCAATGGCCCGACTAACGGTTTCCAGTGGCAAGTCAGCCATGACGAAGGTGCTTCATGGAACAACATCAGTGTGAATGAACATTATGCTAACCCGACATCCAATACATTGAATGTCAATAATGTACTACTTGGAATGAATGGTTACCGTTACCGTTGCGTAGTCAGAGGGTCGTGTGGCGTACAATATTCATCGGTGGCTATTTTGACCGTGCAGTTGCCTGTGAACTACTATGAAATCGTCCTTTCCGTAGAGCCTGAAGAAAGTGGTACAGTCAGTGGGGCAGGGGCACACGAAGAAGGGGAGAATTGTACGGTAACGGCCACACCTGCCATGGGCTATGATTTTGTCAACTGGACGGAAGACGGTGTCGAAGTTTCTCAAGATTCCGCTTATACCTTCATGGTAGAAACGAACCGCGACCTTGTAGCTCATTTCACCTTACAGGAAATTGACATTGTCGCTAATGTGGTTCCTATCGGGAGCGGTACCGTCAACGGCGCAGGCACCTATCTTTATGGTGACCACGTGCTGCTGACCGCCATTCCCAACACAGGTTATGTGTTTGACAACTGGACTGAAAACGGTGAAGTGGTTTCGACCAACCAAAGTATCAGTTTTACGGCACAAACCAACCGGAATTTGGAAGCGAATTTCTCGGTGCTGCAAGTCAACATCACGGCCATCCCTGTACCTGCCAGCAATGGTAGCGTTTCTGGTGCTGGCACTTTCCCATACGGCACTAATGTCACCTTAGTGGCTCTTGCGAATGAAGGTTTTCAACTCGGCACTTGGACTGAAAACGACTCTGTGGTCTCAACGAGTGACACGCTGACCTTCATTGCCGAGACCGACCGCAACTTGGTGGCCAACTTCATCATCAAGCAGTTGAACATCACAGCAGTATCCGATCCTACAGAAGGCGGAACCATCACGGGTGCAGGTGCTTACAACTATGGTGACCCCGTTGTCCTGACAGCTACTCCGCTTGGCCAATTTGAGTTCCTCAACTGGACAGAAAACGGAGAGGAAATTTCCATGGAACCCACCATCAGTTTCACTGCCTACAGCCATCGCAACCTGGTGGCGCATTTCTTCACCACCATTACTATTGCTGCCACGACACAACCAGAGGGAAGCGGTGTTATTTCGGGTTCTGGCACATACAATTATGGCGATCCTGTCACCTTAACCGTATTGCCCAACACTGGCTACACTTTTGTAAATTGGACAGAAAACGACACGGTTTATTCGACGAATAACACCATCAGTTTCACGGCATACCGAAACAGGAGCTTTGTGGCCAACTTCGACATGATTATGCATCACATCAGCGTGACGACCAACTCAGAAGAAGCTGGAACGGTATCGGGCGGCGGCGACTATCAGGAAGGCACTCAGGCAACCGTTGTGGCGCAACCCAATGAGAGCTATGGGTTTTTCCGTTGGACGGAAAACGGCGCGAGTGTGTCCCTTAATCCGAGCTACACCTTCATGGTTTGGAACGACCGAAGTTTGGTGGCCGAATTTAAGAAGCAAATTATTGATACGGTGGCCTATTCTTGCGATGCTTTTTCATGGCACGGCCATACCTACACTAGCAACGGCGTCTACTACGACACTTTGACCAGTTACTTGGGCATCGACAGCATTGTGGCTTTGCATCTGACCCTTTATCCTTCCTATCATTTCGAATTCAACGAATGGGATTGCTCCGAATACTTATGGGAAGGCACGCTCTATACCGAAAGTGGTGACTATTATAGGGAATACCAGACCATACATGGCTGTGACAGCACCTTGACGCTGCACTTGGGCATCGACCCCGTACAGCTTGGCAACTTCACCTATTTGTTGCCCACCAACGGTTTTCCGTTCACTTCGTTGCCGGTATCCTTCTCATGGGAGGCAGTTATGGGGGCCTATTATTACGATCTGTATATATGGGATGCTGACGAGCAAATGCCGGACGATCCTTTTGTCGCCAATTTGACCAGCCCTAATTACAGTACAACAGCCTTGCAGAACAATAACAACTACAAATGGTGCGTAAGAGCGAGGAACGCCTGCCACGAAACCATGTCTGGCGAGAGGACTTTCCTCGTCAGCATCGCGCCGTCGTTGACAGTCAGTACGACTAATATCGATTACGGTGAATTGTCCATGAATCAAAGCTCCACGTATTCCGTCGGTGTCACCGGTGTCGTCCTTGAAGATGAACTACAGGTTGAAATCGTCGGCGAGGATGCTGACATGTTCTCGTTTGTTGAGGCTTCGGGATGGCACAATTACAACGGTGGCATACTGTTGGTCACTTTTACACCAACAGAGCCTCGTTATTCCTACGATGCAAGTCTTGTGGTCACAAGCGGAGGACGGACAGCCACCACGACCTTGACAGGCAGCCTCACGAATCTGTTGTCCTTTACCACTTTGGTTCCTGAGGAGATTTATTCCATGGGTACCCCGATACCGATTTTCGGCACGGTGCACGATTGGAACAATGATCCTGTTGAGGATGTTGAGGTTGAAGTCAACGTGTTTGTCATGGGCATGAAACGCAGTTTACAGGCAGTGTCTGATGGTAACGGACAATACTCGGTATTGTTTGAACCGATGGCAGGTGAATCAGGATATTACACCGTCAATTCAGGCAGAGCAGGGGGGAGCAGCAATGAAATCCACGACTCGTTCAATATCCCGGGCATCTCGATAGTCAACGTGAATCAAATCGTTAGAACGGTGACAATAGACATTCCGGTAGCCGACTCCATACTCGTCAAGAACAAGAGTAACCTTCCTGTCAACGGCATCACCCTATCGACCACTCAAGCTCCTTCAGGATGTGTCATTACTTCATCACATACATTGGACCTCAACGGACTTGAAGAAGGTTATCTCCACTTTACGATATCAGGGTCGGAACTCACTACTGGTAATACTTATCAAGAGGTGAGACTGGCTGTCGATGGCACAAGCGCTGGCAGTACTGCGAGCACCAGTTTCAATATGTGGTATTACTGTATCGAACCAAGAGGTGCGCTTGACGTGTTGCCGAAACACATCACCACCACCATGACCAAAGGCGGCAGTAAGATTGTTGATGTCATGGTGACCAATAATGGTACTGGCCCGACGGGCACGATTTCGATCAGTCTGCCCGACTTCGAGTGGATGTCGGTAGTCGGCAACGACACGATGTCGTCACTTGCAGTGCACGACACGGCCTATTTCTCCTTGCGTCTGTCTCCAGGTCAAGACGTGCCACTTGTGCCATACTCTGGTGTCATTGGTGTCAACAGTGAGCGCGGCGATAATGTGGCGGTGAACTATAACATCACAGCCGTGTCAGATTCGACAGGTAACTTCGTGATTGATGCCACCGACGACTACACCTACAATGGCGATGGACGTCATCTTGCAGGTGCATACGTCACCGTGAAAGGCTATTATTCCCTCGAAACTGTGGCGGCGGGCTTTACCGACTCAACGGGTGTATTTACCGCAAGCAACCTTCCCGAGGGCTATTACAGGGTGAAAGTATCAGCCGAAAGACATGCCGAATACAACGGCATTATTGAGATTACGGCAGGTGAGACCAACAACTTGCAAATCTTCATGCAATATCAGGCTATCACTTATTCATGGAATGTGATCCCGACCGAGATTGAGGACGAATACACTTTCGACCTTGACGTTGTGTTTGAGACCAATGTTCCTGTACCCGTCGTCACACTCGACTATTATGGAATCCATCCGCTCGAGTATGGCGAGAGTGCCGATTTCACGCTTATTGTGACCAACCACGGCCTGATTGACGCTTATGAGACAGAATTGACCTTCTTGGACTCGGATGAATACGTGTTTGTACCGCTATACGATATCATTGACACCGTCCCGGCGCAAACCACCGTTTTGGTTCCTGGAACCTATAGCCGTCCAGAAACGAGAAACAGAGTAAATCGCGGCTCTTGCACACCTATCATCTATAGCCATAGTTATTATTATTGCAACTTTGAAAGACAATGGGTACAATACAGCACATCCGTACATGAATTGAACAACGGTTATTGCCATGGGATTCCGTTCCATATTTTTCCAAATATTGGTGGTAGTGTCCCCATCTATTATGGTGATGGCTCCATCGTCCCTGGCGGCGGCTCAGGCGGTGGTCACAGCTACAACTTTATTAACGGTGATGGCCCCATCACAGGAGGTGGCGGTGGCAGCGCCCCCCAACAAACACAACAGGAATCATGTACGCCTTGTGTCCTTGCGCTCGCTAATATAGGTTTAGATTGTTTTGGAGGCTTACCTGGTTGTTTTATTAAATCTATTATCCAAAATTTTGCCAAAGTATTCTACAAAGATGTAAATGGAGTGTTAAAAGCATTAACTGAACTGGGAAAGGATATGGTTGGTTGCGTTACAGATGAAGGCATAAGTCATATTCCAATAATAGGAGAAATTGCATCTATGATATCCTGTCCTCAAAGTATTGCAGAGAATTTAGGCAGTTGTATCCATTTTGAAGTTGAGCAAATTCGAGAAAACACAAACAGCAAAGGCGCGATGGATAACCTGCAGACCACCATTGACAATCTTTACTACACCAACTTTTATGCTCAGGAAGGAATGCGTGGGCTCCTCAGTTATTTCATTGACGAGGAATGGATGACGGAAGAAAACTTCATAGAGTTTTTCAATCAGTTCGAAGAACTTGTGGATTCGACTAATATGATTTCACAGGCAAATGCTGAGGCACTTGCATCGTCATTTGTCGGCACTTCCGTCGATTCCACCGTCATCATGCACTTCATCGAAAGATGGAACAGAACCCAAGAATACCACAGCCTTGGCTACTTCTCCATAGAGGATCTTCCCATTGGCTACGATACCAATTTTGTGCAGGTTGATAACGAAGTATTAAACAAAATGTCTGCCATCGAAGAATACTACGAGAATGAAGGATATGCAGCTATGGAAGAGGTTTATGATGAGGCTGTGGATAACGCTGTTGCCATTATAGAGCGGGCTGGACGGTCGAGCGTTTGCTCAAGCGTGAAAGTCAGGTTCTCGCAAACGCTAACCATGACACGTGAAGCCTTCGAAGGAACTTTCACCGTTCACAACGGTCACGATTCCAAACCTTTAGAAGATGTCGAGGTGACATTTGATATTTGGGACGATGAAGGTCATAATTGTAACGCATTGTTCCAGATTACCCCGATAGCATTCAACGAGTTAACCCAAATTGACGGTAGCGGCACCTTGGGCGCAGGACTTGACGGCAGTGCCATAATACAGTTCATCCCGACCAAGAACGCCGCGCCTACCGTTCCAAAGAATTACTTCTTTGGTGGCACGTTCAGCTTCACCGACCCCTTCACTGACGAGTACATCACATACGATTTGTATCCTGTTGAACTTACCGTCAACCCAAGTCCAGACCTCTATGTCGACTACTTCATGCAGCGCGACATTTTAGGCGACGATGCGCTTACCGAAGAGATGGTCGAACCGAGCATCCCTGCTGAACTTGGCGTGAGAATCCACAATCAAGGTGCTGGAGTGGCAAAGAACGTTACCCTTGAGACGGCTGAGCCCGTGATTATCGACAATGAGAAGGGTCTTGCCATTGATTTCGCGATGTACGGTGCTTCTTACAACGGCAGCCCGACTCAACTCGGTTTGATGAACATTCCGTTTGGCAATATTGCAAGCGGTACAACTGCTGTGGCCGAATGGCTGTTTACCAGTTCGCTGCTCGGACACTTTGCATCATACGAGGCTCATGTCATCCACAATAACAGCTTTGGCAATCCTGAGCTCAGCCTTGTGAGTAGCCTCAGAATCCACGAACTTATCCATCCGATCCGTGTGTATGGTACTGGTATGGACGACGGCATCAACGACTTCCTCGTGAACGATGTAATGGATATTCAAGAGATGCCAGACACCATTTATTTCTCACAAGGTGGCAGAACGGGAGTCGGAGTTGTCGATGACATTAGTTTTGACCATTATGCTGAGCCTAACAACACCATAGTCACCCTTACAGTAGATCCATCAAGAATTGGTTGGAACTACGGTGTCTGTGACGATCCTGGTATGGACAAATACGAGATTGTGAGTTGTACGAGAGATTTCGATGGTCAGGTGATTCCGAATCAAAACGTATGGCAAACCTTTGTAACACTGATTGATGAGAATGAACCTAACTACGAGAACAAGCTTCGCATCGTCGACACAATTCCCTATGCAATGGAAAACGTGACCTATACTTTGGTGTATTCCTTGAAGCCAGAGTTGCTCGAAGTGGAGGAAATCATCGGTATTCCAACCGAAAATTATATCGACTATCCTCTGACCAGCTTCCAGGTGAAGTTCAGTAAGCCCATTATTGACTCTACCTTCACCTACGAAGATATGGTCTTGAAGTGTCAAAACGGCCCGAATCGTATGGACTCCACCGTGGTTGTCGCTAAAGTAGTCGATTCGCTCTACAATGTCAGTATCGCGGGGCTCACCAATGATACCGGTTATTATGTGTTGACAGTTCACACATTGAACATCAAGGATGAGAAAGGTTATGGAGGCTACAACGGCAAGCAGTCCTCATGGATACAGTTGTTGAACGGTATCTCACAGTCCATGACTTTGCAGGCCGGCTGGAACTGGTGGAGCACCTACGTTGAGCAGAGCAACATCAACGGACTGACCATGTTGGAAAACAGTCTCGGACACAAGGGCGTGACCATCAAGTCGCAATTCGATTTCGTGCAGAATTTCTATTCGGACTATGGCGAGGATGTGTGGTTCGGCTCGCTTGAGGGAATCACGAACGAGCAAGGCTACATGATTGATGTCACGGAGGATTGCATTTCAGAGATGAGGGGCGTGAGGACCCAACCTACAAGCCATCCGATAACCTTACAACCGAACTGGAACTGGATTGGCTATCCCGTTGACTCGCGTCAAGGTATTGCTTCAGCGTTGGCTGGTTTCAATGCCTCACCAGACGACCTCATCAAGAGCCACTTTGAGTTCTCCACCTATTATGAAGGCTTCGGCTGGTTCCCCGACGACCTTGTGATGACCCCAGGTGAAGGCTATTTCTACTATTCGAATGCCGAAGATAGTCAAGTTTTGACTTACGACAATGTTGATAGAGGCGAAATCCTGCCGGAGAAGTCGGATCAACGTCTGTGGAAGACCAACGTCCATGCCTTTGCCGACAACATCAGCATCATAGCTGTAGTGTCCATTGACAGCGTTGAGCAACGGGATGAAAAACTGGAGTTGGGAGCCTTTGTCAACGGCGAATGCCGCGGAAGTGCCCTCCTGAAGCATTTCGGCCCGTCCGACCGCTATTATGCCATGCTGAGCGTGGCGGGTCAGGACGGCGACAAGGTCGAATTTGGCTTCATCAATAATGAAAAAGGCCAAGGTAGCAAAGTGAGCGAGAACCATATCACCTTTGTGAGAAACGGCATTATGGGAAGTCTTGACACCCCATACGTTGTCAATTTCAACACTTTGAAGGATGAGGCTCAAGAAGGGTCGATGGTACTGTTCCCGAATCCAGTGGAACGCAACAAGACCTTCAACCTTGACCTTCCCAAGAATGAGATGTTGAAGGAAATCGTTATTGTCGACATGCTTGGCGAGGAAGTGCTTCGCAAGACTGGAGCGTTGAAGTCCAACGAGATAGCGGGCTTGCCAGTTGCAGGCATTTATGTGGTTAAGGCCATCACCGAATCGGGCAATGTCTACCATGGCAGATTGATAGTGAAATAATAATATTAATGCGTAAAAATCAATAATTTATAATATGAAAAAACTTTTTTTAGTATTATTTGGTCTTGCGGTAATGGGGAGTGCGACAGCCCAACAGCAAGGCAACCATTGGACGCCAGTCGGCTTGGAAATGAACATGACCGTCAATGGCATCATCCTGATTGACGGAGAGGAGCAAGCGGTCACCACGCTCGAAGTCGGGGCATTCTGCGGTGACGAGTGCCGTGGCAGTAGGCGAGGGGCCTATTTCGGCATGACGGGACAATACGTGGTGCCATTGCAAATCCAAGGCAACTCGAATGGCGAGACCATCACATTCCGCCTTTACGACCATGCCACGCAGCAGGAACTCGACTTGGTCAGTATCAACACTTTGGAGTTTGACAACAACGGGAGGTTGGGCACGCCAGGCAACTGGTATCTGTTTGCCTTCATGACACCTGTAGTACCCGTGTCAGGATTCCGTTTCACTACCGCAGGAAACTGGAGTGATGCCTCAAACTGGGAGGGAGGAGCCTTGCCAAGCGCGGAAGACGAAGCCTTCATTGAGGCTCCTTGTCAGCTCAACCAAAATGCAGAAGTAGCTGCGTTGACCATCGTCGAAGGCCAAACATTGACTGTTCAATCGGGCAAGGCCCTTACCGTGTCGGGCACTTTGACCAACACTCAGCCTTCGGGCTTGGTCATTGAGAACGGTGCCCAACTCCTTCATGCCTCCGAGAACGTCAGTGCCACGGTGAAAAAGGCTATTGTCGGCTATAGCTACGGCAAAGGCAATTATTACCTCATTACCAACCCACTGACTACTGCCGTCAATCCTGAGACCGCGAGTGTCAACCACCTAACCAGTGGCAACTATGACCTCTACGGTTGGCTTGTCAACACGCCGGAAGAACTGGAATGGAGAAACTACAAGAAGAACACGTTCATGCTTTTGCCCAATGGCAAGGGCTACCTTTATGCCAATCAGCGCAATGTGGAGTTGAGTTTTCCAGGCGTACTTAGGCCAAGCCTTCCATATTACACCCAACCCGTCAGCGTCGCTGAAGATGATTCCTGCCATTTCCGTGGTTGGAACCTCATTGGCAACCCCTTCGCGTGCAATGCCTATCTTGTCGATGAAGAAGGTGCCCCTTTGCCATATTATAGGATGAACGCTGCTGGCAAAGGCTTCGAAGCTGTAGCTTCGGGTGTCATTGCCCCTATGGAAGGTGTTTTCTATGAGACAACAAGAAATGGCTATGTTTACTTTACCAGAAACACGCCTGCCAAGAAAGGACACTTCCTCACAATGTCCGTCAATCAAGGGGACAATGTGATAGACAACGCCCTCGTTCGTTTTGACGGGGGCAATAACCTCAAAAAATTTGACTTCAATGGGGAAGGCAGCAAACTTTACATCCCGCAGGATGGCAAGGCCTATGCTGTGGTTGATGCCGACAAGGTAGGGGAGATGCCAATTTGTTTCAAGACAGAGGCCGATGGTGACTATACATTGGACTTTTCCTTCGAAGGTGTCGATTTCAGTTACTTGCACCTTATTGACAACCTAACAGGCAACGATGTCGACCTATTGGCAGTTCCGAGCTATATGTTCGAGGCAAGGGATAGCGACGACACCTCTCGTTTCAGAATCGTCTATAAAATGAAATAGTATTGTTTAGTTTTTCTTGAACAGCCGCTCTCGATTGAGGGCGGCTGTTTTTTGTATTCAAGACGATTG
Source organism: Bacteroidales bacterium (assembly GCA_016290215.1). Lineage (GTDB taxonomy): Bacteria > Bacteroidota > Bacteroidia > Bacteroidales > F082 > Limimorpha. The sequence continues at coordinate 35,791 of JAEETH010000005.1, forward strand.
TTTGTTTTTTGCGAGAACTTCAAATTAATGGTTAGGCTTTGGCTGTTTTTCTTAAATTTGCCGCCTATAAATCAACGGATGTTGTCGCCAAGCTCATTGTTTTTGAAAACTATAAAAGATGACAATTCAAATAATTAAAAGCAATATGGAAATCAGGTTTTTACAAGTGAAAAGGGCGTTGCTTTGCGCCCTGCTCGTCCTGCTGCTGACGGTGGTGGGGATGACGAAAGTGAATGCACAAACCCCTTACAGACAATATGCCGACAATGGTGTTTTGTTGGACTTTCATGAGATCGATAATATTGATTTCAGAGTGTTCCTGCTTTACAACCTAAGTCAAGACGATGAGTTTGAACTTATTGCCAATGAGGAATCGGGGCAATTTAGCATTGTCGCAAATGATGAAAATGATGAGGAAGAAAGTGCAGGTTTTTTTGATGACTTTGAAAGCTTTTACCAAAATGCCTATGTGGATTTCGGTTTGCTTTCCAAGACAGACCTTGTTGATTTGATGCCTCTTTGGAAAAGTGCCATTCTGCCAACCGATTTTGTTTCGGTAATGATGGATGTTTCCTTGCGCAACAGCCGAAGCGACAACAACCATTGTGTCAACTCACAGTTTTTTTCTCCTGATGAAATTGTCCAATTTGAGGCTGCAAGTACTCCTCAAACAGCCAATCAACTTGAAGGAACAACTTTTGACGATGGCTGCATTATTAGCTCCTACAATCCATCTTGGTTTCATTTGAGAATCAGTACTTCTGGACAATTCATCCTCCACATGGAAGGTCGTGCCCCAAATAATTCAAACACTTTAAGAGATATTGATTTCTGCATGTGGGGGCCTTTCGATGACCCAACCACACCATGTGTTTCACAATTGACTTCAAATAAAATCGTTGATTGTAGCTATTCTGCCAGCTATACCGAGGATGCGTATTTAGGCTATCCAGAAAGTGAGCATCAACACAATGTAAGCCATGGCACGGTGAACTACCATGTGCCTCAAACGGGTGAGTATTACATCTTGATGATTACGAACTACTCGCAAATGCCATGTACAATTACCTTTTCCAAAAAAGATAATTTCCCCATTTTGTTTGCGGATGCCAACGTGAAAGCACTATGCGTGGCCAACTGGGATACTAATGATGATGGTGAGTTGAGTCATGCCGAGGCTGCTGCTGTGACTACTTTGGGAAATGTGTTTTACAACAAATCCTTCATCACTTCATTCAATGAATTGCAATACTTTGCAGGACTGACTTCGATAAATGAGCAGGCGTTTTACAATTGCACCAACTTGACCTCAATAACGGTTCCCAATTCCGTAAATTCCATAGGAAACTTTGCCTTCTATTTCTGCAACCGTTTGACTTCAATAACGATTCCCAATTCCCTGACTTCTATAGAAAGTTATGCTTTTTATTACTGCACTGGTTTGAGAACGATTACGATTCCCAATTCCGTGACCTCTATAGGCGATAATGCCTTCCAGAATTGTAGTGGCCTGGGTTCAATAACAATTCCGAATTCCTTGACCTCTATTGGAAGCTTTGTTTTCCAGAATTGCAGCGGTTTGTCATCGATAATGATTCCCAATTCTGTGACCTCGATAGGTAATAATGCTTTCCAGAACTGCAATAGTTTGACCCAGATAGAACTACCAGGCTCCATCACCAATATTGGGAACTCTGCTTTCAGTGGCTGTAGTGGATTGACCATGTTGATTTCCAATGCCGCGACGCCGCCTTCTTTAGGTAACAATACTTTTAATAATGTGGACAAAACCATTCCGGTATATGTACCTTCGGGCACTGTAAATGCTTACGGAGCTGCATCGGGCTGGAGTGAATTTTACAACATAATCGACATTGAGGGTGCTATTTCTTTTGCCGATGCCAATGTGAAAGCCCTTTGTGTGAATCCCGAAACGGGATGGGATACCAACGGCGATGGTGAGCTGAGCTATGCTGAAGCCGCTGCAGTGACAAGTTTAGGCGAGGTGTTTAGAAATAAATCTATTACCTCTTTTGACGAATTGCAATATTTCATCAGACTGGCATCAATAGGAAATTTTGCCTTCTATAATTGCTCTGGGTTGACCTCGATAATGATTCCGAATACCGTTACTTCGATAGGAAACTATGCTTTCCGATATTGTAGTGGTTTGACTTCAATAACGATTCCGAATTCCGTAACCTCGATAGGATACGATGCTTTCGGTTATTGCACAGGATTGACCTCGCTGACCATTCCGAATTCCGTGACTTCGATAGGAAACAATGCTTTCGGTTATTGCACAGGCTTGACCTCGGTAGAGATTCCTAATTCCGTGAGTGCAATAGGAACAAATCCGTTTTCTGGATGTTCTGGTTTGGAGCAGATTGCAGTGGTGTCAGGCAATCCGTTCTATGATTCGCGAGACAATTGCAACGCCATTATCAGCACTAGTAGCAATGCTTTGGTGACGGGTTGCAAAAACACAATCATCCCAAATTCTGTTACTTCAATAGGTGATTATGCTTTCGCTTCATGCTCAGATTTGACCTCGATAGCAATTCCGAATTCCGTGACTTCTATAGGATACGATGCTTTCCGTTATTGCACTGGGTTGACTTCGATAGCCGCTTTTTCTGATACCCCCCCCACTTTGGCTAATAATGCGTTTTATGGAGCTCTCATCACTATTCCGGTGTATGTTCCCTGCAGTGAAGTGATGACTTATCAAGCAGCGGAAGGTTGGAATAGTTTCCTCAACATCACGGGTATGTGTTCAGGTGTGGTGTCGGTGACAATCAATCCGTTGGGTGGAGGAACGGTTACGGGCGCGGGATATTATACTGGCGGCGAGATTTGTGTTTTGACGGCAATTCCCAATTCTGGTTTTGTCTTTGGGAACTGGACGGAAAACGAAAGAGTTGTTTCCGTGGATTCTGTATATGCCTTCTATGCCCATCCAACCACCTTGGTAGCCCATTTCTGTTCTAATAGCCCTATTTCTTTTGCCGATGCCAATGTGAAAGCCCTTTGTGTAGATCCCGAAACGGGATGGGACACCGATGGCGATGGTGAGCTGAGCTATGCTGAGGCTGCATCGGTGACAAGTTTAGGCGAGGTGTTTAGAAATAAATCTATTACCTCTTTTGACGAATTGACTTATTTCATCAGCCTGACGTCAATAGGATATTCTGCTTTCCGATATTGTAATGGTTTGACTTCAATAGCGATTCCGAATTCCGTGACTTCGATTGAAAACTATGCTTTCGAAAATTGCTATGGCCTGACCTCAATAGCGATTCCGAATTCCGTGACTTCTATAGGATACGATGCTTTTTCAAGTTGTGCAGGCTTGACCTCGGTAGTGATTCCAAATTCCGTGACTTCGATAGGAGGTTATGCTTTTTCTAATTGTACAGGCTTGACCTCGATAGTGATTCCGAATTCTGTGAGTTCAATGGGGGCAAATCCGTTTTATGGATGTTCTGATTTGGAGCAGATTGTAGTGGTGTCAGGCAATCCGTTCTATGATTCGCGTGACAATTGCAACGCCATCATTAGAACCAATAACAACTCCTTGGTGTCGGGTTGCAAAAACACAGTGATTCCCAATTCCGTTACCTCAATAGGAGGGGAAGCTTTCGCTTCATGCACAGGCTTGACCTCGATAGCAATTCCGAATTCTGTGACCGCGGTAGGCGATCATGCTTTCTCTGATTGCAACGGCTTGACCTCATTGACTATTGGCAATTCTGTTACTTCTATAGGCAGTGATGCTTTCCGTTATTGCACAGGGTTGACTTCGATAGAGATTCCGAATTCTGTGACCGCGATAGGCAATTCAGCTTTTTATAATTGCAATGGTTTGGCTTCTATAATTGTGTTATCGGACAATCCTCCTACCTTAGGAGGTAATAATGTTTTCTATGGTATAAACAAATCCATTCCCGTGTATGTGCCATGCGCTTCAATGCTAACCTATCAGTATGTCATGGTTTGGAACGAGTTCAGCAATTATCTTCCTGCAACGACGTGCACATCGGGTGAAATCACCGTCACGTCTAATCCTACAGAAGGCGGTACGGTGACAGGGGCTGGATATTATGATGGCGGTGCCATCTGCACCCTTACTGCCATGGCCAACCCAGGCTACGCTTTTATCAATTGGACGAAGGATGGCGTGGAGGTCTCCAATTCAGCCACTTATAGTTTCACCGTATCGGGAGACGCCTCGATTGTGGCCAATTTTGAGCAAGGTGTTGTTGTAATCGGCTCGGGAACTGTGACCAATGAATATCTTCCCAGTTATTCGTATTACTGCTATACACTCTCCCAACAGATATACACAGCTGATGAGATTGGAGGCGGAGGAAGCATTACTGGCATCGCTTTCTACAATGGAGGGGCTACAAAGACGCGAGGCTACGACATTTACATGGTGCATACCGACAAGGCCACCTTTGAAAACAATACCGACTGGATAGCCGTAATTGAAGCAGATAGGGTGTTCAGTGGTACGGTCACCATGACAGCCAATGCATGGACTATGCTTCAATTTGATACACCGTTCCTATACAATGGTATTTCAAACATTGCCTTGGTTGTGGATGACAATACGGGCGGTTATACAAATCCTCCAAATATGGCTTGTCGTGTTTTCGATGCAAACGGTAATCAAGCCATCCGTGTTTATAGTGATAACCCAAACTATGACCCATATAATCCTTTAGGATACACAGGCACACTATATGCTGTGAAAAACCAAATCAAGTTACAAATTGAGGAACCGTGCGATATCACTTTTGAATTGTATGATTCTTCTGGTGATGGGTATACAGGTAATTATTTGGTTGTGAGCTATGGCAATGTTACCGAGCAACTTACGGTTGAAAATGGCTCTTATGCTTCTCATACGTTACAAATCCCCGATGGAAGCCATGTGGAACTATCTTGGATTTCTGGTTCGTGGATTGGCGATTGCACTTTCAAGATAAGCTATTCAAACGGTAACGCGCTCTATTATGGACAAAACTTAAGTGGCAGTTTCTCTGATGGGTTCGATGTGGATTGTATTGGGATGCCAGAGATTTTGTTTGACATTACAGCTACGGCTAACCCGACTGAAGGAGGAACGGTGAGTATTGATGGCGGCTGGGAAGAAATCTTCGATTTCGAAGATGGGATTGTTCCAGTGTCATGGAGCAACAGTAGCGATTATCCTTGGCAAGTGGTAAGTTCACAATATGACTATAATGGCAATTACCTTTGCAGCGGCAATAGCGGTGTTCACAATTCTAATTCTTCCATCTCAACTTCGGTGGTCTACCCTGCTGACGGAAACATCGGATTTCATGCAATATGCATGGGAGAAGGTACGTACACCTATTATTGGGATCACTGTGACTTTTACATTGATGGAATTAGACAATTTTATGCTGGCGCTAACATTGTTGGGTGGAACTACTACACTTTCCCTGTTTCAGCTGGTGAGCATACATTCACGTGGTCTTACAGTAAAGACAGTAGCGTACATCCCACAGGAGACTTTTTTGGTATTGATAATGTCATCTTTGCTTGCAATAGTTTCAACTATGGCTCTACTTGCTCCCTTATTGCCACGCCCAACCCAGGCTATACCTTTGATAATTGGACAAAAAACGGTACCGTAGTTTCCACCAACCCCAATTATAGTTTTACGGTTACGGAGGATGCGGCTTATGTGGCTAACTTTAGCCTAAAGATCTTCCATTTTATCACGGAAGGCAATTGGAGCATCTCTTCCAACTGGGAAGGAGGTTCATTACCAGAAATCTTCAATGAAGTATTCATTGATGCGCCATGTCAACTTGACCAAGATGCAATAGTGGCCAACTTGACCGTTACAGATGGCCAATCACTCACTTTGCAACCAGGTAAAAAGCTCACTGTAACGAACACCTTGAACAACACGTCAACGACAGGCTTGATTATTGAAGACGGCGCACAACTCGCGCATGCATCAGAGAACGTTAGCGCATTGGTGAAAAAGAGTATTCCAGGTCATGGCACGAATAAGGGCAAATATTTCCTTATCTCCAATCCCTTGGCTACCATTGTCAATCCTGAGTTGGCAAGCATCTATCACATCACCAGAGGCAACTACGACCTTTACGACTGGCTCCCAAGTGCCCCCGATAGCCTTGAATGGAGAAACTACAAGACAAATGATTTCATGATGTTACCCGAAGGCTATGGTTACCTCTATGCCAACCAAAATGGCATGGAGCTGAACTTCCCAGGCATCCTCAAACCGAGCCATAATCGTTGTGCCAAATCCGTAAGCTACGATTCCGGCGATACCGAGCATCCTGGTTGGAACCTTATCGGCAACCCCTTCGTATGCAATGCCTATCTTGTCGATGAAGAAGGTACGCTCTTGCCATACTACAGGATGAATGCCGCAGGCAATGGCTTTGAGGCTGTTGCTCCCGGTACCCCCATTGCCCCCATGGAAAGTGTCTTCTATGTGGCCTCGGAAAGCGGAACGGTTTACTTCACGAGAAATGCTCCTGTCCAGGAAGAGGAGCCTTTGGAGAAGTAAGCCTTTCACATGCTGAAAGCAAAACGGCCGCTCTCGTTTGAGGGCGGCTGTTTTTTGTATTCAAGACGATTGTTTTTTGCGAGAGCTTCAAATTAATGGTTAGGCTTTGGCTGTTTTTCTTATATTTGCCGCCTATAAATCAACGGAGGTTGTAGCCAATCTCATTGGTTTTTTTGAAAACCATAAAAGATGAAAATTCAAATAATTAAAAGTAATATGGAAATCAAGTTTTTACAAATGAAAAGGGCGTTGCATACATCCCTGATTGTCCTGATGCTGAGTGTGGTGGGGATGACTAAAACAATAGCTCAACAACCTCAACAAATCAAGGTATCAGATATCAATTTATCGAACATCAAGACTATTGAGGAACGGGTTTTTATAGTACACTCTATTCTTGAAAAAGGATATTATTGCTATACTAACACCCGTTTGCCCAACACTATTGATATTTATGTATCTAGTGATGCATCGGATGAATTGTCGGATTTTGGTTTTTTCTATGACCATCTTCTTTATGAACAACTCAATGAATTCAGTAGTTTGGACAAAACCATGCGTGGGGAGCTTTTTGTGCAATGGCGTCAAGGTGTTGATAGTGAAGTTTTCAGAACCATATATGAAGATTTTACAAGAGGCATTGCTTCAGAAAATGCGACTTGCGAAACCGCTCTGCCTTTCACGGCCAATGGTGCTTTCTCTTTCTCTGCTGGTGTTAACTCTAGTTCACCTTGCGGCGATGTCTATAACGCATCATGCTCCGATCCGTATAAGTGCAGTGGCACACCAGGACAATCCTCCAGCTGTCTTAGTACCGCCCCGAATCCAGCGTTTTATTACATAAGAATTACTTCTCCTGGCGATTTGAACATTTATCTGGAAAGCACGCCTTCAGTTGATATCGACTTCGACTGTTGGGGACCTTTCGATGATATCACGACAGCTTGTGGCCAATTGTCATGCAGTAATATTGTGGACTGTAGCTATAGTTCCTCCCATATAGAGAACTGTCATATTAACAATGCCCAAACTGGAGAGTATTACATTCTGCTCATTACCAACTATTCCAATAGACCATGTGAAATCTCATTTGAAAACACTGGCACTGGTTCTGGCGGTGATATATTAATTACGACCGAGGCTTCCCCTATCGAAGGAGGCACGGTAACAGGAACGGGCTTTTACAGCACAGGGGAAACCTGTACTGTGTCCGCCATAGCCAATTCAGGCTATATTTTCGTGAACTGGACCGAGAACGGAACACCCGTTTCAACCAATGCTACCTATACATTTAGTGTAACGGGCAATCGTGCCTTGGTGGCAAACTTCCGACTCAGCTGTTCTGTCACAGCCACTTCCAGCCCGTCAGAAGGAGGCACAGTCGCGGGTAGCGGTGTTTACGCGCAAGGCACATCCTGTACCTTGACAGCCACACCAAGCTTAGGTTTTTCTTTCGTCAACTGGATGGAAAGCGATACCGTTGTCTCGACGGAGCCTAACATCAGCTTCACGGCCTATTATGACAGGACCTTTGTGGCGAACTTCGAGATAATCATGCACCATATCAATGTGGAGGCTAGCCATAGTGCTGCAGGTTCAGTTTCGGGCGGTGGTGACTATCAGGAAGGCTTCTACGCCACGGTTTCGGCCCAGCCCAATGAAGGTTTCGAGTTTTTCCACTGGACGGAGAACGGTGCCAGTGTATCGACCAACCCAAACTATATGTTCGCCGTTTGGGCACCCCGTAACCTTGTGGCTGATTTTAAGATGCAAATCACCGATACGATGGCTTACACCTGTAACACCTTCAACTGGCACGGTCATACCTATTCTTCCAGCGGCGTCTATTACGACACCTTGAGCAGCTATTTGGGCATCGACAGTATTGTCGCCTTGCATTTGACGGTTTATCCCTCGTATCACTACGAGTACACCGAGACAGAGTGCGGGAACTATTTTTGGGAAGGTGTCGTTTATTCCGAGAGCGGTGACTATTCAAGGGAGTATCAGTCCGTTTACGGCTGTGATAGTACCTTTACGCTGCATTTGACCATCCTTCCTGTCCGTTCCTTGGGTAACTTCACCTACATGAGTCCAGCCAATAACTACATTGACCGCTACACCGACATGGATTTCTATTGGGATGCCATCCCCAATGCTAACTGCTATGACTTTTACTTCTGGCAAGGCGAAGGTGGTAAACCTAATACGCCGATGGCGGCCAACATCACCTCTCATTCCTATCAGGTCGGTGGCTTGACACATGGCGCGACTTATCATTGGTGTGTCGTGGCCAAAAATGAATGCGAGGAGAACGAAAGCGCGACAAGAACATTCACTTGCCAGTTGAATCCTTCGATGACGGTCGTTCCTAACGGTTGGTACGATTTCGGTGAAGTAGAAGTGGGCGAGTCGCTCATCAGGACTATTTCTGTTTCGGGTACCGCACTCACGGAGGACATCAGCTATACCTATTTGGATAACGCTTGGGGTCATGATGCCGAGTTCTTTACCATCACTCCGTCGAACTGGAATCCTACGAGCGGTGGTTTGCTGCACGTTACCTTTACCCCAGAAGCCACGCAGTTGTATTACAATGTAGGCATCCGAATCGCCTCGGGTGTTTTTGTTGACACCTTGTACTTCGCGGGCAGTTTGGCCGACCGCTATGTCTTCACGACGAATGTCGAAGGCGAAATATATTCCTCCAACGATGAGATTACCATTACAGGCCATGTGGAAGACATATTGGGCAATGCCGTGTCTAATATGGGAGTGAATGTCTATCTCATAGTGATGGGCACTCGTATTACCCTGCCGACTGTGTCTGACTCCAATGGTAATTACACAGTGACCTACACGCCGCGTTATTCTGAATCGGGCTATTATCAAGTCGGGTCGTGTGCATACGGGTACAATTCAAACGACATTCACGATGCTTTCGACATTCCAGGAATGAGCCCCGTCAGCAGTGATTTCATCATTTGGCAACCCTATCAATACGAAACCTTGACGGGCATGGTTGAAATCCGCAATCGCAGCCGTATTCCAATCAACAACATCCAGATTAATTCCATTTCGTTGCCCAACGGCTGTTCGGTCAGCTTCACGGGAGTCACTGACTTGGGACCTTTGGAAACGGGGCAGCTTTATTACACCGTCACGGGTGCTCAAGTTACATCTGGCAACAGCTATGAGGAAGCACTGTTCCAAGTCGCTGCCGACAATGGTCTCACCATGAACATGACTTGCTATTATTATTGTCGTCAGCGTCGTGGCACTCTGGATGTCTATCCGACTTCCATTGCCACTTCTATGAAACGCTATAACCAAAAGGTGCTTTCGTTCCAAATTGCAAACAATGGCAATGGCGAGACGGGTCCTATCACCATCAGTCTGCCGAACGTGGAATGGATGTCGCTGATGGGAAGCGACACTTTGGAATCACTGCCCGTGGGCGACTCATGTGCTTTCTCCATCATTCTTGCACCTGACGAGAACGTGAATTTGGTGCAATACACCGGTTCCATTGCAGTGAATAGTGCCAATGGCAATGGTATTTCGATTCCGTATGTCATTGATGCCACTTCCGACTCTACAGGTGTCCTGAGGGTGGATGTGACCGATGATAACACTTATAATGGCAATGGTGATCATTTGGCTGGTGCTTTTGTCCAATTGAAGGGTTATTATTCATTGGAGATAGTGTCAGAAGGTGAAACCGACGAAAATGGTCTCTTCATTGTGGAGAATGTATCTGAAGGGTATTACTATCTCACTATCCACGCCACAGAACACAAAAATTATGAGGCTGGTATCATCTACATTGAAGGAGGCAAAACCAACTACCAGAACATTTATCTACAGTATCAGGCCATTTCTTATTCTTGGGTGGTGATACCTACTGAGATTGAGGACGAATATGAGTTTGAGTTGGTAGCCGATATCAAAACGAACGTGCCGGTGCCGGTGGTCACGGTGGATTGCCCAAGCAGGATTGATACATTGGCATACGGTGATACGATACAGTTCAATTTGATGGTGACAAACCAAGGTCTTGTTGATGCATACGAAACTCAGTTGACCATGCCTACGGAGTTTCCGGAATATGATTTTATTCCTATGATTGACTTCATAGACACGCTCCAAGCGAAGACATCTGTTCTCATCCCATGTATTGTCACAAGGACGCAAAGAAATAGGTTTGACATAGGAAACTATCATTGCAATATAGGTAAGGGCCGCACAGTAAGTGGATATTGGTGTAATAGTAAGAAAGAGTGGGTGGAGTTTTCGTTCACCTTTAGATTTAGGGTGCATTGTGATTATTCTGGACCTGATAATCCTATAGTTAATTTCCCGCCTCTATTACCTCCAACGCCTACGCCTCCGCCTACTTATTGTCCTGAGTGTATTCCTACACCACCGCCAAGTGGACCAGAACATTGGCCATGGCCCACTGATCCTACCAATGGATTCGATGATATCGCCACTGTTTCTCAAGATTGTACCCCATGCTGGAAAGTGGCTGCTTCTAGTGTATTTCATGCTATCGAAGCTTTTACAGGTGTTCCAATTGGCGCGTTTGTTGATTTTGGGGTTTATTGGAATGAAAATACTAGCTATTATAGGGATATCATTCATAATGTAAAGACAAATCCAACTTCACTACTTACACAAGTAGGACCGGATGCGATGGCTTTGAAAGATTGCATATCAGCTACTGCAACTATTCCAAGTCATTTCGCCCCGTCTTATGGTTGGAGATACAATTTGTATAAAGCACGGCTTGCATTTCAAGAACATACTTCCTCACTTAGTAGCGCAGCTTCTGGATTAGCTTCTATCGTATCAATAATTAGTAGGTTAAGTGAGTGCATTACATTCTCGATAAGAGATGATTCTGAAATGAGCATTGTGATGGATCAACTTGAACATAGTGTCAATTATTACCAGTCTGCTCTTAATGAAATGACCAATCTGTTTCATGATGAGGAATGGTTAGAAGAGGAGAATTTTGACAACTTTGTGAGTAATTTCCAAGCTGTGATTGACACTTCTAATTATATGATATCGTCACAGGCAGCTCAATACCTGAAAGATGTTTGTGAATTAACGAATGTCAATGATTCCATCATTCAACGATTTGTTGATCGTTGGAATAGAAGTGTTCAATATTGGAATGAAGATATTTATACTATAGCCGACTTACCTGAGGGCTATAATGATGATTTCATTCAATTGGATTCTTTGATGGTTCTTCCGGCTATAGAAGCTAACGGGGCTGCTTCTGCATACGGGTTTGAAAGCCTTTCTGATATGTACAACTCGGCTTTGGATGATGTGTATTTTGCAGTCCAAGATCACAAGACCGACGTCTGCGCTAAAATCAGTGTCAGCTTCAAACAGACGATGACCATGACGCGCGAGGCCTTTGAGGGCACCTTGAAGATCTTCAACGGTCATGCCACAGACCCGATGCAGGACATCAATGTGGACATTGTTGTCAAGGATGCTAATGGCGTGGACCGCACCGACCTGTTCCAAATCAATGTTACTTCGCTGAACGACATCACAGGCGTTGACGGAACGGGTATTTTAGATGCTCAGACGGAAGGCTTCGCCCAGTTCTTGATGATTCCGACCATCGAGGCTGCACCCGACACTACCAAGATTTACTACTTTGGTGGCTCGTTCTCCTTCCTCGATCCCTTCTCGGGTAGCGTAATGACTTACGACCTTTATCCTGTGCAACTTAAGGTGAACCCAGGCCCAAACCTCCATGTGGACTATTTCATCTCACGCCATATCATCAGTGATGACCCGCTGACGGATACCATTGAGGCTGCCGAACCGGCCGAGCTGGCCATGATGATTAGCAATGTTGGTGCAGGCAATGCCAACAACGTGTATCTCCAGAGTGCACAGCCACAGATTATTGAAAACCAGAACGGCCTGTTGATTAGCTTTGATATTGTAGCAGCGGCCATGAATGGTGTGCCACGTTCTCTTGGATTGATAGACATACCGTTCGGCACCATTGAGAGCCACTCCGCTGGCATAGCCGAATGGTATTTCACCAGCACTTTGATGGCACGTGTCGTGCATTCCACGCCGCATGTCATACACAATGACAGCTATGGTAATCCGAAGTTGAGCTTGGTCACTGAGCTCAACTCTCATGAATTGATTAAGGCGATAAAGGCCTACGGCTCTTTAGAGGATGGTATCAATGACTTCTTCGTCAATGAGACGGCCGACTTTAGCCATACTCCCGACAAGATTTACTTCTCAAACGGAGGTACGACTGATGTGAGTAAAATCAATGGAGCCGAAACGGAGGGCATTCTTTCAAACACGAATAATGTCATTCTCTTGCATGTGAACCCGATAAAGGTGGGATGGAACTATGCTTGCGTTGACGACCCGGCTAATGGACTACGGCAGATACTCAGTTGCACCAGAGACGACGGTCAGGTGATTCCGCTCAGCAATGTGTGGATTTCCCATGTGACCATGCTTGATGAAGGTGCGCCCGTCCATGAGAACAAGCTCCATATCGTTGACACCTTGTCGACTCGAGAAATGACTACCTATACGTTGTATTACGACCAGGATTTGCATTATGACATTGCCGTCACAATCAATCCGGAAGAAGGTGGTACGGTTGCGGGAGGAGGTGTTTATGATGTTGGTGAAATCGTTACGTTGGAAGCCATTCCCAACGAAGGCTACACCTTTATCAACTGGACGGAAAATGGCGAGGAGGTCTCCACTGAGGCCATTTATAGCTTTACGGTTAGCGGAGACAGAGACTTGGTGGCAAACTTCGACCTCAACGACACAGGGCTATTGAGTGGTTTGTTCTCTGTGAACGAACACTCACAAGTAAACTTCTCGCAAGGCAACCTGCAATACCAAGCTTCCACAAACACATGGAAGTTTGCCGAGAAACAGTATGACTATGTTGGTAGCGACAATAGTAACATTTCTGAAACTTATGGCGGCTGGATTGATCTCTTCGGCTGGGGTACGAGTGGCTTCAACCATGGTGCTGTCTGTTATCAGCCTTGGAGTACGAGCCGAACCAGTAGCGACTACTATGCCTATGGCCAATACACCTACAACCTCTACGACCAGACAGGCCAAGCCGATTGGGGATACAATGCAATAAGCAATGGTGGCAACATGACACATCAATGGCGCACTTTGACTCTTGACGAATGGGTTTATGTCCTCAATATACGCAGCACGACAAGCGGCATCCGTTATGCCAAGGCACAGGTGAACAATGTGAATGGCCTCATCTTGTTACCCGACAATTGGAGCGCAAGCACCTATAGTCTAAGCAATACGAACCAAAGTGGCGCGAGTTACAACAGCAATGTGATTTCTGCTACGCAATGGAACACATTGGAGGCTGCAGGCGCAGTTTTCCTGCCTGCTGCAGGCTGTCGCATCAGGGTTACCCTCTACGGTGAGGGAACTTGGGGGGGCTACTGGTTGGCCTCGTACAAAGATAGCGAGGCCGCTTATTATGTGGACTTCAACGATGGTTACATCAACACTATCAATACGCACTACCGTTCCTTTGGCTTTTCTGTGCGCCTTGTTTGCCCCGCCGAGAATTATTCCTATACCATCAATACTACTGCCAACCCCGAAGTGGGCGGCGGAGTGAGCGGCGGTGGTGCCTACGAAGAGGGCACCACTTGCACGCTCACAGCAACAGCTAACGAGGGCTACACTTTCACTAATTGGACCGAGAACGGAGTGGTGGTTTCCACTGAGGCCACTTATAGCTTTACGGTTATGGGGGATAGGAATTTGGTGGCTTACTTTGTGGAAGGAGATGTGTGTGCCATCACGTTTGACCTCAACGATTCGTATGGCGACGGCTGGAATGGCAATTACTTGGTGGTGAGCTATGGCGACATTACCGAGCAACTTACGGTTGAAAGTGGCTCTTATGCTTCTCATACATTACAAATCCCCGATGGAGGCCATGTGGAATTGACTTGGATTCCTGATTCATGGATTGAAGAATGTTCTTTCTCTGTAAGCTATGAAAATGGCAATGTGATATACTATGGAAGTAACATGAGTAGCGGTTTCTCGTATGGGTTCGATGTGGATTGTGTTGGGATGCCTGCGACAATATTCGACATCATGGCCACAGCTGATCCTGTTAATGGTGGAACTGTGACAGGTACAGGTGAATTTGAATATGGCTCTACTTGTACTTTGACGGCAACAGCCAATGAGGGATACACTTTCATGTACTGGACATTGAATGGAAATCAGGTGTCGTCTGCATCCGTGTATTCATTTATTGTTACAGGCGACGGGAACTTGGTGGCACATTTCACACTTCCTTTGAATATTGCAACCTCAGCTAATCCCGCTGAAGGTGGTACGGTGAGTGGATTCGGTTCTTATGATTACGGTGCCACATGCACTTTAACCGCCACGTCAAATGAAGGTTATGTTTTCCTGAATTGGACGGAGAATGGAACTCAAGTCTACAAGAATCCTACTTATGAATTCACCGTAACGAGAAATAGAACTTTGGAAGCTAACTTCATTTCTATTGCATCATTATTATATGTATTAAGCGATGATTTCAACGACGGTGTGATTAACTCTGATTATTGGATTGCCTCAGGACCTGATATTATTGAGGAAGACGGCATGATTAAAATGCAGCAAAATGAAACCGATGCATACGTGGCGTTGGAATCAGTACCCATGCGAATACCTTCCAATAACCAAATCGTTATCGATAGAAGTTTCTTTGTCCATGAACAGCTTTATAATTCATATTGGGGTGATCATTATTATTATGGAAGTCTTAATATCAGATTCAATGGAGATGAAGACAACTTAATAGGTATCTGTTACTATGATGATGACTACGAAAACAGACACGGTACGTATTTAATAAATAAACAGGATGGCGAAGTCACCGAGACCCGTATCTGCGATGCTACATTTGATGCTTGGCTATCTGAAAGGATTGTCCTTGATTTAGCAAATGAAACATTGACTTATTATTTGAATAATGCATTTGTTTCGACGCTTAATGTCCCTGGAATCGCGTCACAACAAATGGATTATTATACGGTATGGTTTAATCCATACGGCTGGTGGACGGGCCATTATCACAATATGGATTATGTAAATATTAATGTTGATGATATGTTCCTATTGGCTTCGTTGAGCGATGACTTCAACGATGGTGTCATTGCCCCTGAACTGTGGACATACACTGGCAATGCCGTCCTGGAGGAGGATGGTCTACTTAAGCTTCAACAGAACGTCACAGACCAGGATGTGCTTCTCCGTTCGGTCGACATGCAAATCCCTGAAAACGGGAAAGTGATCATGGATCGCAGATTTATGGTACATTATTCATACGAATACTATTATGGACGTAATACCATCCGACTAAACGGCGATTCAAATTCTTTCATCCAAATAGATTACATCTATACATATTATTATGATGATTCCTACCATAATGACCTAAAAACGGGAATCTATCTCATCACCAAATTGGACGGGGAGTTATCGGAAGTCAGACTCTGTGATTTAAGCTTCGACACATGGCTTACTGAGTATGTGGAAGTGGACTTTACAGCTGGAACATTGTCCTACATTATGGACACGTTAGTGGCAACGGTGACGATTCCAGGACTTGCGGAGCAGACGGTGAATTACTACAATGTGGAATATGGTCCCTACGGTTGGTGGACAGGCCATCAACATTATATGGACTATATCAATATCACACCTGAGTCTAGTAGCATCATTGCAGCCACGGTTGAGCCCGCCGATGGCGGAACGGTCACTGGTGGAGGCACATTCGAATTTGGTCAAACATGCACCTTGACAGCTACACCCAACGAAGGCTACAACTTCATGTATTGGACCGAAAATGGTGTAATGGTTTCATCGGATGCCATTTATTCCTTCATAGTTACTGGTGATAGGGATTTGGTTGCCAATTTTTCTGAAGGAGAATCGGTATGTAATATTGTCTTCGATTTGTATGACTCTTATGGTGATGGCTATACAGGTAATTATTTGGTTGTGAGTTATGGTGGTATTACTGAACAATTTACAGTTGAGAGCGGTTCGTTTGCCTCGTATTCTCGTGAAATAGCAACAGGAAGCGATATTTCATTGTCTTGGATTCAAGGATCATACCCAGAGGATTGTTCCTTTGACATCAAGTTCGAAAATGGTGTTTTAATATATCATGGGTCAAATCTTAATGATGGTTTCCAACATGAACTCGACATCAATTGTGCAGTCGCCAATGCGCCACGCCTCATTTCAGCTATCGCCATTCCCGAGGAAGGTGGTTCTGTTATGGGTGCTGATATTTATGAAGAAGGTTCTACTTGTACTTTGACGGCATTACCTAATGAAGGATATCGTTTCTATTATTGGGCAGAGAATGGGGGTATTGTCTCGTCAGAGGCAAATTATTCATTTGTTGTATCTGCCAACCGAGAGTTGTTGGGCATCTTTGGACCGCCGTTGCTCATTTCGGCTACTGCTAACCCAACGGAAGGCGGCACGGTGAGCGGTGCTGGTGAATACGATTACAATAGCACCTGCACGTTGACGGCAACAGCCAATGAAGGCTATACTTTCATGTACTGGACTGAGAACGGACAGCAAGTTTCTTCTGACGCTACCTATTCTTTCACCGTTACTTCTAGCCGCAATTTAGTGGCTCACTTCTCACTACCACTGACTATCAACCTCTCGGTGGAACCAATGGAAGGCGGTACAGCCACTGGTTCTGGCATAGTTGATTATGGCAATACCTGCACGTTGACGGCAACACCAAATCCAGGTTATTTGTTCTCCTATTGGACCAAAAACGGAAATGTGGTCTCATACGTGTCTCCATATAATTTTACGGTGACGGAGAATGCAGACTATGTGGCACATTTCGAGGTTGCTCCAGAGGAGGGTATCTGTATCGGAAATCCTGAATCTGCCAACCAATACTTGCCCAGCTATTCCGTTTACAACTACACCCTTTCACAACAAATCTACACTGCCTCGGAGATTGGCACGGTAGGCTTGATCAACACTTTGTCGTTCTATAACACAGGAGGAACAAAGACGCGCAATTACGATATCTATTTGGTGCACACTGACAAGACGACATTCGAAAGTGCTACAGACTGGATTACCGTGACAGAAGTCGATCACGTATATAGTGGCGACGTGGACATGACCCAAGGCTATTGGACCACCATCGTTCTTGACACGCCTTTTGCTTACGATGGGATCTCCAACCTCGCTGTTGTCGTGGACGATAATTCAGGAAATTGGACAGGTTGGCCATACATGGATTGTCGCGTGTTTAATACCAATGACGTTCAGGCTATTCAAGTTTACAGCGATGGTACCAATTACGACCCATTCAATCCATCTGGCTACATCGGTACGCGTCATTCGGTGAAGAACCAAATCATCTTGGGGTTCTCTTCAACCTGCCACTTCATCATAGCAGGCAACTGGAGCACAGCCTCTAACTGGAGCAATGGCACTTTGCCACAAACCGTTGATGAAGTTTTCATCGACGCCCCTTGCCAACTTGACCAAGATGCCAAAGTGGCCATGCTGACCGTTTCGGGCGGCCAGTCGCTCACCTTGCAATCAGGCCAAACGCTCACCGTAACGAACACCTTGAACAATACGTCAACTTTAGGCTTAATCATCGAGGACGGTGCCCAACTCGTTCATGCCTCTGAAAACGTCAGCGCAATGGTGAAGAAAAACATCGCAGGTCATGGCACGAGCAATGGCAAATATTGCCTTATCTCCAGCCCGCTTACTGAGGCTGTCGACCCTGAAATGTCAAATGTCTATCACCTCCTCAGAGGCAGTTACGACCTCTACGACTGGCTTCCTAGTGCCTCAGATCGCCTTGAATGGAGAAACTTCAAGGACAACAACTTTATGATGTATCCCGATGGTTTTGGTTACCTTTATGCCAACCGAAACGGCGTGGAGCTGAACTTCCCCGGCATCCTCAATCCCAGCAGATACCGCTTTGGCAAAGCCGTAAGCTACGATTCAAGTGATACCGAGCATCCTGGCTGGAACCTTATCGGCAACCCCTTTATGTGTAATGCCAAACTTGTCAATGCCAATAATGAGCCTGTGTCTTACTATAGGATGAATGCCGCAGGCGATGGCTTTGTAGCGGATACCTCGGGTGCCATAGCCCCTATGGAAGGGGTTTTCTACCAAGCATCGGAGAATGGCACTGTCTACTTCGTTAGGGCAGACAACACTTCGCAGATACCGACCTTCACGATAAGCGTTTCCGCCAGCCCAAGCGATGGTGGCTCGGTAAGCGGCGGAACTTATAGGCAAGGACAAATCATTACCCTTAGGGCCACGGCCAATGATGGCTTTACTTTCGTGAATTGGACGGAGAACGGTGAAATGGTTTCCACTGACGTCAACTATACCTTTACGGTGGATGGCGATAGAGTTTTGGTAGCTAATTTCACTGGCGACCACGCCTACGTCGACCTTGGCCTGCCGAGCGGTCTGTTGTGGGCCACCTGCAATGTGGGCGCCACAAGTTCTGAGGGCTACGGCGACTACTTTGCCTGGGGCGAGACGGAACCCAAGGACACTTACAACTGGAGCACCTACCAATACTGCATGGGCAGCAACAACACGCTAACCAAGTACTGCAACAACGCTAATTACGGCTACAACGGCTTCACCGACAACCTGACCACCCTGCTACCCGAGGACGACGCTGCCACGGCCAACTGGGGCTCTGACTGGCGTGTGCCCACTCAAGAGGAATGGCAGGAACTTCTCGACAACACGACCCATACTTGGACAACCCAAAACGGCGTGAACGGACAACTCTTCACCGCTGCTAACGGCAACAGTCTCTTCCTGCCCGCTGCCGGCTACCGCTGGTACGATGAGCTTCGCTACGCTGGCAGCTACGGCGACTACTGGTCGAGTTCGCTGGGCATCCCGGACTACGCGTGGTACTTCCGCTTCCTTTCGAGCAACGCCTACATGAGCAACTACGGCTACCGCTACTACGGTCGGTCTGTCAGAGCGGTGCGTTCCGCTTCTCAGAACACTTCCTTTCTTATTGATGCTATTGTCAGTCCAAGCGAAGGCGGCACAGTGACAGGCACTGGTAACTACACTGAAGGCAGCACCTGCACCTTGACTGCCACGGCCAACGATGGCTTTATTTTCGTGAATTGGACGGAGAACGGTGAAATGGTTTCCACTGACGTCAACTATACCTTTACGGTGGATGGCGATAGAGTTTTGGTAGCTAATTTCACTGGCGACCACGCCTACGTTGACCTCGGCCTGCCGAGCGGCCTATTGTGGGCCACCTGCAATGTGGGTGCCGACACACCCGAGGGCTATGGTGATTACTTTGCTTGGGGCGAGACCCAGCCGAAGGATTACTACGACTGGAGCACCTACCAGTACTGCATGGGCAGCAGCACCACGCTGACCAAGTATTGCAACGAAGCCAGCTACGGTTACAATGGCTTCACCGACAACCTGACCACCCTGTTGCCCGAGGACGACGCCGCCACAGCCAACTGGGGTAGCGATTGGCGTATGCCCACCAATGAGGAATGGCAGGAACTTCTCGACAACACGACCAACACATGGACAACCCAGAACGGCGTGAACGGACGACTTTTCACCGCCTCGAACGGCAACAGTCTCTTCCTGCCCGCCGCTGGCTTACGCTACGATAGCATTCTCAACGCTGCTGGCAGTTGGGGCGACTACTGGTCGAGTTGGCTCGGCACGGACAGCCCGCGCGACGCGTGGAGCTTCGACTTCCATTCGGGCGGATTCAGCGTGTATCATAACAACGTCCGCGGCCTCGGTCGGAGTGTGCGTCCAGTTCGTTCAGCTCAGAACTAACCTTTGTTTGTTCCGTCACGGGCACGGGTGAAAAAGTTGGCGAGCAGGGTGCCTGCGGCAGCAAGCTACCTAGCCCTGCTCGGCAACTTTTTTGTTGCTTCTTGCCGATAGGAGATTCCCTTTGGGAATGGAAAGGAGGTTGTTATTAAAAAGCGGCGGCCAATGGAACCTACGAATGGTAAGTGTCATTAGCCGCCGCATTATAAAATGAGGCTAACTCCATTCCCAAAGGGAATCCCAATAAGCCTTACTTCTTCTTTACATAATCGTTCATCTTCGCCTTGCCCCAAATCACCTCCATGATTTTGAGGGATTCATGCACGTCCATGTTGCCTCGGGCTTCAAGGTTGCGCTGGATGAACACGCAGTCGGTGAGTTCGGCGTTGTCGCAGACGATGTCGCGAGCCAAGGCATCGCAAGTGGGCGCGCCACAAATGCCGCAGTCGGTCTGGGGCAGACGGGCACGGTATTCGTCAATCTTCTTCATCTTCTCCAAAGCCACTGCGATGTTGTCGTCCAAAACGAGCATGGAACGCGGCTTGATTTCGCCAACCTTCATGTTTCGCATCAGATAGTTACGTTCTTCCACCAACTCGTGGTCCTTGGTCTGCTCACCCTTGCGCTCACGGTCGGCGATTTTTCGGGCACGACCAAACACGCGTTCGCACATCAGGAAACGGTTGTCGCAGGTCAGGATGCCGCCCGGACAGCTTTGGTCGCAGGCACGAAGCTCAAGGAAATCAACATTTTCGATTTCTTCGTTCTCCACTTTTTCCAAAAACTCGATGACATTATGGATTTCGTCGATGGAGTAGGAGTGTTGTGCATCCGAGAGACGGCGCTCGCCATTGGTCAAAGAGGTTAAGACGCCATCGGCGGAGAGTTGCGACACTGGCAGCTTCTGTTCCTTGTAGCCATGACCTTGTTTCTTGATTTCATGGTAAACACGGTTGTAGAGCGAGTCCATATTGATGACACCGTCAACCATCGATTTCTCTTCACCTACGGGGCTTTTCACTGCAGCAATCTTTGCCGCGCAGGGCGTGATGTAAAAGATGCCGATTTGGTCGTCTTTGATTTCCATTTCTTCCTTGATTTTACGGCGGATGTACATGGCCGTGATGTCAAGCGGTGCGCGCAAGGGGATGAGGTTTTCGGTCAGACCGGGAAACTTCACCTGGATAAGGCGAACGATGGCCGGACAGAAGGTCGAAATGAGCGGCCTGATGTCGGGGTTTTCGGCGGCGTACTTGTTTTTGGCTGCCGTATAGATGGGAATGGAAGACTCGGTCTCCAACACGTGGGTGAAGCCCAACTCTTTGAGGATGCCGTAGATACGCGACACGGTAATGTCGTTGGGAAACTGCCCAAAGAAGACGGCAGGGATGAGGGCAACTCGGATGGGATAGTTGAAGATGTCCTCAAAGTCGTCTTGTTCGATATAAATGGAGCGAGTGGGGCAGACCTTGAAGCAGTTGCCGCAGTCAACGCAACGGTCGGGCATCAGGACGGCCTTGCCATCGCGCACGCGCAATGCCTCGGTGGGACAAATCTTCATGCAGCGCGAACAGCCGATGCAAGTGTCTTCGTCTATTTTCAGGGCGTGGAAGAACGGGGTCTTTTCCATAGTTTTAAGTTGTTAGTTGTTCAGTTGTCAGTTGTTCTGTTAGGCATGTCATCCCTGCAAAGGCTTGTGAGGGAGCGGGGATCTATGCCGGCTTATTCAGGTAAAATTCACCTCCATCTCGACGGTGGTGCCAACACCAACGGTAGAGGTCACGTTCAATTTGTCGACATTCTTCTGGATGTTCGGCAAGCCCATACCCGCGCCAAAGCCCATGTTGCGGACCTCGGGCGAGGCGGTGGAATTGCCTTCCTGCATGGCCCAGTCGATGTCGGGGATGCCGGGGCCGGTGTCCACGACCTTGACGGTAATCTTGTCGGGTTCGATGTCAGCGTAGATGGTGCCACCGTAAGCATGAGCGATGGCGTTGACTTCAGCCTCGTATAAGGCAACGACCACCCGCTTGACAATCTGAGGGCTGATATTGAGCTGCTTCAAGGTCTTCTTGATGGCGCTCGATGCGGCTCCCGCGTTTACGAAGTCCGCTTCATATACTTGATATTCTAAGTGCATGGCGTTCAATTTTGGTTAGACATCAGAAAATGGGCAACATGCCCGCTTTGAAGAGCAGTCCGCAGGCCTTGAACATGGAGAAGTCGCTTTCCATGACCACCATGCCTTCGTCCTCGGCCTCCTCAATCATCTCCTCGGTGGCTTTCTTGCGTCTGACGAGGACGATGATGTCGAGGTTGCCCATCTCGCAGGTGCGGATGGTCTGCATGTTGCAGAGACCGGTCAAAATGACGGGGTTGTAGTCGCCGAGGGTGAGCACGTCGCTCATCAGGTCGGAGGCGAAGGCGGTTTCGTGTTCTTCGTCCAAACGGTCTTCGCCGCAACGCACCGTGGCGTTCAAAAGTTCAGATATTTCTCTGAGTTTCATTTTATTGTTGAATTGTTGTATTGTTTAATCGTTTAATTGACTACGTCGAATCTTTGATTTGTTGGTTTGTTGACTCGGGACTTCGGAACGCGGGACGTAGGACTTTTTGTCGCTTTGCGTCATCGCGAGGAACGAAGCGATCCAGAGTGTCGCTGATGTTTAATTGCACAAAAATAAATCATTTTTGAATATTAGAACGGAATTTTATAATAAAAATCTCCCAATTCCACTTGTTTTTCCGATTTCTTTGTATATTTGCCTCGGTTCTTATGGCGGATTCTGTGCCGCCGACATCAAGAAACACGAAGCGTTATGCTCGTCTTGTTGATGGAAACTTGAGAAATTTTCGCAGGCAAGTGAGTATAGTGGTTCGCGCGTTATGCGTGGGCTGTTATATGCATCTTCCTGCAAAGGTAATTCTCACGACCTCCATCAAAAGACGTGGTATCGCAGTACCACGCTTCTTTTGTATGATTTGTCCTTTGTGGTGCTAGGAAGGAAATTATAGGTTGCGCCCGACACGAATTTAGGGGTGAAATGATGAAAAAAATATCAAAAATCAAGTCATTACCAATTGCTTTATTTGCATTTGCTTTGTTTGCCATGACAAGTTGCACCAAAATCGATGACAGAGATCAGTTTGTTGGCACATACAGAATCAATGCAACAGGTTCTTATTCAATGGTGATAAATGGCCAAACTTACACTGAACCGATATCTTCAGCTAACAATGCAACTTTAACTGTTACAAAATCTTCAAGTTCTGAAAACACAGTGTTTGTTTCTGGTTATTATAATGCGGAGGCAGATGTTGTAGGGAATACAATTACTATTGACTCAGAAACGGATACACAAACTCAAGACGGCACTACAATAACTCTTACTGTTTCTCATAATAGAGGTACTCTATCTGGCAATACGCTTTCTTTCACTAGTAATATCACCGGTAATGCCTATTATCAAGGTTATTCATACCCGATATATGGAAATATTAGTAATGTGGCATATAAACAATAGTATCTTCATTTCTAGAGCTTCAGCTTTTCATTTTAAAAAGTGTTGAATATCAGTTTTTCTATAAGAAATAGAAAAGCCAGAAAGAAGGCGCGGCATGCTTGTTGTGCCTTCTTTTGGTATTATGCAGCCCATGCAAAATAATTCAAGGTTCAAGCAAATTTAGTACCTTTGCTATCGAATATGCCCAACCAAGCAATCCTTAAAGTCCCAACTACGATTTTAATGGAAGAACAAGCCTTTATCGATTTAATTCACCAGAGCATGAAGAATTCTGCACGGCAGTTGCAAAGCTCTTTGGGACGACCGTCATCACATGCTACGCGAGAGGAAGCTTTGAAGCAAGTTGAAATGTTGAACGCTGCCAAAAAAGTCCAAGAAACTTTGCAATAGGCGAGTTTCAAGAACTAATCATTAAATCTTCAATCCAAAAAAGTCTTTGGTTTTGCGGTTTTTTTTATCTTTGCAAAGCAAATAACAACATACAAAACCATCTTTATGCCCTCCAACGAAATCACCATCCGCTCATCCGCTGCCGAATATCTGACATACATCGCAGCCACTGGCGACAATCCTTAAAGCATCGAAATGCGTTATGAGGACGAGAACATCTGGCTTACGCAAAAGCTTATGGCGGTGCTGTATGATGTAGATGTTCGAACAATTAACTATCACATAAAGAAGATTTTAGAAGACGGTGAACTGAACGAGAGTTCAGTTATCCGAAAATATTGGATAACTGCTTCTGACGGCAAAAACTATGAAACCAACCATTATGGTCTCCAAATGATTATCGCTGTCGGTTTCAAGGTAAACAACGAAAGGGCAGTTCGTTTCCGCAAGTGGGCCAACCAAATAGTGAAGGACTAAACTATACAAGGCTGGGCCAAGCCAAACGCAACATTCCAATGACGATGCAGGATTGGGCAAAGCACCTTGACCGCATCCTCATGGCTACGGAGCATGAACTATTGACCAATGCAGGGACAATCTCAATGGAAGTCGCACGTCAACACGCCGAAACAGAATTCGAGAAATTTAGAATTGTTCAAGACCGCCTTTTTGAAAGCGATTTCGATAGGTTTTTGGCATTGGAAGAAGGACGGAAGGAGTTGGAATAACCCATTGCCAGTTCAATCGTTATAATGTATCTCCTCCAAATTCTCCTGAATCATCTCCTTCAGATATTTCATGATGCTGACATCGGTCATGGGCATCCCGTCGAGGGCTTCCTTGATTTCATCGGTGTCGAAGACGAACTCGCCGTCGTCGGTGATGTGCTTGTAGATGAAATGGATGTCCTCGTGGGCCGAAAACAGCATCACCAATGAGCCGGCCAAGTCGCCCATCGGGGGACGGTCGAGGTGGTCGTGCTGGAACCAGAAGTTCAGCACAGTGCCTTTCCCAACCTCGCTCTCAATCTTCATGCCGCCACCAGCGTTTTCGGTGTTCATCTTAATGAGCGGCAGACCCAAGCCGACCTTGCGCGTTGTGCGCGAAGTGGTCCAGGGATCAGTTACCTTGGCTAAAAACTCTGGCGTCATGCCTTTACCGTTGTCCTTAATGGTGAAGGCGTATATGTTATCTTTCAGGCTGTCACGAATGGTCAGCTCGACAAGGGTTGAGTTGGCCGCCGTCGAGTTTTCCATCAGGTCGTAAACGTGCATTGATAGTTCTTTCATAGTCTATTTTTTTGACTTCGGGACACGAGACTTTTTGACTATGACCATTGACCATGACTATGACCGCTTTCACGGAAATGCAGTAGTTTCAACTCTAGGCTAAAGTGGTCATTGTCATAGTCACAAGTCATCGTCCCATAGTCTCGCGTCCAATGTGTAAACTAATGTTGTTCATTTACTCATCCAAAAAGGAGTTGTAGTTTTTCCTTGGGTTCAGTGTCGATATAGCGTCCGTTCTCGCCGTGCAGCGTCTTGCGGAACTCATCGAAGGTCTTGTCGTACATGTGCAGCACGCAATGCACCTCGCCGATGATGTGCAGGAAGTGAGCGTCGCTGCTCTTGGTGAAGTTGAACTTCTTCAGGTAGGCGTATTTCTTCAGGAAATCGGGCTTGGTGACGTGCTTCGAGATTTCCAAAGCATCCGCCTTGATGTCGGGCGGCACGAAGCCTAACTGACTCACCAAGCTGCTTGCTGGCTTGTTGACGTGCGCGGGAACAAACAGCCCGCCGATTTCATGCACCACATCATAGAGTTGGTCCAAATCGGCATCCAGCGCCGACCACAGCAGCCATTCCTCTTCGCCTACCACTTCCTCATTCTCATCAACGATGAGTTGATAGCCGAATTTTTCCTCATCCAATGGAATGTGGGGGAGGTGTGCGTCAAGAAATTCCTGGAATTTGTCCAGCTGCTCGTCGTTCTCGAAGTAGGCGAGGGCATGGGCTTCTTCTTGCGTGGTGATTTCGACGCCGCCGATGACAAAGATGCCGTTTTCGCGTCCAATCTTTTGCGTCACCTTCACCTGCCGGGTGGTGTTGTGATCGCAGATGGCGATGACGTCGAGGTGGAGCTTCTTGGCCTGCTCTACGATGGCGGAGGGACTCATATAGAGGTCGCCGCACGGCGAAAGCACCGTGTGCATGTGGAGGTCGGCTCTATATGATTGGAGTTCCATAAGAGTTAGGAGTTAGGAGTTAGGAGTTAGGAGTGAAATGCATTGCTGGCGTCAGCCTGCTCCTCACTCCCAACTACACACTCCTAACTATTTAAAAGGTTATAAACCAATCCAGCGATCTCGTATGTGGGAAGGTTGGTCTGCAGGATGGGCAAATCCTCGTCGTTGCTCTGCTCGATGGTCTCATCGTTAGGCATGAGGTTCTTCACCAGGATGATGCATGACATTTCCTTCAGCGAGGCCACGGCCATCACGTTCTTGTGGGTTTGGAGGGTAATCCAGATGTTGCCTTCCATGGCGTTGCCCATCACGTCGCTCAAAAGGTCGCTGATGTAGCAGCCATCTATCTCTCTGTCAAGGCCTTTCTCACCCGAGAGGACCTTCAGGTTGAGTTTTTCGACTAATTCTTTTACTTTCATTGTTTATCGTTTTAAATCTTGTGTTTCGTTACTATTGGACTGCAAATTTATGAATTATTTTCTAAATAACGAAAAACTCAAAAAAATAACGGCACCGCATGAAGCGACACCGTTATTCAAAGCAATTTCCTAATTAAATAAGTAACTAATCAAATTTAAACTACATGTTTTTTGACTCGGGGCTTTTTGACCATGACCATTGACTATGACCATGACCACTTTTATAGAGTTCGAGATTTTGCGGGCTTTTCTTTGGACAAGTGATTAGCCATTGTAAAGCCGTTAAGCTCAACCACAATTTGCCAGTGGTCATAGTCATGGTCACAAGTCATTGTTCTATAGTCTCGCGTCCATTATGTAAACTAAATCTGCCCATCTACTTACAGTTTAATGTCAATGGGCTTAAGCATGTTCTCGGGACGGAGAATCTTGTCGAGTTGCTCCTTGGTGAGCAGGTTGTGCTCGAGGACCAGTTCGTAGACGCCGCGACCGGTTTCGCTGGCTTCCTTGGCAATCTTGGTGGATTGCTTGTAGCCTATGATGGGGTTGAGCATGGTGACGATGCCGATGCTGCCTTCAACCAGTTTGCGGCAACGCTCTTCGTTAGCAACGATGCCTTCGATGCAGTACTTGCGCAGGGTGTCAAGGCCGTTGGTGAGCAGGTGGATGGACTCGAAGAGGCTGTAGGCAATGACAGGTTCCATCACGTTCAGTTCGAGCTGACCGTTGTCGGAGGCGAAGGTGATGGTCATGTCGTTACCGATCACCTTATAGCACACTTGGTTCATCACTTCGGGGATGACCGGGTTGACCTTACCAGGCATGATGGAAGAACCGGGCTGGCGCTCGGGCAGGTGGATCTCGTTGAAGCCGCAGCGAGGGCCGGAACTCATCAGACGGAGGTCGTTACACATCTTATTGATCTTGATGCAGAGGCGCTTCATGGCCGCGCTGTATTGGATCATGCAACTCGTTGCACTGGTGGCTTCGATGAGGTTGTCGGCCAAATGGATGCTCCATCCTGTAATTTCGCGCAAGGCCTTGATGCAAGCCATGCTATAGCCAGGCTTGGAGCAGATGCCCGTACCGATGGCCGTGGCACCCATGTTGACGGTGAGGAACTCGCGGGCAGCACTGTTCAAAGTGCGCAGTTCGCCACGAAGCGAAGCGGCAAAGCCACTGAACGTCTGTCCCAAAGTCATGGGGACAGCATCCTGCAATTGGGTGCGGCCCATCTTGATGACTTCGGCAAACTCTTTGGCTTTTTTCTCTAAGGCATCGATCATCTGGGTCAGATGGGGGAGGAACTCCTCATGTTCAAGGAACATGGCCATGTGGATGGCGCAAGGATAAGCGTCATTGGTGGATTGTGAAGCGTTCACCACATCGTTGGGCGAGCAGAACTCGTATTGACCGCGTTGGTAACCCATGATTTCAAGGGCGCGGTTGGCAATCACCTCGTTGGCGCACATATTGGTTGAGGTACCGGCACCACCTTGTATCATGTCAATCGGGAATTGGTCGTGGTGCTGTCCGGCAATCAGTTCGTCGCAAGCCTGGCAGATGGCGTTGGCTTGTTGGACCGTGATCATGCCCACTTCATAGTTGGCAAGTGCAGCGGCTTTCTTCGTGATGGCCATACCTTTGATGAAATTGGGGTAACTGACCATTAGATTGCCACTGATATGGAAGTTTTCAATGGCGCGGGTTGTCTGAACACCATAGAGGGCATCTTCTGGAACTTCTTTGCTTCCGAGAAGGTCGCTCTCGGTGCGGAATTTACTTGTGTTCTTGGTTGTCATGGCTTCAAGTGTTTTGATTTTCAATTAATTATAATAATTTCTATTTTTTATTCGATACATTTTTATCGTTTGCAAAAGTACAAAGAAATCAAATACTTGAAGTAAAAAAATGAAATATTTGCAAACTATTCTTCAAATTAAAGCTTAATCTATTGGAATATAAATGATTATAAATGATTTAAGAGCTTAAAAAATGCCTAAAATCTCAATTTTGAAAATTTTTGCCTTTTTTTCGTGGAAATCAAAATAAATGTCGTAATTTTGCAGCGGGATACATATACGATAAAAACATATCGAATTGACGGACAAGTAGCATGATTATTATAATAAGGTATATAAATGCTATGGAAGTGCCAATAAAGACAAGGAAAATATTTAAATCAAAGTAATGATGATAATAAAGATTTGTACTGGAAGTTCGTGTCACCTCAATGGTTCTTACGACGTGATTCAGGAATTCAAGAGTTTGCTGAAGAAATACGATGTCGAAGACTTGATTGAACTGAAAGCTAGTTTTTGCTTCAACGAGTGCATCAATGGCGTGAATGTAAAGTGCGAGACTGGATCCATGATGAACCAGGAGATGCCGAATATGACGCTGTGTGACGACGGTTTTCTCCTGCATCATGTCACCAAGGAGAATGCCGAGGATCTTTTTGTGAAGCAGATCTATCCTTTGCTTAACCTCAAATAAAATGTCTGAGACTATAACGATACGCAATGGCCTTGACCTGCCCATCAGTGGAGTCGCTGAGAAGCGCCTCACCGATGCGCGCAGCATCACGACCTACGCCATGAAGCCCACTGACTTTGTGGGACTCACGCCGCGATTGCTGGTCGAGGAAGGCGATAGGGTGGCTGTCGGCGATGCCTTGTTTTGCGACAAGAGCGATGAACGCATTCGCTTCACTTCACCCGTCAACGGGCAGGTGAAAGCCATCGTGAGAGGCGAGAAACGCAAGCTTTTGGAGGTGGTTGTGGAAGCGGATTTCAAATCCGCAGGCTCGACCGTCGCTGATTACAAATCAGCGGCAGCGGCTTTGACCACGGCAGATGCAATTAAAGCAGCCATGCTGCAATGCGGTCTTTGGACACAACTGCGCCAGCGGCCTTTTGGCACCGTCGCCAACCCCGATGACAAGCCCAAGGCCATCTTCATCAGCGCATTCAGCAGTGCACCTTTGGCACCTGATTACGACTTTATTATGCGGGGTAGGGAAGAGCCTCTCAAAATAGGCCTTGAGGCGCTGGCAAAGTTGACGAACGGAAAAGTCCATATTTGTTTCCGTCCCAATCAGCATCTTGCTTCAACAATTCAACAATTAAACAATCAACAGTTCAACATCCACTTTATTAACGGTCCTCACCCTGCTGGAAACATCGGCACACAAATCGCCCACATCGACCCTATTAATAAAGGAGAAATCGTCTGGACGATGAACCTGCAGGACGTTGCCGTGCTGGGTGAACTGGTTGCCACTGGCATTTACAAGCCTGAGCGTGTTGTCGCCGTGGCCGGACCCAATATTAAGAACCCACATTATTACCGTGTAAAGTGTGGGGCTTGTTTAGCTGAGATTACGAAAGCGCAACTGCTTAACAATGAATATCCTAAGATGGATGCCAGCGATGTCACGAAGGAAAACCGCGTCATTTCTGGCGACATCCTGAGCGGCACACAAATCGCCGCTGATGGCTTTCTGAGTGCCTACGATGACCTGGTGAGCATCCTGCCCGAAGGCGACTATTACGACTTCATGGGCTGGCTGATGCCTGGCTTCAGGAAGTTCAGCTTCTCGCGTACCTTCCTCAGTGGTTTCATGCCGAAAAGCACCTTCAAGCCCATGGGCATCGAGCTTCCGCGCTTCGAAAACTTCTGGAAATTCGATACCAACACCCACGGCGACTTGCGCCCCTTGGTATTCACGGGCAACTTCGAGCGGGTCTTCCCCTTCGACATTTATCCCACTCAACTCATCAAGGCCTGCATCATCGGCGACATTGAGCTGATGGAGAACTTGGGCATCTATGAGGTCGAGCCCGAAGACTTCGCCATTTGCGAGTTCATCGACACATCGAAAACCGACATCCAAGCTATCATCCGTGAGGCATTGGAGAAACTGAGAAAGGAGGGATTATCATGAGTAAGAAGTTAGGAGTTAGGAGTGAGGAGTATAAAGTGAAGAGTACTGCGTTTAAAGGACTGGCAAAGTGGTTCGAGACCCATAAGCCTAAAGGGAAATGGGCTTGGCTGGGAAGCACATACGAAGCTTTCCATACCTTTGCCTTCACGCCCAATCGGGTCACCAAGCGCGGCAGCCATGTTCGTGACGCCATCGATTTGAAACGCGCCATGATTATGGTTGTCATCGCCCTCGTTCCTGCCATGCTCTTCGGTATGTGGAATATCGGCTATCAGACTTCGCTTCACGCCACGGATTGGCCTTACGAACTGGGTACAGTAGCCAGTTGGTGGTACTGCCTTTGGTTTGGCTTCTTGAGAATGCTGCCCATGTTGGCAGTGTCGTATATCGTCGGTTTGGGCATTGAATTCACCTTCGCGCAGATACGTCACCATGAGGTGAACGAAGGCTTTTTGGTCACAGGTTTCATCATCCCGATGATTGTACCGGTCACCACACCTTTGTGGCAACTCGCTCTTGCCGTGGCCTTTGCCGTCATCATCGGCAAGGAGGTCTTCGGCGGCACGGGAATGAATTTCCTCAATCCCGCCTTGGTGGCGCGCGCCTTCCTCTTCTTCGCTTATCCCACAAGGATGTCGGGCGACAACGTATGGATTGCCGCCGACCTCTGGGGCACCGACGCCATCACGAGCGCCACGCCTTTGGCTGAATTGGCCGCTGGCGTGCATCCTTCGGCTTCCGCCTTGGATATGTTCATCGGAACCATTCCTGGGTCTACCTGTGAGACCTCTGTGATAGCCATTTTGTTAGGCGCCATTCTGTTGTTGTTCACGGGTATCGCCAGTTGGCGTGTCATGCTTTCTGTCGTGCTTGGCGGTGGTCTCATGGGCTTGTTATTCAATGCCATTGGCGCCAACGAATACATGCAAGTGCCATTCTACTATCATTACCTGATGGGCGGTTTCATGTTCGGTGCGGTCTTCATGGCCACCGACCCTGTTACGGCAGCTCAGACCAACATAGGCAAGTGGATCTATGGCCTGCTCATCGGTATCTTTGCCGTGATGCTCCGTGTCATCAACCCGGCCTATCCTGAGGGTATGATGCTCAGCATCCTGCTCATGAACTGCTTCGCTCCGCTCATCGACCACTGCGTGGTGGCCAGGAACATCAAAATGCGCCAACATCGTGCCTTAAAACTCTCAAAAACCGTTAAGTCATGAAGAAAGATGTCAATAGCAATCGGTATATCTTCTTGTACGCCACTATTTTAATCATCATTGTGGCGGTACTGCTCACGGTGACGGCCTTGTGGCTACAACCTTTCCAAGACCGCAACAAGAAGAACGAGAAACGTATCAGCATCCTTACGGCGGCTGGCATTCCCAATGTGGATGCCAAAAATGCCCCCTTGCTTTTCGAGAAGCATTGCACGGGTTCGTTTCTGTTGGATGAGAGCGGCAATATCTCTGAGGACGGAACCCTTCCTTTATTTGTCATCGATCGCCAAATCAGCGTCATCCCCATGCAGGGCAACGGACTTTGGGGTCCCATTTGGGGCTATCTCGCCATTGCTGCCGATGGCAGGACCATTTTGGGTGCCAACTTCGACCACAAGTCGGAAACCCCTGGTTTGGGCGGTGAAATCACGACCGAGAAATTCAAAGGTCAATTCTCTGGAAAACAGATACTTGAAAATGGGAACATTGTTCCTATTCAATTTGATGCCATCACAGGCGCAACCAAGACTTCGAATGGAGTTAAAGAAATGATTGACAATACTTTGGAGAAATATTCGGCATATTTAAGCAGAATAGCAGAGAGAGGAGAATAACTAT
The DNA here is from genome assembly GCA_016290215.1 of Bacteroidales bacterium. GTDB lineage: Bacteria > Bacteroidota > Bacteroidia > Bacteroidales > F082 > Limimorpha. Next base: position 68,692 of record JAEETH010000005.1, read on the forward strand.
GGCTAACTTGAAGAAACTCATTATAGAACCGCTGCGCAAGACGAATCCTGTCACCGTTTTGGTGTTGGGTATCTGCTCTTGCCTTGCCGTGACCGCCCAACTCAAGCCTGCTTTGGTAATGGGCCTTTCAGTGACGGTTGTGACGGCGTTGTCGAATTTCATCATCTCGCTGCTGCGAAAGGGCATCCCTAACCGTATCCGTATCATCGTGCAACTTGTTGTTGTGGCCACTTTGGTCATCTTGATTGACCAATTCCTGAAGGCCTTCGCCTACGATGTGAGCAAGCAACTATCTGTTTATGTGGGACTTATCATCACCAACTGCATTATCATGGGCCGTTTGGAGGCTTTTGCCTTGTCGCATGGGCCTGGAGAATCGTTCTTGGACGGCTTAGGCAACGGGTTGGGTTACAGTTTGATACTTGTCATTGTAGCCTTTTTCCGTGAACTCTTTGGCTCAGGTACTTTGCTTGGCTATCAGGTCATCCCGCAGTCGTTCTACGAGGCTGGTTATCAAAACAACGGACTCATGATTTTGCCGCCGATGGCGCTAATCGTAGTAGGTGTCATCATTTGGATTCAGCGTACCCGTAACCCCGAAATGCAAGAGAACAACCAAAACTAATAGGCATGGAATACTTTAACCTGTTCATAAAATCGGTTTTCGTTGACAATATGATCTTCGCGTACTTCCTTGGTATGTGTTCGTATCTTGCCGTTTCGAAGACAGTGAAAACAAGCGCTGGTTTAGGGCTTGCCGTGACTTTCGTGTTGGTCGTCACCGTTCCAGTCAACTATCTGATCAACAAATATTTGCTTTTGCCTGGTGCTTTGTCATGGATCAGCCCCAAATTGGCTTCTGTCGATTTGAGCTTCCTGACCTATATCCTCTTCATCGCCATCATAGCAGCCATTGTGCAAATCTTGGAGATGGTGATTGAGACCTTTACGCCGTCGCTCTATTCCGCCTTGGGCATTTTCCTACCGCTGATTGCGGTGAACTGTGCCATCTTGGGTTGCTCGCTCTTCATGCAGGAGCGCAACTTCAGCAACGTGGGTGAGGCCGCCGTGTTCGGTCTCGGCTCAGGCATTGGCTGGCTGCTGGCCATTGTGGCCATCGCTGCCATTCGCGAGAAACTGCGCTATTCCAAAGTTCCCAAAGGTCTGCAGGGTGTAGGCATCTCATTTATCATCACTGGCTTGATGGGTATCGCTTTCATGGCCTTTATGGGCATAAAAATATGATATTATGGATTTTACAACCAATATATTACTTAGCATTATTGTTTTTTTAGGCATCGTCTTGCTGCTTGTTGCCCTATTGCTATGGGTGCGTAACAAACTCATGCCCAAAGGTGAGGTGAAAATCACCATCAACGACGACAAAGTGCTGACCGTCCCGACGGGCAACACGTTGATTGCCACGTTGGCCGAACAGAAAGTGTATCTTCCCTCTGCCTGTGGTGGCAAAGGCTCGTGCGGCCAGTGCAAATGCCGTGTAGTGGAAGGCGGCGGAACGATTTTGCCCACCGAAGTAGGATTCTTCACCCGCAAACAGATTCAGGACCACTGGCGCTTAGGGTGCCAGGTGAAGGTGAAGGAAAACCTGAAAATCGTGGTGCCGCAGTCGATTCTGAACGTGAAGGAATACGAATGCACGGTGGTCAGCAACCGCAACGTGGCCACTTTTATCAAGGAGTTCAAGGTGCAGTTGCCTGCCGGTGAGCACATGGATTTCGTGCCTGGCTCATACGCACAAATCAAGATACCGAAGTTCGACATCAAATATGCCGATTTCGACAAGGAACTGATAGGGGAGGAATACCTGCCTTCGTGGGAGAAATTCAAGATGTTTGACCTGCGGTGTGTCAACACTGAACCCACTATCCGTGCCTATTCGATGGCCAACTATCCCGCTGAGGGCGATGTCTTTATGCTGACGGTGCGCATCGCAACGCCACCTTTCAAACCTGACCGTTCGGGATTCATGAATGTCAACCCTGGCATTGCCTCATCGTATATTTTCTCGTTGAAACCTGGTGATAAGGTTATCATGTCGGGACCTTATGGGGAATTTCATGTGAAAGAACATGACACTGATGGAGCCGGCCCTTCGACAGGCTCAGGGACCGCTAACTCTCAACTCTCAACTCTCAACTCTAAACTACCAGAGATGATATGGGTAGGCGGTGGTGCAGGTATGGCTCCGCTTCGTGCACAAATCATGCACTTGACCCGTACCTTGAATGTAAGAGACCGCGAGATGCACTATTTCTATGGCGCTCGTGCCTTGAACGAGGTTTTCTATCTGCAAGACTTCCTGCAGCTTGAGAAAGACTTCCCCAACTTCCATTTCCACTTGGCTTTGGACCGTACCGACCCTGCGGCCGATGCACAAGGTGTGAAATATACTGCCGGTTTTGTGCATAATGTGATGTACGACACCTACCTGAAAGACCACAAAGCTCCCGAGGACATCGAATACTACATGTGCGGTCCCGGACCGATGAGTGCTGCCGTGGTCAACATGCTTGATAATTTGGGTGTGGCGCCCGAGAACATCTTGTATGATGACTTCGGTGGAGGAGCACCTAAGAAATAATCAACTGAAAATACTTATCATTATGAATTTACCAAAGATACATTCCATTTCCAAGAAGATCCTCGTCGGCGCCTTGGGCGCTTTCTTGAGTTTCTTCCTGCTGTTTCACGCCAGCGCCAACCTCCTCATTTTGAGACATGACGGCGGCGAGTGGTACAACGCATTCTGTCACTTCATGGGCACCTACATCATCGTCAAAGTGATGGAAATAGGGCTGCTTGCCGCACTGCTGCTGCATGTGGTTTTGGCCATTTGGTTGGCCGTTACCAACAAAATGGCCCGACCCAAGGGCTACCATAAGCCGCAACGCTCCAAAACGCACACTGGTTCCAAACTGCAAGTGTGGACGGGCATACTCATCTTCGCCTGCCTCATCATGCACTTCACCGACTTTTATTTCGTGAAAATCGGCTTGGTGAAAGGAAAATATTTGGCCAAAACGGAAGACGTCGTAGCCTTGAAAACCACTCAACCCGACGCAATCAACTATGCCGAGCAACACGGCGAATACTCAGCCAAGGAGAACTGGCTCACCAACTTCGACAAAGAAGACAAGGCTGTTCTTGAGGCTGCCGGACTTGAAGTCGAACCCGATTTTTACCACCAAGCCCGCGAGAAATTCAAGATCTTGCACATCGTCATTTCCTATTTGGTGTTCTTTACCGTCGTATGGTTCCACTTGCGGCATGGTTTTGCTGCCGTGTTCCAGACCTTCGGGTTGTATAACTACAAATACGGCAAAGCCATTGAGGTGCTTGGCCAAATCTATACTTGGGTAGTGTGCCTGATGTTCGCTGTCGTGGTCATCGGGGTATATTTCGGACTAGAATTATGACACGAGACTGCGAGACGCGAGACTACGAGACTGGGACAATCGTCCCGAAGTCCCGTGTCTCGAAGTCTCGAAGTCAAAAAAAAGATAAAGAATGAAACTTGACTCTAAAATACCTGCTGGTCCGCTGGCTGAAAAGTGGACGAATTATAAAGCTTCGCAGAAGCTGGTCAACCCGGCCAACAAGCGCAAACTCGACATCATCGTGGTCGGCACAGGACTGGCTGGAGCCTCGGCAGCTGCCTCACTCGGTGCTATGGGCTTCAACGTCGACATCTTCTGCATCCAAGACTCACCGCGGCGCGCCCACAGCATCGCTGCCCAAGGTGGCATTAATGCTGCCAAGAACTACCAGAACGACGGCGACAGCGTGGAACGCCTTTTCCGCGACACCATCAAGGGAGGCGACTATCGTGCCCGTGAGGCCAATGTGTACCGTCTGGCCGAGGTCAGCGGTGCCATCATCGACCAATGTGTGGCGCAAGGCGTGCCTTTCGCCCGCGACTACGGCGGGTTGCTCGATAATCGTTCATTCGGCGGCGCACAAGTGAGCCGTACCTTCTACGCAAAAGGTCAGACGGGTCAACAACTGCTGCTCGGTGCCTACGGTGCCTTGAGCCGTGAGATCGCACGAGGCACGGTGAAACTGCACACGCGCTGCGAGATGATGGACCTCGTCGTGGTGGAAGGCCGCGCCCGCGGCATTATTGTACGCAACCTCGTCACCGGCGACTTGGAGCGCTATGCAGCCCATGCCGTGGTGCTCGCCACAGGCGGCTACGGCAACCTCTATTACCTCTCCACCAATGCCATGAACAGCAACGGTAGCGCAGCATGGGTGTGCCACCGCAAGGGAGCCGCTTTTGCCAATCCCTGCTATGTGCAGATCCACCCGACCTGCATACCTGTGCATGGTGACTATCAATCAAAGCTCACCTTGATGAGCGAGAGCCTCCGCAACGACGGTCGCATTTGGGTGCCCAAGAAAAAGGAAGATGCCGAAGCAATACGTGCTGGGAAGTTGAAACCCACCGAGATACCCGAAGAAAACCGTGACTACTATCTGGAGCGTCGTTATCCTGCCTTCGGTAATCTTGTGCCCCGCGACGTAGCCAGCCGCGCCGCAAAAGAACGCTGCGACGCCGGCTATGGCGTAGGTACAGGCTATGCCGTCTACCTTGACTTCGCCGACGCCATCCAGTGTCTGGGCAAGGATGTCGTCGAACAGAAATACGGCAACCTCTTCCAGATGTACCAAAAAATCACGGACGAGAATCCTTACGAAACTCCGATGATGATCTATCCTGCCATCCACTACACGATGGGAGGACTTTGGGTCGACTACGAGCTGCAGACCACTATCCCTGGACTCTTCGCTGCTGGTGAAGCCAACTTCAGCGACCATGGCGCCAACCGTCTCGGTGCCTCCGCGCTGATGCAAGGTTTGGCCGACGGCTATTTCGTCTTGCCCTACACCATGCAGAACTATCTCGCCGACCAAATCTATGTGGGCAAGATTTCAGCCACAACGCCAGAATTTGATGCGGCAGAAGAGGTCGTTCGTGTCCGCCTCAACCGTTTATTACAAATCGGCGCGCAGGCAACTCTAAACTCTAAACTCTCAACTCTAAACTCCGTTGACCATTTCCACAAGGCTTTAGGCAAGATTATGTGGGAATACTGCGGTATGGCGCGCAACACAGAGAGCCTCACCAAAGCGAAGAAGCTGGTCTCAGAATTGGAAGAAGAGTTCTGGAAAAAAGTCTTCATCCCAGGCACTTCCAATGAATTCAACCCTGAGTTGGAGAAAGCCTATCGACTTGAAGATTATTTCGAGTTGGCACAACTCGTCATCGACGACGCCATGCATCGCGAGGAATCGTGCGGCGGACATTTCCGCACCGAGCACCAGACCCAAGATGGAGAAACCCTACGCGACGACGAGCGTTTCATGTATGTCGCCGCATGGGAATACCAGGGTCACGGTCATACCGAGACCATGGAGAAAGAGCCGTTGGTCTATGAACACATCCAAATCGCAAACCGTAATTACAAGTAAGCCATGAAGTTCACATTACATATTTGGAGACAGGAGAACGCCCGCGCCAAGGGCCATTTTGAGACCTATCCTTTGGAAGGCATCTCGCCCGACTGTTCTTTCCTTGAGATGCTTGACATCCTGAACGAGCAGCTCATCAACGACCACATCGCCCATCCCGTGTGCTTTGATAATGACTGTCGCGAGGGCATCTGCGGCATGTGCGGACTCTATATCAACGGCCGCCCACATGGCAACGACGACGGCATCACCACTTGTCAGCTGCACATGCGCAAGTTCCATGATGGAGACGATATCTGGATTGAGCCCTGGCGCGCCAAGCCGTTCCCTGTCATCCGTGACCTCGTGGTGGACCGTTCTGCCTTCGACAAGATCATCCAAGCGGGAGGCTACATCAGCACCACCACGGGCGGTGTGCCTGATGCCAACACGATTCCAGTTCCGAAACATAAAGCCGACATGGCCATGGATGCCGCATCCTGCATCGGTTGTGGCGCCTGTGTAGCAGCCTGCAAAAACGCCAGTGCGATGCTGTTTGTGGGTGCCAAGGTCAGCCATTTGGCTTTGTTGCCGCAAGGACAAATCGAGGCTGCCGACCGCGTTCACAAAATGGTCTGCAAGATGGACGAATTGGGCTTTGGCAGCTGCACCAACACCTACGCCTGCGAGGCCGAATGCCCGAAACTCATCAAGCGACAGAACATTTCGAGGCTCAATCGGCAATGGATTGGAGCGTTGTTTGGGAGAGATAGGAAATAAGAGAATAGAGAATAGCGCATAGCGTGATTCACATTCGTCAACAATAAAACAAAGAGGGTACACCCATTGGATGTGCCCTCAAACAACGTCTTTAAAACAATTTCAATTATAAAGCTTCCATCAATTTGACGGTATTGAAAATCGTCTTTTCCTTGGCTTCATTGCCGTATTTGTCAACGTCGACAACGTTTCGCGGGCTGTGGGTGATGCACACAGGACCGTTCAAGCAGCCGCCGTCACAGGCCATGCCTTCAAAGAAGTTCTCGGTGGCCTTGTTGAATTTCAACTTGGTCAAAGCGGCTTTACACTCGGCGATGCCGTTCATGGCGATAGGCTTCACGCCTTCCACGCCCATTTCCTTGGCCACGTCGGCGATGCCTTTGGCGATGCCGCCCGATTTGGCAAAGATACGGCCGTAGTAGGAAGCGTTGTTCAGCTCGGAGTCTTCCATCTGCGTAGTGTCGATTCCTCGAGCGTCGACGAAGGCTTGCAGCTCTTCAAATGACATGACGCTGTCAATGGCACCGCCAGTCTTTTCGAGCCTGTATTCCAGCTTCTTCGAAGTGCAGGGACCGATGAAGACGACCTTGGCCGTCGGGTCGGATTTCTTGATGAGGCGAGCGGTTTCCACCATAGGCGATACCGAAGAAGAAATGTATTGCTTCAGTTCGGGGAAGTTTTTCTCCACGAAACTTACAAACGAAGGACAGCACGAGGTGGTCATCAGTTTCTTCTCGTTCCATTCCTGGGCCTCACGATAAAGGGTGATGTCGGCACCAAGGGCGGCTTCCACAACGTGATGGAACCCTAACTTCTTGATGGCTGTTACCACCTGCGTGACACGTCCGAAACGGCATTGGCTGACGATGGCCGGCGCAATGACGGCATATACCTTATATTTGGTGTTGTTCTCCGATTTCTTCAGGATGTCGATAATGTCGAGGATGAGTGACTTGTCTGAGATGGCACCGAAGGGGCATTTATAGACACATGCACCGCAAGAGATACACTTCTCGTTGTCGATTTTGGCTTTCTTGTTCTCGTCGATGGAGATGGCCTTCACCTTGCAGCTCACCATACACGGGCGGTGTTGCAGAATGATGGCGGAGTAGGGGCAGGCTTGGGTGCATTTGCCGCACTCGATGCACTTATCCTTATCGACGGTGGCGCGATGGTTCACGATGGTGATGGCGTCCTTGGGGCACACTTCCTTGCAACTATGCACCATGCACCCACGACAAGCGGGTGTGACATAGATGCCGTCAATGGGACATTCGTCGCAGGCGCTGTCAATGACCTCGATGACGTTGGGGTTGCTCTTGTCGCCGCCCATTGCCATCTGGATGCGGTCTTGCAGGATGGCGCGTTCCTTGTAGATGCAGCAGCGCGTTTCGGCTTTCGGACCGGGGCTGAGCAACTTGGGAACTTCCATATAGGCTTCCTCCAATCCGCCCTCGTAGGCGCGACGGATGACTTCTTTCAGCACTTTGTATTTGACGAGTTGTACGTCGGTGTCAAAAATCCTTTGTGAGTTCATCTTATGCTATTTTCTTGTTTGGTTATGTAAGATTTCAAATTAAATGACTCGAGACATCGGGACTATGACTTGTGACTATGACAATGACCGCTTTGGACAAAGGCTTAAACTACAGCGTTTCGTGAAACCGGTCATGGTCATGGTCGATGGTCATAGTCAAAAGTCCTATGTCTCGTGTCAATCCGTCCCATGTCAATAATAATTCAGTTCGACGATTTTGCCTATCTTGCGTAGGTCATTGGCAATTTTCTCCACGATCTTCATCTTCATCGTCGTGTCGATGGGCAGCCCTTGGTGGGCCACATTGACGCTTTGCCCGACGAAGAAGGTGATGTGGGTGGCGCGCTCAAAGAGGTAATCCGCAAGGAGCGAGGCACCGTCTTTCTTGGTGAAGGTCTTGGGCGTCAGGTCGGAGATGGAGATGTATTTCTCCAACATTTGCATCAGTCGGCGCAAGGTGAGCACGCCTTCGGTGGTCAGGTCGATGCCTTTGATATAGCCGATAGGGGGCACTTCTTTGTCGGGGAAATCGAAGCTGGTCTTCAACTCGGTTTTCAGGTGGCGTGCCACTATGGTGGAGCTGGTGCCGCCGCAAACGATTTTCTTCGAGGGACCTGCCAAGAACTGCTCGATGTAGAAGTCATCCTTCTCCTTGTCAACAGGCGGACCGACCATGATGTTGACATCCAAGCGCTTGCGAATCTTGACGGCGGCCACAGTGGTATCGTCGCCAGGCTTGTCGGCGTAGAGGTCGTTGCAGGCCGATGCCAAGAGGCAGGCCACGGCACGGGCCGACATAGAGCGCGTGATGTTGGCATTGAGGTGCTCCATGATTTGGTCGCGTTCCCAACCGAAGTTGAGGATTTGCCCAATGCCAGCATGAATGGTGCCGTCGGACATGACAATGATGATGTCATCTTCCTCAAGGTTGAGTTCGGTGCGATATACCTTTTTGCCACACACATCCAGTTCAATACGCTCAAAGTTCTGGCATTGGCCACGATGGTAGTAGATGGCCTCGGGGTTGTCGAACTCGAACATGATGCCTTTGCCCTCGGTGTTCACATGGATGATGGAGAAGGTGGAGTAGGCTACACCACGCTCCGAGCACACCGGAAGGGTTTGGATGATGGTCTCCACACATTCGTAGATGTCGATGTCGTTGGCGGCCATCGTGCAGAGGATCTTGGAGGTGAGCGTGGAAAGGATATTAGCCTTCACGCCGCTACCCAAACCGTCGGCCAAGACGAGGGTGGTGAAGCCGTCCTTAACGGTGCAGGCCACATTGTCGCCGCATAATTCCTCGCCGACATGGTTCAGCGAGGTGCATCCCGTTTCTAAGCAGAGTTCCATCAGTTCTTCTTGTTTTCTTCGGTTAGGGTTTTCTTGAGTTTCAGTAAGGCCACCTTAGTTTCGGCTGTGGTTTCGCCCAATAGCGACGCAATCTCCTGAGCCACACGCATTTGCTTCTTGATAACCTCATCAGTCGTGGTCAAGGTTTCCATCTTCACCTTCATGATGCGGTTTTCGTAATCGACGGAATCGGTGACGTCTTTCAGGATGCCGAAGATGACGTTTTGTCCAGCCAGGTAGTTGATGGATATGTCGACGTATTTTCCAGTGGTGGGTATGTGCGTTTGTTTGCAGCTGATGTGCTTCTTTTGCGTATAGGCGTTGTAGAAGTCGATGGGGCTGAAGAAGTCGGCAGCAGGCCTTCCCTTGGCGTTGGGGTCGTCGATGCCGAGGAGCTCCCTACCTTTATTGTTGATTTCCTGAATATTGAGTTCCGAATCAAGGACGATGATGCCTTCAGGACTGTTTTGGATGATCTCGAACGAGAGCGACTCGGCACGCTGGCGCATGTAAGGCAGGCAGATCTCGATGTCGGCATAGCCGTTGTAAACGGCCCAAGCCTTTTCGCGGCAGGTGGCATAGCCGCATGAACCGCAATTCAGTTCGTCTTCGGGTTTCATCTTACCGGTCTGGTGCAGGATGGCCTCAATCTCGCGCTCAGGGGCAGCCATGCTGTGGCTACGAAGGCGCGGATGTGCGGCGGCAAGACTTAAGTCGAGCGGGCTGTCGTCTTGAGGTCCGGTCAGGGCTTGTTTTTCGCGGCTGACATACTTGCGCACATCGGCAGTGGCCTTGATGGAGCCACCCTCTTTGACCAACGAGCAAGGTCCATTCACACAGGCGTCCACGCAAAGGTTGATTTCCATCACCACATGGTCGAGATGCTCGATGTGCTCCAAAGCCTCGACGCACTTCTTCGGGCCGTCGACGGCGATGTATTCGTAGCCCTCGGGTAACACGGGGAAGGAGTTGATGATACCTTGCGGTATCGGGTATTCCTTGGCAAGGTTAGGCGTGCCGTTTTTCTTGTTGAGGCTAAGGTTGGAGATTTCGTCGAGTTTGATGTTCCTCTCGTCGAAGAGTGCCACCACATCCTCGAAGGTCAGCACATGGTCAATCAAATGACATTCATCGGCTTCACGCTTCTTGGCGATGCAGGGGCCGATGAAGACGATTCGAGCCTCTGGGTGTTGCTTCTTGATGATTTTGGCATGGGCCACCATCGGTGAGTCAACAGGAGCAAGGTATTTGAGTGCCTTTGGATAGTATTCCTGTATCATGCGGCAAGCGGCAGGGCAGGCCGATGTGATGAAATTGGTGAACTCGCCCGTCTTGAGCAGGCGCGCATATTCCTTGGTGACGGCTTGTGCACCGACTGCAGTTTCTTCCGCATCGGCAAAGCCTAACTTGGCCAAGGCCAATTTCATTACGCCAAAGTCGGTGAGACCGAAGCTTGATATGAACGATGGGGCAACGCTGGCAATCACCTTGTCGGTGCCTGCCAACAATTGTTTCACTTCTTCCAGTTCGCTGTGGACGATCTTCGCATTTTGCGGACAAGCCAGCGTGCAGTGGCCACACAATATGCAGCGGTCTTCAATAATTTCGGCCTGATGGCCCTTGAAGTCGATGGCTTTCACCGGACATTCGCGAAGGCATTTGTAGCAATCCTTACATCTCGCATTGCGAAACTCTAAATATTTCGACATGTCGTTCTGTTTTAGATTTCAATCAGGGGATAGATTTCCTTTACGAAAAGTTCTTCTGCGTTGTCTTTGGTGACGTTGTGCAAAAGCAAGAAGCCGTCTTCGGCGCTGATGCTGGCTTTCTTCATCATGTTTTCCGAAATATCGTCGGTCTTTATGTTCACGCCTTGGGCGCAATGGCCGAGGCAGAAACTGGCTTGCAGTTCGACCAGGTCTTCAACGTCATACTTCTTGAGGATGTCTTTCATAGCTAGAATGACATCGTAGGAACCTTTCAGGTGGCATGAACTGCCAACGCATACTTTAATATTCATTTTGGGTTAGTTTTAAAGGGTTATTTTGTTTTGAACGATATTTTCTTGCTTTTGTTGTGGTGTCGTTTAAAAATTAGGTCGGGTGGCCACTTTTTTTTGTGGTCACCCGTAAGTTTTAATGTTCTATCAACTCAAAAATTAACTTCAGTATCGTAATAGCAGCACTTCAGCAGTTCTTCCATCTCCTTTTGCGTCGGGATGCGTGGGTTGGAGCCTGTGCAGGCGTCGCCGATAGCGTTCTTGGCGATTTCGGGCAGCCTTTCAAGGAACACGTTCTCAGGCACAAAGCCTTGTTCGCAAGGGTAGGAGTCGGCACCGTAATGCTTGATGCAGTGCGGGATGTTGAGGTCGTCGTTCATCTTGCGCAGTGCGGCGATGAGCAGGGCAACTTTTTCGTCGTCGTTGCTGCCACCAAGGTTCATATTGTCAGCGATGACGCCGTAGCGTTGCTTTGCCTCAGGATTCTTGGCGTTGAAGGCGATCACCTTGGGCAGATACATGGCGTTGGCGGCACCGTGGATGATGTGTGCGCCAAAGTCAGCAAATGCGGCTCCCGTCTTGTGGGCCATCGAGTGGACGATGCCTAACAGAGCGTTGGAGAAGGCCATGCCAGCGAGGCATTGTGCGTTGTGCATCTCGTTGCGGGCGGTCACGTCGCCGTTGTATGAGTTCACCAAGTCTCTTTGGATCATTTTGATGGCGTGCATAGCCAGCGGGTCGGTGTAGTCGCAGTGGGCGGTCGAGACGTAGGCTTCAATGGCGTGCGTCATGGCGTCCATACCGGTGTGGGCGACCAGCTTCTTAGGCATGGTCTGTGCCAAGGCTGGGTCAACGATAGCCACATCGGGCGTGATTTCAAAGTCAGCGATGGGGTATTTGATGCCCTTGGCATAGTCGGTGATGATGGAGAAAGCAGTCACTTCGGTGGCTGTACCCGAGGTGGACGAAACAGCGCAGAAATGGGCCTTGGTTCTCAGTTTAGGCAGACCGAACACCTTGCACATATCCTCAAATGAGGTTTCAGGGTATTCGTATTTGATCCACATGGCTTTGGCTGCATCGATGGGCGAACCACCACCGATGGCGACAATCCAGTCGGGTTGGAACTCTTGCATAACAGCAGCACCTTTCATAACAGTCTCCACCGACGGGTCGGGCTCGATGCCGTCAATCACTTTCACATCCATGCCAGCTTCTTGCAAATAGGCAATGGCTCTATCCAAAAATCCAAAGCGTTTCATGCTTCCTCCGCCAACGCAGATAACAGCACGTTTGCCAGTGAAGGTCTTCAATGCTTCTAATGCGTTCTCACCATGATAAAGGTCTCTCGGTAATGTGAATCTATTCATTTTATTTTGGTTTTAATTGTTTATTATTAAGGTTGTTTTGTTTTGGTTATTGGTTGTTGAAAATCCTTTTGTTTTCAGTAATATGCTGATTTCTTCTTATTTCGATATTTTTTTATTGATTTTTATTTCTTCTCTTTGGTTACTATCAATCTATTAGTTTTTGTAAATTATATGGATTATTTGTTGTTGTTCAATTTCTTGGCAAGCTGTTGCGAAAGCACGGCTAAAGAGGAAGGAAGGTTCTCGTTTTTCACGAGGATGCCTTGTGGCACATTGAGTAAGGTGAAAGCGAAGTTCCAGATGGCAAGGATGCCGCACTCAACCATTTGGTCGCAGACGGCCTGAGCTTGGTCGGCGGGCACAGTGATAATACCGATTTTGACCCCTGTGCGCTTGATGTAGCTCTCCATTTTTTCCATGGGAAGGATGAATTTGTCGCCGACCTGAAGGCCGTGCAAGTCGGGGTCTTTGTCGAACCCGACCGTGATGTCAAGCCCCATGCTTGAAAACTCCTTGTTGGTTAGTATGAGCCGTCCAAGGCTTCCCACGCCGACCAAGATGGCTTCGTCCACATTATTATAACCCAAAAAATCACTTAAATCATTTAATAAGGTATCGATTTCAAAACCCGCGCGAGGCTTCCCTTCCACGCTACTCACTCCCGACAGGTCCTTGCGAACCAAGACGGGGTTGAGGTTGAGGCTTTGGGCAACGGCGGCAGCCGACACGTATTTCTCGCCTTGCTGCTGCATCTTGCGGATGTGGCTGTAGTAGAGCGGCAACCGACTCAAGGTCGATTTCGGTACTACGAGGGAGGTGTTGTGCTGTGTTGCCATACCGATAAAAATTTATCCATTTGTTTTGTGCTGCAAAAATAGTGCATTTTCCGATACGAGGTATCAAAAAAATGCACTATTTTTGAAAAGAATTATATATTGCTGTATTTCAATTTAATGAATAATCAATAGACAATTCAATAAAAGACGTTCAATTGTATCAATGATTCAAGCGGAAGCTTGTCGTTCTGCCACGCACGGACGTGGATCATGGACAACTCACTGCGAAGGTCAACCAACAGGAAGTAGCCCACATCACCATAGTTGTTTTCTTTTTGCGGAAGATTATGACGCACTATTATGTCCAAAACATGCCAATTGTAAGAGAAAACAAATCTACAACTGCCGTTTATCGTTGTTTTTCCGCATTGCAAATGCTGATATTCTCGCCTTCCGAATTGCAAATTAGGGAGTAGGGGGGCTAAGATTAAGATTAGTCTTCGCCGTTGTTAATTGAGGAGAAAGTGGTTACATATGTTTTCTGTCACAAAAAAATGACATTTTGTCAAAAAAATGTTGGTACAATACTTGATTTAAGAACTTGTAAAATATTTAAACTATGAAAAAAGGCCTTAGATTGTATTCGAGATGTGCCAACTTAAAACCAACAAGTTATTATAATATTCCAGATTTGACGAATCCAGAAAAATCAAATCGATACCATTATATGCAAGTGTTTCTTGATAATGGCGAGAAAACACAACAATTTGTGCCAAAGAAGAACAAATCAATTTTTAAGTACATGAATTTGGAGACGGCATTACATTGTTTAAAGAATAAAAACATAAGATTTGTCTTGCCGACCGAATGGCCTGATAAATTCGAAGGCAGGTTTTATCAAGCCAAAACCAACTTCAATTATCCTCCCTCTAATTCCATGTTCCCAAACCCTGTATTTTGCTGTTGCTTCACGACAAACAGGACAAGTGAAGCCTCTTGGAAAACATATTCATACGAAAAGTCAGGACTTGGTGAACATGTTGTTCAATTCGAACTTGATTTCAATGCACTTCGCGACGAATTTAGCAAAAACGTCACAGACCAGTTTTCCATATTTGAAGGACCTGTATTTTATCGTCTTTCTGATTACGAAATCAAGAATCTTCACAGATTTGGAAAAAACAAATACAGAATAAAAGATTTCTCACTTAATTCCGACATATGGAATGTTGACAGTTCAAACTGGCTTCCATTGTTGCTGATCAAAAGACAGCAGTTTTATTATGAAAACGAAATTCGATTTTTCCTGCCCGCCAATGATAATCGGAACAATTACGAAGAATATGTTTCTATAGATTGGAAAAGGGTCATAAAACAAATTTATATTGACCCCAAAGCATCTGATATGGAGATTGAAATCCTAACTAATTACTGCAATCAATATGATGTTCCTATTGGCAATAATGCTGGAGAAATTCAAATCACTAGAGCAAATTTGTATCAAATGGAAACAAACACGCCAATTGAAATTATCGATTTTTAAAATTGAAAACTAATTATTATGGTGAAGAGCATCGAATAAAGCCGTCTTCACGAGGAAAACGGCCTTGTTGTTTTAGGTTGGATTCCATTGATTTACGAGACGCGATAAATCGATGTCTCTACAGGCGAATACGTTGACGACAAACGTCATTGTTTCCCCATACCATCCAACCTTGTAGAGACGCGACTATCGCGTCTCCAACATCGCGTCTCTCACGATTTATCTCATCTCCACAAACGCCCCACCCACTGCCAACAACAAGCCCATAACGGCGGACGAGACAGCAGAAATCAATTCTCGGCTTTGTTTTATAATGCCAGGACGTTTCGCGGATTTCTGCCAGAATGATTGATAAAGACAACTAAAAATTTGACATTAATCCTACGGAACAAACGCATCGCTTTTTCTCTCATCGGATTGCACATCCAACCGACCTAGGGAGAACGGGTTCTTTAATTATGAATTTATCGTTCAATTGTTTTACTTCTTCTATAATTGGTTCATTTTCATCAACATACATCCATCTTAAGTCCACCAATTCTTTATATCCTTTCAGAAGTGCTTTAGTTTCTTTTGGGATAATCACCTTTATCAACTCCATGCCTGATGATGCAACGAGGTTTTCAATTGGAACATCAAGTAAATCTTCTGGTTGAACTGTGAAGAAACCATTTTGGTGGTCCATCCTTTTTATTCCTATTGGTAAGTCTCTATCATCTGGAAGGTAATAATCTTCTCGCAGCACATGTATTTTATGGTCTGTGAATGAAAATGGGGTGATTTTTTCGGGCTGAACACTTTTATGTGGATAAGCCAAAATCCATAGTGCCCCATCATTTTCCAACAATCCATCCTTGTCATTCATCAGAAAAGAAATTGATTTCCACATACTTGCAGACCAATCCATAAGACGCGAATGCATCCCTAAATGCCTTCCAACAGCCATATAAAACAGTGTTTTGTTGAAACTTGGATGCCTAAAGTCTTCATATTCATATTTCTTGCATATTTCTATCAATTCATTAAGAATTTCCTTTTCTTGGTCATAGTTCTCAACTTTGTTCCAAACAATAGTGGGCAAAAGGTCATACGAAGCGTTGGGAAGACCACGAAAAAGAAATTGATACCCACACATACGAATAAAGGAAATTGATAGTTCTAAATCTTTTACTTCCAGAATTGAATGGACTATTCGTGGAACATCTGACAAATGACTATACTTAACCTTAATCTGTGATGACGACACTTGACAACCAAAATCTTCTATACTATCTAAATCCAGTGTCTCTTGATTATCAAACAAATGCTCAATATCATCATCAGTCAAATTCACATTGTTGCAATTTTCATAGTTTTCTTGCATAATTTCTTTGTTTTAATGATTACACGCCTTGATAAGACGAACAGATTGTCCTGCCCCTCTGGATCCATATGAATCATCATTTAAAACAGATTCGGTAAAAGCGAGGCCATACGCATATGGTTGGCCACCATAACTAGATGATGACCAATAAAAACCAGCAGAATAAGGACCAGGACCTCCATTCACACCGTTACGATAACCTGCAGCAGGAAGGAACACTGCTCCATGAGATTCAAACGAATTCAGCCAAATAGATTCTGTAATTGTATTACTATTAAAACTCGCATTTCCATTATTGGTGTTGACTAAACTATAGTAGTTAGTACTCCAATTGTCAGGAAGCAAAATAACTCCTTTTACATCGTTAACCTTGGCTTTTGCGTAACGGACGCCAGACACAGTAGAACGCACTGTAAAGACATATATCCACTCGTCTTTCGTCAGTGTACGCCATTGGTTAATTGCATTGCCACCATTACTGATATCATTATACCCCCAGTCGGCCTGTCCCGTCTGATCATAGAGATTGAATGAGAGACTTCCATAAGCATAATAGTTATTAGCATCGCCATTTGTTGACCAGGGCTGGTAACAGACTGCACCATGGTTAAAACCGCTTGTAGCCCAGCAAAATAAATCTCTATCAACGCCATGTTCTTCACTGAATTGTCCGTTATCCCCAAGATAATCCCACTGGTTGTCGGCAAACTTCCAGTAAGGCGTGCTGGCACTACCTATGTATTGTAGGTTGCCTTGAGAGAAATAGACTTGGTCGCCATTAGCATTTATTGTGAATAAACCATTTATTGCGCCAACTGGAATAGATGTTTCAAAGTTTGCCACCAAAGATATATTTCCACTCACCGTGAAGGAATAGGAAGCATTGTTAGATACCACGCTACCTCCTTCCGTCCAATTGGTAAATTCATATCCAGAATTAGCAGATGCCGTTACCGTGCAAGACTGGCCATAGTTGTAACTACCACCTCCACTTACCGTGCCACCGTTGCTCGGGTTGGCGGAAACGCTAATCGTGTAGCTTTGTGCTTGGAATTGCGCCACAAGGGTTCGGTTACCACTTACCGTAAAGGTATAGTTGGCATTGGTGGAGACTTGGCTGCCGTTTTCCGTCCATCTCAAGAAGGTATATCCTGTATTTGCCGAAGCGGTCACCGTGCATGATTGCCCCTGCTGGTATGTGCCGCTACCACTTACCGTGCCACCATTACTTGGATTGGCAGATATAGCTATAGTGTAACTCGGTATTTCAGAAGTAGTGAAATTCACCTCACTTCCGTAGGCCGTGCCTTGGCTGTTGATGGCGTAAGCGCGCACATAGTAGGTGGTGCCTAGAGAAAGTCCACTCATGTTTACGGTATAGCTTCCTGTGCCTGTACCATTGCTGGCATGGCTGCTGCTGGTGGTCGGGTTATGGCTCGTACCCCAGCAGATACCACGTTCGGTTACGTTGGCACCTCCTGTGGCCGTCACATTGCCGCCACCTGTGGCCGATGTTTGGGTGATGTTGGTAACTTCACTAGTCGTTACAGTCGGCAACGTCACTTGCATAGTAAAGTTTGCCACCAACGACCGGTTGCTTGTCACCGTAAAGCTGTAATTTACATTGGTAGATACTTGTGTTCCGTTCTCTGTCCAATTGGTGAAGGTGTAGCCGCTATTGGCCAAAGCGGTCACCGTGCACGATTGCCCCTGCTGGTATGTGCCACCACCACCCACCGTGCCACCGCTACTTGGGTTGGCAGAAACGGCAATGGTATAGCTCGGTAAATCCGAAGTGATGAAGCTAACCTCACTGCCGTAAGCCGTGCCTGCACTATTGATGGCATAAGCCCTCACATAATATGTTGTGTTGGATGTTAGGCTTGTCATGTTTACCGTGTATGTGCCTGTTCCTGTTCCGTTGTTGGCATGGCTATTCGATGTGGTCGGGTTATGGCTCGTGCCCCAACAAATACCACGTTCGGTTACGTTGGCTCCGCCTGTGGCCGTCACATTGCCGCCGCCCGTAGCGGAGGTTTGAGTGATGTTGGTCACTTGGGATGTAGTCACTGTGGGCAAACCCGCCGCTGTAGTGAAAGTCACCTCACTTCCGTATGCCGTGCCTTGGCTGTTGATGGCGTATGCGCGCACATAGTAGGTGGTGCTTGGAGAAAGTCCGCTCATGTTTACGGTGTAGCTTCCTGTACCTGTGCCATTGCTGGCATGGCTACCGCTGGTGGTCGGGTTGTGGCTTGTTCCCCAACAGATACCACGCTCGGTTACGTTGGCACCACCACTGTTGGTTACATTGCCACCACCTGTAGCCGAGGTCTGCTGTATGTTGGTCACTTGGCCTGTCGTAACGGTAGGAAGGGTTATCGCCTGCTGTGTCGTGAAGCTAACTTCGCTGCCATAGCTCGTCCCAGCACTATTGATAGCGTATGCCCTCACGTAATACGTCGTACCAGGAGTCAAGCCTGTCATGTTTACGCTGAAGCTGCCCGTGCCCGTTCCGCTGTTGGCATGGCTGCCACTGGTGGTCGGGTTATGGGATGTGCTCCAGCAAATGCCGCGCGCTGTCACGGTGGCTCCGCCACTGTTGGTTACATTACCGCCACCTGTGGCAGTGGTTTGCTGTACGTTGGTCACTTGGCTGGTGGTCACCGTCGGGGCACTCACGTTCTGTGCCGTGGTGAAGTCCACCTCGTTGCCGTAGCTCACGCCAGCGCTGTTCTTGGCGTAGGCCCTCACGTAGTAGTGGGTGTTTGCTGTCAGACCGGTCATGTTCACCGTAAAGCCACCAGTGCCGGTGCCGTTGCTAGCATGGCTACCGCTTATCGTTGGGTTATGGCTCGTGCCCCAGCATACACCGCGCTCGGTCACCTCCGCGCCGCCTTCGTTGGTCACGTTGCCGCTGCCCCGCGCCGAGGTCTGCGTGATGTTGCTCACCTCGCCTGTGGTCACCGTCGGGAGTGTGGCCTGTGTGGTCAGCGTCTTCTCACTGCCGTAGGCCGTGCCTGCGCTATTGGTGGCGTAGGCCCTCACATAGTAAGTGGTGCCTGGGGCAAGGTCGGTCAGCTCTACGGAGAAAGTACCTGTACCCGTTCCACTGCTGCCATGCGTACCTGCCGTGGTCGGGTTGTGGCTCGTGCCCCAGCAGATACCTCTCTCCGTCACGATGGCGCCGCCTGCGTCGGTCACCTCGCCGTGTGCCGTGGTGTCGCTGATGTCACCCGTCACCACCGTGGGCAAAGTGGCTGCCGTGGTGAAGTCCTTCTGTTCGCCATAGGTAGTGCCTTGGTCGTTAGTGGCGTAGGCTCTTACGTAGTATTTCGTTCCTGGAGTGAGGTTGCTTATGCTCACAGTGTATTCCCCTGTTCCCGTGCCGCTTTGGGTATGGTTGCCGCTGGTGGTCGGGCTGGGACTGGTGCTCCAGCAGACGCCTCTTTCCGTCACTGCGCTGCCGCCCTGGTCGGTCACCTTGCCATGGCCCTTGGCCGTGGTCGAGGCGATGTCGGTAACATCGAGGGTCAACACCTCAGGCAGGCCTTCCAAGGCCGTGAAGCTCACCTCAGCGCCATAGGCCGTGCCTTGGCTGTTGGTGGCGTAGGCTCTCACATAATAGGTGGCATTGGGCGTGAGGTTCGTCATGCTTACGGTGTAGCTGCCCGCACCTGTGCCACTGCTGGCGTGGATGCCGCTTATCGTGGGGTTATGGCTTGTACCCCAACAGATACCTCTCTCCGTCACGTTGCTCGCGCCTTGGTCCGTCACCTCTCCACCGCCCTTCGCGCTGGTAGCGGTAATCTCGGTGATGCCCGAGGTGGTCACCACGGGCAGGCCTTCGGTGGTGGTGAAGGTGAGGTCTTCGCCGTAGGCTGTCCCCTTGGCGTTGGTGGCATAGGCGCGCACGTGGTAAATCTTATTAGGTGTGAAACCCGTCATAGCCACTTCAAACACACCCAAGGTGGCATCCGTGGCTGCGGCATGGCTGCCGATAGTGGTCGGGGTGGCGCTCAAGCTCCAGCACACACCGCGTTCGGTCAGTTCGAGGCCGCCGTCACTGGCCACGTTGCCCATGCAGGTGGCCGTGGTGGAGGTCACATTACTTACTTCAACAGTGGAGACTTCGGGAAGCAGGGCTTCGGCCAAAGTCTCAAACTCCAGCACCTCGCCAAAGCCGATGCCGGAGGCGTTCTTCGCATAGGCGCGGACGTAGTATTTCGTGGAAAAGGATAGACCTTCTATGCGTAACGTATATTGTCCCACACCGCCCGCAGCATGTTGCATCGTCTCGTCGTCCAAAGTCGGGTCGCCGTAGGTGTTCCAGCAGATGCCGCGTTCGGTCACCTCCTGTCCGCCTTCTGCCACCACCTCGCACTTCACGCGGACGGTGGTGCTGTCCAAGGCCATCACTTCCAATGTCTTCACCAGCGGGGAGTCGGCAGGCGTGGCGAAGGTCTTGGTCTCGGTCTTGTAAGGTTTCGAAAAACCGTAGTCCACCTCGTAGCAGTAATGGTATTCCGTGCCGGGTTGAAGACCTATTACTTCCACGGTATAGTCCGTTCCATCAATGTCGGCCACAAAGGCATGGGCATCGGCGAGGTCGTTCCTCTTCCCTACTTGCATCTTGATGCCATTGATCTTGCCGTCATAGGTATACACGCCAGAGACGGTGACGGTGGTCGGGGTATAATGGAAATATTCCCGTTCGAAGGTGATGGATTGGATGTTGGGCTCGTTGTCCTTCTTGCAGGAAAACAACAATGCGGCCAAGGCGATGGCCAGGATTGCGACGCTTAATATGCGGTTTATTTTTCTACTCATGTCTATAGGTTTTATCAATAGAGGCTTATTGAGTGCAAAATTAGTCTATTAATTCTCATATTCTACTTTCAACACACATTTTTTCCGTAAATTTTTTACGGATATTCATTATTATTATTATTTTTGCACCGTAAATCAATAAATCAATCATGCCATGCTTGCAAAGTTCTCTGTCAAAAACTACCGAGGTTTCCCAAAAGAAATCATCTGGGATCTTTCTAAACCAAGCAATTATGAGTTCCATCCTGAGGCTATAAAGAATGGCATTATCAAGAATGGTATCATTTATGGCCCCAATGGGTCGGGAAAAACCAACTTGGGATTGGCCTTATTTGACGTCGTGAACCACCTTTCCCAAAAATGGAAAAAACCTGATTATTATGGCAATTACGTTTATGCCGGCCATCCTCTCGAACCAGTAGAATTCAAATATGTCTTCCGATTTGACACAAAAACCGTTGATTATACCTATTCGAAAGACTCCTATGGTGACATTAAGACGGAGTCTCTAACAGTAAATCGAAAAATTGTGTTTCAGAGAGACTTGGTTCAGGTAAAACTAGACAAAAAGGCATTCCCGAGTATCAATGAAAAAGCGATAGAGAATCTTAATGTTCATGCCAACAATTTCTCTTTCGTGAATTTCCTGCTAACCTCTATGCCTCTACCTAAAGACCATTATCTTCTTCAACTTCAGCAGTTTGCTAATTCAATGCTATGGTTTAGATGCTTGAATGTCACAGAGTTTATTGGTTTAGAAACCAACGGTACTATTATCGACGAATACATCATCCGCAACAACTTAGTAAAAGATTTTGAGACGTTTCTCAAAGAAACAAGTGGCCAGGTTTTTGTTTTTGACACACCCAATCCAAACGACAAACGTCTTTATTGTCTTTTTGAAGGCAACAGAGTCTCTTTTCACAGCATTGCCTCCACAGGTACGGAATCTTTGGAACTGCTCTATTATTGGCTATCGAAAATGAATCAAACACAATTCGTTTTCATTGATGAATTTGATGCATTCTATCATTACAAGCTTTCTTTTGCAGTTTGTAAAAGGCTTTTCAATCTTGATAGTCAAGTGTTTCTCAGCTCGCACAACACCAGCCTGATGACCAATGACCTGCTTCGTCCTGACTGCAACTTCATTTTGAACAACAACAAGATCAAACCACTTTGCGACTGCACCGACAAGGAACTCCGTTGGGGTCACAGCATTGAGAAATTGTATCGTGGTGGAACATTTAATATTTAGGGTATGATACTTTTCGTTTTTGAAGGGAAGGAAAGGGAGGTCAATATTTTCAATGCCCTCAAGCAGTTGTTCTTCAACAGCGATGAAGTCATTGTTGAATTTACATACAATACTGGCTTCCATACTTTATTCAAGGAATTAAAAGAGAACGGCATGTCGTTGTTCAGGGTTTTACAGGAAGCATCGAAAAAACGAGAGAATGACACGCTAGGCGCATACACTGAGGACGATTTTTCGGAAGTGTTTCTCGTTTTTGATTACGATTTTCACTACAAGTTCATTCCTCTTGAACAATGGAACGACAACCTTAGGGAAATGCTAGCCTTTTTTAACGATGAAACGGACAATGGCAAGATGTATGTGAACTATCCTATGGTGGAATCCATCAGATACACGAAGCAGTTGCCCGACAAGGACTACTACAAATACACCATAAAAAGAGATGATTGTCCAAAAAAGAAAGGGGATCCGACAAGTGGTTTCAAACACAAGGCTGCAGCGTTCTCTGCATACAAGGGACTTGATTTCATCCAAATCAACGACAATAAAACTCCTACAGAGCGGAAAATTGTCCGCAAGAATTGGAATCTCCTCAAAAGGCAGAATGTTGCCAAAGCGAATTATCTCTGCACTGGACGAAACACTTTTCCTCGCAAAAAGAAACTGTTTGATCAATTAAGCATATTCGAGAATCAATGCACAAAATATGTCCAATCCGAGCCATGTTGCGTTTCAATTCTCAATTCCTTTCCGATTTTCTTGTACGAGTATTTTAAGTAGGGGGGCTCTTTTAGGGATTGTTTTGTCCTGATAATTTGATAAAAGTGGGACAAGAGACAACTATTATCATTCGTCACAAACTATTCAAATCTTTGTGACACATCATAATTATTGGGATATGCCAGATAATTATATCAAAGTAGGCAAAAAGTGATTGTTACCAAGCATAGCCCAAGCCAAGTTTGCCTTCGAGGGTTTGGAAGTTGGTGGTGACGGCTTCGGCAGAGAGGACGAAACCGCTCAGGTGGAGCTGGAGTCCGGCGGAGACATCCACACCTTGCACGCTGTTG
Organism: Bacteroidales bacterium; assembly: GCA_016290215.1. GTDB lineage: Bacteria > Bacteroidota > Bacteroidia > Bacteroidales > F082 > Limimorpha. Next base: position 92,040 of record JAEETH010000005.1, read on the forward strand.
TCCTTCATCTTGTACCATTGGCCGTCTTTATCCTGCCAACAGTGATTACGCACGCCGTAGCCCGCACCCACTCGGATGCAGAGCGGATCGGCAACACGAATCATGCAGCCAGCGATGATAGAGAGGCGGTCGGTAGTGGTTTGGCCGTTATACATGGGCAGGTAGCCACCCTCCACAAAACCCTGGGCATCGGCCTTCGGCAGGTTACCCATACCCGTGAAGCCGCCGTTGGTCATGGCACTGACAAACCAACCGAAATGTTTCACTTGACCCACGCTGAAGCCAAACGACAATTGAGGAGCAAAGGAATAAGCCACATTGGCCGTAACGAAGGTTTCCTTGCGCCACTTTTCCTTCAGCTTAATGCTCAGCTTGAACTTAACATTGTCGCTCTCGAAAGTGGAGAACTCCTTCAGCACATCCCATGTGATGCTTCGGTTGTAACCCGAAGGCACATCCTTGACATCACCTTCCACTTGTTTCAGCGGGCCACGAAAGGTGGTGCCACCATCAGTGGAGACATACAAACGCACAAACTCGGCTGGTTGGCTGAGGTCGTACTCAATAACAATCTTGTCGCCTATCTGGTGGACGTCCACAATTTGTTGGGCGAACGACGGCAGGGCAAAACCCAATGCCACGGCAAGGATAAGTAATAATCTTTTCATCTTTTTTTTGTTATTTGAGTTTGCGTTTTCTCCAAGTGTCGGCCAACGATGAACTGGCATTGGCCACAGGGGTCTGCATCTTCGAGTTTTCCACCATCGACATTCTGGTCACTTTGTCATTAATAAAGTCGGCCAAGTCGCCATAGTTCACATCACCTTTCGACTCTTGAAGCTTCTTCAGCAGGAAATAAGTGAACATGCCATGCGACTTGTCCTGATAGATATAGGCTGTTTCGTCACCCTGCGCTGCGGAGAAAACCACGGCGTTGCCTCTCAGCTGTCCGCTCTTCGACTTCACGGCGGCACCACGGCTTTCGGCCATCATGACACCATTACGGTTGGCACCGCTGAAACAGGCATCAATGAAATAGGTGATTGATTCTGCACTCGATGTACCCAAATCAGCATATAACTTGTCAAGACTATATCCCGATTCAGGATCGGTGGCATAGCCGTCCACAGGTAGCAGATAGGCATTGCGGCTCGACTCATCGGGGATGCCATGCCCAGAATAATAGACGATGCCTTTGGCCTCGCCTTTATACGCAACGAAAGTGTTTTTCAGCCAAAGCACCTCATGCTTCATATTGTTAAGCGTGGCATTGCGTTCCATACGGATGTTCTTCTCAGGAATGCCGAGTGCTTGGATGCAATACTGGCGAAACACTTCGCCGTCGTGAAGGGCAAAAGGCACATTCTGCTCTTTCTGGTAATCCTCGTTGGCGAAGATGACCACAAAGGTCTTGTCGTTAATGGTTTTGGATTGTGGAATGTTGACATCCACGTCCGACTGGCGAACTTCGTTTCTCGTATTGGCTGTGCCGATGCTGAAGCTGAACACGTCCGACTCCAAGTCTATGGTTTGGGCTTTACCAATAAAAGCCATCAAGGCTATTGACACAAAAAGTAAAGTACGTTTCATTATTCTTTGGTGATTTCAATGGGTTTGACAACAACTTGCATTTTCTTATCCAAGCGACGGTTTTTCAACAGCCAGCGTTGGAAGTCCTTGTAGGAAAGATAGCGGGGTAATTCCAGCTCCTCCTTTCCCACCTTGACCTTCATGGGAGCTGAAGTGTCGTTAGCTTTCACGAAAGGATTGGGCGAAAAGATGACATAGAGCATATCCCGTTCAAGATTCTTCTCACAGGTCAACACATATTCATCGCAAGCCTCACCGTTTTCGGCATGGTTGGACGAAAACAACACGTAAGGTTTGTTGGCTTTCACTTCGAACATGCCATCTGTGTCGCTGGCGTACGGTAGGAAACAATAGGCATCGCCTTTGTCATCCATCAGATAGACGGCAAGATAGCCTTGTGAGGGTGACTGGAAGGAGAGATAAATGTCATCGCCGTTGCGGAACTGGTCATCCTCAAATCGGCTTAGTGTACCGTTTTTAAGCACCTTGACACTGATGTCGATAGGCACGGAGACAATCTCACGCGCCAAGCCCCACACATGAGCAGTCACCATGAGGAAATCTTCCTCGTACGACACTTCCGTGACAGGATCCCTTGTATCTTTCAGCCATTCGCCTTTCACGGTGCTTTCGCCCAAAGCCAGCATGTTGATATAGGAATTGCCGTTCTCGTTCTGCTGGCGGGTATAGGTGGTTTGTTCAATCAAGGTACCGAATTCGTTGGCCAAGGCTTGGATGCGTGCCTGCTCAATGGCAGTGGCCCGAGCCGACTCAAGACTGACATCTTGAGGAGTATAATAGGTGTATTCCCCCTCCACCCTACGCTCTGACTGGGCGAAGAGTGAAGCGGGAAACACCAGCGTCAGAAGAATAACAACAATCTTTCTTGGCATTTGACAAATCTATTAGAATCCAAGAATCTTATCCAATTGTTTCGACAAGTCATCAGCTTTCTTTTCCAAGTCCTCACGCATGGTCTGCTTCATGATGTCCATGGCCATATCGTGGCTGTAGTACGTCACCGTTCTGACTTCCACATTGCCGTTTTCGAGGTCACGGTACATCTTTATGGGAACAATCACACGACCCAGTTTCTGCGAAACCAAGTTCTTGCTGGCGGCGACGCTCTCAGCTAAAGAAGTGGCCTGCTTTTGTGAAAGCTGCTTGTTGGCTAACTTGTTGTCGATTAATTCCGTCACCTCGGTCTGAATCTTACCGGCAAGGTCGAGCTTGGCAAGGTTAGTGGCTTGGAAGAGGGCTGCATCGTAGGTTTCGCCCACGGTCATGGCTTCACCAGCTACATATTTTTCGAAACCTTTTGCGTCTCTCTCCAAGGCTTTGTCATAGGATTCTTTCAACTGAAGATCCATGGCGATATTGCCAGGAGCCACCTTCCAGCCATCCTTTTTCAGCTGACGGACTTCCTTCTTGATGGATTTCTGGGCGGTTTTCTGGTCCTTGGTCAGGTTTTGTGAGGCGCAGCTGGCCATCATGACGAACGAGAGTGCGAGCACCAGGATTGTACTTAACTTTTTCATTTCTGTTTTCCTTTCTAAGTTTATGTTTAACGATTTTGTTTGTTCTTTGCTCAATAGTGGATTCAAGGTTTCAAATTTAGTCCAAAAATTCCAATTATTTTCATTCTTTTTCTATCTCACTGATTTTCACCTAATATAATCGACCAAGGCTCAGAGGCGGAAGGACGATAATAGCCTTCCCAAACGGGATAGCCGTCGGCGAGCACCTGCAAAAGCTGTGCCTTGTCCTGCTTGGCAAATGGAATCTCTATGCGAAACTGTCCGAAGGCATCGGTCTTCACCTCCATATCCTGAAGGCGTACCGTGGCGTTGGCCACCGGATTACCCGTCTTGAAGTCGGACACACGACCGAAGACCACGCCGAGTTCATTGTTGCGACGGATAGGCAAGCTGAAGGCCTTTTGCACCTGCACAACCGTATCGATAGGCAGATAGCCTTCGGCTTCAAACATGACATGCACCTGTGCGTTTCTATATTTATAAGGAATATCGTTCAGGAACACCGAATGGTTTTCAGCGGTCAGCGGGAAGGTCTGCACGGCATTGTCGGCATACTCGCACGTCAGCGTGCCTTTTTCGAAAGGCAGGTTAGGAATACTGTACGCCTTGTCTTCGGAGATATTCACACGCATCTGATAAGGCGTGGCCAAACGCCAAATGAAGTAGGCAGCGCAAGCCAGCAAGGCAAGTGCCACGCATCCTATTAGATAAAACCTTACCTTACGCGAGGTCCCTGAGCCCGTCGAAGGGCCGCTATGTATGTAACCATCCTCTGCCAATCGCTTGATGATTTCCTCATAAGCCACATCGGCGAACTTGCGCACATAGCCCAGTTGGTAGTCGAAGTTCTCCATCTCCGGGTTAGCCGAAAGCGGTGCAGCCTGCTTGGTGGCCACCATGAAGCACCCCGTGTTTTTCCAGCGTTCCATGAAGTCCTTGGCAGGATATCGCTGCTCCACATCGGGATGCGAGGGGTCTTTCACCACCACCTTCAAGTTGTCCTTGTCTGTGGTATCAATACCGACAACCAGCATCACATGTTGCGCACCGTCATAGCCAAAGGCGGCATCTTCTTGTTCGGGGTTGTCGTTGTCGACACCAACGATGATCTTATGACCTTGGCTCAGCTCATGCATGATGTGATAGATGCCGGCATTGCGCATCTGCACCGACTCCACGCCGTATGTGTTGAGCAGCTCACCCACAAAGTCGAATGCACTGCCTTTGCCTTCCTCGAACCAACCGTTCTTCTTGGCCAGTTCAGTCAGTTCCTCCGTGGTGGTCTCGATGCCATAGTTACCCAGCACCATCTGTTGTGCCTTGATGGCGCAGTCCATCTTCTCGGATGCAGCAGCGATAGCGTAGTCGTCGTAACCAATCATCGACTTGGCAAAGACGGAGGGACTGGAGGCAATGTCGGCCTGATAGGCGAGTTCGGTCCGGGCCATCATCAGGTCGTCCATGGCCTCGTCGTTTTCGGAGAGATAGGCTTCAACGGCAGAACGTTCCTCTTCCGTCAAGTTACCTTCGAGGTAACAGGCTATCATCTCATCCGTGATTTCAATTCTGTCGTTGTTCATATTTCTTTTTCTTTCAATAGGGTTCTCAATTCCATTCTTGCTTTCTTCGTCAGGTTGTAGACTGCCGAGACGGTGCATCCCATCTCTTCGGCGATGTCGTCGGCGCTCTTGCCTATCAGCTCTGCCAGCAACGCATAGCGCTCGCGTGGCTTGGAGAGGCGATCGATGGCCTTGTAGAGTTCGAGGCGGGTCATCTCATTCATGATGTCGTATTCGTCGGCCTCGTTCTTCTGGGTTTCTACAATCAATTGTGGCTCTACCACCACCAATTTGGTCTGATTGATGCGTTTTTTCTTGAAAAATCGTACTGCAATGACCGTCAACCAAGTGTTGAGCGATGACTTGAACTCAAACTTCCGCAAGCGGTTCCAGTCGTTTTCGCAGAGATAGAGATAGAATTCGGTAATCAGTTCCTCTTTCTTGCCCTGCGACTGAAACACGCTGTGGATAATATGGGCAAACATGCCGTTGCAGCGATGGAAAAACACATATTCGACCGCTTCCTGGTCGTTGGCCTGGAGCAACCTGACCAATTCACGGTCGGGAAGGCTGTCGAAATAGGCTATTCTTCTATCGTACATATAGGTTTGTTAGTTGTTGAGTTGTTGCTTTATCTTGTCAATCTTGTCCTGCACCTCGATGCCCTCAATGACATTCAGCATTTCATACATACGCAAGGCCTTGTTGAAGTATTTCTTTGAAGCCTTCTCCCAGCCTCTCTCCTTGTAAATCACACCGAGATAGGCGCATGACTTGGCGTATTTGGCACCCGATGTCGCAAAGTCGCTTTCAAACAGGTTGGCGTAGGTTTGCAGCACCATGATGTCGGCATACAGTGAATCAGTAGTGGGGATTGAATCCATTCCCGCTTTCGCCATCATTTCTTCTGGATCCTGCAACGGATAGGTCGAGGAGAAATCCGTATAGGCTTGGAGTACGGTTTCGTATGTTTGGCCACTCACCATGGCCATAGCACCTTCCATGTCGTTACCTTTCAGTTTGGAAACAAGTTCCTTTGTTGTGGCATCCGTGTCGTCCTCATTGACACGGGCAAAGGCGTATGCGTAATCGTCCATGGTTTGATAAGCACGTTGCAACTCGTTCTCAGCCTCCAGCTTCCAGTACTGGTATTCAGGCAACGAAAGACGATGGCTGGCATAATTCTCATCAAGAACGCGCATTGTGGCATCATAGCGTGAGATGCATGCAGTTTCCAAAAGGTCATAATAACGCATCCTTGCCTCGTTGATTTTAGTTGATGGAGCCATTACGATACGCAAGGTATCGCGATCGGTGAGCGTCCAGCCGTCGCGAGTGATGTGGACATTGACCACCTCGTAGCCATACTTCTTGGCTTTTAGGCCATGCACCACATCGCCCGTCTGATGTTCCCAGAAACTCAGCCTAAACACGCCGAAGGCGTCACTTGAAGTGGGATGGCAATCATGCGCCGATGGCACTGTGACGGATACGCCGCTCAATGTCTTGCCTTTGGAGTTCATCTCCACCACCTTGCCATATTGCACCATCTGTGCCGAAGCCTTCCCACAATGCAGGAAGGCAAGCATGACAATGCCATAAGACAAAAATCGTATTATTCTATTCATGGAAGTCTTTAAATTGAATTACAAAAATACAACAATATCTTTCACAAAACTAAAAAGTTACCACTATTGGGTTGTGCGGCCTCATGCTTGGCATACTCATGCCAATATCGGCACCGATATAGGTTGGGTCGCAGGCTATATATTTCTTGTTGCCCAGCATTAGATAGTCGCCTTCGACATTTTCGGTAAAACATACCGCCGTGGAAAGGTGCTCGGGATAGTCAAGCAACACCACGTCTAGCCCCATCAGTTCACGAACCAAGCAGGCAAATAGTATGGAGCGGTCTTCGCAGTCGCAGTATGGATAATACAGCGACTCGTCGGGATAGAGCGGACGTTCGTAACCAAATTGTTGTTGGTCGGTGGCATAGTCAAAGCCAGTTTGAACGAAGTTGATGAGGATGTTGGCAGCTTGAGTTTGGGTCTTGCCTTCAATAGCCTTGCGCAGAAAAGGATAAAGCGATTCTTTGGCCTGATCACTCAACGATGCCATTGAGTACAACTGCCATTCGGAATTAAGTGGGCAGCTGTTGTAGAAGTCAATCAAGTTTTGATTCAAAGCGACCGTGACCTTCACAGTTGGAAAACGCTTAGATACATGTGTTTTGGGTTCTGTTTTCCTGACAGTCAATTTGGGTTGACTCATCACAAGACTCATCAATTTTTCCTTTGGAAAAGCACAGTTGAAGATTTGGATAGATTTATGATCTATCGAATTATCAAAGCAATAGTATTTTATGTCGTTGATTCTGTAGAACCTATAACGGTAGATTTTAGCATCGGAACCTAATAAAGCACAAAGCCGATTGCCAGCTCTACCGATCCGCATCTGATAACCGGATTGGATAAGCAGATACATGTGGAGGACGACCGCTTCGTTGGTATGGCCACCGCAAAAAGATTCGGCGACCTGCTCGGTCAACATGACATAACCCCAGTCACAAAGGTTCAATTTGGTGCGGTTTTGAAGGCACTCGGCAATCATATTATCGAAAACCGGATCAGATAATTGCTTCCACAATGCAGACACACTTTTTTCTGAAGCATCCTTCATGTGCAAAGAGCTGGCATCAGGCAAATGGAACACTATGTCAGTTCCGTAGAATCTGATGACGGTTTCAGGAGCGTTTGGCTTAACCGTTGGAGATATAGGCTCGACGGGTTCTGGACGTACGACTGGAACAGGTGGCACAGGTTTGTTCTCAACGGGAATTGGTACAGGTTCTGGATGTGAATTTGGGTCAACCAAAACGGGAGTTGGAGGTTTAGGTAGTTTAGGGATTTCCTCGGCGGGTTGCGTCTCGAAAGCCGTCCATGGGTCGGCCATGAAACGAGCATATTCCTCGTTGGCTCTTCTGCGGAAATCGTTATATTCTTGTTGTGCTTGTTGACGGAATTTCTCGTATTCCTCCCGGGCATTCTGTTGGGACTCACGAACCCGTTGGTCCCAATCCGTGTCAACTTGTGCAAACAGCGACAAAGCTGTCACGCAAGCCAATGCAGTCATTATCAGTCTTTTCATTGTTTTATGTCAATTTAGATACAATTTATTTACTATAATAGTATCATAAAGATTGTAAAATTAGTCTATAAAATGAAAAAAACAATTTTCATTTTTTAAACAAACACTTCATATGATTGTTTTTGCGGCCTTTCCCCAAAAAACTCCCCACAAGCTTTCGGTTTATGGGTAAGTATTATACCCTTGTTCAAAAGGATGTATCACGGCACAATCTCTATCTCGATGCCAACACTCCAAGGTGAAGGCTGGTTGTTGGGGCTGCCTATCAAGAAATCTTCTTTGGTTATGACTGGTGACAGGCGGTAGCTACCATAAACGCCAACATTGAGCAAGTTTGCGATGCTATAGCTGATGCGCGTGGTGGCACCGTATTCGAAGAGGTTCATGGCTCTACAGTAGTTATAATAACTTGTGACTTTGCTGTTGTATGGTTTAGTCAGGTTGCCTTCAGCATCTTGCCATTTCATATTGTCCACAATCTTGACACGACGCAGGGCATTGATGCCGCCATAAACGCCTAAGTCCCAGTTGATGCCCCAAAGACGGATAACAACACGCTGCAGCAATTCGCCGCGCAGTTGCATCTGACGCATGATGGTTTCGCGATTCGCGACTTCCATGGCGTCTGGAATCTGTCCTTTGGCTACAAAGCGGTTCCAATCCAAGCCAAGACCCATACCTATTTTATAAGACTTGCCATACATCCAGCGGCGCCCGAAAGCGAAATGGCGGTTGAAGCCGTTCCAAGTGGCATTGGGCAAGTTGTAGTCGTATTGGAAGTAGGTTGTCTTTTGCCAACCTTCCTCTTTCACCTTTTTGAACGTACCGTTTTGGCTATTGGCCCAGTTGGTCAGCAAGTTGATATCTTCTCCCGAACCACTGACAGGGCAGGAGTCGTAGAAACCGTTGTAGCTGACATTGAGTTTCTTGCCTTTGCCCAAATCCCTATTGAGCAACTTGATGCCGGCGGAGTCGGGCCACACCTTATAATATCCTTCCAGCACGCCACCGTCGCCCTCCACGTTGATGAAGACACTTTGTCCCTCGATCAGTTTTGGGAAAGCAATCTTCACGCCATCCTTTTCCTGAACGAGGTCAAACGAGCGCTCGGCAGGTTTCAGGTCACCGGTGAAATAGGCGGCTTGTGGCACACCGTAGCCATACGCATAGTCATAATAAGGATAAAGGTCGGCAGATTTCTCGATTTCGGCCTTCATCTGAAGGGCTGTCAAGTTGCGTTTGGTCTGCCAGGCGCAGGCACAAAAACCGGCAGTAAGCGGACTGGAGAACGAGGTGCCTGAGGCATAGGTGTAACCGCCACCAGGTTTGGCGACCTCAGCATTGCCAAAGGCCACCACGTTGGGTTTGAGGCGTTTGTCGGCCGTGGGACCGTAAGAACTGAAGTCGATATGCTGATAGTTGTCCAATTCGTTCTCGATGCCTCCCACGGTGAGCACATTTTTCGCATCAGCGGGGGTGATGATGGTCATCCAGCGCTTGTCGCTACCTTCGTTGCCGGCGGAGTTGCAGATCAGGATACCTTTTTCAGCGGCTTTGTTGGCGGCTTTGGCCACGTAGGAAGTGCCGTCCATGTCGCGGGTCCAATGGCGGTCCTTGCCGTAGCCCAACGAGCTGTTGATGATGTCGGCGCCGTTTTTGTCGGCCCACTCGGCACCTTGTGCCCACCACACCTCTTCTTTAAAAGGCTCTGGGTCGATTTCGGTACGGGCCAAAAGGAACTCGGCACCCGTGGCGAGACCCATCTTTTGTCCTTCTTTGTTGATGCCCGCGATGCAGCTCAACACCATGGTGCCGTGGGTGCTCCAACCGTAGACGTCTTCACGCTTATTGGGGAAGTTGTAGGTCATCAGAATCTGATTGTTGTCGCGCAGATGTTGGAAAGCGGGGTGGGTGTTCACCTTCGGGAAGCCACCGTCCATCACGCAGATGCGCAGGCCCTTGCCGTCGATGCCTTTGTCGATGAAATGTTGGCCGCCGAAGCGTTTCAGCTGGTCGGTGAGTATGTCAACTGGCTCATCATCGTCAATGCGAGAAGGAACAACGAAGCAATCCACATTCGATGATTCTGGATTGTTTCGCTCCGCTTGCAATGACGCAACCGTACCATTGGAGACGATTTCCTGAATGCGAGCCACAAAAGGCAATTGTGCAATCAAGGCGGCATTGTCGTCGGTGGTCTCGACGCCCACGGCATTGAGCCATCGCGATTCGCCGAAAACCTCTGTAGAATAAGCGCTTACCGAATTGACATAACTGTCGTTCAATGGATAGTTGCTGATGTCATAAAGGTCGGCACCACATTGTTGATAACGCGCGATGGCCTTGGCATCAAAATAGGAGTAAGGATCGAATTGGGTGTCGTTTTTGTCGGTGAAGAAGACCCAGAAACACTTGTTTTGTGCCGTTATCGTGCTGGTTAGCAGAAAAAAAACGGCGATTAAGAAATTTTTTCTCATAAAAATTGAAATTTGTTGCAAAGGTATAGAATTATTTTCTACTTTTGTCGCATAATCACAAAATTAGTCTCACTATGGAAAATCTTACTAAAGAAAAATTCCAAATCTTCATGATGCTTTGCGCATCGGGTATCGACGGCAACATTTCTTATACTGAACTTGAGCGTATTCTCAACCAATTTGATGAAAAGAGCTATCGTGAAGTGTTTGACGAGTTCAAGAAGATGACCAGCCCGGCTTGGCTGAGTTTCTTCAAAGAGCATAAGGATGAATTCTTGAAGACCGAGGAGGACAAGGCAGCCTTTATGGCCGACCTTAACGACCTCGTTATGGCCGACGGCGAGAATTCGCCCAAGGAGCAGAATTTCATGAAAGTGCTCGAAATGCTTATTAACGACGAGCTTTAATTAAGACATAATATAGATTCCTGTCTGGATTGCTTCACTCCGTTCGCAAAGACGCAAAGCGGGTCAGCGCAATACGATGGTATTGTTGTCGTTTGGCGTCATTGCGTGGGAAGTACGACCGAAGCAATCCAGACATGTTTTTATCTGTAAAAAGCCATTTTCTAAATTAGAACGATTCTAATTTACAAACAGGGTGTCAATTCAATTTATAAAACATTGAAAAACAATATAGTATAAAACCATAAAATTTAGAAAAAACTTTCCATTTTATTTGGAATGAGTGCTTTATTTTTCTAAATTTGCAGCGTTTTTCGTGAGTTGTGTCTTCGCGGGAAACAAGCAAGAGAATCAAACTCAATAAATAACCATAAAAAAATCATTCTATGGCAAAAGTTAAGTCTTTAGCAGAACTGAAAGCTATGAGAGAAAAGCTTCAGTCGAAACTTGACCTTCGCGAAAAGAGCAACGACCCCGACTCTTTGGTGCAAATTAAGGTCGCAATGGCTACCTGCGGTATCGCTGCCGGTGCAAAACAAGTTATGGAACACATGATGGAGAAGGCCGACGAGCTGAAGCTCGGCATCGTCTTCACCCAGACCGGCTGCATGGGCTACTGCCACGCTGAGCCGACCATCGAGGTGAAGTGCCCTGGCAAGGACCCGATCGTCTTCGGTCATGTCGACAACAACCGCGCTGACGAAATCCTCACCAAGTATGTGATGAACAACGAAATGGTGGACGGCGTCATCCCCGTGAACTACGAAACTATCTAATAACTTAATTCGGAGGAATTTATATGGCAAAAATCAAGATGCACGTGCTGGTCTGCGGCGGTACAGGCTGCCAGGCTTCGGCAAGTGCTCAAATCATCAAGAACTTCGAGGACATTCTCGCCGCGAAGGGCTTGCAGGATGAAGTTCAGGTGGTCAGAACGGGTTGCTTCGGCTTCTGCGAGAAGGGCCCCATCGTCAAGATCATGCCTGACAACACTTTCTACACTCAGGTCAAGCCTGAAGACGTCGAGAAAATCGTGAACGAGCACATCATCAAGGGCCGTAAGGTCACCGACTTGCTCTACATGGATCCCGAGAACAAGGAACACGTTGCCGACTCGAAGCACATGGGCTTCTATCGTAAGCAACTCCGTATCGCCTTGCGTAACTGCGGTTTCATCAACCCCGAAAACATCGACGAGTGCATCTCGCGTGGCGGTTATGAAGCTCTTGGTAAGGTCTTGTCCGAGATGACTCCCCAACAGGTGGTCGACGAAGTCACCAAGTCAGGCCTCCGTGGCCGTGGCGGCGCTGGCTTCCCCACCGGCGTGAAATGGGGCCTCTGCGCAAAGAACAAGTGCGATGAGATGTACGTCATCTGCAATGCTGACGAAGGTGACCCGGGTGCGTTCATGGACCGTTCCATCATGGAAGGTGACCCGCACAGCATCGTCGAGGCTATGGCCATCTGTGGCTATGCCATCGGTGCTACCCACGGTTTGGTTTACATCCGTGCTGAATACCCGTTAGCTATCCACCGTCTGCAAGTCGCCATTGCCCAGGCTCGCGAATACGGCCTGCTCGGTAAGGACATCCTCGGCTCGGGCTTCGATTTCGACATCGAGCTCCGCTACGGCGCTGGTGCTTTCGTCTGCGGTGAAGAGACCGCTCTGATCCACTCGATGGAAGGCAAGCGTGGTGAACCTACCCTGAAGCCTCCGTTCCCGGCTGTCAGCGGTTATATGGCCAAGCCCTCCAACGTGAACAACGTGGAGACCTTCGCCAACGTGCCGATCATCATCACCAAGGGTGCCGACTGGTTCGCCAGCATCGGCTCCGAGAAGTCGAAGGGCACGAAGGTGTTCGCTCTGGCTGGTCAGATCAACAATGTCGGTCTGATTGAGGTCCCGATGGGCACGACCCTGCGCGACATCATTTACGAAATCGGTGGTGGTATCAAGGGTGGCCGTAAGTTTAAGGCCGTCCAGACTGGTGGTCCTTCAGGCGGCTGCTTGACTGAGAAACACCTCGATACTCCTATCGACTATGAAAGCCTTGCCGCTGCCGGCTCCATGATGGGCTCTGGTGGTATGGTGGTCATGGACGACACCTCCTGCATGGTGGCCATCGCCAAGTTCTACTTGGAGTTCACCTGCGAAGAGAGCTGCGGTAAGTGCTCGCCCTGCCGTATCGGTAACAAACGTATGCTCGAAATCCTCACCAAGATCACGGAAGGCAGAGGCACCATGGACGACCTCCAGGAACTCCGCAACCTCGCCGCTGTGATTAAGGATACCGCCCTCTGCGGTCTGGGTCAGACCTCACCGAACCCGGTGCTTTCGACCCTCGACAACTTCTGGGACGAGTATGTTGAGCACGTTGTTGACAAGAAATGCCGCGCTGGCGTCTGCAAGA